>NC_014002.1:670808-1341616 GCF_000025865.1 Methanohalophilus mahii DSM 5219
CTATGGTTGAAGCATAGTGGCGCAGTCTCTGGGCAATTTCCACTTCTGCTGCACCGCCCCCTGCCACGATCTTACCATCCTCGAAGACTGAGTTGATAACATGGAGTGCGTCATCAAAGGCCCTTTCCAGATTGTCCGTGACATGCTCGGTACTTCCACGAAGCAGAATGGTAATTACCTTTGTATTTTCACATTTCTTTATGAATATCTTGGCAACGGTGGACTCTCCCTCTTCTCCGACTTCACCTGCATGTCCCAGATCCTCTTCACTGAGGTCGAAGACCCTTTTCACGATTTTTGCCCCGGTTGCATAGGACAGGTTCTTTATATCATCATCACTGACCCTGCGGATACCCATAACACCGCTCTTTTGCAAGTAATGTGCTACCTTGTCACCGATATTCTTGGAGCATATTACGACGTTTGCCCCGCTCTGGATGATGTGGTCAGCCATCTGCTTGAAATCATCCTCTTCACGGGCGAGGAAATCTTGCATTTCATCAGCATTGCTAATTTGTAATTTGGATGTGTTTGATGTTTTCTGGGTTTCAAGAGGTGTGTCTATAATAGCGATCTTTGCATCCTTTACAGTTTTTGGCATACCAGGGTGTACCCTGTACTTGTTGAGCATTATGCCATCGAGGATCTCTGTTTCACTGACACTTTTTCCAGGTTCCTGTCTGAGGATTATGTCGTTGTCTACATTGACACTACCCTTTTTGCTAATCTGCAGGATTGCATCCACACAAAGTGCTGCAAGTATCTCCTTGTTGGTTTCGGAAGCCTTTCCTGACATAGAAGTGCTGGCTATCTTTTCAAGAGCTTCCCTGTTTCCTTCGGTTACATCTATGGAAAATTCATTGAGAATTTCCAGAGCTTTTTCAGCTGCATTTTCGAATCCTCTTACAAGAACGCGTGCATGTACACCTTCTTCTATAAGATCGGATGCTTTGTCAAGTAATGTACCTGCAGTTACAACTGCACTGGTTGTACCATCACCTGCAATCTCTTCCTGGGTACGGGCAACCTCTACGATCATTTTGGCAGTTGGATGCTCGATATCCATTCCCTTGAGGATCATGGCTCCGTCGTTGGTGAGGACTATGTCTCCAATGGAGTTTACCATCATTTTGTCCATACCTTTGGGCCCAAGGGTAGTCCTAACAATGTTTGCTACTGCCTTTGCTGCGGCGATGTTTACGGATAAAGCATCTCTTCCCTGCTTGTGTTCGGTGCGGGGATCCATGATGTAGGCGGGTTGTCCGCCGTAATGTCCTGGCATTGATGTTGAACCTCCTGATGAATAATCTGTATATAAAGAAATCTAACTGTCTGTGGTTCTATAAATACATTTCGTAGTAACTCTTTGCGATTGCTAGCCTTTTCAAAACCTTTAATATATAGAGCGGGCTCTTATAAAGCCTATGCTTTATTTTGTCGGACTTGGGTTATTTGATGAAAAGGATGTTTCTGTAAAGGGGCTTGAAGTTATAAAAAATGCTAATAAGGTGTATGTGGAATTTTACACTTCCCGATTGATGGGTGCGGATAAAGAAAAGATGGAAGACATGTATGGCAGGGAAATACACGTTCTTGACAGACCGCAGGTAGAACAAGATCCTTGGTGGCTGGAAGAAGCAAAAGAGATTGATATAGCTTTTCTAACAGGCGGGGACACGATGGTATCCACTACTCATGTAGATATCCGTCTCAGAGCAATGGAGAAGGGCATTGAAACCCGTTTGATCCACGGCTCTTCCATAGTCTCTGCCATATGCGGTCTGACCGGCCTTCAGAATTACAGGTTTGGTAAAGCCGCAACCATTCCTCATCCATACACGAGCACCCGGGGAAATACCATTATTTCTGAAACTCCCTATGATACTATTCTACGCAACAGGCAGATGGGTCTGCATACGGCTGTATTTCTTGATATTGATATGAATAAGGGGTATATGACGGTTAATCAGGGAATTGACCTTTTGCTTCAGGTAGATGAAAAAAGAGGTGAAAATCTCATAAAAGGCTCAATAGCTGTAGGGATTGCAAACGCAGGTTCTGAAAAACCTATTGTAAAGGCAGATTTTGCTGAAAATCTCAAAATTTACGATTTTGGTTCTCCCCTGCATATTGTAGCGATCCCGGCAGATCTGCATTTTGTCGAGGCTGAATCCCTTGTTAAACTTGCGGGTGCACCCGGATCTATCCTTGAAGTAGAGGACAAAAATTAATTTGAAGTATTTTGAGTAAAAATCATTTACTTAGTGAGAGTATAATATGGTACGTGGTTCAGTAGGAGTCATATTCGGTGAAACAGGAACTCTTAATTTCAAGTTCCTGATATCAGACAGTACGGCAGTTCTGAGAGGGCATTATGTCAAAATATGGCATGAGACAGATGGCTGGATACTTGCACAGGTGTTGTCAATTGTGCGCTCCAGTGAAAAATATTCTCTGGAAGAAGCTAAAAAAGGGCAGAGAAAAGATCGAAATGATGACCGTATAGTGGCCTCTGCCACAATAATAGGAAGCAGGGATGATCGTGGTCTTTTAAGAGCGCCTATGAGTCCTTTCAGTCCCGGGGATCAGGTCTATCTGGCAGATGATACACTTATTAGAGATACACTGGGTCTTGTGGGAGATGACATGTATATCGGATTGCTTGAAGGTACCGGTATTCCTGTACACCTTAATGTAAACAGTCTTGTGCAGAAACACTGTAGCATCCTTGCAAAAACCGGTAGTGGTAAGTCTTATACTGCCGGAGTAATCCTTGAAGAATTACTTGATCATAATGTACCCATGTTGATAATTGATCCTCACAGTGAGTATTCTTCGATTAAAGAATCGGCCAGTGGAAATGCCGGTGACCTTAAAAAATACGGTATAAAACCCAAAGGGTACGGTTCCAGAATACAGGTTTATACTCCTGCCGATAAATCAATTAATCCAAATGCAGATCATCTTTTCAGGTTAAACGGGGTTAATCTTACTCCCAGTGAACTGATGACTTTATTTCCTGATAATTTTAACAGTACTCATTCAGGCATTCTCTATGAAGCTGTACACAGGTTGCGTGCTGACGTGGAAACCTATTTCCTTGATGATATAATAAGGGAAGTCAGCAATAATGAAAGCAAAGCCCGCTGGAATGTAATTAATTTACTTGAAGATATTAATCAGCTGGATATACTTTCACCTCAACCCACTCCGGTTGAAGAATTAATGCAGGATGGAAAGGCTTCGATTATTGACCTGAAGGGGGTTCCCCCGCATATACAGACAATGATTGTTGCACAACTCTGCGATGCTCTTTTTGAAGCTCGCAAACTTGGCACGATTCCTCCGGGAATGCTGGTTGTGGAAGAAGCCCATAATTTTGCTCCTGAAAGAGGATATAGCAAGAGTTCCAGTTCCGAAATTCTCCGAACAATAGCCTCTGAAGGGCGAAAGTTTGGTTTGGGGATGCTGGTAATTTCCCAGAGGCCTGCAAGGGTCGATAAAAATGTACTTTCACAGTGTGGAAGCCAGATTATATTGAAAGTTACCAATCCCAATGACCTTAAATCTATCAGTAAAGGTCTGGAGGGTGTAAATTCCTATGTAGAGGAAGAATTGTTACGCCTGCCACCCGGGATTGCAATGCTGGTGAGCAATGATATTGAACGCCCGATACTTGTGGATATACGTGTGAGGAAATCCAGGCATGGTGGGGAATCTGTGGAAATTCTCAATAAATCCTCCTCGAAAGTGTCTCCGGGTGTCAAAAAAGAGTCCAAAGCAGAGCCCTTAACCAAACCTGTGGAAGAAAAAAAATCCCAATCTCCGCCACCTAAAAGGCAACCAAGCCGCAATCCCAAGAAAGAGAGTGGTGGTCTTTTCAATAAGCTGTTTGGCTCTGAAAGTAAATAAGGTGTTATAAATGGCAGCGGATTTGAATGAGAAAGTTGGAAGATATGAAAAATTGCTTAAAAAAGCCCTGAAGCTTGCACGACCTGCTCCAAGGGCCAATTCTCATTTTATGAAAGTAGCAGATGATTATCTAAATATGGCCCAATCCTATTACAATGATGGTCTTCATTTCATTAAGATTGAGGATCCTGTAAATGCCCTTGTATGTTTCAGCTATGGGCATGCTTGGCTGGATGCCGGTGCAAGGCTTGGGATTTTTGATGTAGATGATGATGTGTTATTTACAATATGATCTGCCATTCCTTATCCAAATTCGGTTTAAGCAGAGAATTAATATAAGTGAAACGAATATGACTGAGTTTATTGCTTAATATGCTATTTGTGCTTATTAGTTTTGATGGCGATGTTTAAATTTGAGAGAATGTAGAAGTTTTAAACCTGGAGACGAAAAGTATGCCGAGTTATCATGTAACCCTTGAAGCTGCCTGGTTGGTAAGGGATGTTAAAAGCGCAGATGATGCCATTGGTGTAGCAATTGCTGAAGCCGGAAAGAGGCTAAATCCCCAACTTGATTTTGTTGAAGTTGATGTGGGTTCTACTTTCTGTCCTGCCTGTAATGAACCTTTTAGTAGTGTTTTCATAGCAGCAAATACCGCTATCGTCGGCCTTATCCTGGAAATGAAAGTTTTTGATGCTGAAAGTGACGAACATGCTTCCCGTATTGCCAAATCGGTCATCGGAAGAACCTTGAGGGATGTACCTCTTACTGTAATAGATGTCGAAGAATTTGTCAGATGAAGCTGGAGGTCTAATGTCCTCTCCTATAGATGTTGTAGGACATGCGGCATTGGATTATCTTTTTGAAGTAGAACATATTGCTTCACCAAACGAATCCTATCCGATAACAAGCTATGAAGTACTTTTCGGAGGGGGTGCTGCAAATATTGCCGCAGCAATGGCGCAGTTGGGCGGTAAATCCCGTTTGGTTGCTGCTGTAGGAGATGATTTTTCTACAAGTGGCTATGAAAAACATCTGAATAGTCTGGGTGTTGATCTTTCTCTCCTTTACCATATAGAAGGTGAGGAAAGTACCAAAGCTTTTGTCTATACTGACCCAAATCATAACCAATCATCCTACTTTTACTGGGGTTCATCTTCAAAGTTGCCTGATATGGAAGCTCCGGCGCTGGATTTTGTCCATCTGGCACCCTCTGAGGCAAGTTTCAGTGCCCGGGTGGCCCAGAAATCAAAGTTTGTTTCTTTTGATCCGGGCCAGGACCTCGTTACTTACTCAAAAGAGCATCTGGTTACTATACTGGATAATACGGATCTTCTATTTGCCAATATACATGAGGTCAAGCGTGTAAAAGAGATGACGGGGAAGTCTTTAAATGACCTGAAGAAATCCATATCAACAGTTGTAGTCACCTGTGATTCCAGTGGAAGTAAGATATATAGCAAAAATGAAAAAATCGATATTCCTATCGTGGCCGTAAAAGCTGTGGATCCCACCGGGGCGGGGGATGGTTATAGAGCGGGATTTCTTTTGGCTTTCAGGGAAGGTTTCCCTGTTGAAGTATGTGGCAAAATAGGAGCAACTGTTGCTTCATTTGAAGTAGAATGTGTTGGATGCCAAACCAATCTTCCATCATGGAATGATATGAAAAAAAGATATGAAGAGAACTTTGGAGTATTGCCCCTCTGATCTCTTCTTTTTTGTTTTATTTATTTTTATTCTCGATCACGGCCTGGGCTGCTGCCAGTCTTGCAATGGGCACGCGGAATGGTGAACAACTTACATAGTTGAGTCCTACGTTATGGCCATATTTTACAGAAGCAGGCTCTCCGCCGTGTTCTCCACAAATACCGATCTTGAGTTTGCTATTTGTGTCTCTACCCTTTTCAATACCTATTTTGACAAGTTCTCCGACTCCTTCTTGGTCAAGTACTGCGAATGGGTCCTGCTCCAGTATATTGTTCTCTATATAGGACGGGAGGAACTTACCTGCATCATCCCTGCTGAAACCGAAGGTTGTCTGGGTCAGGTCATTGGTACCAAAGGAGAAGAATTCAGCCTCTTCAGCGATACGGTCTGCAGTCAGGGCTGCTCTTGGTAGTTCTATCATGGTTCCCACGAGATAATCGATGGTTGAACCGTTACAATCCATTACTTCCTGTGCAGCGGATTTCACTGTTTCCTTGATTACCTTGAGTTCATTGACATGACTGACCAGTGGGATCATTATTTCCGGTACAATTTCGACCCCTTCCTTTTTCAGGTCACATGCTGCTTCAATAATAGCTTTGACCTGCATCTCGTACACTTCCGGATAAGTAATGCCAAGGCGGCATCCACGGTGGCCAAGCATCGGATTGACTTCTTTGAGTGATTCTACTCCACCTATCAGTCTGTTTACTTCAGCGATCTCTGACTGTTTGGCACCCTTACTTTTCAGTTCGCGTAGTTTTTCCGTGAGTTCTTCATGGTTGGGCAGGAATTCGTGAAGTGGCGGGTCAAGTAATCTGATTGTGACAGGATAGCCTTCCATTGCACGGAATATTCCGGTAAAATCTTCCTTTTGCATGGGGAGCAATTTTTCAAGTGCCTGTTTCCTTTCCAGGCTGCTTTCTGCCATTATCATTTCACGAACAACAGGGATTCTTTCCTCGCCAAAGAACATATGCTCTGTACGGCAAAGGCCTATACCTTCAGCTCCGAATTCCCTTGCTACTGCTGCATCTTGGGGGGTATCGGCATTGGATCTGACATTTATTGACCTGATATTGTCCGCCCACCCCAGGATGGTATCAAGTTCATCACTCAGTTCGGGGGAAATGAGTTTGACTTCTCCCAGTATGACTTCTCCTGTACTGCCATCGATAGTTACATAGTCTCCTTCTTTTACAGTAACATTTCCATTGGTGAATTCTTTTTTGTCGATGTCGATTGTAATTCCGCCACAACCGGCAACACATGGTTTACCCATTCCTCTGGCAACAACTGCTGCATGGGATGTCATTCCACCGCGAACAGTGAGTACACCTTCAGAAGCTGCCATTCCTCCGATATCCTCCGGTGATGTTTCAGTACGTACAAGGATAGTCTGTTTTCCTTCCTTGGATTTCTCTTCGGCATCCTCTGCTGTGAATACAACCTTTCCGACTGCTGCACCTGGTGATGCTGGTAATCCTGTAGCAATTACATCGAGTTTTGCACCGGGATCTATCATTGGATGGAGGACTTTATCTATCTGTGAGGCTTCGATACGTGATACTGCAGTTTCTTTATCAATGAGACCTTCTTTTTCCATTTCCACGGCTATTCTGAGAGCTGCTTTTGCAGTCCGCTTACCGGTTCTTGTCTGAAGCATGTAAAGAGTACCTTCCTGGATGGTAAACTCTATGTCCTGCATGTCCTGGAAGTGATTTTCCAGTTTCCTGTAGATGTCTACCAGTTCATCATAGACCTCAGGCATGCTATCCTGGAGTGCTTCGATGGGTTGTGGGGTGCGGATCCCTGCAACTACGTCTTCTCCCTGGGCATTTGTGAGGAATTCGCCGAAGAAGCATTTTTCACCGGTAGCAGGGTCACGCGTGAAAGCAACACCTGTTCCGGACTTTTCACCCATGTTTCCATAAACCATGCTCTGTACGTTTACAGCAGTACCCCAATTGTCAGGTATATTATTCAGGCGGCGGTATTTTATTGCTCTCTGGTTGTTCCAGGAATTGAATACAGCATCGATTGCCATCTGGAGTTGTTTTCTGGGATCCTGTGGAAACTCTTCCCCTGTATTGTCCTTTATTATTGATTTGAATTTTTCGACAAGGTATTTGAGAGAATCCGTGTCCAGTTCGGTATCCAGTTCTACACCAAGTTCTTCTTTCCTTGCTTCAATTAGTTTTTCAAAATTTTCAGTAGGTATTCCAAGTACAACATCTGAGAACATTGTCAGGAATCTTCTGTAACTGTCATAAGCAAAACGTTCGTTAGATGTCTTTTTTGCAAGTCCTGTGACAGTTTTGTCATTTAGGCCGAGGTTGAGAACAGTATCCATCATTCCAGGCATTGAAACCCCTGCTCCGGAGCGAACAGAAAGGAGAAGGGGATTGTCCGGATCCCCAAACTGTTTGTTATTTGCTTTTTCGAGCTTTTGTAAAGCCCGATTCACTTCATCAAGCACTCCGGGTGGATATTGATTGTTTTTTGTATAGAGCACACACACTTCGGTGGTAATTGTAAAGCCTGGAGGTACCGGAATACCCAGGTTTGCCATTTCGGCGAGGTTTGCACCTTTACCACCCAGCAAATCTTTCATGCTGTTTTTTCCTTCGGTTTTATTATTTCCAAAAAGATAAACGAATTTTTTATTTGCCACTAACTTTCCTCCCATGGAAATGTAGATTCCTGATTATATGTAGGATCCTGTTTGTTAGTTGATGACACAATAGTTCATTTTATATTAAGGTTTAACGATGCATTATGTTTTGAAGCAAGAATGAAATAATTTGCAGGGAATTAATTTTGTTTTAATCATTCCTTTTGTGCCCGGGAATGGCATAGGTTTCTATTAAAGGTGTTGCGATACATTTATATACAATTAATTCAATCTATTTATACTTCCAAATTACCTTATATAATGGAAAAATGCATATGAAAAGACTTGGAGTAGTGTCCCACCTGATAGGTGGCAGGAAACTTATAGTTAAAGGCTCCGAAAGCATGGCTTTCTGTAATATAAAGGATTTGCCCAGGAAAGGGTCGGCAGTTCTGGACAAGAAGGTTGCAAGAATTGGCAAAGTTTCCGATATAATAGGTCCGACCGCCCAGCCTTATATTGTAGTCAAAATTTTTAGTGACGTACCGGATTCGAAGATAAAAAGCTGGATCCGAGAAAAAGTGTATGTCAAATAATAAAAGTTTCCATTTTTATTCCGTGATTTTAAGCAGAGGTCCAATACATGGTAGAAGTTGAAAGGGTAAGGTATTCAGACACTTCCGAACGAGAAAAAATGCGTGCTATGATAAAGGCACGTCGTGAGAAGGAAAAGAATACTGATGTAGAGAATAAGGCACTTGAGTGCCCTGAGTGTGGTAGCCGCAATCTTGAACAGGATTATGAACGTGCAGAACTTGTATGTGCGGATTGTGGTTTAGTAGTTGATGCTGATTTTGTAGATGAAGGACCTGAATGGCGGGCTTTTGATCATGACCAGAGGATGAAGCGCTCCCGTGTGGGTGCACCGATGACCTACACGATACATGATAAGGGTCTTTCCACAATGATCGATTGGAGGAACCGTGATTCCTATGGAAAGTCCATATCATCCAAGAATCGTGCCCAACTGTATCGTTTGAGGAAATGGCAGAGACGTATCCGTGTCAGTAATGCAACTGAACGAAACCTGGCGTTTGCTCTTTCAGAACTTGACAGGATGGCCTCAGCCCTTGGTCTTCCCAGGACGGTTCGTGAAACAGCCGCTGTTGTTTACAGAAAAGCGGTTGACAAGAACCTGATTCGTGGTCGCAGTATTGAAGGTGTTGCCGCAGCTGCTCTGTATGCGGCATGCAGGCAGTGCAGTGTTCCAAGGACACTGGACGAGATTGGAGAAGTATCCAGGGTCAGCAGGAAAGAAATTGGTAGGACATACCGTTTCATTTCAAGGGAATTGTCCCTCAAACTAATGCCAACTTCCCCGATAGATTACGTGCCCAGGTTCTGTTCGGGCCTCACCCTGAAAGGCGAGGTGCAATCCCGCGGTGTAGAAATCCTGAGGCAGGCATCGGAGAAAGAACTAACAAGCGGACGTGGGCCTACAGGTGTTGCTGCTGCGGCTATCTATATCGCCTCTATCCTGTGTGGGGAACGCCGTACACAGCGTGAGGTCGCAGATGTGGCAGGTGTGACAGAGGTTACTATCCGTAATCGGTATAAGGAACTTGCAGAGGAACTCGATATCGAGATAATCCTCTGATTATGGAAGGATAATTTTAATATCCTTCAACTTCTTTTCTCCCCTATCCATGTTTGCAATACTGGACATGCTGTTTGTGGGATTTGCAGTAGGTCTTACAGGAGCGCTTGTACCAGGTCCGATGCTTTTTGCCACCATTGAGGGTTCTTTGAAAAAAGGATGGAGGGCAGGGCCTGAAGTTGTCCTTGGTCATGCTTTGATTGAACTTTTAATTTGTATTCTTATTGTGCTGGGCCTTACATCTCTTATTGGGGACGGGGAAATGTCCGTTATATCTTTTGTAGGGGGTCTGGTACTTGTTGTATTTGGTTTACTTACGATAATACAGTCCCGGAATACATCTATTGATTCAGGGTTATCCGGTGGAGTTCTGGCAAACCCTGTTTCTGCAGGTATACTAACTTCGGCTTCCAATCCTTATTTCTGGGTATGGTGGCTGGCTGCAGGGAGTGCACTTGTGCTCAGGGGTTTGGAGATAGGTATATTTGCTGCTGTGATGTTTATTATCGGTCACTGGCTGGCTGATCTTGGATGGTTTACCTTTGTTTCCACATCTCTTAGCAAGACGAGAAGTTTCTTTTCGGGAACTTTATACAGGGGTGTCCTTGCATGTTGCGGGGTTTTTCTGATGGGATTTGGTACCTGGTTTGCTCTTGGGTGATTTGATGGAATGCTTGTGTGTGAAAGTGAAAAAACGGTTTGGAGAGCCTGTCAGGCAGGCATTGGCAGAGATGGATTTACTGGATAATTCATACAGGCTGTCCGCGGATGATGCCTGTCTGTATGTACCTGTTATTGACGATTGTCCGGAGGAGGTCTGCTTAAATCTTCCCTATGCGGCAGAACTGGTAAAACATGACCTGCAACCCAATAAGAAACAGGTCACTCCTGAAAGTTTGCTTGGTTTTTCTCCCTCTTTTGAAATAGTGGGGGATATTGCAATTCTTGACGGCGATGAAGAGGAACCTGAAAAGGTTGCCCGGGCCCTGCTGGAATTTAGAAAGAGTCTGCGTGTGGTTTTACAGGAGGAATCCGGGATCACAGGGGAATTTCGGGTACGCAGGTTCAGGCTGGTTGCCGGGGAAGACAGGACTGAAACGATGCACCGGGATCATGGGTACAGGTATCTGGTGGATGTCGCGAAGGTTTATTTTACTCCCAGGCTTTCCACGGAACGCCAACGGGTGGTTTTGCAGTTGAAACCGGATGATGTAGTTGTGGATATGTTTGCAGGGGTGGGTCCATACAGTATCCCGGCGGCCAAAAAATGTAGTTATGTGTATGCGATTGATAAAAATCCGCACGCAGTTGAGTACCTGCAAAAAAACATCGAAATCAACCGGCTGGATAATGTTGAAGCCTTTGTGGCAGACGCCCGTGACCTTCCGGGGATGCTGGGTCAGGTAGCAGACCATGTTATCATGAACCTGCCTCACAATGCCTGTGATTTTGTTGATGAGGCCGTGGCCCTGACAAAACCCGGAGGTCTTATCCATTATTACGCAATGGCGCATGATGATGATCTTTTTGGTCCCTCTCTTTGCCTGATCGAGGAGACTGCAAAAAAAGCAGGCAGGGAATTTGAAGTACTGGTTACCCGCTCGGTCCGTTCGTATGCCCCGCATCAGTATAACATATGTATCGATATGCGGATCTATTGATATTATGCAGGCAAAATAGCGAAATGGTTAAATCCTAATATCCGTATCTGGATACGCATCTATGTGCCGTCGTGGCTTAGTGGTATAGCGGCTGATTCGTAATCAGCAGGCCGGGGGTTCGAATCCCCCCGACGGCTTATATTCTCTCGGAAAACGGGTATACATTTGAATATTCGTGCAATATTTGCATAGAGAATGTATGTAATTGTAGTACCCATTTTTTTCCAGTCTTCGTACAATATATTATTTCCTGATTTTCTGCTCCTGTAATTGAATTTCATTTTATCCAAATCCCTTTCCCTTCTGGATAAATTACGAAACAAGGGATTGATCTGCCTGTGTGAAGAGCAAGCTGAATATCAAACCAGTTTACAGGGTTATAACATCCTCTATTATATGCTAGAACTTGTGAAAAACATTAGATGTTGATGGTGATGAGGTCCGATATGCAGAATCTACAAACCCGAGTTTACTTATCCTATTTTAGAATAATATTTTTTATCAGAAAAATTCAAAGGTAACTATTAATGTTAAGTTTTTTTATTTAAATATACAAATAATTCCTATGAGCTTATTATAAGCCCCCTAGCCACCTTGTTAGAATAATAGTATAGAGAACAAGTAGAATAAGTCCTGCTGCAAGTTTTATATTTACATGTTTTACTGCCCATGCTGTTGACAAAAAATCGTCCGGAATGTATTTTTCAATATTATAGTTTTCAATTCCCATTTCGAAGTCCCCCCTACAAAAATGGGAATTCATTTTATATCTGCTTTTTTCACGATAGTTAAATTAATAACCAATTCAAAACAGACTTGAAATAAGTATCAAAGGGATAGAGGATCTGGAAGTGTGGTGGATTTTTTACAAGATTTAAGTCCGGTAGTACAAGCTCTACTTGCAGGACTTTTCACATGGAGTTTTACTGCACTTGGAGCTGCAAGTGTATTTCTGACCAAAGAAATTAATAGAAAGTTTCTTGATACCATGCTTGGCTTCGCAGCAGGTGTGATGATAGCCGCAAGTTATTGGTCACTACTTTCTCCTGCTATTGAAATGTCATCAATGAGACAAGTTCCTGTTTGGCTTCCAGCTGCTGTTGGATTTCTTCTAGGAGGACTTTTCTTAAAGGGAATGGATGAATTATTCCCTCATATTCAATATGGTCGCCCATCAAAAGATGCAGAAGGTATCAAAACGTCTTGGCAGCGAAGTACTTTGCTCGTTCTTGCAGTGACATTACACAATATTCCTGAAGGACTAGCTATAGGCGTTGCATTCGGAGCAGTGGCAGTTGGTCATGCATCTGCTAACCTGGCAGGTGCTTTGGCTCTTACTATAGGAATTGGAATTCAGAATTTCCCAGAAGGACTTGTGATTTCTCTACCTTTAAGGCGTGAAGGTATGACTTGTTTGAAGAGTTTCTTTTATGGGCAAGCATCTGCAATAGTAGAACCAATAGCCGCTGTTGTTGGAGCCGGGTCTGTTATTTTAGTCGAATCTATATTGCCATATGCTTTATCTTTTGCAGCGGGTGCTATGATTTTCGTTGTGATTGAAGAAATCATTCCTGAGTCACAACGAGGTGGCAATGCATCTTTAGCAACTATGGGTGCAATGATAGGTTTTGTTGTAATGATGATTCTTGATGTATCTTTTGGCTAACAAGAAGTTGTTTTGCATAATATGCAAGTAGAATACAAATATAAAATTTCAACCATCAAGTCTACTTAATTTATGTTTTAAATTTGCTATTTTTCACTCAATAAATAGATAATTCTTTTCTTTTCCAAATTGACAGTTCTGTATGTTACTATTTTTATTTTTTATAGCCTATCTGATACGAAATAAGTAAGTAAGTAAGTTGGTTATTTGTTTTCACTTATTCACACATTTTAAAAAATATAGAATAGGTTTTTAAGCTAATAGATTAAAATATTAAATATAGTTTTTAGGAGGAATTAGGAATGACTTCAAGAATGACACCACCTGAACGCATGGCAGCTGTCATGTCCGGACAAAAACCGGACCGCATACCAGTGGTACCTTTTATTCTCGGGTATGCATCAAAAATTACTGGAATATCTCTGGGTGATTTCTATGCAGATGGGGACAAATGCTTTGATGCACAGTTTGCATCAATGCGTCTTCACGGCTATGAGCAAACACCAATGTATGGATATGCATCATTGGGGCCCTGGGAATTCGGAGGTAAGATTGGTTTTCCTTATGGAAAAGGCCAGGGTGCACCGTATGTCATAGAGCATCCTGTAAATACAATTGATGATATTGAGAATATAAAAGTTCCTGACTTTAAGGAAGAACTTCCCGGTGGGTACAAGCAGGCTGATATTGTGGCTTCCAGATGTGCAGAACACGGGATGCCCATCACTGTACAGATAGGTAGTACATTCACTGCCGCATCGGTGGTAGCTGAGACATCTGAATTTTTCTCATGGATACTTACTGACCCTGATAAGGTGCACCAGTTACTTGAAAAAGTGAGTGATATGTTCATAAACGCACTCGACTACTTTGCGGATAAATACGGTCCACAATCCCTTCTTCCCTTTGACGGAGGTCCGTCTGAATCAAATACCATGATTTCACCCCAGATGTTTGGGGAGTTTGCTTATCCATACATGCAAAAGATTCATAACCACGTCAAGGAACTAGGTATACATGCTGTACTTATGCATCCCTGTGCAAATCAGAATGGCAACGTTCCCTACTATACCAAAATGAGGGAGGAAAATGATTGGGCAGGTAAATATGTATGGCTTTTTGGCCCGGAAACTCCTATCAAGAACCAGATTGATGCATTTGGTGACTATGATGTTATATGTGGTAATATCAATCCGCCATTGTTCCTGAACAGTACTTACGAGGAAGTTGTGGAACTCTGCCGGGAAAATATCGAAGAAGGTATTGATTCACCGGGTGGTTATATATTGGCTCCGGGTTGTGAATTCCCGCTGGATGCTTCTCCCATCAAGGTTATGGCAATGATGGATGCTGCACAGATGTATGGAAGTTACAGATAATTTCCTTCTTTTTTCTTATTCGTTTTTTTCTTATTTTCAATAAGGCCTTTATACTTGTCAAGGTTATTGTTTAGCAGATACTATTAGTTGTGGAGCAAAAACATGATTCCTGCTGAATTCCTCGTTGTATTTTTTGGGCTGATTTCTGCTGCTTCCTGGGGAGCTGGTGACTTTAGCGGAGGTTTTGCCTCTAAGAAGGCAAATGTCTATGCTGTGGTTTTGATTACTCAGGCTATTGGCGTATTTCTCCTAGCAGGTTCTGCATACATAATTGGGGAGAAGTTTCCGCCTCTTGACGGTATGGTTTGGGGAGTTCTTGCGGGTATTTTCATCAGTATCGCTCTTTTATCCCTTTACAAAGGTCTCTCCCTTGGCAAAATGGGATTTGTGGCACCTGTGTCAGCAGTTGTGGCTGCAGGTGTGCCGGTAATATATGCTGCCCTTTTTGAGGGTTTGCCGGAAGTCCACAAACTGCTGGGTTTTGTGGTTGCCCTGATTGCTGTATGGCTGATAGCCGCAGACAGTGAAGGGATCACTGTACAGAAAAAAGACCTGTACCTGCCTCTTGCAGCAGGTATGGGTTTTGGCCTTTTCTTTATTACAATAGATATGGTAAGTGAAACTGCGGTTCTATGGCCTCTTACTGCTGCCAGGATTGCGGCTGTAGGTGTCTTACTTGTGTTCATCGCCTTGTCCGGCCCAGTGGAGATGCCCGGTCGCAGTGTGCTGCCTGTGATTCTTGTAGCAGGAATATTTGATACCGGGGGAAATACCTTCTATGCCCTTGCATCCCAGGCCGGCAGGCTGGATATTGCTTCGGTCACCTCGTCCCTTTATCCTGCAGGCACAGTGCTGTTGGCCTGGCTTATACTGAAGGAAAAACTTGCTCAGAAACAATGGATGGGAGTGGCGGCTGCATTGGTGGCTATTGTGTTGATTTCGATTTGAGGCCCGGGTCCTGTGAAATAATTGGATAGGTTTATATCTGTATTAGTATATTTATTATTACTGTTTAATTATAAAGGATGGAGTAGTGATCGTATGGGTCTTTCGGGTATTTTTGGTAATGCAGGTGTCGTTGAACCTGATAAATTGGAATCGGATTATGGACAATTTATGTGTGACGGGGAAACAATAGAAATTGGCTTTGTTGTTATCCGGGATACGTTTATTTTCACAAATAAGCGGTTAGTTATCGTGGATATCCAGGGCATGACGGGCAAGAAAAGGAGTTATCTGTCCATTCCCTATGGTAAAATCACAAAATATAGTATTGAGACATCAGGTCATTTCGATCTGGATGCAGAACTTAATATATGGGTTGGCAATGATCCGCAGCCAATTGAAAAGTCCTTTAACAAAAAGGTGGACATATACGATTTGCAGAAAATATTGTCCACTCATGTGCTTGGTTGATTTTTACTAAAAATCAAAATATAACTGAATAGCCAATACCGTCGGTGCAGTCAAATCAGCATATCCAAGTTAAATATACCAGAAACACCGGTGATTAAATATGGAATATACAGTTGTTCTTGAAGTCGCAGAAGAGTGTGGTTACACGGCCCGCTGTCTGGAACTGCCCGCGGCTATAAGTGAAGGTGACACAAAGACAGAAGCCCTTGAGAATATCTGGGAAGCCATCGAACTGGTGCTTGATGTAATAGGGGATACCAAGGTTCTCGGGGAATTTACAAAGGTTGATGTTGCAAGTGACAGAACAGCCAACCATTTCCATTTTTATGATTCTTAAGACAATATCCTCTAATCCTAGAAAATCTCATTGAACTTCTTCTATTGGCTGATTATCATTATTTTTTGGTAAATTTATATTAAAACCTTGAATTTGGATTCATGTTTTTCCCATAGAAGGGGGTCCTTCCTTTTACCTTTAAAACCTGTAATCTGTTTGAATTACCAAAAACTACCAATTTGTACCGAATTGGTAGTAATCCGTCAGAATGCTACCATTGACTGGACCCTGCGCAAAAACGTGCAGGCTAAAATGCGGGTAAGTATAAAGAGACTGCTCAAAAAATACGGTTATCCACTATACAAACAAAAGATAGCAACCCGTAATATACTGGAACAGGCAGAGGTCGTATGTCGGGATGTTGCAGTTTCTGCCACCTAAATTGCAAATAAAACTTCATAAAAAAGAGTTCAGGCTGATTGCTGAACTCTTTCGAACTCTTCCTGTATCTCCGAGGCAGGTTCACGGTCCATTTTTGTGATCAACAGGATCACAATGCTGGAAAGGATAAATCCCGGAACGATCTCGTAAAGATCAAATATTCCTCCGGATAGCTGTTTCCACAGGATTACCATGACACCGCCTGAGATCATCCCTCCAAGGACTGCATTTCTTGTAACCTTCCTGGAGAACAGGGAGAAAATAATGGCTGGCCCAAATGCCGCACCGAACCCTGCCCAGGCATAAGCCACCAGGTCAAGGACAGAGCTTGCCGGGTCCAGGGCAAAATAATAGGCAAGAAGAGATATTCCGATTACTGTGATACGTCCCATCCATACGAGTTCTTTCTGGGTGGCATCTGACTTGAAGACCAGCCTGTATATATCCTCTGTAAATGCGGATGCCGCCACAAGTAACTGGGAATCAGCGGTACTCATTATAGCCGCAAGGATGGCTGCCAGCATAATTCCGGCAATTATCGGGTGGAACAGGCTGTTTACCATTACCATGAACACGGTTTCACTTGATGCGCCTGCCAGGAATTCCGGCACATAAGCCCTTCCCACAAGACCAACAATAACTGCGAAAGCCAGAGAGATGGTGACCCAGGTTATGGCGATTGCTCGGGATTGTTTGATTTCCTCCGGGTCATTGATGGCCATGAAACGTACTAGTATATGGGGCTGGCCAAAATATCCAAAACCCCATGCCAGCAGGGATACTACACTTATCAGGGAAATCAGGCTGCCATCAGAACCTGTGAATGGGGTCAGCAGGCTCGGGTCAATGGTTCTGATTATATCAACAGTTGATGAGATGCCACCCAGACCGTTCATTGCTGCAAAAGGTACGATTGTGATGGCCAGGACCATGAGTAAGCCCTGGAAAAAGTCGGTCCAACATACAGCCATGAATCCTCCAAGGAAAGTATAGGAAATAATTACAAGTACGCCTATTGTGAGGGCAGTAAAGTACTCAACTCCAAAAACCGTGCTGAAAAGTTTACCTCCTGCAACAAACCCTGATGAAGTATAGAACAGGAAGAATATAAGGATAAACAGGGCAGAAATAGTCCTCAAAAGTTTGCTCTTATCCCTGAAACGATTTTCAAAATATACCGGCAGAGTCAGCAGGAGGGCTGTGAGGAGTATTATTGGGATAAGTTTCCTGAAATTAAATCCATTTTTCGGTATATAGTTCCTTTGCTAATAATTCAGTGGCCCACTGAATACATATCAAAAGTGATTTATGCTTACATCTCTCAATATTATATTATGATACTGCAAATATCCTTTCCCCAGCCAATTGTGCTTGTAAGCAGGTGCCTTGAATTTGAAAAAGTACGTTATGATGGGCAAGTGATTCACTGTCAGGCAGTGCGGGACCTTGAACCGTTTGTGGATTTCATTAAAGTATGTCCGGAAGTGGACATCGGTCTCGGGGTTCCAAGGGATACATTGAGGATTGTAAAGATCAAAGGTGAATATCGGCTTGTACAACCCAAAACAGGAAATGATGTAACTGAAAAAATGGATGAATTCACAGATTCTTTCCTTGGGGAACTTGTGGAGGTGGATGGTTTCATTTTTAAGTCCAAGTCTCCAACAATTGGTATTCGTGATATCAAGGTTTATGGTGGATTAAGTAATGCCGGTGTAATTGAAAGGGGCAGTGGCTTCTTTGCAGACAAGATTCTGAAACGCTATAGTGGTTATCCCCTTGAAGAGGATGACAGGTTGCGTAATGTACGTATCAGGCATGATTTTCTTACTCGTCTTTTTGCTTTTGCGGACTTCAGGGGAGCCTTGGATTCTGGTAACATGGAGCAATTGGTAGAATACAATCGCCGTTATCACCATCTTTTCATGCTTTACAGCCAACCGCTATCAAACAAAATGACTTCTCTTCTTGAGGGGGCTGAAGAGGCTGCTTTCAATGAGGTTTCAGAGGAATATTTTTCACTGCTTAAGGACATTTTTTCCAATCATCCATTTTCGGAATCCTATGTCAATGCCGCACAGAACATCTATGAGGGTTTCAAGGAACAGGCAACTGCTGAAGACGACTTTCTCTTTAACGATGTAATTGATCTCTATTCCCGCAACCTTGTGGGGGTGGAGACAGTTCTTGAAATGCTGAAATTCTTTGTCGGCAAATTTGCTTCAGATACATCCGTTTTTTCTAGGTTTTTCGAACCCTATCCTGCGGATCTGAAAATGGAAGTGGACCCTGGAAGGGATAAGGATTATTGGGAACATTTTCATTTTTAATATTATTTAAGGGATTTAAGGAAATCATCTGCATGTGTCATTATTTGCTTAAGTTCCTTTTTATTTATCCTGTCCAGGTTTTTTAAAATGAGTTTCATACGGCCTATGTCCCTAAGTTTTTCATTATTCTTGTGAAGAAATGCCCAATAAAGGTAATTAAAGGGACAGGCATCTTCACCGGTTCGATGGTTGTGGTTATAGGTGCAGTTCTGACAGTAATCACTCATTTTGTTGATATAGTTTGCAGAAGAGATATAGGGTTTTGTAGCAAGGATCCCTCCGTCTGCAAATTGTCCCATTCCTATAACATTGGGTTGCATAACCCAGTCATATGCATCTATGAAAGCTGCATGAAACCAGTTCTTTACCTTTGCAGGATTTACTTCTGCAAGCAATGCAAAGTTGCTCAGTATCATAAGTCTCTGTATATGGTGTGCATACCCTGTGTTAAGTACCTCTTCAATGACGCTGGCCATACAGTTCATTGATGTTCTTTCGGGGTACCAGTAAATGTCGGGTAATTCCCTTTCATGATCAAACCAGTTACTTTTTAGGTATTTATCCCCTGTGTATTTGTAAATGCAATGCATGTATTCGCGCCATCCAAGTATTTGCCGGATGAATCCTTCGATGCTGTTTAGGGGGAGATTTTTTTGGTAATAAGCCAGCTCGGCCTTTTTGATTACATTTAGGGGATGTAGAAGCCCGAGGTTCAGGTAGGGGGATAAAATCGAATGCCAGAGCACATTGTCACCCGTAAGCATTATGTCCTGATAGGGTCCAAAATTTGAGAGTTTTTCTTCTATAAAGAAGTCGAGTGCTTTTTGCGCATCTTCATGTGTTACAGCTAAATTGAAATCTTTTCCTTTTCCGTATGTAGGATATTCGCTTCTTTCAACTTCTGCTATAATCTCTTTAGTGATCTTATCAGGTGAAAATTTTATATGTTGGGGTGGTTTTTTCTGAAATCCATTTTTAGGTGGAAGTTTGCGATTTTCTCGATCTAGATTCCATTTTCCTCCAGAGGGTTTGCCATCTTTTTCAAGCAGGATTTCACTATTTTTGCGACCTGTTCTGTAAAAATCTTCCATGATGAGGTTTTTGCGTGAGCTGGCCCATGTGTTAAATTCCGGAATACTCCATATGAATTGTTTATTATCCACGAATACGATTTTGCAATCTATATTGAGTTTCCCAAGATATTCTTTGAGGGTTATATTCGCAGGCTCTGCAATATTAAGTTCATCTATTCCCTTCTTTTTTATCCATCTGGATAAGGATTTTTCCAGTTCTGCTGTCTTTATGTAGGTTATATCTGCTCCCCTATTCCGGAGTTTTTCGGCATAGTGGCGCATTGCAGACTATACAAGAATCAGCTTTTGTTTGTGGTATGGGCGTGCAAGAGCAAAGCCGGTATATTCTATCATTATGATAGGGGCATTTGATAGGTTTCTTATCATCGGATTTTGACTAAAAAGCTGGTCTCCTATGATCCATATGCCTTTCATGTCTACAACTTCTCTTTTAGGTTAGATGAATTTCACCGCAGTTCCGTATGCAAGGATATCGGCAGCATCGGCCATTGTCTGGGATGTTGTGAACCGCATGTTAACTATTGCATCGGCATCTAGTTTTTCTGCTTCTTCAACCATGCGTTGCATTGCTTCATCCCTGGATGTTTTGAGCATCTTTGAATAACCTTTAAGTTCCCCTCCGGCTACATTCTTCAGAGCTGCCCCTATATCGCTACCGATATGTCTCGATTGTACCGTATTTCCCATCACGATACCAAGGATTTTTTTGTTGTTTTTCATCAACGATTTCAGTAGTGGTTATTATCAAGATCGCACCTCCATGACAATATTCTTATCACCGGATTTTCTATTTAAAAATAAAAAAGGTATTATGTCCTTACTCTTTTTCAAGATGGACATCCAGTTGTGGAAATGGAATTTCGATTCCAAGTTCTCTGTAGGCTTTGAATATATTTTCTGTGAGTTCTTTCTTTACATCCCAGAAATCCCCTGTTTTTGTCCAGGCACGAAGCTGCAGGTTTACAGAGGAATCTGCAAGTTCGGTTGTCATTACGGCGGGGGCAGGGTCTGACAGTACTTTGGTGTGAGATTTCATCGTCTCAATGGCAATTTCAATGGCCCTGTCTATATTGGAACTGTAACTTATTCCTACATCAACACTTACCCTTCTGGTGGGCAGGCGTGTTGCATTGATAATCGGGTTTCCCCAAACAAGCTTATTAGGAATGGTGATGAATTTGTTATCGGGTGCAAGAAGTTCGGTGGCCATAATCCCAACGCCCGAAACAGTCCCTGATATACCGTTTATTTCTACGTATTCATTTTTATCTATGGGCCGCAGTGCAGCAATCCATATTCCTGCACCCAGATTTGTAAGCGTATCCTGCATCCCGAATCCAAGGATCAATCCAATCACGGCTGATAATCCCAGGACTACAGGTCCGACATCAAAATTCAATGTGGATAGTGTGGCAAGGATTACAATAACATAGAGTAGAATGCTGAAAAATCTTGCCAGGAAATCGATCACAAGGGAAGGTAATTTTGTTCTGGAGATACTGTCTTTAAACATACCTGTCAGGATGCGGGCAATGATATAGCCTGCAACCAGTACTACCAGAGCCGCCCCGATGTCCCATACTGTAAGGTTGTTGAATTGAAACATTTCTGCCATTCTATCCTCCTTGAATCAAGTTTTAACTCTACAAAGAAAATGGGGGCATTATGTATATAAAACAGATGTTTGGATTGGCGCTTGAAGGCATATTTTGTATTATATTCCAATGATTCTTTTTTTGCAGTATCCGAGACTGTACCACTGGCATCCAGAACAAATATTATCGAACTTTTCTTCATCGATGTATTTCAGTTTTTTAAGAAGCTCACTGTACCGATAATGTTCTCCAAAATCAATTTCAAGAGCATCGGCTACTTTTCTGTCGAGCATTTTGACTTCTGTTTCGACTTCACAACCAATAAGACTTATCTTATCATTTGTGCTTTGTGAATCAATGATTTCCAGTCTGGGGCAGGCGGTGCAAATGCAATCCGGAGCATTTGTGACCTCTATCAGGGGATCGCAGCGGTTTAGTTTTTCAATAATGTTTTCCATATTCTCTATAAATTGTTCAGAATAACCCTTCCCGACAAAGCCCTGGATGCAAAATATATGGTGTGCCCGAATTTGCATTTTTATCCACATCTAAAAAAATTAATGGAAAATGAGTACTATTAGGGTACAAGAATGTCTCCTATGGAATGTATGATTCCATTGCTGCATTCGATATCAGGTTTAAGGAGTGGCGTATTTTCCACAAATATTTTCCCGTCGTTTTCCCGCAACCTCAGTTTGTTGCCACCTAGCGTAGTTAATGTTGCCTGTTTGCGGAGGTCTTCACTGCTGTATTTTCCTTCTACTATATGGTAATTAATAATATCTCTAAGATAATCAAGATCTTTGAAGGTATCGTCTATTACTGATTCGGGAATGGGTTCAAAAGCACTTTCCACTGGGGCAAAAATGGTGTAAGGCCCTTCTGTGGAATACTTTTCCATAAGGTCAAGTGCTTTGGCTGCTTTTAGGAGGGTGGGAAATTCTCCCATGTCTTTTGCGGTTTGGATAAGGTCCTTTGATTCCATTCTTGTCTCCTGTGGCTAATTTTGTCTGATTAATAGGAATCCAGATGAGCTTGCATCAATTCTTTGTGTTTTTTCTCAAGGAAACTGTACACAGGGCCATGATTTGCTCCTTCTATGAGCATTTCAACTGCAGTTCTCATAATTTGGATTTGCTCCGGGTATCCTATGAAACTGACTGTTTTTCCATAGATTGAGATTTTCACTCCGATGAGATTTTCAGCAATTTCGCGAGTTTTACCTCCTTTGCCTATAATCCTGCCCTTTAGGCGAGTCATTTCCTTATTTGTAGATGCATATTTTGAAAGATCAATAACCTCTAGCATCAGCAGATCATCGTCCAGCATTGGTATTGTTTTTTCAGGATTGAATCCTCTTCCAATGGCTTTGATTGTTTCGATGGCTCTGAGAGTTCCTACGGGATCATCTCCCTGTATGACTTCCACGCTCCCGTTTTCACTGTCGATGTTGAGTTGTGAAGATGATTTTTCTTCTATGAATTTTTTAGTCTGGCCCTTTGGACCGATGATTGCACCAATTCTATCTTTTGGTATTTTTAAATGCGTCATGATTTTCAACCTCTGTTTACTTGTTTCTTTGTTTTTCGGTAATTATCCTTAAAAGTTCTTCTTCGTCGGGTTGTATGCCGTATTTCTTGAAGTGGCGGACAAGGTTTTTGATATCTCGTTTTAGAAATTCATTTGCCGATGGATGCTCAAGTGTTACAGATTGCCCCATGTCTATGAGATATGGTTCAAGGGTAGATGGATCAAGCAAAATATTGTATTCGCTAAGGTCTCCATGTACTAGTTTTGCTTCATTATAAAGTATTTTTATGTAATGTATAATGGTCTCAAAAATTGTTTGTGCAGATTGTTCACTAATTTTTACTTCCTTTAGAAGAGGGTAGGGTTTGTCTCCTTCTCCGATAAATTCCATGGCAAGTATGTTTTTGTGGGTATGTATTGGTCTGGGGGCGGCTATGCCACATTCTCTGGCACGCATAAGATTGCGGTACTCTTTTTTTGTCCATGCATATATGATGTCTTTTTTCTTGTGGCGTATATTGCTAAAACGTGGGTCTCCACGTATGTATTCATCCATGGAATTAAAAGTGCTTGAAGATATGCGGTATATTTTGAGTGCAACATTTTTGTCTTTACCTTCTGCAAGGAACACATTTGCCTCCTTACCGGTGCTGATGGATCCACCGAGACTTTCTATCACACCTTTCCTTGCCAGGTCATAAAGAGCTTTGAGGGTGGCTTCATCAAATACATTTTCCTTTACTTTCAGGTCCTCACTGTCTTTGCGTCTGATGCGCAATTTATCGACATCTGTGTCAAGTTTCCTTATATCTTTTGATTTTTTTACCATGCTGGCCACATCTTCTCAATACATAGTTCCCTGTATTTACTCTTGTGATATTTTATTTTTGTACATTTTCGTATTGTGTTTTGAAATATGCCAGTTTGATATGTTCTTCATTCTATTTATGCGTTCCATTAATGAATGATTTGTTTTTTTGCCGTTCTCCACAATTCATTTCAATATTTGTTTGTACGATACCTATTAATACGAGTGAACATATGTAGGAGTCTCGCTCAATGAATGGGTGTAGATGTAGCATTCACTGTTTGCATCTGCTTGATACCTGTTTGTTCGGTAGAAATTGATAATGCAAATGCTTATATGCGTTCAGTGCGTATATATGTGTCCTGTGAATGGCACAGGATTGGTGACCTGTTTCATGCGTAAACCCATGCTGGTTTGTCGTGTGACATGTTCCGGCTCTGCCGGATAACAAGGTTTATATATCAAAAGCAATATTCATGAGTTCCCGCGCATAACGCGCTTGGAAACATAATCACCTTCACATTAATCAAATGGAGACAGGAGATAACAATTCTGTCTGACACACGCAATGGCAGTTCGGTGAATTCTGATCGTTAGTTATTAAGAATTCACTGTGCAGGGCCTTTAATCAGCATCCATGTTGTTTAACAGGTACCCTGCCAACAATTTCCTTTAACCTTCAAAGGTGTGCTAGAAATTTAACATAATTCTGGTTGATCCTGCCAGAGGTTACTGCTATCGGTGTTCGACTAAGCCATGCTAGTTAAATGTTCTTCGTGAACATAGCGGACTGCTCAGTAACACGTGGACAATCTGCCCTTGGGTTCAGCATAACCCCGGGAAACTGGGGATAATTCTGAATAGATCACACATGCTGGAATGCTTTGTGATTTAAAGATCCGTCGCCCAAGGATGGGTCTGCGGCCTATCAGGTTGTAGTGGGTCTAGAGTACCTACTAGCCAACGACGGGTACGGGTTGTGAGAGCAAGAGCCCGGAGATGGATTCTGAGACATTAATCCAGGCCCTACGGGGCGCAGCAGGCGCGAAACCTTTACACTGCGGGAAACCGCGATAAGGGGACACCGAGTGCCAGCATACAATGCTGGCTGTCCACATGTGTAAATAGCATGTGATAGCAAGGGCCGGGCAAGACCGGTGCCAGCCGCCGCGGTAACACCGGCGGCCCGAGTGGTAATCACTATTATTGGGTCTAAAGGGTCCGTAGCCGGTTTAATCAGTCTTCCGGGAAATCTGACAGCTCAACTGTTAGGCTTCCGGGGGATACTGTTAGACTTGGGACCGGGAGAGGTAAGAGGTACTACAGGGGTAGGAGTGAAATCTTGTAATCCCTGTGGGACCACCAGTGGCGAAGGCGTCTTACCAGAACGGGTCCGACGGTGAGGGACGAAAGCTGGGGGCACGAACCGGATTAGATACCCGGGTAGTCCCAGCCGTAAACGATGCTCGCTAGGTGTCTGGAATGGTGCGACCGTTTCAGGTGCCGCAGGGAAGCCGTGAAGCGAGCCACCTGGGAAGTACGGCCGCAAGGCTGAAACTTAAAGGAATTGGCGGGGGAGCACTACAACGGGTGGAGCCTGCGGTTTAATTGGACTCAACGCCGGACAACTCACCGGGGGCGACAGCAATATGTAGGTCAAGCTAAAGACTTTACCTGAATCGCTGAGAGGAGGTGCATGGCCGTCGTCAGTTCGTACTGTGAAGCATCCTGTTAAGTCAGGCAACGAGCGAGACCCGTGCCCACTGTTGCCAGCATATCCTTCGGGATGATGGGTACTCTGTGGGGACCGCCGATGCTAAATCGGAGGAAGGTGCGGGCTACGGTAGGTCAGTATGCCCCGAATCTCCCGGGCTACACGCGGGCTACAATGGTTGGGACAATGGGCTCCTACACTGAAAAGTGACGGTAATCTCATAAACCCAGCCGTAGTTCGAATTGAGGGCTGAAACCCGCCCTCATGAAGCTGGAATCCGTAGTAATCGCGTTTCAATATAGCGCGGTGAATACGTCCCTGCTCCTTGCACACACCGCCCGTCAAACCACCCGAGTGAGGTATGGGTGAGGGCGCGGACTTAGTGCTGCGTTCGAACCTAAATTTCGCAAGGGGGGTTAAGTCGTAACAAGGTAGCCGTAGGGGAATCTGCGGCTGGATCACCTCCTAAGCAAAAAAAACTTTCGATCAGAAACCGAAAAACTGTCATTGCAATCATATTATATCATATAATCCAACAACGTTGGGAAACCAAGGGCTTGTAGATCAGTTGGAAGATCGCTGCCTTTGCAAGGCAGAGGCCCTGGGTTCGAATCCCAGCAAGTCCATATTTAATGCACCAGGCAAGTAATTTTGCCCGGGAAGGATGGATGTGCTCTTTCTGACCAAGGAGAGCACGATGAGATCGTGTATAAGTTGCATACCTGACGCTTACTGGAGTAAGCAAACGGATAATGGCATTTATGCCAGCAGGTGAATGGCTCGGCTCAAGGACCGATGAAGGACGTGTCAAGCTGCGATATGCCTCGGCTAGGCGCATGAAGCCTATGAACCGAGGATCTCCTAATGAGACCTCTTGACCTTAAATGGTCGATCAGTAATGATCGGGAACGTTCCGAATTGAAACATCTTAGTAGGAACCGGAAAAGAAATCGAAGAGATGCCGCTAGTAACGGCGAGTGAACACGGCACAGTTCAAACCGAATCCCTCTGGAAACAGAAGGGAAATGTGGTGTGGTAGGACTTTTCCAAGGATCCTTTCTCACTGACCCCGAATTTGACTGGAACGTCAAACCATAGAGTGTGATAGTCACGTAGGACTAAGTGAACGGATCTGGAATTGTTCCAGAGTACCGTGCGTTGGATATCGCGCGGGAACCCGGGAGGCATCAACTTCCAAAACTAAATATCTCTTGAGACCGATAGTGAACTAGTAGGGTGACCGAAAACTGAAAAGTACCCCAAAAAGGGAGGTTCAAAGTGCCTGAAACCTGTTGGTTATGGAACGATATGGCATGAAAGGATCTGCGAAATGAAGGAAACAGTCGCGAGGCTGGTGTACGAGTTTCGTTGCCGATGTCATATCTTACGTTTTGAAGAACGGGCCAGGGAGTGTATTTCAATGGCGAAGGCTAACCGAGAGGGGAGCCGAAGCGAAAGCAACAAGCATGCAGCCTTCGGGCAAGATGCGGCGTATACAAGTGCGTGGAGTCATTGGAATACGACCCGAAGCCGGGTGATCTAGGCGTGGGCAGGTTGAAGCGTGGCGAAAGCTACGTGGAGGACCGCAAGCGGTACTGACCTGCAAATCGTTCGTGTGACCTGCGTCTTGGAGTGAAAGGCTAATCAAACCCGGCATCAGCTGGTTCCTTCCAAAACATGTCGTAGCATGACCTAACCGGAGATAGTCGGTGGTGTAGAGCACTGATTGGGGATCCCGGGGGAGAAATCCCTCGCTCCCCTGTCAAACTCCAAAACTACCGTCGTCTAAGAAAGTTGGAGTCCGGGCTACTGGGGTAAGCTTGTAGTCCGTAAGGGAGAGAACCCAGCCCGTGGTTAAGGTCCCTAAGTGTCGACTAAGTGTTAAAGATAAAGGGTGTCCCAGGCCCTAAACAGCTGGAAGGTTAGCTTAGAAGCAGCTACCCTTTAAAGAGTGCGTAACAGCCCACCAGTCGAGGTCTGGGGCCCCGAAAATGGACGGGGCTCAAGTCGACCACCGATACCACGGAGTACCGAAAGGTAATCTTGTAGGAAGGCGTTGCGTTCGGGCAGAAGCAGGGTTGTGAAGTCCTGTGGACCGTACGGAAACGAAAATCCTGGTAATAGTAGCAGCATAGTCAGGTGAGAATCCTGACCGCCGAAGGGGCCAGGTTTCCTCGGCAATGATCGTCAGCCGAGGGTTAGTCGGTCCTAAGACGTACCGTAATTCGAGTACGCCAAAAGGGAAACAGGTTAATATTCCTGTACCGTTTAGCATTAAAACCAACGTCTCAGGGCAGGTTGAGCAGCGTTGTCGCGCTGTCTAAGCATCGAAACCCGTGGAGAGCCGTAATGGCGAGAAGCGGGCGAATATGTTATTGCGAAAGTCAACTGCACCCCGGGACCCGTGAAAAGGAAGCTAAACGACCGTACCAAGATCTGACACTGGTGCCCCTAGCTGAAAAGGCTAAGGCGTGTCGGAATTAATCTGGCTAAGGGAATTCGGCAAATTGGCTCCGTAACTTCGGGAGAAGGAGTGCCTGCCATGAAGATGGCAGGTCGCAGTGACCAGGGAGCTCTAACTGTCTAATACCAACATAGGAGATCGCAAACCCGAAAGGGCTAGTACGATCTCTGAATCCTGCCCAGTGCGGGTACCTGAAACTTCGGTCCAACGGAAAGAAGGGCCCGTAAACGGCGGGGGTAACTATGACCCTCTTAAGGTAGCGTAGTACCTTGTCGCTTAATTGGCGACTCGCATGAATGGATCAATGAGAGCTCTACTGTCCCTAGCCAGAATCCGGTGAAGCTTACATTCTAGTGCAAAGTCTAGAGACCTCTAGGGGGAAGTGAAGACCCCGTGGAGCTTTACTGCAGCCTGTCGTTGGGTTGTGATTTCGGATGTACAGTGTAGGTAGGAGGCATCGAAGCCCGTGCGCCAGCATGGGTGGAGCCAACAATGGGACACTACCCTTCTGAAGTCGCGACCCTAACTCCGAAAAGGAGGACCCCGATAGGTGGGCAGTTTGCCTGGGGCGGGACGCCCTTGAAAAGATATCAAGGGCGCGCAATGGTTGACTCAAGTGGGTCGGAAACCTGCTGAAGAGTGCAAGAGCATAAGTCAGCCTGACGCGATTTAGCATAGCAATGGATCGCGAGACGAAAGTCGGTTCTAGCGAACCTTTATGTCCTGCTTGATGCGGGCTAAAGCTGACAGAAAAGTTACCCCGGGGATAATTGTGTCGTTGCCGGCAAGAGCACATATCGACCCGGCAGCTTGCTACCTCGATGTCGGTTCTTTCCATCCTGGCCGTGCAGCAGCGGCCAAGGGTGAGGTTGTTCGCCTATTAAAGGAGATCGTGAGCTGGGTTTAGACCGTCGTGAGACAGGTCGGTTACTATCTACTAGAGGTGTATGTGGTCTGAAGGTAAGTTGCTCTTAGTACGAGAGGAACAGGGCAACGGCGTCTCTGGTCGATCGGTTGTCTGACAAGGCAGTGCCGAGCAGCTACGCGCCAAAGAATAAGAGCTGAAAGCATCTAAGCTCGAAATCCAACCTGAAAAGAGACCACTGTAAGGATACCGGTAAAAGACCGGTTTAATAGGATCGGGATGTAAGCACTAAGGAAACGAGGTGTTAAGTCCGCGGTTACTAATAATCCGTGCCGCTTCCAATTGCTTATTCCAGGCGAAATCAGGTATGTAATCATAACAAAATACACGGTCCGATGAAACGCAAAGTTTATGACGGTTGCGTCATAGAATCACGCTTCGCACATGACCCATGTGCCAAGGTGGCGGAGCGGCTACGCAATCGCCTGCAGAGCGATTCCATCCCGGTTCGAATCCGGGCCTTGGCTTTCATCAATTCCATCTCATATAAGTTGAGTACAGCGGCCATAGCGGCAGGGTAACTCCTGTACCCATCCCGAACACAGAAGATAAGCCTGCCAGCGTTGTATACGGTACTAAAGTGCGAGAGCCTTTGGGAACTATACATCGCTGCTGACTCAACTTATTGATACTTACCTTTTCTCAATTCGCACTTTTTCAATATATGTCCTGCAATTATTAATATGTTAGAGAAATCGATATTATGTCTCAAATTCTACAACGATAATTATGTTGAGGTAATGATGGGTGAAGAGTAAAAGATAGATTGAATGAATTCAATAAAGGAATATGGTTTATTTGCCTGATATTCCTTCAATCATCTGTTTACCTTCTTCAGTAGCACTATATATTATCCAATTTCCTTCTCTGGTTCCTTTAATAATACCACTTCCACTTAATATTGAAAGGTGGTATGATAACTTTGAATCAGATACTTTCAGAATATGCTTTATAATGCATACACAAAGGGGTTGGCTGGCTACCATATATAATATTTTCAACCTGAGTGGGGATGATAATGCATGGTGAATCTCACTCCATCGCTTTAATTCATCTTCAGGAGGCATTTTTTTATAAAGGTTGTCCACTCCTCCCTTATATTCTATTTCGCATTTTATGGGTTCGGGAATAATCATTTTTTCACCTGCTACAATAAATACTGAACTGGGATATATTGTCTTCCTCCTTTACACATTTTTCCATTACCATTCAAATACACATATATACTATCACCGGTATTTATTGCTCCCATGACCGCTGTATTCGAAATACTGCAAAAAGACGCAGCTGGCCGTATTGGTAGACTGCATACACCACATGGTGTTGTTGAAACACCAACGGTTATGCCAGTGATAAATCCCAATATAAACACAATACCCTCTTCTGAAATGCACCAGTTTGGTGCACAAATACTTATTACAAATTCATATATCATTTCCCGTAAGGAAGTACTCAGAAAAGTAGCATTGGAAAAAGGTCTGCATCATCTTCTGGATTTTGATGGTCCGATCATGACAGATTCAGGTTCCTTTCAACTATCCGTTTATGGGGATGTTGAAGTAACGAATGAGCAGATTATAGAGTTCCAAAAAAACATTGGTTCTGATATTGCAGTTCCCCTTGACATTCCAACTCCTCCTGATGTCTCTTATAAAAGGGCAGAAGAAGAACTTGAAACTACTCTTGAAAGAGTGATTGCAGCCAGAGAAATAGTAACGGACGATATGCTTTTGGCGGGTCCTGTACAGGGCTCCACTCATCTGGACCTCAGGGTCCACAGTGCCAAATCTCTTTCAAAATATGCCTTTGATGTATATCCTATCGGAGCTGTGGTTCCACTCATGGAATCCTACCGTTATGCGGAACTGGTTGATATTGTTATTTCTTCTAAAAAAGGTCTTGATCCCGTAAAACCGGTCCATCTATTTGGTGCCGGTCATCCAATGATGTTTGCTCTTGCTGTATCAATGGGATGTGACTTATTTGATTCAGCAGCTTATGCCCTATATGCAAAAGCAGGACGCTATATAACTGTTGCCGGGACCACTCATCTCAAAGATCTTCAATATCTTCCATGTAATTGTCCGGTGTGTTCTGCTCATACCGCATCGGAAATTAAATCCGCTTCCAACTCCAAGGAATTACTTGCAAGACACAATTTATATGTGACATTTGCAGAAATTCGCAACATCAAGCAGGCAATAAGGGAAGGTAATTTGTTAGAGCTAGTTGAACAGCGGTGCAGGAGCCATCCTTCAATGTTGTCAGCTCTTAAAAGATTATACAAGTACACCCCATGGCTTGAAAGACTTGATCCGTTTTCCAAATCCACTTTCTTCTATACCGGACCCGAATCTTCAAAAAGGCCGGAAGTTGTGCGATTTAAAGAAAGAATTGGCCGCTTTAATCTGAATGGTAAAATTCTCATACGCTCGAAATCTGTGAAAGGCGAAGCAACTTATGATCACGTCCTGAATTTCAAACCTCCGTTTGGAGCATATCCTGTTGAACTCTCTGAAGTATATCCTTTCAATGCGGAAATCCCTGGCGAAATGGATCCAGGTGCAATAGGTGTGGCGTTACAAAACGTAATAGAACTCATTAATAAAAACAGGAATGGAGTATTCTATTTGAATCTCCCTGAACAGTACACTGTTCATTCACTTTATGAAAATCTCAAGAAGATCGCCATTCCTTTAGATGAAATGCCCAATGAAAATCTTTAACTAAACTGACAGAAATCACGGATTTGAATCTTATCCTGGGTGATTTACTTGGTATCTACAACTGGATCAAAGTCCCGCAACCCCTATCTGGAACTACTCAGACCTGAAATAGCTGATATGGATCTTGCCCTGCCGGCAGCAAGTGCATTGCTTGCATCATATATGTATGCCGGAAACCTACCTTCTGTTTTGCCTTTCATTATTGCAATTATTGGTGGTTATGCTGCTATAACAAGTTCTTATGTGTTCAATGACTGCTGTGATATTGATATAGATAAGATCAATCTGCCCGAAAGGCCCATTGCATCTTCCACTCTCACTCAGGAACAGGGGCTAAAATATGCCTTTATTCTTGTAGTGATTGCATCAATAGCAGCCCTGTACCTGAATCCCGAGTCTTTTGTGGTACTTGTGATAGCAGTTAGTACTATAAGCATATATTCAAAATTTGCTAAAAGATCTACCTACTTAAGTTTTGTACCAGTGGGTATTGCATACGGGCTTGTGCCGATTGGTATTTGGCTTGCTTTTGATCCCGCGGGAATTTTAAAGGGTACGGATACTTCTATTCTTCCCCTACCCGGGATTTTCCTGGGAATTATGATGTGTGTAACTGATTGGGGTTTCACTCTTTCCGGCGTGTCCAGGGATGTGGAAGGTGACCGGGCTAAAGGTGCTCCTACATTCCCTGTAGTATTTGGTGTGTATGCAACATCTAAATTGGTGACTGGCTGTTGGATTATAGGTGTAATTTCTTCTCTCATAATAGGTTGGACTGCACAACTTGGTCCGATTTTTTTCACAGGGGCAATTCTTGCGGGGCTATGGATGATTATTCAGTCCGTTGATTTTATCAAAAATCCTCTGCCTGAAAGAGGTGGAATGCTTTTCCTTCAGGGTTCTCGTTACAGGGGCGTAATGTTTGGCTCCCTGATAATTGATGTAATCCTGTCTATAGTTTCTGAGGGTTATGTGAATATTCTATGGTGATTTATAATGGATGCTGATGTCATTGTAGTTGGTGCTTCTCCTGCCGGCTTAGCTGCTTCCAGGGAAGTATCAGAGCAGGGTTTGGATGTCCTTTTACTGGACAAACAAGAAGTATTGGGTGAAAACACACATCCTGCTAACACTTTTTTTAAAGGAATGTTTGACAGGGCCGGGGAGAGTGTGGATGATTCATATGTCCTCAAAAATTTAAGAGGTGCTAACATTGTTGCCCCTTCCGGATCCTATGTGGAAGTCGAAAGTCCCGCTTATTTTCTGGACCGCCCTGCATTTGACCGACACTACATAAAAAAAACCAGAGATTCAGGTGTTGATATTGCAACGTCAGTTGAAGCATATAATGTATTGAAAAATGATGATGGTGTTTCTGTGAGTACTTCGCAGGGTATCTTCGATTCAAAACTTGTAATCATCTCAGATGGGATCAATTCCAAACTTGCTTCTCTTTGTGGCCTTTCTGCAATGAAACATCCGGATGATATAGGTTGGGCTATGGAGGCAGAGGTAGAAGGCGATGGGATCGGTGAGCCGGACATGTTTGAATATTTCGTGGGAAGCGTGGCTCCCGGATGGAAATCAACTTATTCTCCCTGTGGGGGTGACAGGGCAACCCTGGGTGTCTATGTAAGAAGGCATGGTAGGGATGTATCTTCCTTTTTTGATAGGTGGGTGGATAAATTCAAGCGGATGAAGGGTTTGTCAAACTTAAGCATAGGTGAAGTGAAAACCGGAGGAGACCCTATCGCTACTATTCCAAACCAGATGGTTGCTGATGGTATTATGCTGACAGGAGGAGCATCCGGACAATCCGGCATTGGCTATTCCATACACGGTGGCAAAATGTGTGGAAAAGTTGCTGCTGAAAGTATACAGGAGGTAAATACCTCTGCTCGTTTCCTGTCCCGTTATTCACGTATGTGGGCAAAGGAATACAGGACTGAGTATTATTTGGGCAGAATGGCACTTGAAACGCTCCGCAAAATGGATGACAGGGAGATCGATGATATGATGGAACTTTTCAAGCAAGAGAATTTGTCCTTCCTTCAGGGTTCCTCGCTTCAAAAAGCATTACAGGTATCTCTTTTCATGTTCAAAAGGAAACCTTCATCACTTCTTGGATTCAGTGCATTCCTGAGAAACAGGTGATGTGTGGTACCATGAAATACGATTTTTATACAAATCCCTTCTTCAAGGTTTATGCGACTGTTGAAAACGGACATGTCAATATGCATACTTCAGGTCTTGCATCAAAAGCAGTGAAACCGCTGCTATCAGATATGCTGTATATGTTCGATGGTTCCAAGCCTGCTCTTGTAAATGGTGACTCTCTTGTATTTTCCACCTGGATGCCTCCAATCCCTGGAAGGGCTTTTGACAGGTTGGTTTCCAGTCAGATGGGATATATGAGGGGGAAAATGGTTCCAGAACAGGTGACAATTTCTATCACTGAGGAATGTCCTAACAGGTGTCTGCATTGTGCACTACCCGATACAAATAACAGGACATCTCTTTCTCCTGAGATTGTAAAAAATGCTATCGATCAGTGTCTGGAAATAGGTTCAACTTTAATTATTTTTGATGGGGGCGAGCCTCTGCTATATAATGGACTTGAAGATCTCATTAACTATGTTGATAATGAGAAGGCAATAAGCGGCATGTTTACTTCAGGTGTGGGTCTGGATTTTGCAAAAGCCCTGGCATTAAAAGAAGCAGGTCTGAATATGCTCAGTGTCAGTCTGGATAGTGCATTTGAAGCAAACCATGACAGGATGCGTGGCAGGACAGGTGTTTACAGGGCTGCTATATCTGCTATAGAGAATGCCCTTGATGTCGGATTAATGATAAATATCTATGTTGTAATTTCTCCTTCGAATATCGATGAGCTGGACGATTTCTACCAACTTGCAAAGGACATGGGTGTACATGAGATCACCTTTTTTGAGATCGTGCCCACGGGTCGATGGTTTGACCATAAGGATGATCTTCTCTCATCCAGAGGCATGCAAAAATTCAATGATTTTATTGAGCGTTCAAACAATATGGATGGACCTCGTGTATTTTCGGTTCCTCATGTATTGCGCAAAATGGGATGCTTTGCGGGTAAAAAATGGTTACATATAACTCCTGAAGGAAATGTCAGTCCATGTGCATGCATACCAATTTCGGTGGGTAACATACATGAAGAAAAAATAAGTAGAATATGGGATAGAATCCGGAAAGATTCTGTCTATAAAGCAAAAACCTGCCTTATGCGGGATGATAATTACAGAAATCAATACGTCCTTAAATAATATATAAAATATAATCAGGGTTTCCCCTGATCATCATTTTCATTCTTATAGAAGACCGGACTTCTGGAGAGTCATGAGGTTTTCTGTAGTAAGTTTCTCGCCGGATTTGAACTTATCAAATATATCCTCGGCATCCTTACGGACTTCTTCCATATCTGCGCCTTTCTTGCCACCATCTTTCTTCTTGAGTTTGCGAAGTTCTTTGTCAATATCCCGGATTTCCTTCTGAGCTGCAATGAAAGCCTTGTGCTGTTCATCTGCTTTTTCCTGGATTTGTACAAACTCTTTATGTGCAGTATCGGATTCCGCGCGTATCTTATCCGCTTCTTTGAAAGTGGTAATCATCTTGTCATGATATTCCTGAGCTTTCTGAGCATATTCAGAAAGGGTTGAATGGTAGCCGGAAGCCTCTTCCCTGATTTCCTGTGCTTCCGTAAGCAGATCATTTAGCTCAGTGTTACTTTCAATTTGCTTTTTCTTTGTATCGTAAAGTTTCCTGAGTTCGGATATCTTGTTGACCAGTTCCTTTTCTTTTGATGGTGTAAGCACTTCGGTCTGCTGTGAGAATTCCAGTCTGTCGATATCCTTGCGAATCTCTTTCAGGGATGGTCCAGTAAGATTATTGGCACTTCTGAGCTCATCAACTTTTCCAAAAAGTTCATTTGCCTTCTCATTGGTCTTATCACGAAGGTCCTTGAATTCCTGGACTTTTTCGTTGTTTTCATCACGAAGTTTTTTGTATTCCTGTGCTTCATTGATAAGATCTTTGGTCCTTTTGTTGAGCTCATTGCGGTTTGATGCAAGTGTACTTGCCTGTGCATTAAGTTCATTACGTTTATTCTTGTGTTCTTCAGAGGCGTCCCTCAGATCTTTCCTTTTGTCTTTCAGTTCTTTTTGCATGTTCGATATATCCTCCCGGTCCAGCAAATGTAGCTGGCATTTCATGCATTTCTAATGCACGATACTTCAGGATTCACTTTATTGTAGTGAATCAATCACGGAGATTAAGGCCCTAAGGTCTTTCTTCGAAATTATGACATCTGCATGTTGATGGAGAATTGGTTTTGGATTGAATGCGATTGAATAACCTGCTCTCTTAAATATACAGACATCATTTGCCCCATCTCCTACCACGATACAATCTTCGGGCAGGAAGCCATTCTTTCTGGCAATTTCTTCAAAGGCAAATTCCTTTGAAAGGTTTTGTGTCATGGGGCCAGACACTACACCTGTCAGATATCCATTTTTCACCTCTAGAGTGTTGGCATATACGTAATCGATGTTGAGTAATTTTGCAACCCTGTCAGAGGAAAGTGTAAATCCTCCGGATAACATTGCAGTTTTGTATCCAAGTGATTGTACATGCTCGAGGAGTTCTTTTGCACCAGGCATCAGTTCGATCTTTTCAACCGCTTCCGTTGCCTTTGTTATTTCCAGACCTTTAAGAAGCTTCACTCTTTCCAGAAGAGCCAGGTTGTAGTCCAGTTCTCCTCTCATTGTGCGATCTGTAATCTGTGAAACTTTGTCTGCCACTCCTGCAGCAAGTGCAAGCTCATCGATACACTCAGCATCTATTAGGGTGCTGTCCATATCAAAAATAATCAGTTTAGAAAATTTTCTGTTAGAATTGCTGGCTAAAGTCACTTCATCAAACCTGATCATTTGAGATAATAATAGAGGTATGTAGGAAATATGGCTGTAGATTAGTCACATTGCTTTTAACTTTTTCGGATAAAAAGATCTGCTATTCCCAGTCTTGTTTAACAATTTAGTACTGTTATGTGTAATTCCAAAAATAATATATGCTACGTAGTTATTTTCCCTCTGTGATTATTATGGTAAAAGTAGGATTTATCAAATTGGGTAACTTGGGTATGAGCCAGGTAATTGACCTTGTACAGGATGAAATTGCAGCCAGGGAAGGTATCACCACCCGCGTATTTGGTACTGGCCCCAAAATGGACAAAGAAACAGCAGCTTCTACTGAAGAATTGAAGGCATGGGACCCTGACTTTGTTGTAATGATCAGTCCCAATGCAAGTGCACCGGGTCCCAAATCTGCCCGTGAGTTATGGAAGGATTATCCATGTATTGTTGTCTCTGACGGACCTACCAAGAAAGATGACAGACAGGCTCTTGAGGATGCAGGTTTCGGTTACATTATAATGACCGTTGATCCTCTTATCGGTGCCAAGACAGAGTTCTTGGATGCTGTTGAAATGGCTTCTTTTAACTCTGATGCAATGAAGGTCCTTTCCACTTGTGGTGTTGTCAGGCTTCTTCAGGAAGAACTGGATGCAGTAACTGCTCAGGTCGATGAAGGCAAATCTGGTGCAGACCTTGAACTTCCACACATTCTTGCAAAACCACAGAAATGCATTGAACGTGCTGGTTTCAATAATCCTTATGCTAAAGCAAAAGGTCTTGCAGCCCTCCACATGGCAAGTAAGGTTGCTGAAGTAAACATGCCAGCCTGCTTTATCCTTAAAGAGATTGAAGATGTCACCCTTACTGCCGCAACAGGCCATGAACTCATGCGTGCAGCCTCCCAACTTGCAATTGAAGCCAGGGAAATCGAGAAAGCCAATGATTCTGTGTTCAGGCAGCCTCATTCCAAGAAAGGTTTCCAGCTTCAGAAAACAAAACTTTATGAAAAACCACAGAAAGTGTGAACTCACTTTCTTTTCTCATTTTTAAAACATGGATCCACTGACAATTGTTATCATTGCACTAGTTGTCTTTGTAATGGCAGTGCTTTTAACAGCCTTTTTCTTAAAATCTGCGATATTGATGTCACAGCAGCAAAAAGAGAATATAAACCTAAAAGAAAAGAAATAATATATTTCTATATGTTTCATTTCGGGCAGGACTTATCTATTAGTATAAACATATACTATGCTAGTTGGTATAGTTTATATTAGATTTTTAAACGCAGGTGGTTTTTTGTCGGAAACAGATTACAAAAGTGATGTACATATTATCACAGAGAAAGTAAAATCCGAAGAGCCTCTTTTAATTGAAGGGTTCCCTGGTATCGGGCTTGTGGGTAATATTGCAAGTCAGCAAATAATTGAAGAACTCGATATGGAATATATAGGTTCCATAGAATCTCGTTATTTCCCTCCCATAGCAGTTCTCTATGAAGGAGTAATCAATATGCCTGTAAGGATATATGAAAATCCGGATCTCAATCTGATAATGGTTGTGTCGGATATCCCCATTAATCCTTCTGTTTCCTATGATGTAAGTAAGGCCCTTGTTGATTGGGCTCAGTCGGTAAATGTAAAGGAAATTATTTCAATTGCCGGAATTGCTACCGCGAGTGAAGAACCCCTTGTGTTCGGTGCTGCTACAACTGAGGAAATGCTGGAGCGCATAAAAGAAAAAGTGGAAATCTTCCAGATGGGTACAATATCGGGTATATCCGGCAGTATTATGGCGGAATGCTTTATGCGTAAACTTCCTGCTATCAGTCTTCTGGGAGCTACACAAACCCAGAATCCGGATCCAAGAGCCGCTGCAGCTGTGATAAAAATACTAAATGACCTGTTTGATTACTCAATAGATACGGAAAGTCTCATCGAGCAGGCCGAAAAGATTGAAGTTGAGATGCAAAAACTAGCAGAAGATGTGCGGACCACCGAACAGCCTTCTTCCACCAGGAAAGAGTTCCCGATGTATGGGTGATATAAATGGAATATGTTGCTTTAACCGGAATCTCTCACGATGTAGTTACAGATCTTAAGAATCATGGCTTAAGGACTATTGAGATTAGAAGTCCTCATAATTTTTTCACGACACTGAATCTAAATGTAGGAGAAAATATTTTCCTTACTTCTACAAGTACACAGGATTTGACTGCAGGCACAAAGGGTATTATTGTAAAACTGATGAAACATCAGGTTTCTACACATCGTATAATTAATGGTACGGATAATTTTTACGAGGAAAGAGAAATGACCATGATACGTATCCAGCTGAAATCTAAATGTGTGGCAAGGGTGAGGAAAGTGCTCTCCAATCAGATTGGGCAGATTACACTGGTTGACGCCGAAGAAATGTCTTTCTATGATGCCCGTTGATCAATCAAAGGTACCCGGGATAATTCCCAGTGCCTTTTCTACTTTTTCCAGCATGTCATAGCGTATTCCGATAGGTACTTCTTCACTACTATACTTGCTGTGTTTTCTGGATCCTTTGCAGCCAAAAGACAGGCTTATTCCTTTATTCAGGGTCCCTGCTACACAATCACTGCATACAGAAGCTGCGCCTATTGTTTGAATATCTGCTGGAGTTCCGTTGTAATAGGCCATCGCCTGGATGATTCGCATTGCTTTTTCCGGTTTCAGGTACAGAATACAAATATCAAATTTTGTACTTTTTTTTGACAAAGGTTCAATTTTCAAAGTCCCGTATTCCTTTTCCAGCCGGCAGAGGGAAAGGACCGCATTTTCTGCGATTTCGTATGATGCGTATCTACCGGAATTGAAATAGTATTCAGCCGGAGGTTGTCTATTTTTATTAAGGATGAATTTGCCAACTCTGCATCTTTGTGCCGTAATCAGGGATTGTTTTCCATATCTTGCATCCGTAATAATTTCGCAGAAGAGTTTCTCTGATACGTCCCCTTTCGTACTGTTCTGGAAAGTAATACAAACCGGATTTCCTTCATCCATAATGTCCTTTATGTTTTTCAACCAATCATGTACCACTGCTTTTACCCCATTTCTTTTTCTCTTCTCCTGCACATCGATGAGCAAGTCTTAATGGTTCAGGCATTTTGCTTCCTTTCAGGCACTTTATTGTTATTTCCAGACAACTTTTGATGGATGTACGATGTCCGACTGTAATTACGATTGGTTTTGTTTCGGACAATACTTTAAGGAGCCAACCTCTTTGTTTTCCTCCATCATACAATGGCTGGGCTTCATTTTCTTTTTGTGGTATTTTTGCCCTGCCACAAAACATTCTTTTTGTGATCCCGATCGTGGGCTTATCCAGGACCACTCCAATATGAGAGGCAAATCCGGCGTTTGCGGGATGGGTGACACCACAGGCATTGATCATAAGCAGGTCAGGTTTGTTGCTGAGCTTTTGATAGGCTCTTATTGTCCCTTCTCCCTCACGAAATGAAAAATACCCTGGTATATAAGGAAAACTTATCTTTCCGATATGAAATGTCCTTTCGACAAATTCCATTGTGGGATATTTTAGTACGACAATACAGCATATCACCAGATTTTTGAAGTAGGTGCAGTCAGCACCCCCAATAAGTTTGATATTTTCAAACCCATCAATGGTGACTACCTTTCTGCCTATTTCTTCCTGCAGATTTCTGAACCACTATAGAGCGGAATCTGACAACGTTTTCATGAAATTTCTGTCTTTATCGTGGTAAACACAGGTCCCCGTATGTCGATTTTCTTGTTTTTGCCGGTCACGTAACGCTGGGCAAGGGGGGAGAGTTTAATATTGATTTCTGCAGGTGTCTTTATTATCCGTGCGCGTGTCTCAATTTCAGTATCGCCCTTTGCAACAGCATCTTCGATCTCGCTTGCTGCCTTTGCTGCCAGTGCTTCAATAAACCTGACACCAGTCCTTGCTGAATGGTTGGAAAATGCTTTTTTCCATTTTTTGTTATCTGGCAATCCCAGGATATCGTTATTGTAAATTACAATCTCATTAAAAGCAGCCGGGCCACAGAGTTTAGTGTCTTCTTCTGGTTCGATGACTGAAACCTTTACATTGTGCCCTTCAATTTCTCCTTCCCACGCAGGGAATTCACAGGGGCTGGGTTCGGATGCATGGGTCTCACACTGCTTAACAATGGCTTCGAATATTTCCCTGCCCTGGGATGATTCGGGTATCATGTCAATTTCGACATGTCTGGCAAGTTCGCTGTCGGACATCTCCCATTCAGAGTACAATTCCATCTGTGGATAGCTCATGCCCCGCAGGTCGGTGGCCTCATGGATGATCATGGCAAGCCTTTCAACCCCAAGGCCCAGATTCATCACTGGATAGGGAATATCATATTTTGAAAGAGGTATCGGGGAGTATATTCCAAAAGTTGCAATTTCTACCCACCCATCTGAATATTTGGTATTGGAACCTACAAGTTTTGGGTGGTATGCAAATACCTCTATCTGGGTATCTGGACTGTAATATTTACTGCGTTTTTCATCTGGCCTGAATTGGAATTTTTCAAAACCAAATTGGGACAACAGGGCCTGTGCAACAGCTTTGCCGTGATCCACAGTCACATCCTCGTCCATGATAACACAGGATGCTGAATAATAGGTCATAAGCCTAGCAGCATCTTCCTGTTGTTCCCGACGGAAGCACCTGTCGATGGAGAACAAATTGAATGGTGGTTCACGGCGTTTGAGAATCTCTGATAGGCTGATGAACCAGCCGGAGGTCATATGGCTGCGCAGGGTACGTTTGCCGGCTTTGGGTGCCAGTTCCTTGAATTCCGGGAACACCTGATCTATTACTTCGACTATGAGGGAATCTGACACGTCCAGCTTTGCGGCCATTTCGGGAACAAGATCATCGCCTTCGATCTCTCCTTTCTTATAGGCGTGCAGGACCTTTCTTATTATATCAATATCTTCTGTGGAAAGGTCTCCCAGCATTTCTTTTATTTTTGATATCCGCTCATCGGATATGCCGGCATTTGGGCGGGGAAGTCCTGCCAGATAGAAACATCTGTCAAGTACGGCCAATGCTTCATGGCCGAATTGTTTGTGCACTTCCTGTTCATCAACAATGATGGGATTCATCATCTCCTCAAAACCCATACGAAGATAGGCTTCCCTGAGTTTTGAAATAGTATCATAAACAGGATGAGGCTTACCATAGTTGATTGATGTTATGGGGTAGCGTTCATTGAACAGGGGCTTTTTGACATACTTTGCGCTATCGTTCCAGGCCCTGTCAAAATCTTCGCTGGCATTTTCTCTTATTTTATCAGGATCGAATTTCATATGAGTTCCCTTTTAAATTTGCTTTATTTCCTGAGAATTTGTCATTAATTTCTGGAATTTATATTGCTGTAATGCATGTGTCAGATCTCCTCTGGTCTTTTCATTCAGGGATCTGAGTACATCCGTGTGTCGCCTGAGGTTTGCGGTAATTACATCGGGATAATCAAACATGATCAAAAACGAATAAATGTTATCCATAATTTGTAAATATTGTTCCCCTTCTGCCACTTTGTCTTCTCTTATCAGATCAAGTACATGCCTTCTCAATTCGCCGCCTGCCTCTGCCAGGCCATTAAGATAGGCTGAATCTTCGATTTCCATCTGCTTGGGGGTTGGAAGTTCCTCAAGTGACTTATTTTCACATAGTAAAGAATAGGTGATAATACATTCCGCATATTCCTGCTGTGCCTGTCCCACAGGTCCTTTGTAATATATTTCAGGGTATTTTCCCAGGGTTTCATTCATTTCCCGGAGATAATTATGAGCAGTCAGGATATTCTTTTCGACAGTATCCCGATCTTTGCGATGAATGGCGATAGTAGTTGTACGGCAGGCTCTTACAAGTTTACGTGACAGGGCCAGACCCTTTTCCCGTGCAGCATCCTTTTCTTCAAAATTTCCAATAAGGATGCCGGTAATAGAATCCATGTTTATTAGGAATTATTTAGATAATAAAAAAAGATACCTGATGAATTATTCATCCACAGGTATTGTTTCAAGCTGACTTGCTACATTCCAGATTAATGTACGGGTATGAAGGGGAATGTTGGGGTCATTGCTGATATCTTCAAGAATGGATATGCTTGAAGAAGCTCTCAGGAAAAGGGCTTCACTGTCATCGTTTAACTTTTCCACGACTTCGGTTGCGGAGCGCCTGATATTTCTTGGGACTGAATTATCGTTTGCTATGTGCTCCAGTACCTGTGTGCATTGCTCTATAACATCTTTAGTATTAACAGACAGCATTTTGATCACCTTGAGTTAATTAGGGGCATAAAATAAGAGTTAGTTCTGTATGTCTAACTAATAATCTCATATAAAAACTTACCCGTTTGTTGGAATCTTATCTTATGGAAGTTGCCTTTTAATTCAGTCAGATTTAAATTCCTGGGTGGACTATTACCTCTTTGTACTGAATGTTGTATTCTGGCTACATATTGTTCTTTTAGTTGTGATGTGATAATAATGGGAAGAAATAATGACGATGCTAAAATAAGAAGAATTTCTAAATTGCTTGAACTGGGTGGCACAATGCTTGCACAACATTGTGATACTTGTGGCTCTCCTTTATTCCGTTATCAGGGTCAGGTCCTATGTCCTCTATGCAATATTGCGGAAGAGGGGGAAGAGGCCCAGGATGAAAAGGTAGAGGAAACTATCCCTTCTGTTGAAACAGAAGTATCCACCGGCAAAAAAGAGGAGTTTGAAGCAGAGAATGTTGAAAGTAAAGCAAAAGTTTCTTCGGAGCAACCTGATACTCACCTTCATGAACCGGTGTCCGATGCATTGCATGCTGAAAGGAAGGTTGCAGGTTCCCTTGAGCAATTGATTGAATCCAAACTTGTTGAAATAGCAAAAAATATTCAATCAGAAACTGATCCTCGGAGAGTAGAAGATGCTTTTGATCTTATAGAGAGGGGAGTTACCATTCTGGAAAGGATAAGACATAATTCCTGATCTTATCCTTTATATTCGCTACAAACCACTTCTCTTATACGTGCAGCGGTTTTAGGGCCAATGAGTTTCACTTCCCTGAGTTCTTCTTCGCAAGCCTTCATAACGGCTTCCACAGATCCAAAATGTTCTAGCAGGTTGCGTGCTGCCTGTGGTCCAAGCTGGGGTATTGCGGATACAATATATTCCTGCTGTTTCGAAAGGATAGGAGCAGCCTTTTTCCCGTGGGGATTGATAGGTTTTTTATCCTTTCCCTGCTGTCTTTTTGCTATCTGGAGTATGAGGGCTGCTGTTTCTTCTGCGTCTCTGGTATGGAGAATAGTTGTTTCAAAATCCATTGATATTGATAACATTGCACCGTAAATTGAAGAGGGATTGATACGCCGGGCGTTGAATAGTCCACCCCCTTCGATAATCAGGATGGTTTTTTCATAAGTGCGTGTCAGGTTTGAAATCTGCTCAAAGAGCTTCCCCTCTATAAGTGAATTAACGAAATCCCCGCTTTCCTTTCTCTCGATAGCGATATTCTCACTGACAACGTAATCTCCCACTTCGAGAGTTCTTACACTAAGGGACGCACCTGCTTTTTGTAGATTGCGTGTTACAGTACTTCGTATCTCTCTTTGGTCCGCCACGACTTCCGGTCCGCTTTCATCTGCAGGTTCCACATTGTTGTCGAAATCCTCAAGACTGCGCTGCTTTTCTTTTATGAAAGCATTTTCTTGTTCATCTGTGGCTAGTGTTTCCTGGAGTTGTTTGATATTGCCCTGCATCTTCTTTTCCCGGTTTGCACTGCTCCAGTAGTAGCCTTCATCCCGGGTTCCCTTCGTTACCAGAACTACAACCCTGCCGGCATGTTTGCGGCCGGTTCTCCCCTTTCTCTGGATACTGCGTATTTCCGAGGGGATTGGTTCATAAAAAACAACCAGGTCTGTTGCAGGTATGTCCAGTCCCTCTTCAGCAACGGAAGTTGCAACAAGTACATTGAAGTTACCCTGTTTGAAATGATCAATTATTTCGACCTGTTGTTTCTGGGTTAGTCCTTTGTCTTTGTATTTTGAACTCTGCCCTACGAATTTCACTGGATTTATATCTTCAATCTCTGATAGTGCATCTGTTACCATTTCTGCGGTATCCCTGAAATTGGTAAAAACGATCACTCTTGAATCTGGATTGGAGGTTAATTGTTCTTTTACAATGTTACACACGGTTTCAAGCTTGGGATGCTCTGCGCCGCACTCTTTAAGACGATGGGATAATTGCCTCATGAACAGGTCTTCCATGAGTCTTTTAGAAGCCTTACTCGCTCCCTTTGTACAGGCTTCCCTTTCCAGGCGGTCCACATATCTGGCAAGAGCACCCACACCCTGGGTTTCAATTACTTCTATTGCATGGCCTGCTTTGAGGATTTCTGCCATGAGGGATATGGAACTGTATACGGAAGGATCGGGGTTTCCACTTCTGAGCTGGCCCTGCATTTTTCTTTGAAGTCCCAGTAGTTCCTTTTTTGAGGTTTTTTTCCCGTAGGGCAGTCTGTATCCCAGTTCATCCAGTTTTTGAATCCTGTCTTCCAGGACTTTATCAAGCAAACCTTTAAGGCTTTGCATTTCATCGGGCAATTTTAAGTGAACCCATTCGACTTGTTTATGGTGGATATAAGGGGCAACATCAGAATCGTCTTCTGTTTTGACTGCCACCTTTTCGATATGCAGACTCTCACAGACCTCTGCTATCTTTTCATCAGAGCTGCCCGGGCTTGCAGTAATTGCCAGGCACAGGGGTTCTTTTGCCTGGTTGAAATATTCCTCTGCAATGTAGGTATATGAATAGTTTCCAACAGCACGGTGTGCTTCGTCGAATGTTATGTGGGCCACATCCCGAAGACTGATCCTTTTTGTGAGCAGGTCGTTCTCGATAACCTGTGGTGTGGATACTATTACCCTGCCCTTTTCCCACATCTTTTCTCTCTTTGCAGGAGGAAGATTTCCCGTAAAAGTCATCACTTCTTCAGGTTTCAGGTTTAGCATCTGGCTAAAAAAAGCTGCGTGTTGTTCGACCAGTGGTTTTGTGGGTGATAGCATCACCACTTTTTTTCCCGTGGTCTCCAGTCTTGATGCCATAACAAGCAGGGCTACTATTGTTTTGCCCAGTCCTGTGGGAAGGACTACCAGTGTAGAGGAGGAAAGCGCTTTGCCTGCCAGGTCAAGCTGATAGAGACGTTGTTCTGCAGAATCAGGTTTTATCAGGGGGTGTTGTATGTACTTTACCATATTACCCTTTACTTATCTTTAAAGGGAAATAACAAATAATTTTTATTAATAACTTATCAGTGCGGGTTGAAAGTATTAGAGGGAGAGGGGCCTTCCGGCTTCCTCTAACTCCATCTTTCCTCTGATCAATTTATTCAGGTTTCCTTCAAGATCACTTACAGGGGTGCGAACCTGCTTCATGGTATCTCTCTCACGAATCGTAACGGTATTATCTTCAAGGGTTTCATAGTCGATAGTTATCGAATATGGAGTACCGATTTCATCATTCCTGCGGTATCTTCTTCCGATGGTTCCCGAATCATCATAAGCCACCATCAATCCCATGTCCTTGAGGTTACTTACGATCTGCCTGCCTTTACTGACCAGTTCATCACTGTTTTTCATAAGTGGCAGGACTGCTACCTGTATTGGGGCGATTTCGCTCTTAAATTTGAGAAGAGTGCGCTCTTCTTCCTTTTCTTCTTCAGCTGTAGGGGCCATTTCGGTCTCATAAGCATGTTCCAGTAATGTATAGAATATCCTGTCGATTCCGTAGGAAGGTTCGATCACATGGGGTACCACAGTTTCCCCGCTTATTTTCTCTTCCACTTCCTCAGCTGAAACAACATCTTTTGGTACTGAAACTTCCTCGCCGTTGACTACTATGTTTATATCGCCATCTTTTTCAAGTTCTTCAGGTCCGAGTTGCTTGAGGGTTTCTGCAACATCCTTTGCTTTTTTCCTGAACAGGGGCCCCAGTTTTCCCATATCCGGTTTTACAGCAAATTTTTTCACCATTTTAGGTTCATCATATTCAATATAGACAGCCAGATCGTCTTTGCTCATTTTTGTATGAGCATTCAGGTCATAGTCAGTCCGATCAGCAATACCCACTGTTTCTATCCATCCAAAACGAGTTGTTTTGATTTCGCCATCCCAGCAATCGATTGCATAATGTGCCATCTCATCTTTCTTATGCTGGCGGAATCTCAGTTTGTCGGGAGAAATACCAATACGTTTGAGGAAACGGTTGGTAAGTGCAATATGATAGGCAAGGAATTCGTGGGCAATGATTTTTTTGTCGATTGCTTCCCGAATTGTCATTTCTTCCAGTTCTCCTCTTTCCTGGGCTTTATCGGAATAAAGTATTATCAGGTCATTTTCAACTGCAGCAATTTCAGGGTGCTTTTTTTCTTGTGGATGGATGAATATTTCAGCCTCAGCCTGGGTAAATTCCCTGAGTCTTATGACACCCTGTCGCGGGGAAATCTCATTACGGTATGATTTACCGATCTGGGTTACACCGAAGGGCAGTTTTTCCCTGTAATAACGTGCCAGCCTCTGGAAATCAATAAAAATTCCCTGGGCGGTTTCCGGACGCAGGTATCCGGGTCTGCCATTACCGGGTCCTATGCTCGTCTCAAACATCAGGTTAAACTCCCTTGCCTTTCCAAGTTTTCCCTCACATTCCGGGCAGCAAATATCATATTTGCTGATTATATCATCTACTTCTTCATTGCTCAATGCATCCGCAACCGCTACATAGTCCTCGATCAGATGATCTGCCCGGAAGGCCTCTTTGCATTGTTCACACTCACATAAGGGGTCGGAGAAGCCACCTACATGACCCGAAGCTACGAATATGTCCTCTATGCCAATGGTAGGAGTTTCTATTTCCATGAAGCCTTCCCGGACAACATAGAATTGTCTCCATATGTTCTCTATTCTGCGTTTCAGGGTACTTCCCAGGGGTCCGTAGTCATAGAATCCGGCAGTACCTCCGTATAATTCAAAAGAGTTCCACAGGAATCCGCGTCGTTTTGCCAGTTCGATAACCTGCTCATATTTGTCCATAATTTAATCCTCGATAAATGGTACGATATTAATGAAAGTGATCTCATTCTCCATATTTCCATAACATTTAATTCTGTCGAACTATTTCAAAATTGTACAATAATTATGAACAATTAAAATCTAACAACGTTTGCTCACTTTATAGAGTATGTGTGATCTGTCAATATTTTTAAATCATATTTATTTGTATATATATCTTTTAATTTCTCATCATTATGATGATTGTATTAAAAAAGTATTTATAGAGGACTGTATATACACTTTATTGGGCAAGACCAATTTCATATCGTACCACCACCACCTAACATATCTTCATTTGGCCATACCACTTACATGGTCTTGCTCTCTTCTTTTCAATTTTTATCTATTGAGGACTTCCTCCACAGTTTCTCCCCCATGTACAATGCGGGATATTTTAGATACGGTAACGACCGGGTCTTCGGACTGGAATACATTTCTGCCGATTGCAACACCTCTGCCGCCTGCCTCCAGTGAATCATGTATCATTTGCAGGAGGTCTTCTTCTGTTTCCATCTGGGGGCCGCCTGCTATAACAATAGGTACCGGGCAGCCTTCCACGACTTCTTTGAATGAATCAATATCTCCTGTGTAATTTGTTTTAACGATATCTGCCCCCAGTTCGGCACCCACTCTTGCAGCATGTTTCACATAATCTGCATCATGTTCTGATGCTACGCGGGGTCCTCTGGGATACATCATTGCAAGAAGTGGGATTCCCCATTCATCACAGCCCTTTGCAATTCTTCCAAGATCCTGCAACATCTTTGCCTCATCATCTGCACCTATATTTATGTGCACTGATACTGCATCAGCGCCCACCTTAATGGCTTCCTCGATGGTGGTAACCAGTACCTTGTGATTTGGGTCAGGACCAAGGGATGTTGAGCCGGAAAGATGGATTATCAATCCCACGTCCTTCCCATATCCTCTGTGGCCGTATTTGGGAAGTCCCATATGTCCCAATACTGCATTTGCACCACCTTCAGCAACTTTATTTACAGTAGCAGGCATGTCTGTCAGTCCTCTTAGAGGTCCTGCCCCTACTCCGTGGTCCATTGGTATGATTATTGCGTTTTGTGTATTACGATCGAATATGCGTTCGATCCTTACGGATTTGCCAATTTCACTCATGTGTACTCTCCTGTACATCTATGTACATGTATTTTTATAAAAAATTATTGTGAGCAGGTATTCTCATTCTGGTATTTACCATTGTATCCTTCATCAACTTCTGTGTGCAGGGTATAAAATACAAGTTGTATGAGACGCGCATTTTTCTGCAGTTTCAGGCCATTGGGATTATACACAACCAGTAAACACTCGCTTCTGCCCCGGTATCCGGCGTCCCATACAGCGGTTTCCAGGGTTGCTCCGGCACGTATCAGGCTTGACCTTGGTGTTGCGAGTGCTGCAATAGTTTTAGGGATATTAACGATTTCATTAAAGATAATTTTATATATGCCTTTTTCAAGCTCAATCCATTCCTCATTAAAATCAAGAGGTATGCTTTCAGGAATTTGTCTTTTTGAATTATCAAAATCGATGGTACCCTTTCCATTTAGGCTGTGCACACTTTCAAGTGTAAGTTCAATTCCATTGGGTTGCACCTGAAGCTCTTGATTCACAAACCCTTCAACAAGAGGCTTATCTACCTCCAGAAGTTTGTTAAGTTCGTTTTTTGATAGCATTGACATGTGTTATATACCTCTTTTTTGTATTTCTATTGTAAGGCAGTTTTTTATATCATTCTGTCCCAATATTCAGTAAGATTCTTTGGAAGGGTATTTTATGTTGAACCTTATTATTCAAACACTTCTGATCATTATTATACTCGTCTCAATATATCTTGTTCGCAATAATAAAACTAAACTCCATTGTCGTATAATGGGTTTTGCTTTGTTTGCACAGCTTTTGTTGACAATATTTTTTATGTATCCTGCTATGTCTGGCGTAAGGTCTACTTATTATTTTAACACGTTCTTCAATATAGAATTGCTTTTCCATCATGGATTGGGCCTTTTTGTCCTTCTCTTGGGCCTTTATGTAGAATTACTTTTTATGGGCAGGGTCAAGGATATTCTCAATCGATTCGTTGCAATGAAACTCATAGCTGCATTATGGTTCCTTTCTTATCTGCTGGGAGTCCACCTCTATCTTGTGATGTACTATTGAATGTGAAATTGTACATCTAAGGATGGGGTGATGTATTAGTGCTACCCATTGAAGATTATCATAATAAAAAGATTGGCAAATAAAAAATGATTTACACGATATGCACAGTACTTAACCTTTCCTTCACAAACCTGTAAGCAAATACTCCATCATTACCTGCAATGATCCAGATTAGAGGGAAATTACGCATGGATTTTTTGTCCCGGTCCGAAGGTCTTGCAGTATTTGCTGGATGGGTATGATAAATTCCTACTACATCCATTCCCTCTTTTTCTGCATCATTCCAAATTCTGTAGAATTCCGTGGAATCAAGTTCAAAACTGTACTGTGTACGCCTGGAGTTTTTCACAGGAACTACCCTCTTTATGGAGGCCACATATCCTTCATTGATTCCTAACAGTACACCACAGGCTTCAAAAGGACGATTTGATTCAAGTTCTTCCAATATGATCGAAAGGTGTTCCTGTGAAATACCTATTTTACTGGCGGTCATGATGTATGGATCACTCCAGGTCAATATGGGGATTTAGGTCACAGGCAGTACACGGAAGGCACATTGTTCTTGAAATATCGGCCCGCAACCCGTGTTTGTCCAGTATGTTGCGGAGGACCTTTGTAAGTTTAAGCAGCCTGTATTTAGTCGGACGTTCAATGTCGATATCACCCATGCGCAAAGGATGAACGCCTCCGGCGCGTAAAATCGGTATAATACCCAACGAAGCAAGTTCTTCCAATCCCTTTTCCACAATTTCATCGGATTCCCCAAGACCGATTATGAAATTGGAAAATACTTTATTCTTTCCGAAGATATCCACGGCTTCTCGCAGATACCAGAGGATTTCGTCCAGTTCCTGATCCGGGCATACCGTGGGATATAGATCACGGTCCATCGTTTCTACGTTGTATTTTATTTCATCTGCACCGGCTTTTTTCAGGGAGGCAGAACTGCCTTGAGTCGGATATATGGATACGCCTATGGGTACATTGTATTTTTTTACCGCATTGAGGACCTCAATAGCACGTTTGACCTCTTTTTCTGCTGTTTCCTCAACTCCTGAGGTAATGGATATCGCTTCCATCATTCCCGAAGAATATCCCATATCCACAAGTTCCAGCACTTCATCAAGGCTTTTCACCTTCCCGCCAAGTTTCGGAACGGGGCAGAATTTGCAATTATATACACACTTCTCACTTATGGTGATATATGCCTGCCCGGGGCAGTGGATAAGTTCTTCTTCGAGATGTCCCCTTACAAGCTCGTTTCCCCCTTTCAAAATCACAATTTCCCCTTTATCCATTACAGCTTTGAGGGGTGAACCTTCATTTACTGTAAGGCGTACACGATGCCTGCCGGATTTGAGGAAAAATGCGGTATTTCCTGCTCCGGGCCCTGCTGTTGGGATTGTAATTCTACCAAGCAGTGACCTGTCCAGATTTACAGCACCGATTGATATTAGTTCAGCCTTAATTTCTGGTTCCATAGAATTCACTTATAAATATTTTTAATTAGATACATAAATGAAAATAACAGCAGCATCACCCATTTCTTCTTCTATCTCCATTTCTTCTGTATTGGAATAATTTTTATTCATCATAAATAGAGGTAGTATTGAAAAGCAGAGCCGACATCTACTAGACCAATACGACCCTTACTTTTCCATCTGCGTTATTTTCAATTGACCGGTAATTCATATTTCTTTGTGAATCCACCGGTGAAGGAGACATCAACTGAATCCTGTACAGGCATTTCATTTGTTTCATGCCCGTCTGATAGGTAGCTTAAACCGTATAGACTCTGCCTTGCATCCTTAAAATAGAACCTTTCCTGCAGAAACCTTTCATCTTTTAGCCGGTTTAATGCATATCTTACTGTTCTGGGTGGAAGATAACTTTCTTCTGCAATTTCTTTCTGGGTCAGGTATCCACCGTATTCCAGGACCTTGAGGACAAGTTTTGCAGATGGTGGTAATTCTTCGATTGTTTCTCGAAGTTTTTTTCGGTTATGGTTGTTTGCTTTTTTTACAATCTGTGCGTCTGCTTTACTATTGCCAACAAAAACGATCCCTCATGTTATTTCACCTTCCTTTATCAGCGAACTTCACAATAGTGAACTTCACAATAGTGAACTTCACAATAGTGACATATACCTTTTAGTATATAAATTTGATGCAGTATATTCCAACCTTTTTAAAATAACTTATAGCGCAAATTATTATGCTATGTATTCTGACTGGACACTATTCTAAACTATATGGTCCCTGTTTTCCCACCTGCACATTTATTCGGACATTTTCCTATTTGCCTGTACCTCAACTTATTTATCCCTCGTGGTAGAAGGCTCAAGTTGTCAATTAAAAAGGTAATAATATGGAAGAGCAAACAACTGAATTGGATTTAAAAGGAGAAGTGTGCCCGTTTACTTTTGTAAAAACAAAATTACAGCTTGAACAAATGGGGAGTGGAGAGGTTCTGACAGTCATTTTCGACCACGCGCCTGCGATCGGAAACGTTCCCAAGAGTGTCAGGAATGAAGGGCATACAGTTCTTGGAATAGATCATATAGATACTAATCTCTGGAAAGTTCACATAAAAAAGCTTGATCGAAAGGTTTAACCTCTATTTACAGGCCAATTTGATCAATGTGCCAGTTCAATTTAAACTATCAGGCCTTGTTGTCCCACGTCGGGACTGATGCAAAAAAGGAGTTGGATTCTTTTGGCAAGAATCCAATTCATTGAGCTACTTTTCTCTTGAATTTTGCAACGTTGTCAAGCATTACTTCTATTCCGCGATTTATGATCGCTTCGAACTTCTCACCTCTCATAGCCGCACGATTGATGGATTCGTGAAGTTCTATTAATAGGACAACATCGATCCAGTTATCGCGTCTGCGGTAGATAAGGGTGTTTTCGAATAAGTCTGCTGTCATATCCAATGCTTTTTCTGCCGCATTTGTGTCCTTAAATTTGACTGGGATATGAAGTGTGACTGATGTGCTTTTTCCTTTTTCATCCTTTGGTATATAAAGTCTTATGATCTCGTTTTTGAAACGTCCCAGGAAGTGGTCTGTTCCTTTTGTAAATCCAAGAGCAAGAATGGAATCCACCACTCTGGTTGGAAGATCATCCATGAGGCATCCACAGAGAGCTTTTGTGATGCTCTCTTCTTTGAGAGATTCTGTAAGCTCTATAAAGGAATCCAATGGGAATCCAAACACAATTTCATCGTTTCTGTAATCACTGAACATGCGTGCTCCGCTACACAGAAGCGAGAGGTTCACAGTGTTTTCCATCACAGGAATGGCAGTACATTCGCCACAAACTGCAAATTCTCCTTTGAATTTTGATTCTATCATGTTCCCTTTTACCTTAGCGAGGGTCGCTGCCAATAGCATGAGTTTACTGGCATTTCCAATAACTACTACTGCATCCGGTTCAAATTCACATTTATCAAGTGGTGCCACGGTTATTTTATCTATATTTGCCGGCTTAATTCGGGGATATACCTCTCCATAACTCGGCTCTGTGAAACCAAGTGCCAGTTCTGCACTTGCACAGGAGATATCATCAATGGTAGCTGTGAATGTAGTGCCATATGCAGCACTTTTACGTACCATTTCACAGTAACGCATTGGGGAGGTGATGTTTGCTGTCTCATCACTGTTAAGTTTAACAGCAATCGGTGTAAGCGGAAGTCTAAAAAAGTGTCTGAATCTTTTTGTCATTTCTGCATATGTCATGTACTAGCCCCCACCTTGATACCATGTTCTCTGGCAATGTCTATGAAAGCATCTGCCACGTATTCAACCTGTTCCCTGCTAAGTCCGTAGGTATTCAACTTGAAATTCTTACTCATTCCAGGGTGCACTCCGGTAATTTTCCGTTTTTTAAGTTCATGGTAGAGGAAATATCCTCGCCTTTTTGTTGTGGCTGAAACTTCATAAAATGGGAATGTCTCAAAAGCCACCAGTGTATGCTCGGTTGGTTTTACACCCATCTGGTGGAACCCTTCTATTCGTTCAAGCTGGGAAGCAAGGTAACGGGCGTTTTCTACCTCTTCATTCCAGTGCTTGACACGTTTGACAACAGCAGGAAATGAAGCCATAAGTGACATCACCGGTGCCCCGAACACAGGTGAACATCCAAACAGTGCAACTTCTTTTTTCGTGAAACCCCGACCACTCCAGTCTCCACGGATAGTTGATTTTTCAAACACCTGCTGGCTCCACTCAAAAGTGGTCGCAAGAATTCCCATAGGAGCTGATGCTGCCCAGCTTTTGTGTCCTGAAGCGCACAGGAAATCTACACCAAGTTTCTTGCCATCAATAGGCATGATGCCTGAGGAGTATGCCGTGTTCAACAGGAACGGAACTCCGTATTCTTTGCATATTTTTCCCACAGCTGCGGCATCAGCTACATTCCCATAACGATAATCCACATGGGTAAGCAGTGCCAGTGCAGGAAGAGAACCGGTCTTTCGTTCGACTTCTTCGAATTTTTCGGCATACATCTGTGGATCTATGGTGAATTCGGGATAGCCGTTATGTGGTACTTCAACCACTTTTAACTGGTTTGCTTCTGCTGCCAGATAAGATGTATAATGGGCAAGGGAATCCAAAACGATGGTGTCACCGGGTTCGGTCACCATATGCATAGCTGCCCATTTTGCGTGTCGGCAGCCGGCTGTGAACCTGACATCGTCCATATTAAGGAATTCTGCTATATCTGCGGAAAGATTCCTGACCGGCGGTTTCTGAACCAGGTCAACCCTGGATTCGAAACAATAATCACATACCGAATAGCCGTCTGCAAATTCAAGTACTGCTTTCCTGGCTTCAGCTGTAAGTACTCCGCCTCGCTGGATAGGATTCAGGTTTATGTATGTACTCTCAACTCCACGTTTCAGATTATTGTAAATATCCAGATTCACTCAAATTTCCCCTGCTTAGTCCTATAATCGTAGTTGCTTTAGCCAGTTTGGTGCAGATTGATCTCATGTTCTATCTCCTCCTTTTCTACCCTTCCAATGAGTACAACCTCACCGTCAATGGCAATCGTCGGGACCTCCTCGATTCCCAGCTACTTTGCACGTTTTGCACCTTCGGGACCGGCAATATTGATTTCCTTGAACATTATTCCACCTGAGAGGATGTCCACTATTTTCTTTCTGACATAATGACAATTCAAGCATGTATCGGAATAATATAGTTCTAACAACATCATATCACAATTGGTTGGCATATAAATAACAAATTGTATCTCGACAAATCTTGCCGCACCCCACCATGTTATACATTAATATGAGTTATACATATTTGATATTATGGATGAAAATACTCTTAACCGTACAAAGTCTGCAATTGACGCATTGATAGATGTTCAGCAACTCTGGATAGACAATGTTCCTGAATATAACCTATCGGATCAGGATCTTGTCAAATTGAAAAAACGCCTGAAAAGAGCAATGGACAATGTACAGAAAATCTACAACGAAAACGAAGATAAAATGGTAAATGCAGAAGAAATATTAAAAAAGAAACGTAGTCCTGAATGACCGGCATCAGGACACCAATCGGATTGTTGCGTATGCCAGGGAACTTGCTATCAGTGGCGAAACTACCCACATTACAATAATACGTTTGACAGTCTTGCTTTTTACAGTAGCAATTCCTTTTTTGGCACATCCTATTCCTATGACTGCTGCAGGCACAACCTGTCCGAGTGCCACCGGAACACCTGCAATAGATGCAGAATGTACAATGACAGCCGAAATGAATTCAACAAAGACGGCACGTATTGCACAGATTTCTGCAATATCGTCTCCAACTGTCTGGAGGATACGACCACCAATCAGTAATGCACCAACTCCGAGGGTAAGGCCTCCAAGTATCGCTCCGTTTGTAGGGTCTAGGAATCCGGCTCCAACAAGGGGGCCGACAGCATTTGCAACATTATTTGCCCCTGCAGAGTAAGCCACATAACAACCGGTAACTGTTAGGAGCATGCCTATTATTTTTCTTATTTGTTCTTCGGATTCGTGATCGACAAGCCATACCAATACTTTAGGATGGATATATCTGCCAGCAATATATGCAAGGACAAATGACAGGATAGGTGTGGCCATCCACCATAATACGATGTAGGAAAGTAATTTTGTATCCAAGACTCCGTAAAATACACCTATGCCGACAACTGCTCCTACTGCAGCCTGACTTGCAGAGATCGGCACCTTGAGCCAATTTCCGATAAATAGGCTAATAGAAGCTGCTGCGATTGCAATGATGGCGGCAATAAGTGTTATTGTACTGCCGGGGACAATTCCTTCCCCTAGTGTTTTAATGACTTCCCCACCATTTAAGACCGCACCAAGTAAGGAGAAAACGGCTATCAATAATATTGCCTGATTCTTAGTTCTTGCTTTTGCACCGTAAGCAGCACCCATCGAAGCTGCAGCATTATTTCCGCCAACATTGATCCCCATGAATATTGCCGCTGCCAGTGCTGCCAATATTATTAACATATTCATATTCTCCATCGTTACATTAAAAAATTTTTATATAAACGGGACTGCTTCCTAAATTCACCTCCTAAAATGATTGTACAATATATATTAATGGAGAAACAGGCCAAATTTACCACTTTATGCAATGCAATATTTGCCTTATGATGCAGCTATATATAGCAAACCGATACTACACTTAGTAGGGAATATGCATGGAAGAAAAAGAAATCAATTATGCAAGGCTCAAACAAGGTGGTTTTCTTCGTCAACGCCAAAAGGAAGATTTTTTCTCCATACGGCTTCGCATAGTCGGTGGCCAGCTGACATCAGACCAACTGAGGTCACTAGCCAATGCTGCGGATAAGTATGGAAAAGGAGAAATCCACATAACTTCCAGACAAGGAGCTGAAATCTCATTTGTGGAACTTGAAGATGCAGATGCCATGTTGAATGAGCTGGAATCGGCAAATGTGCATCAAGGTACCTGTGGTCCGAGAGTCAGGGGAGTTGTTGCCTGTCAGGGAGACCGTGTTTGTACCCATGGTTTGATAGATGCATTAGGTATTGCCAGAAAAATTGATGAAAAATATTTTGCTTCTGAATTACCGAGTAAATTCAAGTTTGCTGTGACGGGTTGTCCGTCATCCTGCATGAAGCCCCAGGAAAACGACTTCGGAATAATGGGTGGTCTTGAACCAGAGTGGATCGATGATAAATGTACACGTTGTGGTCTCTGTGAAACGACATGCCCGGTGGATGCAATTAAAATAGAAAATGACACCCTGTATTTTGATGAGGAGAAATGCAATCTCTGTGGTGATTGTGTTTTTGTCTGTCCCACATCTGCATGGATTGAAGTCAAATCCGGTTACACCATCTGGGTTGGAGGAAAGGTTGGCAGGCATCCTGAACTCGCTATCAAATTGATAGATATTGTGGATGAAAAAACGCTCTTTGAGATAATCGAGAAAACACTGGATTTCTACAGGGAAAATGCACCTGCAGGCGAAAGGTTCCGAGATACTCTTAAAAGAGTGGGACTGGAAAAATACAAGGCAGATGTACTTGAATAAATCTAACCATTCGCTTTACGCACTTATCTGAAGGGTGTTTGTCCGGCAAATAGGTCAAAATTGGTGTTTACTTAGCCGTGGCTATAGTTGCTGGATATTTTCAAAAGATGTCTCTTGAAACAGATGTACAAAAAACGATAATGATTGATGTGAAATGAATTACTAAGCTATGCATGAATTTAAGGAATATTGAATTGAGGATGATACAATGCCAGAGGAGGATTTGGGATTAGCAGAAAAAGTAGAACAATTAGATAAAGAATATGAACACAGTTCTCCGCAGGAAATACTGGAATATGCACTGGGAAATTATTCCCCGGACATTTCCATAGCATTCAGCGGGGCTGAAGATATTGTGTTAATCGATATGGCAAAGAAGATCAGGGATGATGTACGGATATTTTCACTGGACACAGGAAGACTGCATCCTGAAACATACCGATTCATGGACAAGGTCAGGGACTATTATGATATTCCTATCGAGATATATTTTCCCAACAGGGATAAGACTGAAGAATTGGTCCGTCAGAAGGGATTATTCTCATTCTACAGGGATGGTCACAAAGAGTGCTGTGGGGTCAGGAAAGTGGACCCTCTCAAACGGGCACTTAATGATGTTGGTTCCTGGGTAACAGGCCAGAGAAAAGATCAGAGTCCCGGCACGCGTTTATCCATTCCCGTTATTGAGCTTGACAGGGTGTTTGGGGATGGCAACCTTGTAAAATTCAATCCTCTGGCAAACTGGACATCAAAACAGGTATGGCAATACATAAGAGAAAATGATGTTCCTTACAATGAGCTTCATGAAAAAGGATTTGTCAGCATTGGCTGTGAACCATGTACCCGGCCGATACTGCCCGGACAACATGAACGTGAAGGTCGATGGTGGTGGGAAGAAGCCACCAAAAAAGAGTGTGGACTCCACTCCGGTAATATTGGACAGAGTCACAAATAAGGGCACAGTTTTCGCTCTTTTTAGTATTTAGAATCTCCAGTTACAGGGAAGATACAATATGATTAAACAACAAAACCCGCATGGTGGGAAGTTAATTGACAGAACTCTTTCCTCGGAAAATGTCAGGGAAATAATCAGTCAGACAGATAAATTCCAGAGTATGGATGTGGACATAGGGATTGCCAGAGATATGGAAAACATAGCCAATGGTTTGTTCAGTCCCCTTGAAGGCTTCCTCACTCGTGAAGATTATGAAAATGTGCTCTCTAACAAGAGATTGTCAAATGGCATCCCCTGGACAATTCCGATTGTACTTGATATTTCCCATGAAAAGGCCTCAATAATTAAATCCGGCGATGACGTCATCCTCCGGTATGAAGATAGGCCGATAGCTCTTCTTCATGTTGAGGAAATCTACGACCTCGATAAGGATGCTCATGCTCAGCAGGTCTTTGGAACTACGGATAAATCCCACCCCGGAGTTGCCAATACATACCGGATGGAAGACAATTTGGTAGGGGGTAAGATAGACCTCCTACAAGAAACACCGTCCCCTTATCCCAAATATGCATTGAAACCCAAAGAGACAAGAAAACTGTTCCAGGAGATGAATTGGAATACCATTGTGGGATTCCAGACCCGGAATGTGCCTCACCTAGGTCATGAATATATTCAGAAAACAGCACTCAGTAATGTGGATGGCCTCTTCATAAACCCGGTGATCGGTAAAAAGAAATCCGGTGATTTCAGGGATGATGTAATCCTTGAAGCTTATGAAACTTTGATCGAGAATTATTTCCCGCAGGAGAGAGCCACCCTGGGTATTTTCCAGACCGAAATGCGTTATGCAGGCCCCCGTGAAGCAGTATTCCATGCGATTGTACGCAAGAACTTTGGATGTACCCATTTCATTGTGGGTCGTGATCATGCAGGGGTTGGATCATTCTATCCTCCGTTTGCAGCACATGAGATTTTCTCCGAATTCGATGATCTGGGCATAATCCCTATGTTCTTCAAATCCTTCTTCTACTGCAAGAAATGTGGAAGTATTGCCCATTCAAAGATCTGCCCACATTCTTCGGATTTCTACATACATTTCAGTGGAACTCGTATGCGGGAGTTACTCGTGACTGGGAAACGCCCTCCGGCAGATTCCATGAGGCCTGAAATTGCAGATGTTATATTGAAGTATGACAATCCTTTTGTTGAGTGAAACAAAAACGATAATCCTGTTACATCCTTACCGGAGGTAACAGGAGATATTTTTGAAATTGTTAGGTGGCACAATGTTATAATGCTAGCTGGTTCACAAAACGCATATCAAAAATGTCTTTTTCTTCCAATGGCTGGGAGATGAAACCAAGTTCATGTAAGGTCGGATTGAATTTCATGGTTGATTCAATATATTTGTATGAAATCCCAGCAAAGTATTTAGGGGATATTTCATACATCTCCTGCACAAAATCAGCATCTACTACTCCGACTTTTTCTGCAACAATCCGGGCTGCATTTCCGGGATTTTTGCGGATGAACTTACATCCTTTGTCATGTATTTTGATGAAGTCTAAAACCAGCTCTGGAAAGTTTTCAATCACGTCAGCACTTGCGATGATACCGTAACTTGGGTTATCTGGCCATAACCTGTCAGGTGAGATGACGGTTTTTGCATTACAAAATCTTTTAGCTGCAACTGCAAGGGAAGGGGTGCCGACTGCAACTTGGATCTCACCATCAGCCATAGCTTCAGGGATCATATCAGCCCATTCGTAATTTTTAACAGTGATTTTCCCTTCAAAACCACTTTTTTTAATGCAGTTACGAATTATCACGTCATGAATGGACCCGTCTGGGGGACAGGCAATGGTTAATCCCTTAAACTGTTCAAAAAACAAGGACGGATTACTTCCACATTGATCCAGAGATTTGAATTCTGAATTTGCAATCATAACTGTGCCTTCAACGTGTCCTCCGGCAATACATTTTATTGCAACCCCTCGATCGATACCGATCATTACCGGAGGCAGGCCAATATAACCCAGATCTACTTCTCCCCTTTCAAACGCCTGGACGATCGCAGGTCCTCCTCCGAAGAGACTCCAGTTTGCTTCTATATTTGCCTTTTTCAACCAATCAGTATTCATTAATATGAACGAAGTGTGGTACATGGTCGAAAGATGGCCGATATTTAATGACTTTCTCATCACACAACTCCTGGATATTTTATAAAAATAGGGGATAAATTAAAGCCATGAATTATGGCAAGACAATTTTCATGGCTTATGCCCCTCATTTACCTGACGTTTAACCACCACTTACTGCAGGAAGAATGGAGACTTCGTCGGATGCCTTTATTTCTGTTTCCAGGCCTGACAGATGCCTTATATCTTCCCCGTTTACATAGATATTAACAAACCGGCGAATTTCGCCGTTCTCAAAAAGACGGTTTTCGAACTCTTCGCCAAATTCCTTTATCAATTCATCAAACAGGCTCCTGATTGTCGTGTTCTGCAGGTCAAATTCAGATGATCTTGTTTTTGTAATGTTGTTCAATGCTGATGAAAATCTTACTGATACCATGTTATTCACTTTCCTGATCTTTATTGTGTGCTAGTAGAATTATTATTGTACTTGTTTGTAAATGCTGATAGTGTAGGCTTAATCGATTCCGGCTGCTCAAGTGTTTTTGCAATTGTATCCTGAGTCTTTAAGCCATTACCTGTTACATATACTACGGTTTTCTCGTCCGGATTTATATGTCCGCTTTCAACCAGTTTTTTTAGGCCTGCAATTGTTGTTCCTCCTGCGGGTTCAGTGAAAATACCTTCGGTATTTGCAAGTAAACGTATAGCTTCAATAATTTCTTCATCTGTAGGTGATGCTGCGTATCCACCGGATTGATGAATTATTTCTTTTGCATAATAACCATCAGCCGGATTGCCGATTGCAAGACTATGAGCCACCGTATCCAACTCTCTTATAGGTACTACTTCTGTAGCATTTTGAACAGCAGTTGATATAGGTGAGCAACCTAAAGGTTGGGATCCTGAAAATTTTATATTGCTACTGTTGTCAACAAACCCTATATTTTCGAGTTCGTTATAACCTCTAAAGAGTGCGCATAGCAATGCCCCGCTTCCCAGGGGGGCAACTATATGGTCGGGGGTGTCCCAGCCAAGTTGCTCTGCAGTCTCAAAAGCCAGTGTTCTGGACCCTTCGGTATAATAAGGTCTGATTGTTATGTTAACAAATGCCCAGTTCGGGTTCAGATCAGCCACCTCACTTGCGAGACGATTAGCATCATCATATGTTCCGTCGACTGCAATGGTGTTAGGTTTATACGTAAGCATCTGTGTGATCTTGCCAGGTTCTATTGACGAAGGAATGAAAATGTATGCAGGAAGTCCTGCTTTTGCAGCATGTGCACCAACAGCAGATGCAAGGTTTCCGGTCGAAGCACAACCCACAGCTTCTGCACCTAACTCAAGCGCCTTGCTGACAGCTACCGATGTTACCCTATCCTTAAAAGAGTTGGTGGGATTTACGGAATCATCAAGGATATAAAGTTCCTGCAAGCCCAACTCTTTGCCAAGATTTTCGGCACGATGAAGTTTGTTGTAACCTGCTCCCAGGTCCACATAGTTCGTACCGTCAATTGGTAGCAGATCCGAATATCTCCAGATGGACGGAGGACCTTTAGATATTTTTTCTTTACTGGCACGATTCTGGATTTCGTCCCAGTCATAATGTACTTCAAGAGGGCCAAAACATTCGTAGCATGTGTTCTGTATTCCTCCAGGGTACTCGGTACCACATTCCCTACATTTTAAACCAATTACATGACTCATGTTATATATCACCTGATTTTAGGTTCGCTATTACTAATTGGTATAATATGCCTTATAGATATTACTCTTAGTTATCAGGCAATATTTGCCTGATTTTTTGCAACTGGAATTTCAAGTTGATCATTGTTTAATCGTTGAGATGCCAATTCAAATATTGCCGGCATAAGTACGTATATATCTGCGTAATTCTTTTTTATGTAAACGATATCAAAAGTAATGTTTACAGCATAAAACCTTATACTGGCTGGCGACAGGATACAAGAGGTAGAGAGGTTAAGGACAATGAATGAATTTACCGAAGAGCAGATAAAACGTTACTCAAGACACATAATCCTGCAGGAAGTTGGCGGGGAAGGACAACAGAAATTATTGTCCTCCAAAGTTCTCTGTATAGGGGCAGGCGGACTCGGTTCTCCAATAATACAGTACCTGGCGGCGGCAGGTGTAGGTACTATAGGAATTGTTGACGATGATGTTGTGGAATTAAGCAATCTTCAGAGGCAGGTGATACACGGTGGCAATTCGGGTATACCAAAAGTGGAATCTGCCAAATATTTTGTCAAAAAACTGAACCCAGATGTTGATGTCATAACCCATAATGAAAGAATAAATCCTGATAATATTTCAGATATCATAAATGACTATGACATAGTTGTAGATGGCTCAGACAATTTTGCAACCCGCTACCTTGTAAATGATGCCTGTGTCCTCGGAAAAAAGCCGCTTTCACATGGTAGTATCTTTCGTTTTGAGGGATATGTTACGACCATACTTCCGGATGAAGGTCCATGCTACAGATGTCTCTTTGAACATGCCCCTCCTGCGGGGATGGTTCCAAGTTGTCAGGAAGCAGGTGTCATTGGCGTCCTACCGGGAATTATAGGAGTCATACAGGCAACCGAAGTGGTCAAGTATCTTCTTGGTTTGGGTGATTTATTAGTGGGTAGGATGATTTATTATGATGCACTTAATATGTCTTTCGACGAGATAAAAATCAGGAAAAATCCATCATGTCCTGTATGCGGTCAAAACTCCAAAATTAAGTCTATCAAGTATGAAAATTATCAGGATACACAACTTTGCACCTATTGAGGCACAGAATAAAGATTGTTTTTCTATCTTTAACTGTAAACTATTGCTGAAATTGAATAAATTGCCTGTAACCTGAATTCAGACCTTGCTGACGTATATTGTAAATGTCCCATTTTTTTCTTGGACGGAAAGAAGTTTATCTCCTGATTTCTTTGTCCAGGATACGATATTTTGGGGGGTCATTGGGTCATCCGATATAACCTTTAAAATTTCTTCGCGATCGAGAGTATCCAGAGTACTTTTAGTCTTAACAAGGGGGTATGGGCAGCACTGTCCCCTTACATCCAGTTCAAAATCTGCTATTATTTCATTCATTTCTTATCACCTTTGTTTATGCTCTGGTTATTATTGTAAATATCCAATAAGGCAATATTTAGGATATACGCACGATTCCATATGTTCGGTTTTATACAGGCCTTTGGCAAATAATTCATGTTCTATACTTTAAATTTTTGCAGATTCTTTGGAATTAAAACTACGGTATGTTATAATGAAAATAATTCTCTCTTTGGCGGTGTCTCCTAAGAAAATTGAGATACACGAAGGCTGGAGTGAGAATTGAACTCACCTATACCGATCTGCAGTCGGTTGCATAACCACTCTGCCATCCAGCCATATACATATGCAAACTGCAATTCACTGTTGTGAATGGTTGTGTAATAGGGTTAAATAATATATAAGGATTGAGATAAAGGCAAATTGGAGCTGTTACTCTGGTCTTAAGAAGTGCTAATGAAAAGATTCGGTATTCATTCCCGCAATTTTGTGCTACTATGAAGAAGCAATTAAAGCCATCTTTTCAGGATACATGAACCATAGAAACATTAAAATCATTTTAGGTTTATTGGATGCTCAGGTGAAACTAAAATGAGTTCAGAACTACCCCCACAGGTCCAGAACCAGCTGGCACAGTTGCAGCAGGTTCAGCAACAGGCCCAGACACTTGCCATGCAAAAAAACCAGATCGAGAGTACACTGAAAGAAACGGAAAACGCTCTTGAAGAACTTGAACAGTTGTCCGGTGATGCAGTTGTCTACAGGACTGTTGGGGACATGCAGATACGTACTACCAAGGATGATGCTATTGAAAAGCTCAAAGAGAGAAATGAAACTCTTTCCCTGAGATTGCAGTCTATTTCTCGTCAGGAAGAACGCGTCTCCAAACGTTTCAACCAGCTTCAGGAACAGGTCAAACAGGCCATGGGTACTCAGGGCGGTTATCAGGCACAGTGAGCCTGACCTGCCTGCCAACTATCATTTGCCGGCACAATTGCGGGTAGTGATAGGTAGAGGTTGAAATGAAAGTAGATGAAGAGGGATTCTACAACAAACTTCTTGACTACCATAATATCCTGTATCTATGTCATCGCAATGCGGATCCCGATGCCGTAAGCAGTGCCTTTGCTCTATCTGAAGCTATTGGGGGCAAAGTAGGACTGGTTGATGGTTGCAATCGTGTCGCTTCCTTGCTGGTTGACAAACTCGAGATTGATGTTGTGGAAGACCCAAACCCCGAAGACTACGATCTTACGGTTGTAGTAGATACTTCAACAATTGCACAATTAAATGATATTGAACTGTGTCACTATGGTGTGATTGATCACCACGCCACAACCGCTCTTACAGAGAATGCAGCATTTTATCTGCACCGCAATAAGACATCTGTTGCAGAAATAGTTTATGATGTACTGAAATGTATGGGTGCCCCTATTATGAACCGCACTGCAGTGGGTCTTATGACAGGGATAGTGACCGATACCGGGCATTTCAAACATGCAACAAGTGATACTTTCCGTACATTTTCTAATATCATTGAAAGTAGTGGTGTTGAATATGCGGAAGTACTGGAGCTGATGGCTTCCACTCCACAGGATGTGTCTATGCGTATTGCCATGCTAAAGACGGCTAATCGTGCGGAGATTGAAAGAGTGGAAAGCTGGCTTGTGGCTACCTCACATGTAAGCTCCTTTGGAGGTTCTGCTTCTTCAATGCTGATAAATATAGGTGCTGATGTTGCATTTGTAGGTACGGTGAAAGAAAATTCTATTCGGGTTAGCGGAAGGGCAAAGCGAGATGCTGTAAATGCCGGAGTAAACCTGGGTCAGATCATGGAAGATGTGAGTGCTGATTACAATGGCACAGGTGGAGGACATGCAGGTGCTGCGGGTATCGATGTAGTTGCCGATATGGAAGAGATACTTTGGGCCTGCAAACAAAAGGTTATTGAAGTTCTCCGGAATAAGAAGAATCCGTCTAGTTTATAAATCTTAATTTCAAATACCATAGATAATGATGTACTTTGTACATGACAAAATGGCTGTTATGTGATAACATGATCGAATACTGGAACCCACAGATTGAAAGAATGCCCCTTGATGAGCTGGAACTGATTCAGGAGGAGCGGCTGCGCCATCTTGTAGACTATGTCTATACTCACTCTCCTTTTTACAAAAAACGTTTTGATGAAGCCGGAGTAAAACCGGAAGATATCAAGACCCTGGATGACCTGCAAAAACTTCCGTTTACCTATAAAAAGGACCTCAGGGACAATTATCCTAAAGGAATGTTTTGTGTACCTGATACACAGCTTGTACGTTACCATGTTTCTTCAGGTACTACTGGCAAACCTACGGTTGTGGGTTATACCAAAAATGACATCCATGAGTGGGCCAAATCCCTCGGAAGAGCATTAACCTCGATTGGTGTGGGCCGGGGAGATGTCCTTCAGGTAAGTTACGGATACGGTCTTTTTACAGGTGGGCTCGGACTGCATTATGGTGCTGAAGAAGTGGGTTCCACAGTCTTGCCTATTAGTGTTGGTAACACCGATAAACAGCTTGAACTGATGCAGGATCTCGGTACCACAACGCTTGCATGTACTCCTTCTTATTTCCTTTACATGACAGAAGAAGCAAACGACAAGGGAATTGACTTCCAGAAAGATACCGGCCTGAAAACCGGTATATTCGGAGCCGAACCATGGACTGAGGAAATGCGTAAGCGTATGGAAGATGCTACAGGTATCAAGGCGTATGATGTGTTTGGTACCTCTGAACTCAGTGGCCCGCTTTTTACTGAATGTACTTGCCAGGACGGAATTCATATCTGGGGCGACCAGTTTATTGTGGAAATAATCGATCCCGAAACTGGAGAAACTCTACCAGAAGGAGAAAAGGGAGAACTTGTAATAACCACTCTTACAAAAGAAGCCCTGCCTCTTATCCGATACAGGATAGGAGATTATACAATCCTGAACAAGCAACCCTGTGAATGCGGACGTACACATCCCAGAATAATGAGGGTGACCGGACGTGTGGATGATATGCTGATTATCCGTGGAATCAACGTATTCCCGGGACAGGTAGAATCCGTGCTTATGAAGATACCCGAAGTTGGAGAGCATTTCATGATACATGTGGATCGTATCAATGAAATGGATACAATGAAGATACAGATTGAAATGAATGATGAAGCCTTTAGTGACAAGGTCAACGACATAATCTTCCTGGAGAAAAAAGTTGCCTCTGCCCTAAAGAGTGTGCTCAATCTTTCTGTTGGTGTCGAACTGGTAGAAAATGGTACCCTTCCACGTTCTATTGGTAAATCCAAAAAGGTAATCGATAATAGAAAGCTATAAAGAATTTCAGGGTAATTTATAGATTATAACACCGCAGGTTGATGATCCCATGGAAGAGAAATTTATCAAACAGATATCGCTCTTTGCAGAGAATAAGCCAGGTCGCCTTGCAAATATTGCATCCAGCTTCAAAGAGGCATCCGTCAATATAAGAGCATTTACTATCGCTGAAGCAGGGGATTTCGGAATTATAAGGATGGTAGTAGACAAGCCGGAACAAGCACATCGTGTCTTGCATGATGCAGGCTTTACAGTCTCCGAAACAGATGTCCTGGGCATACAAATGGAAGATGTACCCGGCCAGCTTGCAACAATATCCGAGGTACTTGGCAAAAAAGGTGTCAACATCGATTATGCTTACGCTTTTGTAACAAAAACAGAAAAAGCGTTCCTCATAATCCGGGTTAATGATTTGAATACTGCTGTTGAAACGCTTTGTGACGAAGGAATTCCATTGCTGGATATGAATGATGTGCAAAACATCTAATCTTTCTTTTTTTGGAAAGTAAAACCACGGCTCTTATATATGACTACTAATTCCACCTTACAGAGCAAACTTGGGGGTTCGCATTCCACCATCATAGGGGGCAGGCATGGCAAGAAACTGCTTAAAATAATCAGTGATCATCCAGATGTCAAAAGGATAATCCCTTCAGTAATTACTGTTAAAGGTAAGAGTGCACCGGGGGGAAAGATAGATATTAAAATTCTTCGTCCGGATAGCAGAGGCAATTTGAGGGCTCTTTTGACCCATGGTACTTCTTCCCAGGAAGTAAGAATTGTTACAAATGTTGGGATGGAAGAAGAGGGAGAAAGAATAATGCAGGAATTAAATGCAATGTTTATGGAGTGATCCTCTGTATGTATCTGGGTATTGATCACGGCACAAATGCAATGCGTTTTGCAGCTCTTGATAAACATGGAAAATTCTTCTATTTTGAAGTTCCCCGAACAGATATGAAGGGGATGGAAAGCAGTGATATTCTTGAATTGATTGAAAAGGAATTCAATATCAAGACAGAACAAATTGAAATGATTGCCCTGACTTATTCTATGGGAGATGGAATTGTCAATATAATGGATATACAGGATGTCCAGGATCGTGGGGTAAGAAGTATTGAGGGAGTCGGTAAAAAAACCGGTGCGGGAACCCTGGTGTTTGATAGTATCAAGAATGCACAAATCCCTGCAGTTGTGATACCGGGGATACATTCACACAGCCATACGGATCCCCGCATGAATGTATTTTCTCATTCCACAAGCCCTGAAAAAATTGGAATTGCCTATGATGCATTAGCCAGGGGTATTAATAATTTCATTGTATCAGATATCAGTTCAAATACTGTAACTCTGGCTGTTGCAAACGGGGAGGTCGTAGGTGCCCTTGATGCATGTATTTTCGCACCAGGCACTGTACACGGCCCTCTTGATCTTGAAGCGATAAGGCAGGTTGATGCCGGTATATTTGGTGCAAACGAGGCATTCATGAATGGCGGTGTGCTGAAACATACATCATATAAAAACACTGCAGATTTGATTGAAGGGTTAAAGAATAATGAAGATCAGGCAAAACTTGCAATTGATAATCTTGCTCTTTTTGCATCCATGGAAATAGAAGCCATGAAAGTCCTGCTAAAGGATTATTCAACATGTGATTGTCTTTTTCTTGCAGGCTCTATGGCAGAAGTGGATTCTCTTGTGGAAAAAATACGCCACCACCTGGATATGAACCCCCGGCTCCTGGGGAAATGGAGTGCAGCTACTGGATGTGCCCGTATGGCCAGGGATATTGCAAAAGGTAAAAAGCAAATCCTGGGTATCGAAGTTAGGATATGAATCTCAATTGGAATACAGGTCTTCCCGACGGTCGTCCAGTACGGGTATTTTACTGGATAGTTCTTTGGCAAGTGAGAGGTCGATGTCTGCCATTATTATGCATTCATCGCGGCCGGAATCCGCAAGAGTATTTCCCAGGGCATCAATAATCATGGAACTTCCAGGGAAAGATTTGGTAGGGTCTTTTCCTGTGCGGTTACACATCACATGAGGTATCTGGTTTTCTACTGCTCTGGCGGGACCCAGGATTCTCCAGTGATTGCCCCGGGGGTCCGGAAATTGGGCAATCGTTACCAGTAAATCGGCTCCTTGAAGCACAAGTTTGCGTGCAACTTCAGGAAACCTTATTTCATAGCATATTTCCAATCCGATACATATATTTTCAAGTTTTATGGGATGGATGGAATCACCCGGGGTGAAGTGGCTTTTTTCTTCCCCGAAAGGGTGGATTTTGCGATAAGTTCCCCGGATTATACCATTTTCAATACAGAATCCTAGATTGGCATAGGGTTTGGTTTCAGCATCCAGTTCTTCTACGATTGAACCGATAAGGATACAGTTATTCTTTTGTGAAAAATTCACAAGTTGTCCTATTGTGGGGTAGGGTGGCTTCTCTGCCAGTTTATCCATTTGTTCATAACAGAAACCTGTGGAAAACACTTCCGGGAATACAATTATTTCAGCACCCATAGTAAGGGCTCTATCCGCCCTAGCAAGGGCTCTTTCAATGTTTGTTTTCTTATTGCAATGTTCAACATCCATCTGGATACAGGCAACTTTTACCATAATGTATCTCCTCAGTATTTGGGACAGGTACCCTTTGCAAGGATTATGGATATTCCCTTTTTTTCCATTTTTCCCATCAGAAGGGCCTGTAATTTACTTTCTTTTATTTTTTCTGCAAAATCCACCACTTCAATGTCATCATGAAATGCTTCAAGAACAGGTGTAAGGTCCGGTACATCCTGTCCTCCAGTCATAGCTGCAACATCATTCTGCAGGATAATGGCCAGAAGGTCAAAACCGTTGGATTTTGCATTGATCAATCCCTGTATTCCTGTATGTGCCAGGCCGAAATCCCCGATGACTGCGATGCCTTTTCCTTTGAAACCACAGGCAACCGATATGGCAGAGCCAAGTGCAAAACCTGCATCCACGGCCTTAAGGGGTGCAGAAGTACTTAATATAGAACAACCCATATCACCTGCAATTGGTTTATCTATCGTGCCAAGCACCCTGTAAAGAGGCAGATAGGGGCATGTATCACAGATAGATCGAGGTCCTCTTTCCTTAATAGTCTCCGGTTTGATCACTTTATCCATATGTATTTTTTCGATATTTTCAAGAGCATGCAGTATATGATTGGCTTTTATTTTACCATGGGGTATATGTCCTGTGGATTTGCCCCTTACGTTGTCTTCGATTGAAATATGAGATTCTATATAATCTTCTGTTTCCTCAGCCACAAGCACATATTCATGGTGATCAATGAAATTTTTCAATTTTTTAATCGGCAGTGGGTAAACCATGTCCAGTGCCAGATGTGAAATTTCGGAGTTATTTTCTTCAATAATTTTTTCCACAAGGCAGGCAGGATAACCCGAGGAAATAATTCCTGTTTTTGTTGTATTGATACGACACAGGCAATCCTGTGATTGAGAATAATCTTCCATTAAAGGGAATGTCAGTGAATGGAAACGCTGATGCTTGCCTTTCATAGTATATTCCCATACAGACCTGTCAAATTCAGGTGGCAGGATAGTCTTTTTTGGTTGCAATACAGCATCATTTCCACAAAATGAATCCAGAAGACGGGAAGTTACTCTAACTATTACGGGAACACTTGCTTTTTCCGAAAGCTCGATCGCTTCTGTCAACGTAGTAAACAGTTTTTCAGGAGTTGCAGGATCAAAGACAGGTACCTCGGCAAGGGGCCCGAAATAGCGTGAGTCCTGTTCATTCTGGGATGCTGTGGCACCAGGGTCGTCCCCTGCGATTATCACCAGGCCTGCACCGATTGTATGGGTGGCGGATGTAACCAGAGGGTCACAAAGTACATTCATACCCACATGTTTTGTCAGGACAAAAGACCTGCGCCCGTCGATCGAGGCGCCCAGTGCAGTTTCAAGAGCCACCTTTTCATTAATCATCCAGAAAGTATTGTCCGCCCAGAAATCATCGTTTTTGAAATGATCCACAATAGAAGTAACAGGATAGCCGGCAACCGCGCTGACCAGCTTAATTTCCAGCAGACTGGCAGCCCCTAATATCACATCTTTGCCACTTATTTGACGTTCATTCATGGAAGTTCAGCGTCCATTATTACCGAATCATCAGGTCTTGCAAACCAAGGCAGGGCAGCAAGGGCACCTATTACACCTTTGCCATCCATCCAGACATCCACGCCATGATTTTCAGCATACTCCATTGCAAATTCATATGTCAGCTCAGCAGACCTGCACAATTTGCTGTATTCCCTGACACTGGAGGCATTAAAGGAGTCGAGGACAACCATGCCTGTATCCTGTGACGCACTGTATTTTTCCAGTGCATTGCGAATATCTTCAAGCAGTGTGTTCTTTGCCCTTTCATCCACACATCCAAATTCCAGCACTGTTGAAACACAATTCTGGGTTCTTGCCGACACAGGGAAAAGTTGCACCAGGGAGTGGGACAGATACACACTTTCCACACAATCCAGTTCTTTTGCGATGTTGTGGGTCAGACACCAGGTAGCACCTGTTTCTTTGGTGTCAGTATCATCAATACCCACCAGTACACGCTTGCGTCGGGGTACAACGATGGTACCTTTTGCCTCTTTTCCTCCTCCTGATGGGGTGGTTTCAAAACGCACAACACCGGCTGCCTGTGCACGACAACAAGTGGCACCGACACCCCCGCCACCCAGTCCGGCATAGGTGATCTCCACTTCATTATCTTTGACTTCCACCGCTTCAATACCTGCAGCAGCAGACGATGGCTTTAGTTCAAGGGGTACATTATCAATTTCTACAAGATAGCGAGTCATATTTCCCAGTGTCCTTATCTGCCGGACAATAGGGGAATGGGAATAATGGTGCCTGGCCCATGCAGCACCACCATAACAGTTACTATGTTCAATTATCTCCGCACATTCATCCTTTTCATCACATATGGCATAGATTGCCCTGTAGGGAATCGAGTACGGTTCATCAAGTTCTATCTCTTTCATTAGGCTGGATAATTGTCGGAAAATGCTTTAAATCTTTTGTCAGGAGATATATCCTTCATCTTTCAAACTCACAAATTTTCCTTCCCCGATTATTACATGATCCAGTACATCAATTCCGAGTATTTTTCCGCCATCAACGAGTTTACGGGTAATATTTATATCTTCCCTGCTTGGAGTGGGATCTCCCGATGGATGATTGTGTGTAAGAATAACAGAGGCTGCTGATTCCAGAAGGGCTGATTTGAATACCTCTCTTGGATGAACAATATTGGCATTGAGACTGCCTATAGATACCACTTCTTCCCGGAGGACCTGGTTTTTGGTATCAAGGTGAAGGGTTGTAAGATGTTCCTTTTTCTGGCACCTCAACTGGGGATGCAGGAGTTTGTACACATCATCCGGGGAACGGATGCGTGGCAGCGGCTCATCTGAATGTTTCTCAAGTCTGCGAGCCAGTTCGAATATTGCAGAGATCTGGGAAGCCTTTGCAATCCCCACACCATGGATTTCGGTCAGCTTTGTGATATTGGCCTGACTCAAATTTTTGATAGAATAATTTGCAAAAATACGACTGCATAGATTGATCACATTTTCCTTCGAAGTTCCGGTTCGCAGGATTATTGCAAGCAGTTCTGTATTGGAAAGGCTTGATGGCCCATATTTTGCAATCCTCTCCCTTGGCCTGTCCTCCTGGGGCATATCATGTACCCTTAATTTCTGCTCATCCATACATTATATAAATAATCATCTAATATATAAATAATTCGTAATATTTCTTAATTATCAAATTATGTAAACCAATCCAATGCCTACTTATACTTATAATTCCATGCCATAATTATGAAAGCCGTAGCTGTTATTGGTTACAAAAATACTGGCAAGACAACGTTTGTTTGCAGACTGGCTGAAAAACTTGCTTTGAAGGGCAAAGTTGGCACTGTAAAGATCATGCATGATCATCGTTTTGATTCCCCCGAAAAAGATACGGGTAAACATTTCGATTCTGGCGCCGAAAATGTGACTGCAGTCTCAGATGAAGGTGTGATTTCTATTCAACGTGGAGGAGGCCTTGATGAAGCCCTTGAAGTCCTTGCGGACAGGGGGATGGATTACGCTATCGTGGAAGGTGCGACAAACAGCGATTTGCCCAAAATAATGCTGGGGGAGATGGAAGATGAAGTAGGGAATGTTGTACTCACGCTTGCTCCCTGTTCGGACTGGGGCATGGAAGAAGTTGCAGGAGTTGTACAGCAAACATCCGAAATCGTAACCCTGAACAGTATGATTAACAAAATACGTCACATGTCTGAATTTCCTCTGACTGGAAGTATCGGTACCTTTACCGGGGTGGTCAGAGGACAGACAGATGATATCAGCACAAAAATGCTCGAATTTGAGAAATATGAGACAGTTGCTGATGAGCGTATAGAAAAGATATGTAATGACCTCAAACAAAGAGAAGGAATTATCGAAGTATTGATCCATCACAAAAGTGGCCGGCTCATGAGGGGAGAGGATATTGTGTACATTGTTGTAGCATCGGCCCACCGGCAGGAGTTATTCAAAGCCCTCAGTGATGCGATTGAAAGAGTAAAGTCAGAGGTGCCCATCTGGAAAAAAGAAGTCACCATGGAAGGTGATTTCTGGGTACATGATCACGCGTGAACCAGCCGAATTTAATTTTTTTATTTTGCAATCGGGAGGGTACTCTGGCCGTGAGGCATGAAATGGATTTTCACGGTCGGATTTTTTGCAATGATTGAATCGATTGCCTGCTGGATGTCTGCTACAGGCTTGAAATACACATCCTGTATATCTTTTTCAGGCATTTCTGAATACATGAGCAAATCATGTTTCATTGCAAGCTGTGCGATAAATGCCGCTTTATGAGCCCCAAACTCAAAATCTGAGTTGAATTTTTCAATTGTTTCTACAGGACAACTGCATTGTCGGCTCCAGCGCTCAAATATTTCATGACCAAACCCTTCCCCACAGGGGGCTGCAAGCAAGATGGTGCCTCCGTCAATAACTGCATTTTTTGCATTGTCCAGCGGTTTGTAGGCCTGATAGAGGTTCATCCCTTTTGAGACATCGGTTGCTGTAATGACAACATCTGCAGGTTCCACTTCCACCTTGTACATTTTATCCACACATTCAACTCCCTTTCTATGGGCAGCTATAATATCACCGGCTACAGCCCGGACGATTTCCTTTTTGCTGTTGAGGACCACATTGAGTAAAAAGTCCGGGCCGAATATTTGAGTCGCTTCCTCCATATCCTGTCTTACAGGACTGTCGATATTGCCGGTAGTCGCCTCTTCAAGAGTCATCATTTTATGGTTTGTAATAACAGAATTATTGGAACTCACTCCGGGAAGGATTGCTTTTGCCCCTCCGCTATAACCTGCATAATAGTGGAATTCAATATTACCGGTACACACTATTATATCGGATTCATAAACTTCTTTGAATACTTCTACCGGAGTTCCCCTGGAAGTTGTTCCCACCTTTGCACAATTCTCTTTATCGTGTTCAACAAACCTGACTTTTCCATAAAGAGGACCCAGTATTTTTTTAATCTCCTCTTCAGTCTGCTGGCGATGAAGTCCCAGGGCACAGACCACCGTTACATTTTCTTCGGTACATCCTCCGGATTTTAATTCTTCAAGAAGTATTGGGAGCATTGTTGAAGAAGGGGATGGACGGGTTATATCACTGACTATGATGGCTACACTGGATTCTGGTGTTACGATTTCTGAAAGTCGTTTGCTGTTTACCGGATTTGCAAGAGCATTTTTTACAAGCTCATCGGGGGGAGATTGTACTTCTATTTCAGAGGGCATCAGGATATCACCCATATTGGAATCCGGAATATTGACATCAATACTTTCGTTACCATAGGGTACAGTGATTACGGTCATTTTGTCGGTCCTCATTTATTTGCAATGAAGACAAAAGTCGCATATGACGGTAAAATGGAGGGGATGGATATTACTCAGAATAGACCGACTTTTGTCAGGTTGAGGGTTTGAATCGATAAGATATAAATTTATCTTCACCTATGAGACATTAAGTACAAGGATGACAGGATGAAATATGGAATTATAATACACGGCCCGGAAATAATAGACAGTGGCTGGGCCGGGAAAATAATACAACTTCTTTCAGCAAGAGCAGACGTGTATGCCGTAGCCGCCGGGACTATGTGTAAACTGGCCGTGCTGGATTCCTTTCTTGAAGATTTAATCGACATCTGGAGTTTGAGCAAACCCAGTGAGGCGATTACTGAAATTGCAAATGAGTGTGACTGTGTATTCCTGCTAAATCATGGTAAAACCATTGAAAGCGGGACTGTTTTTGGAAATATTGTAGCTGATAGAGTGGATGTTGAAGTCCCCCTTGTACAGGTTGAAAGACCCGGGAATTCGGACGGGAAAGTTATTCACAGGGGAAAAGATGTAAATCCCGATGTATACTGGCTATGCAGGAAATTGGGTATGCCATTGGTGTACCCTGAACCTGCAAAACAGCCATCTATCAGAAAAAACGGTCACAGAACGATACGCAATATTTCAGGGATCCTGCCCGAAGAATCCATTATGGTCAACGGGCTTGTAATCGGTTACGCCAATGCTGGGGATGTGGAATTAATATTTGAGGATGGGATTATTACTGCCATCAAAGGCGGGCAATTGAAAAAACATGGTGTGGAAAAACTTGCTTCATATATCGGTAAGATTGACCCTGAAACAGCATGGATAAAAAGTGGAAATTTACGCCGCACTCCTGTTCTGGAATCAATGAACCGGAAAAGAATTGATGTTCATAAGCGTAAGTCCTGTCGGGCTGTACTAATTAATCATGAAGCTGAAAGGACATTCGAACTGGCAAGAAAAGCGGATCTGGTAATTTCAGTTGGAGATGACACCACGGCTATTGCAGGAAGCATCCTGAAACGTCTGGAAATACCCTTGATAGGAATTACTGATGGTGACAGGGATAACGTGCTTGCTGAAAATGAATATTGCGAAGGTTCTATGATAATACAGGTTAAAAGCGGTTTTGATGATATAGTGGGAGAGAAAATAAAGGATTTGTTTTTTTCTACATCCCACCCTGAATTTCCCTCAAAATCATTTCTGGAAGAACAAATTCTTGAGCTGGCAAAATCTCAAATAAGGCATGTTATTTTCCATCCACTGAAATATAATTATTGATCCCCATCCTTCTGCACATTTCCAGATCGTTACATACACTTATTACTGAAGATCTTTTATTTTTATTAGGGAGTTTTGGAATTGCCGGTTTGAAATGACGTAAGTCCGGTGTATAAAATGTCCGTTACAGGTGATACAATGGTGAGGGTTGAAAAAGACACACTGGGGGAGGTGGAGGTTCCAGATGATGCTTATTATGGTCCCCAGACCGCCCGGGCTGTGAATAATTTCAGGGTTAGTGGCCGGAAACTGCCTCCTGCTTTTATCAGGGCACAGGCCGCCATCAAAATGGCATCTGCAAAAGCCAATATGAAAGCCGGAAAACTTAGCCGTAAGTCGGGTGAGGCAATCTACAAAGCCGCCCGGGAGGTGCGGGATGGAAAATTTGATGACCATTTTGTGCTGGATGCTTTCCAATCAGGTGCCGGTACGTCCCAGAATATGAATGCCAACGAGGTTATCGCCAACCGGGCTCTTGAGATATTGGGTTATCATAAAGGTTGTTACGATGTTATCCATCCCAATGATCATGTTAATATGTCCCAGTCCTCCAATGACACAACCCATACGGCAATCCATATCGCTGCCACGGAAACAATAACAAATGAACTTTTGCCTGTGCTTAACAATCTGCAGGATGAACTTGATGCAAAAGCCACGGAGTATATCAGGGTGGTAAAACCCGGCAGGACCCACCTCCAGGATGCCGTGCCTGTGACCCTGGGGCAGGAATTCAGTGGTTATTCAAGGATGTTGGAGCTGGGGATACTACAACTGGGACGTGTATTGGAGGATTTGAAGGCGCTCAATATGGGAGGTACGGCTACAGGTACTGGTCTCAACAAACCAAACGGTTTCAGTGAGGTTGCGATTCAGGAAATGAATCATATAACAGGCATTGATTTCAGATTAACAGAAAATCCCTTTGAAGCCACACAGGGAGCCGATACTATTTTATCCACATCGTCGGCTTTAAAGGGCATCTCTGTGAGCCTGATAAAGATTGCAAATGATCTAAGGTTGTTATCCAGTGGTCCACGCACAGGTTTCGGGGAACTCTTATTACCGGCAGTACAGCCGGGTTCATCCATCATGCCCGGTAAGGTCAATCCGGTGATGGCTGAGATGTTGAACATGGTATGTTTCCAGGTGGTCGGCAATGATACTACTATAATGATGGCAGCTCAGGGGGGACAATGTGAATTGAACGTCTTTACTCCCGTCCTTGCCCATAATATTCTTAATTCGATAACAATTCTGGCAGGAGGTGTCGACTCTTTCAATGAACGTTGTCTCAAAGGAATAACTGTCAATGTGGATCACTGCTTTAAACTGGCAGAATCAAGTTTGGCACTGGGCACCTCACTGGCACCCAGAATAGGTTATGAAAAGGCTGCGGAAATCATCTATGAAGCTCACAGGACAAACAGTACCATACGTGAAGTGGTAGAAAGAAAAGATTTCGGCTTTTCAAAAGATGAAATAGAGGAATTATTGAATCCACTTAATATGACGGGGGAAGGACATGATAGAACATGATATTATAGTGATAGGGGGAGGTTTATCCGGTCTCAGGGCGGCGCTTGAGGCTAAAAGAAATGGAGCTGACGTGGCCGTTATCTCCAAGGTTCCACCTATTCGCAGTCATTCCGTAGCTGCACAGGGAGGGATAAATGCATCCATAGGTCCTGATGACAGCTGGGACAGTCATGCCTATGATACTGTAAAGGGTAGTGATTACCTTGCGGATCAGGACACAGTGGAAATCCTGTGCAAGGAAGCTCCTGAAATAGTTTATGAAATGGAGAATTGGGGGACACTGTTTTCCCGTACTGAAGACGGAAAAATAGCCCAGCGGCCATTCGGAGGCGCCGGTTTTCCCAGGACATGTTATGCAGGGGACAGGACGGGTCACAACTTGTTGCATACCATGTACGAACAGGTATTAAGGGCCGGGGTCAGGATCTACAATGAATGGATGGTAACCCGACTGGCCACAGATAGCAATAGGTGTACCGGCTTTGTGGCACTCAATTTGCTTAATTCTGAGCTGGAATCTTTCAGGGCCAAGTCAATTGTAATTGCAACAGGCGGTTACGGACGTATATACCAGCGTTCCACGAACTCCATAATCAATACAGGCTTTGGCATCAGCCTGGCTTATCGCGCCGGAGTTCCTATTCAGGACATGGAATTTGTACAATTTCATCCAACTACCTTGTGGGGAACCAATATCCTGATCACTGAAGGTGTAAGGGGAGAAGGTGGTTACCTCTACAACAAAGATCATGAAAGATTCATGGATAAATATGCACCTGAATCCATGGAGTTGGCTCCCAGAGATATCGTTGCACGTTCCATCCAGACCGAGATCGATGAAGGATGGGGCTTTTCCGGAGGATATGTACAGCTTGATATAACCCATCTGGGTAAGGAACTGATCAATGAGCGACTGAGTGGTATTCGTCAGATATGTATCGATTTTGCCGGAGTTGATCCCATCAAGGAACCTATACCCGTACAGCCGGGACATCATTATTCCATGGGGGGTATCTCTTCGGGCAAAGATGGATTGACGCCGCTGGATGGACTGTACGCAATTGGGGAATGTGCCTGTATCAGTGTGCATGGGGCAAACCGGCTGGGAGGCAATTCATTACTTGATACAATTGTATTTGGAAAAAGGGCAGGTGAACATGCAGCTAATGCTGTGAAAAGCATTGCTATGCCTTCTGAAGATAGCCTCAATGAAAGTCTTACTGAAGAAAGGTCCAATATTGATTCTATGATGGGTGACGGCGGGGAAAGCTTTGCCGATGTAAAGGATGAATTAAGACAGACCATGCAGAGGTATGTGGGTGTTTATCGTAACCGTGGAGACCTTGAAACCGGGCTTGCAAATGTGAAAGCCCTGGAAAAGAGGGGTGAAAATATCCATGTGAAAAGCAGGGTCAATGCATTCAATATGGAATTGATGAATGTACTGGAAGTTAAAGGAATGCTGGATATTGCCCGGGTTATCACTGAAGGTGCACTGGTGCGAGAGGAAAGCCGCGGCGCACATTACAGGACCGACTTTTTGGAAAGGGATGATGAGAAATGGCTCAAACACACTCTTGCTTATCTGAAGGATGGCAATCCTAAACTGGAATACAAAGATGTGACGATAACGCAGTTTCAGCCAAAGAGGAGGGAATACTGATGGTTTACCTGAAAATTAAGCGCCAGGATGAAAGCAGGGAGTGGTATGATACTTTCGATATTGAGCAAACTCCCGGTATGACTGTACTGGAAGCTCTCTTTTATGTTCAGGAACACATGGACGGCAGTCTTTGCTTCAGGTACGCCTGCAGAGGTGCTGTATGTGGAAGTTGTGGCATGCTTATCAACAGGGTTCCCCGGCTTGCCTGCAGGACACAGGTAGGTATCGCTAAAAAAGAAAATACCAGAGAAGGTTCAGGCGACATATTTGTAGCAGGCCAGAAATCAGAATCAGGAGAAGAAAATGAAGAAATCCTGATAGAACCCTTGCCCAACCTGAAGGTAATTCGTGACCTCATTGTGGACATGGATTCCTTCTATAATCTGGTGGATTCTATCAAACCCTGGATAAGCTCTCCTGAAGAACATCCTGAAGGGGGTAACCTGATGGATCCGGATATGCGGGGAAAGATTGAGAAGTATACCAACTGCATCCTGTGTGCCTGCTGTCACGGTTCATGTCCGGTGGCTGCAAGGGATGATACATACCTCAGCCCGGCAACTCTTGCCAAAGCCTGGCGTATGCATCTTGATCCCAGGGAAGATGATGCCAGTCGCCAGGAAAGACTGGATTTTGTTGATTCAGAGTCCGGTGTGTGGGGTTGTGACCTGGTTTACAAATGTGTGGCAGTCTGTCCGAAAAAAGTTCCGCCTACACTGGGCATTAAGGCACTGAGAGAGCAAATCGAAAAGAAAAAGGAAAATTAAGAGTGAAGGGATAATTCAGTCCCTTCTTTTTGTTATCCAGAACATAAACATTAGGCCAAAGACTGCAACAATTGCTTCAAAGCCGGGTTGCTCAACCGGTTCTTCACTTTCGGTTACAGAATTGAATAATTTATCCGATTTGTCCAGGTATTCATTGGCCTTTTCCATGTTGTGAATGCCAAGACTTCCGTCCTCTTCAACAAAATGCATGTAAAAGACTGCATTGTTGTAGTTCTCAAGGTTTTTTTCATAGGAAGCTGTACCGTTGAGATTTTCCAGAGCAACACTGGCATTGTTCTGTACAGTTTTAACTTCTTCAATCCTTTCCGCAATCAAGCCCTGTTTTGTTTCAATGACCTCTGCAAACTCTTCATCATGGCAATCATAACATTCACTGGATGATTCGGAACTGAATAGCAGTTCGGGTTCGTAATCGAAGGTATGCCCGGTCACAGCTGGTTGGTGTGTGGTGTCATTGTATTCTCGTGAAGCCATATGGCAATCCGAACACCCGGTCTCAGGGTGGTTGCCTGTTCTATAGATAGAATCGTTATACATCTCCCAGTTGGGATGATGAATTTCCGTTGTCATGCCGTCTGCCGTGGCACCCATACCATTATGGCAGTTCCCACAGAGCAAAGCCCCTTCTATATGGTATTCTGCAGAATGTGGTTCATGGCAGGCTACACAGGTGACACGCCATTCTTCTACGTCTTCAGGCTGTGGAACATCATTTAGGTTTAGACCATAGATACTTTCATCTTCCAGGGAGGGAATAGCTCCATCAGTGCTCTTGCATGAAACACATGAGTTATCCCTGTTCAGAATGAAGGGTTCTGCCACATTGGTGGGTTCGGAATGACTTGCCATTGAATCCATGTCAAAGCTTTCAGTGCCATATTCATCCCATTCCTCGATGATCGGATGGTGGGAATCCTTGTGGCAGTTCCCACACATTTCAGCAGAAAGGGTCACTTCCGGGATATGGGCGGATGGGGTGTCCAGATGGGCATCATAACCTGCATCAGGTGGATTATGACAGACTTCACAGGTGATTGGTTCAATTGTGGCTTCCACATCATCTCTACCCCAGGCTTTTTTTATGGAGGATTCAACATGACATTCTGTACATCTTTCAATGTCAACAACCGACCCCCCTGCGGCTTTTAGAGATTCTGCATGGGCAGAAGCATTCCATATATTATATTTTTCAAGATGACAATCCTTGCACGTTTCCGGTTGCCATGCTCCGGCCATACCTGCTGCTAAGAATAATAACAAAGTTAGTGTTACAACTACTATTTTGATCAACTAATACCCCCACGTTAATCTTTAGTGTAAATATGGCTATGATTGTATTTAATGCAATTGGATGCAGAAAAGTTCTTTATCGTGATTCTTAATGTTAGGAAAGAAAATTTGACTATTTTATTGATAGTTCCGATTATCAACTATTAAGTGTATAAAAATATAAGGCATTGTTAATTAAATATTGCTAATTCTTTGTTTCTGTACTTGATTAACAGTAGGACAGAGTATCGTAACATTTCAAGGCTCTTTGTATAACATTTAGACTTTCTTCTCAACCTTGCCAGAAAATGCCTAAATATACTGTTATATCCTTCTACGGTATATGTTTCAGCTTTGGATCGAGTATGAATCGCCTCTGGAAGAAACTCTGCATATGCTTTCCAGTGATCTGTCATGACTTCTTTTATTTCACTATCCCTTAATTTATCCCAGAGTTGTATCCCAGTTTCCGTGCCTCTGTTACCAAAAGAACAGTTGATTGAACCTTTTCCCAATTCTATCAATAGCAATCCAGATCCAGCAATATTTTTTTTGTTACCAATATAAGTGTGCATCTCATCCATTTCAACAATCTTTATCTCATTTTCGCTTTTTAGGTCTTCTAATTCCTGGCCGAATTTTTTAATCCAATTATACACAGAAACATGGCTTACTCCCAAAAATCTCCCGATGGAACGAAAACCTAATCCTTCAAGATAGAGTTGTAAAGCCTGCCTTTTTACAGAAGCGGAACTAGCAGTTGATTTTATCTCAACAGTATAATTATATCCGCAATCGTGACATTTGTAACGTTGACGCCCATCTACTTTACCATTCTTTTTGTGATTGGAACTCTTACATTTAGGACAGTTCATATAGGTACATAGATGCTCAACCTATATAACTATGTTTAATTAACAAAGCCAAATATAAAAGGATGTAGTCAGGATGTGTCCTTTGAATTTTTTCATTTTTTAAGTATATCATTCTTTATTGAATAATAATTCTCATCAGTAATTTTCGTAGAACCTGTAAAGTTACGTTTTTTGAAATCAAAGAGAGTGGCGAATTCTTCAACCGTGTCTTCGAAATCCTTTTCATAGCGCAAACCTGTGTCAACTTTTCCTACATTTTTATATCCGGAATAGTCAAAAACAGTTTTAGTCATTTCAATATTGTTGGGGTCAGGAGTAAGTCTTGCAAGGACGAGCATTTCCCTCCAGTTAGATGCCTGCATTGGTGTGAGGAAGTAGGTACCTTCTCCTCTCTCATCTCCCTGCATTGCTTCCATGTAGGATTCCCTGCTGCCAAATGAGGCACAGATACAGTCATCTACTACATTTCCGTAAGAATCCTTGAGAATTCGTACTGGAATATTGAGGTGGGCAAAATCTTCTTCGAGTGAACCAAGAACATTGCCACACAGACCGTAAAAAACAAGGATACCATCAAAGTATTCCCCGTTTTCCTCAATAGTCCTGTATACTTTATCTTTGAGAAGTGAAGGATCCGCATCCAGTGCAAATTCCAGAAGATGCAATACAACAATGAAATCTTCCTTTTTGCCTGTATATCTATCAATATTTTCCGGTGATAATTTATCGTATTTGATGGAAAGTTCATTTAGTTTTTTTTCGATACCTTCTGTATTTTCGTTTTCAACAATAAGAAGGCTGATATTCTCTTCTTCCTCAAATATGTGTACCAGTTCATCCTCAAACATACGACAGGAAATAATGTATAGTGCTGGCATGGTTTCACCCTCTATTCAATCTTTCTGTTTTATAAAATTCTCAGCAGTTTCCACGGCTTCTGATGCAGTCCTTACATATGCATCCGCCCCGATGCTGTCAGCGTATTCCTGTGTTACCGGAGCACCGCTGACCATTATTTTTACATTTTCTCTGTATCCCCTTTCTCTTAACAGATCGACGATTTCCTTGAGGTTATTCATTGTGATGCTTGTCATTGAGGACACTGCAAGTATGTCGGCTTTATTCTTAATTGTAGCATCAACAATTTCTGATGTATGCAAATCCCTGCCCAGGTCAATTACCCTGAAACCTGTGATCTGCAGCCTGCATGAAGCAATATTTTTTCCCAGGTCATGTGTATCGTTTTTTACAGTTCCTATAACTACAGTTCCCCTGTTTTTGAAAGCAATGCCTTCGTTGGCCAATTTTTCAGTGATGAGCTTGTTGGATTTTTGAAGAATGATGGTTGAATTCATTAAATTGGCAAGGTAACATTCCTCTTCTTCAAATCTTCTGGCAACCTCCTCCTGCGCTTCAATAAGTTTGAATAGGAGTTGTTTTTCCTCATAGCCTTTTTCAAACCATTTATCGATAGACCTGTATACTTCTTTTTCATTGGTTTCTATAAAATATTTGTATAGTTCTCCGAGAATTTCTTCTTTTGATGTCATACATCTCCCTTACATAACAAATGTCATTGTGACATATAACGCTGTTTACATGTTGTGCAAAAGTACTGTATGTTTTTACATAGTCAGAAAACCCGGATATGGATATTTCTCTTTATTCCTGTGTTTTAAATCTAAAATTATCAATACAGCTTTAAATTAAATAACAAGAAAAAAAAGTATATTGTGATGGGCCCGCTGAGATTCGAACTCAGGATCCTCGCCGTGTAAAGGCGATGTCATGACCGGCTAGACCACGGGCCCCTGCCTGCGTTTGCATCCCCTAGATGTTACAAGTTGTATATAGCATTTTTGATGCAGGGAATGACATTCTTTTTATAATAGTAACAGTTGATTAGGTTTTGATGGATTCAGACCCTGAAGATTATGAATATGAAGAAGATATCGAAGCCTATTATCTCGGGGATTATGCAAGTATCGGTTCGATTGTCAGGGAAGTTCTCCCCTTTGAGCTTCTTGCTACTTTAGGAGGTGTTGTTGCAGGCCTTATTCTTTCCGGTATGACAGAAGAACTTCAGGTAATTCCCGGTCTGTTAGTGATAACTCCGGCAGTGCTTGGAATGAGGGGTAACATTTCCTCTACTCTGGGGTCCCGTCTGGGTAGTGCAATACATATGGGTCTGATTACAAAAATCGAGCGCAATCCCGAATTGCTCAACAATATTGGGGGTTCTCTTTTACTCAGTTTGTTACTCTCTTTTGTACTGGGCTTGCTGGGTCATCTTATGACAATTGCCCTGGGTCTGGAAAGTGCAGGTGCCTTAACCCTTACATTAATAGCCGTGATGGCAGGTCTGTCTTCAGGTTTAATTCTCTCTGTAATAGCAACGTTTTTTGCTATAGGTATGTTCAGGTTCGGATTTGACCCGGATAATGTTGTCACGCCCTCTATAGCAACTCTCGGCGACATCGTATCCATGTTCATGCTGTTTCTTTCCGCAAAGGTGGTGTTGGCAATATGAGCTATTACACCATTGGAAGTATAGTGAAAAGCAGTGCTCCTATTCTTTTCCTTACTTCTTTCATCGGCCTATTTGCAGGTCAGATCATGAACTCGAATCTGGATAGTTTGATCTCAAATCCTATCCTTTTACTCCTGATACCCGCATTAATTAAAATAGGAGGAGATACCGGCAGCATGCTTGGAGCAAGGCTTGCTTCAGCTTTTCATATGGGTCTTGGTACCACACGTATCCATAAGAATCCTGTTGTACGCAATAGCCTTATAGCCGCTTTTATTGTAGGTATTGTAGCTTCCTGTTTCCTGAGTGTAGTGGTATGGATTGTGGGAATGATTGTTTACAATGGTATAGAGTTTACAACCCTCTTCACCATCTCGGTACTGGCATGCCTGATAGAACTGGTCATCGTATATACAGTAACAGTAGTTGTGGCAGTTGCATCTCACAAATTCGGGCTTGATCCGGATGATACCGTTATTCCTATAATTGCAACTATCGGTGATGTTGTAGGTATCTCTGCTATATTTGGAGTTATAGCATTGTTGAAGTTTTTCTGAATTAATAATGATTATGCTTTTATATTCGCGAATTAGTTTAAGTTAACAAAGGTAGAATGAACCATGTGTCCCAAGGAGATCAAATACAGCCCTACTAATCTCAAAGACCTTCTTATTCAAATGAAAGACACGTCAGAACTGATGGTAGATCTTGCTTACTCTGCTATGGTTTATGACGATGAGGATATTGCTGAGGAAGTCCTCCGTTTAGAAGAGAGGATGGATACTTACTATTATCACATGAACATGGCTGCAATGTTGAGCACCCGTCGTGTTGAGGAAGCCGAAGAAATGACAGGTGTGCTTCAGGTAGCTTCATCTTCTGAAAAAATTGCAAATGCAGCTGCTGATATCGCCCAAATAGTCCTTATGCAGATGGGTATTCCACTGGAACTAAAAATGGCACTCAGAGAAGCTGAAGAAACCATTCTAAGGGTGACAGTAAGCGATGATTCCTGCATGAGCGGCTATACACTGGGTGACCTTGAACTGGATACAGAAACCGGGATGTGGCTTATTGCTATCAGACGTCAGAATGATTGGATATATGATCCGGATCATTCAACCCGCATACGTTCCGGGGATGTCCTGTTTGCACGAGGACATGATGAAGGGGTCCCACTTCTGATCAAATTAGCCACCAACAAAGAGTATGTTTTAAAGGATAATTCACACGAGAGGATATTAAGGGACCTGGAAAAGGCTGTGGACATCATCGTAGATATGAAAAACATGGCTGAAATGTCTGTAGGACTTGCTTATTTTGCAATACTCTACGACAATAATGACATAGCAGAAGAGGTACGGGCCATCGAGTCTGAGATGGATGTAATGAAATATGATCTTCAGCACTGGGTACTTGAAACCGCAAAACACGTCTCAGATGTTGACGAACTCAAAGGTCTATTACATCTTGCCAATGCTTCTGAAGCCATCTCTGATGCTGCGTATGGTATTGCTGATACGGTTCTAAGGGATATAGAATTGCACCCCATAATCACTCTTGCTGTCAGGGGTTCGGACGAAGTTATTACAAGGGTTGTAGTGGAAGACTGTTCTCCGATTGTAGGTGATACTCTCGGAGAACTGCAGCTTGCCACGGAGACAGGAGTCCACATAATGGCTGTAAAAAGAGCCGGAAGGTGGCTTTACAGTCCAAGTGCCCGCACCCGTGTTGAGGGTGGGGACATTCTTATAGGAAGAGGTTCCCGCACCGGAGAAGAAGCTCTGCTTGAAATGTGTGCTTGTCCGGTGAGAGAGGACTGAGTTATTTTGGCTGGTGTTTTTGCATTTCCCTTTTTGCCAACATGTTGGAGCCGAACGTGTACAGAAGGATTACAATTCCCAGCCATATAAAATTCTCACCGAGATCAGACCTGCCCACATACTTTAGTATAAGTCCTGTACCCAGGATAAACATGTTTGCCAGGCCAATTTTCTTGTTTCTTTTAACGGTACTTTGATACATCTGCTTGTGTACAAGATATTCTTTTTTCTCATCCTTCATAGGTGTTCACATCCATTATGTAGTTATAATCATATCAGCTGCTTTTTGCAGCCTCTCAAGGACTGCAGCTCCAATTCCTTTTTCAGTAAAGGAACCGTCTACAATTATCAAATCCATACCTTTTGAGTCCATCTCTCTTAATCCTGCAAAAATACGTTTTGCTGCCTCTCTGGGTTTGGTTCCCTGGCCTATAGATAATTTCTTTTCCAACGGGAATTCTTTTTGGATTTCTACTGTAAGTAACAATCCTGCCTTTTTCTGGTCATCATTGGTTTTTCCAATAATGTCTGCAATTTTTGCAGCTACATCTTTTGCTTTTCCCTGCACAAGTATAACTCTTGCAGAAGGGGAGTAATGGGTATATTTCATGCCGGGTGAAAGAGGTTTTTCCATATTATCCTTTCTTGCATATCCAATACATACTTCTGTTTTTGTGCACTGCTGTATATCTTTGGCGGAGATTTTTCCCGGGCGTAATATCACCGGAACCTCTCTGCGTGCATCGACAACTGTGGATTCCACACCAATTTCTACTTCCCCCCCGTCCACAATTGCGTCTATTCGGCCTTGCAGGTCTTCCTCGACATGGGATGCAGTTGTAGGGCTGGGTCTGCCGGAAATGTTTGCGCTGGGGGCAGCAATCGGTTTGCAGGCTGCTTCGATAATCTTCCGGGCAATCTGGTTTGCAGGCATGCGGATTGCTACGGTTTCAAGTCTTCCTGTAGTTATATAAGGCACCCTATCTGTTTTTTCGAGAATTATTGTTAGGGGTCCTGGCCAGAAGCATTCTGCAAGTTTTTCAGCAAGGGGGGTGAAAGTGATCACCAGCTGGTTGCATTGTTCCTGATTTGATACATGGACTATAAGGGGATTATCAGCAGGCCTTCCCTTTGCTTTAAATATCTGCTCTACAGCTTGTGGGTTAAGGGCATCGGCTCCCAGTCCATAAACTGTTTCTGTAGGGAATGCAACCGTTTTGCCTTCTCGCAACAGCTTTCCTGCTTTTTTGAATATATCTTCTGCTGTCTCTTCAGCAATCCTCATAATCTCTGTTTTTTTTTGCATATGGGGTACTTGATCCATTTCTTCCCTATCTCAAGACAGACTAACCTTATATCTTTAACTTTCACATCTTCTCATTGTCATTTTCAATAGTCTCTTCCTGTTTAACCGGGCAGCTGGAATTTATTAGACAATAGGTTTTACCGTAGTCATCTACCGTTGATTCTTCGCAAAGTCCAACTCCGTGCCGGTGAGCAGCCCGGCTGATCATGTGAGCTGCTACGGGAGCTGTTAACAGAAGGAAAAGACCAACTGTAATTGCTTTGATTCCCATGGGTCCGAACCCAAGTTTTACAACGATTCCCATCATTACTCCAAAGGCTCCCAGTGTTCCGATCTTGGTTGTTGCGTGAAGCCGGTTGTATACATCAGGGAGCCGGTAAAGTCCCAGCATTCCCAGAAATACAAAGACCATCCCTGCGAAAAAAAAGAAATTGCTAAGAATATCCTGTATAAATGTTATATTGCTCAGAATACCACTCCCTCATCCAGGTATTTTGCGATTGTGACTGTCCCTACGAATGCTATTATAGAAATTACAAGGGCGACATCCATGAAGAACACAGATCCCTGCACAAAAGAATAAACACCCAGCATAACCACAATTACTGTTGCAAGGGAATCAACTGCGATCACTCTGTCCGGAATTGTGGGGCCTTTAATTATCCGATAAATACAGGGAATTATTGATAATACCATAAATACAAGTGCTATGTCAAGAAGATTTACTGTATTCATTCAAATGCCTCCAATACATATTCTTCAAGGTCATCCTTTATTGAATCGCGTATTTTTTTCACGTTGTCTATGTCCAGGCAATGCACATATAATGTGGACCTATCATCAGATACATCAATCGTAAGGGTCCCGGGAGTCAGACTGATAGTGTTTGAAATAGCTGTTATACCAACATCTGTTTTTGCTCTTATCGGAACTGCTATTATGCCGGGCTTTATGTTGATTTTTGGTTGGAGTACAGTTTTTGCTACTACTATACTTGCTTTTACAATATTGACCATGAGTATGGCAAAATAATGTATCTGTTTTGGAATACGTTTCAATGTTTCTGTATAAGATACTTCTTCCTTGAAATCGTATAGGTCTTTAAAAGCTTTGATCACAAAAGGTCCTATCAATGCACCAATGAGGAAATTACTCAGATTTACAACACCGTGAACAAAACACCACACAAAACCCAGTGCAATGGCATATAGCACATACCTTTTCATCGTACTTCTCCTCCCAGGACTGCGTTGATATATGGTTGTGGATCAAGTAGCTGATTTGCAATCTCACTGGAAAGGGCTATCAATGGTTCTGAATACACACCAAGGGTAAGTACAGCGACTGCAAGTACAACTATTGGTACTGTTATCATGGGTGAAAGACCATGTGATGAATAAGGCCCATATTTTTCTACGTCCCTGGCTTCACCCCAGAACATAAGTAACCATGCTCTGAACATATAGAATATTGTAAATACTGCGAATGCAAATCCTATAAGGACCGGTAAATAATATTCCCCTAATATAGCAGCATCAAAGAGGACAAACTTTGCTATAAAACCTCCCAATGGTGGCAGTCCTGCAATGGACATTGCTCCTATAAGGAACATGCTACTCATAAGGGGTGCACTTTTCACCATTCCTCCCATTTTATCCATATCTCTTGTTCCCGCGTGATGGATGATTCCGCCAGATGTCAGGAAAAGCATTGATTTGGCAATTGCATGATTAACAAGATATACCAGGGATGCTGCAAGGGCATACGCGGTTCCCATACCAATTCCCAAGAATACATACCCTATCTGGCTGACACTGGAATATGCAAGCAGACGTTTGACATCTTTCTGGCCGACAGCAGCAATTGCCCCGATTGCTATGGTAATCAATGCAAGCAGGATGATAATTGGTTGTAGTAAAAACAATGCATCTTTAAAGACCAGGAAATATACCCGGAGAATTCCGTATGCCCCCACCTTGATCATCACACCACTAAGCATGGCACTTATGGGTGACGGGGCTGTAGGGTGGACATCCGGCAGCCAGTAATGAAGGGGGAATATGGCTGCTTTGTTGCCAAAAACGATGATAAACAGTAAAGCAATGAAATAGATATGCCAGGGTAAGGTTCCTGCATCACTCATTGCGGCTATTTTGACAGACATGTCTGCCATATTGAGGGTGCCCACAGTTGCATAGAGGCAAGCAATTGCGATCAACATCACCATTGAACTTATTATGTTCAACATGAGATACTTGAACGTCGCCTCCATCTTGTCAGAAACTTTTGTAACACCTCCGTATTCGGACGCTACGACAAGTCCACATGATGAAAGTAGCAGTACCTCAAAAAACACGAACATGTTGAAGATATCCCCGGTGAGGAATGTCCCATTCAGGCCTGCCATAAGCAAATTGAAAAGGGAAAAATATGTAGTATTAAGGGATTTATCTTCGATATAGTCAAGGGAATAGATAAGTGCAAGCAAGGATATTCCGCAACTGAGCACAACCATTCCTGATCCAAGCAGATCGGCCACGAGTACAATTCCGTATTTGCCCCATTCCCCAACTTCGTAAACCTGTATTCCGCTGTTCCATACTTGCAAGAGGAGAATAATACTCATTAATAATATGGATGCTGATACAATTATGTTGAGTATTTTCTGGAAAGTTGGTCTGGAACGCAGCATAATCATTAATGCTGACATAAGAATAGGTATTGCGACAACCAGTATCGGTAGATGATCCAGATAGTTCATCCCCGCAGCCTCCGGAGTTCCCTGATATCCGTGGTACCATATTCCTCGTGGATGCGGTAGGCCAATATAAGTATAAATGCAGTTATTGCAAGACTGATTACAATAGCTGTCAGTACAAGGGCCTGGACAAGTGGATCTACGAATTGGGTTTCCATGCCGGAAGGTACGATAGGTGCAAGCATGCCGTCTGGCAATTTATCCGTGAAAATGATTCCGCTTCCAGAATCATGATGACCGTTTGTTATAATGGGAGCTTTTTCACCATCAAACAAGCCGGTTGAAACGATTAGCATGTTTACTGCATGAGAAATGAGGGACAATCCAATAATAACCTTTATAATGTCCCTGCGGAGGATTAGAAATGTCCCAATGCCAAAAATTAGGGCTATTGTAATCGATAATATTGTATTGTTCATTTGTCTTCACCCACGTTTTTGAATATATGTAGCAGAGTGCCTATTACGACAAAATATACACCAATATCAAAGAGGCTGGCTGATGCCAACTCTATTTCGCCGTAGAATGGTATTTCGATAAATTCAACCGCACTTCTAAAAAAATTATGTCCAAATACGATTGCTCCAAAAGCAGTCAATGAAGCAAGAAGTAATCCTATCCCGAATAATTTGTCCCAGGAAGGGTTAAAGAATGATTTGGTATATTTTAAACCAAATACTACATAGGTCAGGGAAATTACAGAGGCAAACATTACACCTCCGATAAATCCCCCTCCGGGATTATTGTGCCCTGCCAGTAAAAGGGATATGGAAAATAAACTTACAAGAGGGATACAGATTTTTGTAATTGTTTTTGTGATTAATGTAGTCATTCTCCTTCACCTCTGCTTTTTATCAGATTATAGACGCCAAGTGCTGCCAGACATAATACTGATATTTCCCCCAGGGTGTCATAACCACGGAAATCTACAAGAATCACATTTACAACATTATGTCCTCCTGCAAGTTTAACGCTGTTCTCAAGGAAATAGTGGGACAAGGATTCAAATGGTGGCACTATGCCCTGTGTTGCATTAAGTAATAGAATCAACACAGTTGAAGCAACAGCAAGTGAAATCATTATATCTCTTAGCAAGATGTTTTTTGGTATTTTTTCCTTGAATGTCTGGGGGACCCTTGCTATCACAAGCAGAAATATTATTGTTGCGAGGGTTTCTACAAGAAACTGTGTTAGGGCAAGATCCGGTGCTTTGAGATATATGAACATCAGGCTGACCAGATAACCAACAGCAGAAATAGCTATTACAGCAGAAAGATATCGATGTAGGGTTGCTGCTGCAATTGCTGCTACAACCATTAATATCATTATGACAGATTCATAAAAGGGGATATCAAAATTAAGGTTAACAGAGAATACCTGTGTTGTCATCATGAATAAGGGTATTGTAAAGAGTATGACCATTAAAACTAGTATTGCATAGATGTAGAGTTTTATGCTTCCAGGCTGGGCAAAGCCTGCAAATCCCTTTGCACTTCCCTTTGCTCCATCAACGATCCTGTCATAGTAATAGTTCACACTTACCCATGGGTATCTTGCATTAAATCTGTCCTGCCAGGCCGCTATGTTGTCGTAGCGTGTGTAGATTGCCAGCCCCGCGATGAAAGTGATTATTGTCATGAAAAGGGCCGGTGTAAAACCATGCCAGAGTTTCACATGCAGATGTACTTCCTCGAGCACAATTCCTGCGGTTGTGGGTTCAATTATGTTGTGGATCGGAATCGAAGGGACAAGGCCAAACAGGATAACAAGACCTGCAAGGAATGCTGCAGGAACAAGCATTGTGTAAGGTGGTTCATGTATATGTTCCGGAAGGTGGTCATGGTGTTTTTCTCCCAGGAATATCCCGTCGATAAGTTTGATGGAATAAGCAAAGGTAAACACACCTCCCAGCACTGCTGCTGCAGGTATCAGGAATGTGAAAGGTCCTCCTATGATGTGCCCCATCTCAACCGAGGTTTCATAGAACATTTCCTTACTCAGGAAACCGTTAAGTGGGGGAATTCCCGCCATTGCAAGGGCTGCTATGGATGCAATAATAAAGGTAATAGGCATGTCCTTTCGCAAGCCTCCGAGTTTACGTATGTCCCGGGTTGCTGCTTCGTGTGCAACAATACCTGCTACCAGGAAAAGACATGCTTTGAAGGTCGCGTGATTGAGAAGATGGAAAGTTGCTGCTGCCACCCCTAAACCAGGTTCATGGTAGGATGTGTAACCATACATTGTCATCATGTATGCCAGCTGGCTGATAGTTGAATAGGCCAGGATTGCTTTGATGTCTGTCTGACGGAAGGCCAGGAATCCTGCCAGAAGCATTGTGAATATGCCAATTCCACTTACCAGGATAAACCAGGCTTCTGTACCTGAGAATATGGGATGGACCCTGGCCACCAGATATATTCCTGCCTTAACCATCGTTGCAGAATGCAAAAAAGCACTAACAGGGGTTGGAGCCTCCATTGCATTTGGAAGCCATATATAAAAAGGCCCCTGTGCGGATTTGGCAGCTGCACCTATCAGGATAAGGATCAGTGTTATTAAGAAGAAAGGATGAGCTTTGATGTTTTCAATTATAGCGGGGTTCTGGAGCATGGTAGCAATGTCATAAGAACCTGTAATAGCATGTAGCAGGATGAATCCTGCAAGCATGAAAAGGCCACCACCAGCTGTGAGCAGCAGGGATTTTGTGGCTCCGTAGACGGAAGCGGGTTTCCCTCTCCAGTAACCGATGAGCATGAATGATGTGATACTGGTAAGTTCCCAGAAAATGAATAGTTGAAGTGTATTCCCTGCAAAGACCATACCGATCATGGACCCCATGAATAAGAGCAAGTACTGGTAATAACGGGGGAGGTCTTCCTTGTGGGACATGTACCCATTGGAATAGGACATTATAATTACACCGATGCCGGATGCTATGAATCCGATCATCATAGCCAGCCCGTCGGCATAAATGCTGAATTCTGCACCGATACTCGGCATCCATTCAATTGAGTGCTGTATTATATGTCCATGAATTATTTCAGGAGCTACTATACCTATTAATGCAAAACTCAGGAAGGCAATTCCTGCTGCAAACCAACCGATCCTGTGTTTCAGGAACTTTTCCAGCAGCGGTATGAATATCGCTGCGGCAAAAGGTAAAAATATAGCCAGTATGATTGCCGTAAAGGAGTCCATGCCTCTCCTTAATTAAATTCAAATATATAACTGTTGTTCATGATCAATAAATATTTTTATTAAGTTAATTTGATTATATTTATTTATTGTTCTTTTTTACTTGTTTTTTGTTTAAGCCAGACTGCGATTCTTAATCATTATTCATTTTACTTTCCCGGATTTTATGGCCTGACAATGCTGTCGGCTTTATATAGATCTCTGGGGCAAGCAACAAAATATATATAGGTTAAATCTGTATAGGGAGAGTGCTTCAGGGCGGCCCTGAAGTACAGGGCGTCTGCGTTTTTGTAGATGTCTGATAAACAAAACGGGCCCGTGGTCTAGCCGGTTATGACATCGCCTTGACATGGCGGGGATCCTGAGTTCGAATCTCAGCGGGCCCACTTTCGAAATTGCGATATGTTTAAATAAAGAAACCACATTTATGTGGTGCTCCCAATGCCCAGGTAGCTCAGTTTGGGAGAGCGCTGCCCTGAAGAGGCAGTTGTCCCCGGTTCGAGTCCGGGTCTGGGCACCAATTCAGTATGAACATCAGTAGTGTAGTGGTTATCACCGGGCGTTGCCAACGCTCGAACCCGGGTTCGAATCCCGGCTGATGTATAACGATTTTGTTATTTTTATCTGTAAATTCGGTCTGTAATATTATCCTTTAAAATTTCTTATGTAATTTTATTTTCTGCTGTAATGTCTTTTAGTATACTTTTTGTTTTCTTTGAATTTGTACAACGGGATTTGCTATTAAGTCACCCATACAAGGGCAAAAATCTACTTCAGGACGATTCCTTTCTCATAAAAAATATAAAGGTTAAAGATCTAGATTTTATATGTGTAAAGGACCAGATGGTAAAAAGGTTGTAGATATGAAATATAATTGGTTGATACTGTTTGCATTAATGGTAATCTCTTTGGTAGTTGCTAGCGGTTGTGCTGGCAATTCGGATAATTCCTCAAGTCCAGAGGGGTCAGAAGAAGAAACGCCTGCAGGAAATGATTCATCGGAGGTTACTGAAATAGTCGATGATGGCGACCATCATGGTGTAAGAATGGAATACTATGGTGTAATGAAGCCTTCTGAAATAGAATTAGAAATCGGGGATACTATAGCCTGGAGAAACTACAAACCACAGGGTACCTATGTACTTGTAAGCGAAGATAACCTCTTTGGGAAGCAGGAAATAAGTTCCAAAGACGTTTATGTCTACACTTTTAAAGAAAAAGGCACCTACACCTTCGGTGTGGAAGATGTCCCTGAAATGACACTTAAAGTCACAGTAAAATAATGTTTAATATCTCCATCATAATCAGCCAATTGCACCCTTGCGCGCTTTTCCAAGCAACTCTTGAAGCCGCTTTACATCATCTTTATTTTTCGGGTGCAATCCAAGTGCCTGTTTGTACATCTGCATGGCCATCCCGTAATTGTGCATTCCATGAAAAGCCCGTCCCTTCATTTCCCATATTATCGGTTTTTTCATGCCTTGCTGCACAAGGGTATCAAAACATCTGTTTGCCTGAGGATATTTGCCAAGCTGTATGCAGGCCACTCCTTTATTGAAAAGGGCATTCTTGTTGGAAGGTTCCATTTCCAGAGCCTTACTGAACAATTCATAGGCCTTTTTGTGGTCTGTCCTACATTCCTGGCCCTGTATTATCAGTTCTTCAGCACTTGCTTTTTTCTTATTCCGTAATTTGCTTCGGGCGCGGTTTAATGCATCTTTGTTGCTTGTATTATTTGTCGAAAGTTTGCCCTGTGATTTCGAGACGGTTTTTCTTTGCCTCTTTGCAGGTGGGATGTATTTCTCCAATCCAAGTATTTCATGCATTATCATTATAGCCGCATGCTTATCCAGTGGTTCATTATTATTGCCACATTTCGGGGACTGTATGCATGCAGGACATCCCTCTTCACAGGGGCATCCTTTGATTGCTTTTAATGTAACATCAAGCATTTCTTCAATCTTATCAAAACCGTTCTCTGCAAAACCAACCCCTCCTTCATGACCATCATAGATGAATATCCCGCTTCTTCCCTCCAGGTCTCCATGCGATGGTGTGGACACTCCTCCTACATCATTGCGGTCTGCAAGAAGATGCACCGGATACATTGCTATCATTGCATGTTCAATTGCATGCAGACCGCCCGCAAAATCCCGCTTCTGTTTATTCACCATTTCCTCATAGCCTGCAGGCAGGTCTATCCACAGACTTTCGGTTTCAAGGGATGATGGGGGCATTTCTATCTCCTTTCTGCCCATCTCCTCATTCGATCCGTGCCTTATTCTACGGAAACCAGTCACCTGCTCGACAACTTCGACCCTTCCCAAACCGACGGTGATATCATCCAGTTTTCCGGGTTTCTTTTCCTCGTATTTTTCCCTCAGGAAAATCTCAGAGGCAACCATTGGTTTGGTATAATAATCAGCTTTACCTTTCTCAACAAGGATCTCTTTCTTGCTGTGGTTCATTTTTTGCACAACATAGGGATTTCCCATATGGATGTAGATAGCTCCTTCAAATGCTTCCCTGAAAGCCATTGAGCGTTCCAGGTCTTTTTCAATAATTTTTCTCTTGCCACCTGTGGTATCTATAAGGGAATATCCATTCTTTCCCGCTCCCCTTATGTTCACCTGTCCATGAGGATGGCTATCAATGCAGATTGTACCCTTTTCATTTTCTGCAAGCAATTTTTCTTCCTTCAGGATGTCAACGACATCCTGCATTCCACTGCCGAAATACTTCTTATCCTCTTGTTGCAGGGGTAATTCTTTTGCCGCACACAGGATATGTCCTGTTTGGATGTAGGTATTTTCAGGATTGATAACAGCGTCCTCGCAAGATTTTGCAAAAAATTTCTCTGGATTGCGCATGTAATACTGGTCCAGGGCATCCTGGCCGGCCACAAGTACCACCATGCTTTCGTTATCTCCTCTGCCGGCCCTTCCGGCCTGCTGTAGGGTACTCATTATAGTGCCGGGAAACCCATCAAGGATGCAACCGTCAAGGCCTCCGATATCAATGCCGAGTTCCAGGGCGTTTGTTGAAAGGACACCTTTAAGGGTGCCATTCTTCAATTGTTTTTCTATGAGAATCCTGTCTTCTGGACTATATCCGCCTCGATAAGGAGCTATACTTTCTTTCAAACCCCGGTTTTGCAGTTCATTTTTTGATTGGAGGTACATTCTCTCCATTTTCTGGCGGGAACGGGTGAAAAGAATAGTTTGTAATCCTTCCTGTATTAACGTGGTAAACAACCGGTTTGAGTCTGCAAAACTGCTTTTGCGCAGGAAATAACCCTTTTTGTTATAGTATGCCGGAGGGTTCCAGAATACAAACTTCTGTGCTCCCCTGCCTGAACCATCCCTTTCAATGACCTCCACTTTTTTTCCAGTCAGGTCGGATGCATGTTTCCCGGGATTCCCGATGGTGGCACTGCAGCATATGTATTGGGGACTGGATCCGTAGTGTTCACATATTCTCTGCAGTCGGCGCAAAAGATTTGCCATGTTGCTGCCGGTGACTCCGGTGTAATAATGACTTTCATCGAGGATTATGTATTTCAGGTTGGATAATACCCTGTACCACTGCTGTTTCCAGCCCAGTACACTCATATGCAGCATTTCGGGATTGGTAAAAATTATATTTGCATCGGCTTTTACTTGCCATCTCTCTTCTTTTGAGGACGATCCCACAAAACGGGCAATGTCAATATTTTCTCCCAGTACATCCCTCAATTTCACAAAATTTGAATGCTGATCATTGGCAAGGGCATTTAAGGGTGATATGTAAAGGACAGTGGAGTCAGGATGGTCCATTATTTCTTCAAAAACAGGTATTGTATACGCCAGGGATTTCCCGCTGGCCGTACTGGTTGCCAGTACAATGTCTTTACCACTTCTGATCTTTTCAATGGCTTCTGCCTGATGGGAATATAGCTTTTTAATTCCTCTTTCATGCAGGGCAAACCTGAGCAATGGTTTGATATTAACATTATCATACTTTCCATGTCTTACTTTTATGGATTCACTGTGTACGATTTGTCCTTCGTAGCCCCTGGATGATGTTATTTTGGAAAGTATTTTTTCGATATCCATTGTTTGCCCCTCTTCCATGCATGCCCCTGAATAAATATGTATATCCGGACAGCAAGCTGGTTGAGAGGGATATAGAGGATTGTTTATTCTTATGTTTATCCGATGTTTGGGGTTCCCACTCCCATTACTATCAGGCGTGTTTCCATTGGTGGATGATGCCAGCCGTCCGGGATCACGGTTTTCTTTTCAAATGTGATTTTCACCCTGTCAGAATCTATACGGCATTTGTTCATGTATCCTTTTACGATATCTTCTCCGGTCTTTCTTGCAAAATCCAGGGCGTCCACATATTTTTTGAATTGCTTTCTTTGTCCGGGTGCAAAAACAAGAAAATCCTCTTCAGGCCGTTGCAGGGAATGCGGTCTGATCATGATATCCACGCGTTTGATCCCTTTTCCCATAAGTGCTCCTACCGCATTACCAACTTCGAAACTTTCAGGTACCTTTATGTCTGCGATCAATATTTTTTGTATTTCATCCACGTAAGCCTTAACAGGTCCCCCGACCAGGACCACAGGAATGTCCAGATTCAAACGTGCCGGATATTTGCCGTTAAGTATGTCCATGATCACTTTTTCTTCAACATCCGGCAGAAGGAAGCGAATAAGTTCCCTTGACATATTTTTTGCAAACATTTCCTTGATATTTTCACAAAACTCCACCTTATTCTTCCTGAGAAGTTTTGAAAGCATCTCTGCCCCTTTTTCAGAAGCTTCCACGTTCCACTCTGTATAATCTCCCAGTACATGCAGGGCATCTGTCGGAGTGAACCCGATTACCTGGACAAGTCTTTTCTGTATCAGGGAATCCAATACATTTGCAGACGGCATTCCATTTAATTGATGAGAAATAGTTTGTATGGGAACAGGCTGTTCATCCAGTAGGTCCAGTATTTCTTTCTCTTGTGGATCAATATATTGGTTGTCCGGTTGGCTCTTCATAAAAAAACGGGTTGGCTGAAAATTTTCATTTTCCATTACGCGGAAAGTAGGTGCCTGTTCGTTAAGGATTTCCATGAGTTGTGGGTGATGTGTAGCAGCCACGCATAGGGGTATTACTCTTCTGGGTCCGATATTTACTCTCTTTTTGGTAACCCATATGTGACTATCTCCTCCCATAGCAGAAGTTTCCATGTCGATTGCTTTGACCCTTGTCTTCCAGCCACCAACTGTGGCTCCCTCTGCTTTTAATTCCGGTAATCCTTTGTAGATAGCAGAAACATCCGTGCTTGTGCCTCCAACGTCCATAACGGCACAGGTGTTCAGGTCTGCCAGGTAAGAAGCACCCACAAGACTTGCTGCTGGGCCGGAAAAAATAGTTTCAATTGGCCGATGCAGGGCATCTTCAATATTGACCACAGACCCATCACAACGCAACATCAGCATTTTTTCCTGTATTCCGAGTTTTTCGATTTCATGGATGACTGACCGGATGAATTTTGTAGTAACAGGAATAAGCTGGGCATTGAGAAGGGCAGTGACAGCTCTTTCATAGGCTCCAAGCTCCTGCGAGAGCTCATGGCCGCATACAACTGGTTTGCCTGTAAGTTCGAGGATTTTGTCTTTTACTTTAAGTTCATGTTCCGGGTTACGGGTTCCAAAATAGGCAGAAACTGCGAATACCGAAACATTGTCCTGTACTTCTTTTATATATTCTTCCACTTTATTCAGGTCCAGAGGTGTCGACTCTTCACCATTTTGGTCGTGTCCTCCGGCTATGAATATATAATTCTCTGCAGCAAGTTCTCTTTCCAGGGGATGGTCACCGATCAGGATTAGGGAGGCGGATGCGCCGGTTTTTTCCAGGAGGGTATTTGTGGAAAGTGTTGTGGATACGGACACTAGGTTTATGTTTTCCATATATTCCCTGTTCAGCAATCCCAGGACATTATGTATGCCTATAATGAGGTTCGGATAGGTAGTAAGGGATTTAGCGCTGTCTACGACTTTGCCATCACGGTTGCGGATAAGAACTGCATCCGTGTATGTCCCGCCAGCATCAATTCCCAGGCTGTATTGCATTTTCCTTTCACTCCAATAGGAGATTTTCCGGTAGGTATAAATGCTTTTACATTTGAATTCAGGGGTCGATGCTTTTTTTATATCCGGGATGGGTGTATTTCAATGATTATTCTTATGGGTGTCTGGATTCAGTTTTCTACTTTCTTCTTGAAAAATAACCAGCCCTTATCGTTGTTGCCATACTTTGTTTTAACAAGAACATAGTCACCGGTCAATTGCTTCCCTTTTAGTGTGACGATAATTTCCTTTTCTTCAATCTTTATTGCTTCATAGTTTCCCCTGTCCCATATTTCAACTTTGCCGGCTCCGTATTGTCCTTCAGGTATCTCTCCCTCAAAATCGGCATATTCCATTGGGTGATCTTCTGTCTGTATGGCAAGTCTCTTGATTCCGGCTTTTTTTGGAGGTTGTTTGGGAACTGCCCAGCTTTTCAGTACGCCATTCATCTCTAGCCTGAGATCGTAATGAAGGTTGCTGGCGTCATGTTTCTGTATTACAAAAATAGGCTCACCAGATCTGGAAGTTCCTTTGGCTTCAGGTTCAGATGTCCTGTCAAAATCTCTTTTTTTCCTGTATTCTTCTAGCATAAATAAAAATATGAGTAAAGAGCTATAATAGGATATTGCAATTATATGGGGCTTTCAATGCTGGAAAAAGTTGATCTCTCAAAAAGAATAGATGATGGGGAGTACAAGGATTTAGTCGATAAACTTGAGATCAAAATGGGGGAATTACAGCGCAAAAGCTGGAAAATGCAGCTGCCCATAATTGTTGTTTTTGAAGGCTGGCATGCTTCGGGTATGAGTGATATAATAAACCGCTTCATTCTTCCCATGGACCCCAGGGGCTTCCGTTTCCATACAGCTACCAGTCCCACAGATGAGGAAAAACTCCGACCCCTTTTGTGGCGCTTCTGGACCAAAGTTCCTGCCCGAGGCCAGGTGGCAATCTTCGATCGCAGCTGGTACAGGCGAGCGATTATAGAACATATTGAAAAAAACAATGGAAAAGGACTTGAAAGATGCCTGCAGGGAATCAGGAGTTTTGAGAGGCAACTTGCAGACGATGGTTACCTTATAATCAAGTTCTTCCTGCACATAAGCAAGGAAAAACAGCAACAACGATTTAAGGAACTGGAAAAGAATAATGGGGATCTTTTTATCGTGGGTGAAGATGAGGTGGATTATGCAAATGAGTACGAAACCTATCTTTACACTGTAGAAAAAATTCTGGAAAACACGGACTCTTTCAGGGCTCCATGGACAATTGTAGAAGCAAATAACAGGAATTTTGCCACTGTCAAGATAATGACGGCTTTTATAAGTGCCATGGAAGATAAACTCAAAGAGGTAGATCACAAATCTGTGACTGAAACTACTGTGGATCTCTTTCCTAAAGAGGATTTACCGGGAATACCATCCCTTAAAACTTCTATACTGGCACGCACCGATATGGAAAAAACTATCGATAAAAAAGAATATAAAAAGAAGAAAAAAGACTACCAGGAACGTTTGAGGCATTTGCAATATGAATTGCTGAAGCGCCAGATTCCTGTAGTTATTATTTATGAAGGCTGGGATGCATCAGGTAAAGGGGGTAATATCCGAAGGCTTGCTCACCGGCTCAATCCACGTCTCTATTCGGTAATTCCTATCGGCGCTCCCAACGATTATGAAATCTCACGTCATTATCTCTGGAGGTTCTTAAAGGAAATTCCACCTGCCGGCAGAATTGCTATTTTTGACCGTAGCTGGTATGGCAGGGTCATGGTAGAGAGGGTAGAACAGCTATGCACGGAAAACGAGTGGAAACGTGCTTATCGGGAGATTAATGAATTTGAAGCTATGCTTACCGACTGGAATGCTGTAGTCGTCAAATTCTGGTTGCATATAGATCAGGATACCCAGTTCGAAAGGTTCCAGAAAAGAAGTGCAACTCCACATAAACAATGGAAAATCACTCAGGAGGATTGGCGAAACCGGGAAAATTGGGATGCCTATCGTGAAGCTGTAGATGAGATGCTTGAAAAGACAAGCACTACTTATGCCCCCTGGACAATTGTGGAAGCTAACGATAAAAAGTATGCCCGTATAAAAGCCATGAAAACCGTCACGGAAGCAATCGAAGAAAAACTAAAAAATTGATCAGACAAATTTTTCTTTGTGTTTTTTGTACATTACATGAACCATGCCATCAGCAAGACCAATATTTGGGACATAGATTTTATTGATATTTCCCCACTTCATAGCTGATAGGTAAACCTTTGACGCCGGTATGATTACGTCAGCCCGGTCCGGTTTCATATTGAATTTGATTATGCGCTCTTCAACAGTAAACTTGCCCAGGTAGTTTGCCGTTCTTTTAAGTTTTTTATATTTCAGGGGTTTGCCTTCCTTTTTCCCGGCATGTTTGAATAACTTGTTTATATTTCCCCCTGTACCGATTGCACAAACTTCTTCTTCCCCTTCAAGAGTGTCTTTTATCCATTTTTTCATTCTCTTCCAGTTCCTCTTTGGCACCAACCCTTCTTTTATGCGGATTGTTCCAATATTAAAAGAGCGGGACCTGATCGCATGTTTTCCCTTGAAAAAAGTAATTTCGGTACTTCCGCCGCCTACATCTATGTATAGGTAGGACCCATTCCTGTCCAGCATTTTTTCTATGTGATTGGAATAAATTATTTTTGCTTCCTTTTTTCCTTCAATGACCTGCAGGTCGATATCACATTCTTTTTTGATCCTGTTTACTATTTTTTTGTGATTTTTAGACTCGCGCATTGCTGATGTTGCATACGCCATGTATTCTATGGGCTGGTAGACATTTATGAGGTGCCTGAAAGCCTGCATTAATTCTACAAGTTTGTCGGCTTTTTCTTCGGATATCTTCTTGTTTATGAATGCATCATCTCCCAGCCTCAGGGGTATCCTGAGTAAGGACACCTTTTCAAAATAAGGCTGGCCTGTTTCGTCCTCCACTCGTGAAAACAGGAGTCTGATAGCATTGGACCCTACGTCAATAGCAGCAAATTTCATTCATTAGCCTGCCCTGTCTTTCTGGCCAGATATTCATATATTTCGTCCTGGCATCTGATTTCTTTATCATCAACACTTATCAGGTAAGGATTATCCTGTTTCTCATTGATGATCCTTGCTTTTTTCCTGTCGTTGAACTGTATTTTCATAAAGTCCCGGAGTTCTTTCTGTATATTCGGATCATATATGGGTATAGCAACTTCTACCCGTTTGTTAAGATTGCGTACCATCCAGTCAGCAGATGAGATGTAGTATTTAGTGTCCCCTTCATTGCAGAATATAAAAATCCTTGAATGTTCAAGATATTTATCTACAATACTAATGACATTGATGTTTTCACTCTGTCCTTCAACACCGGGCACAAGGGAGCAGATACCTCTGATTATCAAATCGATCTTAACGCCTGCATTGTTTGCTTCATAAAGCGCATCTATCATTTCCTTGTCCACAAGGCTATTCATTTTTGCACAGATGAACGCCTCTTTTCCCATGGATGCGTTTTCTGTTTCCTTTTGAATCAGGTTCAGATACTTCTTTCTAAGCTGGTGGGGAGCTACAAGCAAATGCTGGTAATCATAAACTTTGTAGTTATGTTCAAAAAATTCAAATAAGTTACTAATTTCTTCATTTATCTGGCTGTTAAATGTAAAGAGGCAGTGGTCACTGTACAATCTAGCGGTTGATTCATTGAAATTACCGGTTGCCACGGCACTATAAAAAACAGATTCATCCCCTTCTTTGCGTTCTATCTGGCAGAGTTTGGCATGGACCTTCAACCCCGGGACACCGTCAATTAAGATAGCTCCGGCATCTTCCAGCAGTTGTGTCCAGTAAATATTGGCTTTTTCATCGAACCTGGCCTGTAATTCCATTACCACTGTTACATTTTTGCCGTTTTTGATGGCGTTTGTCAGCGCATTGATTACTTTTGAGTTCTTTGCAACCCTGTACAGGGTAATTTTAATCGAGGTGACCATCGGGTCAATAGCCGCTTCCCTGAGCAGGTCTATCATATAGTCAAAAGACTGGTATGGATAGTGGAGAAGAATATCTTTTTTTTTGATTGCTTTTAAGATGCTTGTATGTGCCTCTATGGAGGGGTGTGACAATGGAGGTGAATTCTGGTATTCAAGTTCTTTCATTCCCATGCGCGGGAAACCCATGAAATCTCTGGCGTTATGGTAGCGACTTCCGGGAATCAGGTTCTCAAAATTATTCATTTTGCTTTTCCTGAGGATAAAGTTAAGCAAGTGTTCGGGAATTTCCCTGTCATATACAAACCTCACAGGTAGTCCACGTTTTCTTTCTTCCAGACTCTTCATCACTTTTTCAAAGAAACTTTTTGTTACATCTTCCTCAAAATCGAGTTCAGCATCCCTTGTGAGTTTTATTGTATAGGCATCGATCCTGTCATAATTAAATATTGCAAAAATATCTTTCAGGCCAAACCTTATGATATCATCCAGGATTATAACATATTTCTTATCATCTTTTGAAGGCAGGCTGATATATCTGGATAAAATATCAGCAGGGACCTCTATTAAGGCATATTTATAATCTGCAGGGTCCTCCTCCCTGTACATGTGAATTGCAAGATATATTACATGATTTTTCAGGTAGGGGAACTTTTTGTTTTCATCCAGCATTAAGGGAACAAGCGAAGAGTGTACCTTTTGCTCGAAGTATTCTGAAATGTATTCTTTATGGTAATCCTTGAGGTTTTTTTCATTAAGTATGTATATTTTATTTACCTCAAGTTCCTTACTAATTTCCTTAAATACATCATCAAAATCATTTTGCAAAGCAAGAACTGTACTCTGTATTTTTTGCAATACCTCTCTGGGAGATCCCCCGAACATCACTTTTCCTTTAATGTCGGCGTCAATCATTCTTCTGATTGTTCCCACGCGTACACTGAAAAATTCGTCAAGATTTGATGAGAAAATGCCCAGAAACTTCAGCCTCTCCATCAGGGGTACACGGGTGTCGGCAGCTTCTTGCAATACTCTTTCATTAAAGGATAGCCAGCTAATTTCCCGATTGATATATTTAAGTGATTCTTTTTTCATGGTATCCCATTGTATACGATTCTGGATGTATCTACTTGTGGCATTTTAGTGGTCGGAGAATATATATTAATTTTGTATGTATTCTATATATTACTATTAAAAATATCACTCAGATTTTTTTGAATACATCCCTGCAATTGACTCAGCAAACATCTTGCCAAACTCCGGTCCGGTAATACTTTCCCATTCAGCAGGGAATTCATCCCGCAGTTTTTTAATTTCTTCTTCCTTGTAATGGATGAATGCATCGATATGACCGTCAACAGGATTGGTTTTTTCTTCCTCCTGAAAGGTACTTTTATCTCCCCAGTGTCCACTTTCCTTGAACCCGTTCAGTAACTCTATAGCAACGGCTGCATCGTGCATATCTCCCAAATTATCCTGGAGACTTTTCAGCCGCTTTATTGTCGGTTTGGCTTCGTCTCCCAGTACTTCCTGGAAGAATTCAAATGTATAACGCAGGATTTTCACGTCTATGCGCAATCTGTGCAGTACTTCCAGAGGTGCTTCATGGGAGTCCGGTCCTACTCTGTCTTCATAGGCCAGTACATTTGCATATTGACCATAAACAAGGGTGGGAAATACTTCTCTTACACTGGTAGGGCGGGGAATCCCTTTATTGTTTTCATTTTCCATTTTCCAGTACTTATTTTTCCCCAGGGCTTCCTCAAATTTTTTCTTGAACCTGTTGTACCGTTTGCCATCCAGGTACTCCAGCATATTTCCTCTTTCTTTGGCCCTTTCTATCTCGATGTTATCTTTCAGGAAATCGAGTTCCCCTTTACGTTCTTCTGGCAACTCATTGCAATAGTGGTCGATACGTTCAAGGAATACATCCATGTCCCTAACATTGCCGAGTGCTTTTCGGGTGCGTTTTATTCCTTTTAGGAATCCGCCAAGTTCTTTCATGTCAAGGTAGGGATTGAGGACTTCGAAACCGGCTTTGATACGCATGGCAGCCACACGCATGTCATGTAACTCTTCTATGTCCCTTCCAACCTTTGTTCCCATTTCATGCTTTTGCATTTTCTTGAAATGTTTCTGGAAGATCTTCCGGGCGGCTTCAGCCATGGTGTCATCGGTTTGGATTTCATTCTTATTTTTTGACTTTATATTATCGTCTTTTTCTTCTTCAGGAGCTATTTCTACTTGTTTTTCTTTCAGCTCCTCTGTAATTTTTAGTTCTTCTTCATCTTGATTTATCATGTGTTCTCCCCCAATCTCGCTCTGGTCTTCTTCCTCTTGATTACCTGTAAGTTCCATCATTATAAGCTGGGCAAGGGCAATGAAAAATGAATTATTCTTAGAGTTGTTTTTCAATTTATGTTGCTTGATCTCTAAAAGATGAGTAAGCATTTCTTTGAATATCCTTGTTACAAGAAAGAGTGTGGTGGCGAGATATCCCAGTGCGATATAGGACACGTTCGGATATATCCATTTTTCAGGATAGAGATAAATAAATCCGCCTATAATGATTGCATATAGGATGGAACTTATCAGGGTATGACCGATCTCCTGTTTTATTAAAAGATTCAATCCCATCATTATGAGTGCGAGCCCCGTTGCAAATGCGCCCATGGTCACAAGGATCTCCCCTGCCGGAGAATAACGATTCAATTCCATCAGTATAAGAGCCACGGCGCCCCCGATTCCCAGTGTTGCGCCTGCTATTACTGCAAAAAGACCAATTATCAAAGATTTGCCCGAGCCCATGATGCCCTATATATAATTAATAATTTTAAGCCCTTCCCATCGTGGACAGAACTATTTTCAGATGAATGTCTAGACTTCATGGCCTTTATGTATGGCTATACGTGTGTGCTCAATTGTTTTTATGGTTTTTGATGTAATATTTATGAACATTTTTATTTAATATGTGGACATCAAGTTAATACTGATGTACATACACACTTTCATTTATGGAATTCCCGGATTCATCTACCGTCGAGTATTCAGGAAAGGATTTGTTTGTTTTCCTTTCTGACATCAAATACATTATCCTATTCTATGTCTTCGGGGACTTCCTGACCACCATGGGAGCCTTGAACTTTGGGGTTGAGCAAAACGGATTTATAGCATTTGTACTGGCGGAGTTTGGTCCCGGGGCCTTTTTGTTTTTGAAACTTCTCTTTATTGTGATAGTTTATTTGAACTACAAACTCATCAGTCAATCCGGCTTATCCTGGAGCTCACTTCTGTGGAATTCGTCCAAATTTGCGATTGCTTTTTTGGGTATTGTACTTGTAGTAAACAACTTGATGGTTATGCTTACCCAAACCAGTTTGATCGTTTAATTGCTAAAAAAGTAAATTATATGTTCAAATCCGTTGTACTCATATTAATGGAAATTTCTGCGATATCTCCACTGTATTCAGCAATCCTTTGCAGGCTTTCCACAATGAAGCCAAATTGATGTGAGTTGGTGTCTGTATTTTTGTTTTTGTATAATGCATTACCTTCCCGGGAAATATTCTTTGCATTCTTTATGACCATGTTTGCTTCCATGGGATCGAGATTTGAAAGCAGGGCTATGGATTGCTTGAAGATAGTCTGGACATCTTCTGCCATCTTGAATATGGGGTCATCGGGCTCCACTTCATTTTCCATTTCAATCATATTCTTTGCAATCCTGACCACATGATCTCCGATTCTTTCCATGCTTTTAGTAACAAGCCGATAGCCCAGGCACTCCCGGGGTCTTTCGATACCAATCTTTTCTGAAAGGTTGCGGTCTTCAATGGCTGCTTTCAACTGTCTTACAGTTAAAAGGTAAAACCTGTCGACCTCATTATCCCTGAGTATTATATCCTGGGCGATTTCTTTATCATTTTTCTCAATTGCTTCCATTATGTCACGTAACATTGATGTTAGTAGGCCGGACATATTTTGCAGAGCTCTATGAAGGGAAAGATCTCTGTAGTTGAGCAGGCTTTGCAGTACAAGTTCATGATGGCTTTCCTCCACAACTTCAAGGCCTACAAGCCTTTTGCGGGACGCATCTTTTATGAATTTACGATCTGCTGCACTGAATCCTTCTTTTGACTCCATCTTGATTATATCATAACCAGCAAGGTAATGGGATACAAGTATCCTGAAAATGTCTTCCGGTTCGGCTACAGGAGGCTGGTTATACATTTTTCCTTTTTTGGGGATCAGACGATTAATTTCAATTTTAGTTTCGTATCTTTTATTCTTGTTGAGTGTATCAGAGGATATCAGGAGTGAGCTATTATTCTGTGGTGCAAGGATTACGCTATCTCCAGCTTCAAGGCCGGCTCCTCTCACCCAGTTTATGGGCAGCGATACTATGAAGGTGGAGCCTCCCGTCAGTTGTACTTTTCTTCTTTCAGACATAATTTTCCTTTAAGTTTCATGAATATGGTTTGTCTAGTTTACAGAAGTAGATGTTTCTTGTATAATGGTTGATTTGCCCGTGTGTTGTTAGTGTTGGTTAGAAATATTTCAATGTCTTATTCATATGGTTAGTGAATTATATATTTTATCAATATATACTATATACGGATATTTTGTTTATGTATTTTCATTAATAAAAATAAAAGCTGCATTTATGGGAACCTAGTCGTTGTTGATAAATAACAATGGCTTTTTCTTTATATAATGAACTTAATTAATTGTCCAATATCTTCTCAACAGAAACCCTTATATAGCTAAATTGCCAATCATCTACTGTATTACCCTATACCATAGGTGTGTTTTTACAAATTGATTTCTCGTTTTTTGCTGAGGTATACTGATGGATAATGACAAGCATTTAAAAGGCACAACCACTGTAGGCATAGTTTGCAGTGATGGAGTTGTTCTTGCCACTGAAAAAAGGGCAACTATGGGCAACTTCATAGCCAGCAAAACCGCAAAGAAGATTTACCAGATCGATGACCTGGTCGGGATGACCACTGCTGGCTCGGTAGGTGATGCCCAGCAGCTTGTGCGGATGATTAGTGTGGAATCCAAACTCTATAAAATGAGGAGACAGGAATCAATAACCATCAAAGGCCTCACAACTTTACTCTCCAATATCCTTGGTGGGCAACGCTATTTCCCTTTAATGGTACAACTCCTTGTAGGTGGCGTGGATAAGAATGGACCTGCCATATTCTCACTCGATGCGATGGGTGGAAATATTGAGGAAACAAAGGCCGTTGCTACGGGCTCTGGTTCACCGATGGCTTATGGTGTTCTTGAAGACCGCTATCATGAGGGCATCAATGTCGATGAGGGTATGGAACTTGCAGTCCGTGCTCTTTACAATGCCATGAAAAGGGATTCAGCTTCTGGTAATGGTATCGATGTAGTCAAAATAACCGCGGATGGCTACAAAAGAATTGAGACTGGAGAGGTGGACAAAATACTTGAAAACCTGAAATAAGCTATCCTATTCATCTTATTTTTTAAAACACTATTACCCATATTTCCTACTTTTTTATAATACAGGAAGGCATTTTTAATGGTCATAGAAGATATCCTAGAAGGATTAAAGAAAAAAATCGAGAAGAATCTTCCGGCTGGCACTACGATTTCAAATGTAGAATTTGAGGGTCCTCAACTTGTAGTATATACAGAAGAGCCCCGTAAGTTTGCTGATAACGGAAATATTGTACGAACCCTGGCCAAAAGTCTAAGGACCAGAATAGTTGTTCGTCCTGATCCAAAAGTACTTTTGGCACCAGAAGAATCTATCGACCTTATTAACCAAACTGTTCCCGAGGATTCGGGAGTTACAAATTATGATTTTGCTCCGGATGTCGGGGAAGTGATAATTGAGGCGGAAAAACCCGGCCTTGTAATAGGCAAACATGGGGAAACCCTTCGTGAAATTACCAAGAAGGTAGGCTGGACCCCTAAAGTTGTCAGGACTCCCCCGATAAAGTCCCGTACTGTGAAAAATATACGGGAATTCATGAAAAAGAACCATTCCGATAGAAAGGATATCCTTAAAACAATCGGAAGGAAGATTCACAGGGAATGTACTTCCAAGGACCAATGGGTACGTCTTACATCTCTTGGTGGCTGTCGTGAAGTTGGTAGAAGTTGTTTCCTGCTCTCCACTCCGGAATCCAAGATTATGATCGATTGTGGTGTCAATGTAGGTTCTGACGATGACATGACTCCTTATCTTTACATTCCTGAAGTACAGCCACTAAATCAGATTGATGCGGTAGTTATTACCCATGCACACCTTGACCACCAGGGTCTGGTGCCTCTTCTCTATAAATATGGTTATGATGGACCAATTTATTGTACCCATCCGACCAGGGACCTGATGGTTCTGCTTGAACTGGACTTTATCGATGTGGCCGCCAAAGATGGAAAACGAATCCCATACGAATCTGCTGATGTGCGTAATGCACTAAAGCACAGTATCGTGCTGGAATATGAAGAAGTGACTGATATTGCACCTGACATCAAACTTACCTTCCACAATGCAGGCCATATTATTGGATCTGCAGTATCCCATTTCCATATAGGGGATGGTTTGCATAATGTAGTAATAACCGGCGATTTCAAGTATGGCCCTACACGCCTTTTCAATCCTGCAGTAAACAAGTTCCCCCGTGTTGAGACCGTTATTACAGAATCAACTTATGGTGCCTCCAATTCTATGCAGCCTGCATTGAAAGATGCCGAAAAGAACCTGCAAAGAATTATCAAGGAAACTATAGATAGGCAGGGTGTTGTGCTTATTCCTGCATTTGCTGTGGGAAGAAGCCAGGAGGTTATGATTGTCATAGAGGAAGCTATCAGGAAAGGTATTATTGATGAAGTGCCGGTTTATCTCGATGGTATGATATGGGAGGCAACTGCAATCCATGCTACATACCCGGAATACCTGAACAATGACCTGAGACGCCTGATTTTCCAGAAAGGACAGAATCCATTCCTCTCTGAATGTTTCAAACCCGTGGATTCTAATGAACTCAGGAGAAATATTATTGAAAATCCACATCCATGTGTGATCCTGTCTACTTCCGGTATGATGAGTGGTGGACCGGTTATGGAATATTTCAAAGCCTTTGCACCTAATGAAAGGAATACTTTAGTGTTTGTTGGCTATCAGGCCGATGGGACTCTGGGTCGCCGTATCCAGAAAGGCTGGAAGGAAATCCCTCTGTCTTCCGGAGGTAAGGGTTCAGAAACCGTGCTAATGAACATGGATGTTGAAATTGTGGATGGTTTCTCCGGCCACTCTGACCGCAAGCAACTCATGGAATTCTTCAAGCGCATGAAGCCACAACCAGAACGTGTTTTCACAGAGCACGGTGATGAAAGGTCGTGCATAGATCTTGCAAGTTCTATCCATAAAAGAAAGAAAATTGAAACAAGAGCTCTTACCAATCTGGAAACAATAAGACTGGTATAAAGCTTTAATCAAGGAGGCTGCAGAGGTATTCTACAAGTTCTCTGTGGTCTCTTACAACAATATCTGCCTTTTTGAGAAGATCAGCACTTACATAGGTTGGAACTGCAATGCAAAACAATCCTGCATTCTTTGCAGCTTCAACTCCTAAGGGTGCATTTTCCAGGACAATGCATTTATCTTTTTGTACTGCAAGCTTTTCCACAGCAGTCAAATAAGGTTCTGGATCAGGTTTGCCTTTCTCTACATCTGTTCCTGCAATAATTGTATTGAATATTTTGGGGTAGAATTTTCCCATCAGCGTTTCTACAATGGCACGGTCAGAACCTGAGACGACTGCAAGTTTGAACTTTGTTTGAAGGGATTTGAAAGTTTCATCCATTCCATCAAATACATATGCTTTCTGGTTCTTAAAAAAAAGTTCTTTTTTCCGTTTATGTATCTGCTCAATATCCTCTTCATCAGGCACCATTCCTTGCTTTTCAAATATTTTTTCTATAATTCCTCTGTGATTTGATCCTTCGAGAATGTATATTTCTTCTTTTTCGATATCTATCCCTGCTTCTTTGAATGAAGTTTTCCAGGCTTGTGCATGGAATGACATCGAATCTACCAGTACTCCATCGACATCTGATATGATCGCCTCTATATTTTCAGGTATTGCAGTTTTATCCATCAGGTTTGAGTACTATTTTAGCTTATTAAAAGGTTGTTCGAAAAGATTATAACGATACAGGTCACATGTTATTATGGTGAATTCGCATGTCTAAGTTCAACAAAAGGGATACAGAGAGAAAGGGTGCGAAAAAAAATGAAAATCTTGAGGAAAAACTCATTCAGGAAAATCTGGATGACCTTAAAACGGAAGGTGATGAATTTCCGGAATAAAATCTTTTTTGATGTGAGGTTATCCCTTTTGCAGTCTGTTTTCTGCATTTCAGGATGGCCTGGAAAAGTAGTTGAACATTCTTGACAGATATCAAGAAAAATTATTGATTCAAAAAAGGTCCAACCGGCCACCAATAGGCCGGTTGCCTATCTATTAAATAAAAAAATCACTCTTTGGAAAGCGATCTCAGCCTATTGACGAGGGTGAGCCTTGCATCGTTCTCTTCTTTCACTTTCTCTTCAAAATGTCTGACGATCTTGTTGAGAGGAGCTGCAAGACTGTAAATCTTTGTAGGCCTTCCTTTGCCGTTTAGTTTTTTGCTGCTTTCTTCTATCCAGTTATTCTTTCTCATAGAGCGCATTGCAACACTTACTTCAGGTTGTCTCAATCCTGTATTCATCTCAATATCCAGAGATGAAGCTTCGTCAACATTTTTTAAGTAAGCAATAGTAGTTGCCAGGTTTCGTGAAACTCCAAGGCCTCTAAATGCTTCAATCATCTCTTCGTCTGACTCGTTTATTCTTGTCATATACATCTTAATCCTTCCTTTCATACCGTTTGTCGAAGAATCATACCCAAAGGTAATTGGAATATTTTTCTTCGATACCACCACTAGTATAGAAGTTACTATATTACACATGGTTTATATATTTTTCGTAAAATTGGTATTCATGAATCCAGTTTAATGATAAAATAATTTTGAATGAAGATTTGTCGCCATGACCATTACGAAAGTAAGTGGGAAAGGGCCCAAAAAGACATTCATCTCCAGTACAGGGGTAAGAAAACAGAAGTGGATCTTATCTCTAAGATACAGATTGATATGGTCCTGGATGAAAATGATGTTTTGAGAGTGATATCTACGATAAAAAAGCAGGCAGGACCGGTAAAGCAGGAGACGGGAAAATATTCGTCTCTCCTATCGAGATGATAGCAGATGTAAGGGACGAGGAAGATATGGTATTCGGTTAATGCCCGGATACTTTTTTTCTTTTAAAGTCGGATTATCTGAGTATCTGGAATTTTTTCATTAATCAGTTTTTCCAATTCATCAATTTTGTCTTCTGCAACAGCAACTACTATTTCCACCACATCAGAATAATGTTCATCCAGGATTGTGGCACAATTTTCAAGCATATGTTTTACAAATTGCATATTACCGTAGTCCACTACAACTTTCATTTCTTTTGTGGAGCTCTGCTCAACAATACCGGCATCATCTATAGCCTCAATAGCAGTTTGTTTGTAAGCACGGGATAGTCCGCCAAATCCAAGTTTGATTCCGCCAAAATACCGGCTGATTATCACTACAACATTATCAAGTCCTTTCAGTTCAAGGACTCTGAAAACAGGTTTGCCAGAGCTTCCTGAAGGCTCTCCGTCATCATCATATTTCATGATCAGGTTTCCGTCACCTGTGATACGGTATGCAAACACATTATGGTTTGCATCGGGATACCTTTGTCGGATGTCTTCCACAAAACTTTTTGCTTCAGTTTCGTCTGCAACCGGAAATACATTGCCTATAAATCTGGATTTTTTAAATTCTTTTAACGCTAATCCATTGCCATGTATCGTTTTTATAATAGACATTAAATCACTTGGGTTTGCTCTTTCATTGCATTCTTCCCCTATAAACCATAATCGATTAGTGGTTTTTGTTCATATGTAATTAATGATTCAATAAATATTGAATCTGCAACAAGAGATCAATTTTCCAGTTTGTTTGATTCCCTGTGAAGGAAGACCACAGCCACCACGAATGCAAGAAAATCTGAAACTGGAAGAGATAGCCATATACCGGTCAGGCCGAAAAACATGGGTAGTATGATCAATAGGGGTGGGAGGAATATAACCTGTCGTGAAAGAGTCACAAACAGGGATTCCTTGGATTTGCCCAGCGATTGTAGAAGGGCTGTTGCTACAATCTGTGCTCCGATAAAAGGCATCATTATGTAACATATCTTGATTGCAGGCACGCCCATCTCTATAAGGGCGGGGTCATTGCTGAAAACACCTATGATTTGTTCGGGTATGATAAAAACGACTATTGCAAAAATCAGACTGAGCCCTGTGGCCAGGTAGGTAGAAAGGGAAATTGTCCTCCTCACACGCTGCATCTGGTTTGCTCCGTAGTTGAAACCAAAGATTGGTTGTATCCCCTGTTTAATACCTATAACCGGCATCAGGGTTAACATGAATACCTTGATTATAATGCCAAATACGGCAATTGCAACATCGCCGCCATAGTAGAGCAAGCTCTGGTTGAAAATGAGGAAAAGACCGCTTTCCACCACGTTGAAAAGGAATTCTGACATGCCGATGTACGTTGATTCGTTTACTATTGACATGTCAGGGCGCAGGGAGGCTAAACTGAATGGAACTGTGGCTTTTCCGGAGGCATAATAGTAGAATACCATTATAGTGCCTATTATCTGCGAGATAACCGTTGCAATAGCAGCACCTTTTATGCCCATTCCAAATTCAAAGATAAAAAGAGGATCTAGCAAAATGTTGGCAACACTGGATATGACCATAATAAGCATTGCAAACGAAGTGTTTCCTTCGGCACGGATCGAGTTGTTCATGGCAGCTGAAAAGGTGAAAAAAACCGTTCCAAGCAGGATATAATACGTATAGTCTGCGGCATAGGGCATCACTTCGGCAGAGGCACCAAAGAGGGTGAGCAACTCTTCCATAAAGACCAGGCTTACAACCGTGAATAGCAGGCTTGCAACTGTTACCATGGTGGCCATGTTGCCCACAGTTTTTTCTGCAACTTGCTGCTTTCCACTACCCAGGGACCTGGAGATAATTGATGCTCCTCCAACTCCCACTCCAAGTGCAATTGCCAGCATCAGCATTTGTACCGGGAATGCCACTGAAATACCGGCAATTCCCAGAACACTATCTTCGCCAAGCCCTCGGCCGATGAAAATAGTATCGACCAGATTATACATGGCCTGCACTACAAGACCGACTATGGCCGGAGCTGCCAGTTTTACAATCAGGCTGCCAATATTTTCCTGTGCCAGCATTATGTTGCGTTCATGGGGCATTATCTATTACCTTTCAATTCGTCTCTTTTGCCAATGTATTCCTGGCAACTGTATAATCATTATCAGGAAGGAAAAGCAATAGGTTCGCAACTTTTATATCAAATTTGTCCCTGCCCTAAAAGAATAGAATTTATTTTTCCAGTAACCTTGTAACCTCTGCAAGCATTTCCGGTATGGGTATTTCCTGTGGGCAGCGCTCTGCACATTGTCCACAATCTATGCAGTTGGATGCCTTACGTTCCTCTCCTACGTGGGATGCGTAAGCCCTTCTGGCATCTTCTATATTTTCATAAAGCATAGCATTATTGAGGTATTTGAAGTTGAGGGGAATCTGCACACCTGCAGGACAGGGCAGACAATACCTGCAACCAGTGCAATCAACAACAAGTTTGTCGCAGTAGATTTCCCGTACCTCTCGTATCAGTGCGTGGTCTTTTTCAGTCAGGGAATTTGGCAATGCCTTATTTGCTGTTGCTAGATTTTCCTTTAACTGCTCTAGATTGCTCATGCCGCTTAAGACCATGCTTACCTGGTCCAGGTCCCAGATATAGCGTAATCCCCATTCTGCTGGTGTACGTTTGATTTCACTTTTGTCCCATATTTTCATAATATCGTCTGGTACCATATCGGCCAGGCATCCTCCCCTTAAAGGTTCCATTATTATCACTCCAAGGTTTTGTGACGCTGCATAAAGTAAACCTTCGTAGCCGGCCTGATAATCGATGTCAAGGTAGTTGTACTGGATCTGACAGACATCCCAGGAGTAGGCATCAACGATTTCCCTGAACAAAGAGACTTCATCGTGAAAAGAAAATCCTACATAACGGGATCTGCCATCTTTTTTAATCTGATCAAGGAAATCAAACAAGCCAAGTTCCACAAGTTTTGGCCAAAAGTCCCGGTTGAGAGTATGAATTAAATAAAAATCAACGTAATCCGTACCAAGTCTTTCAAGTTGTTCATCAAAGTAGCTATCCATGTCCTCACGGCTCTCAATGTTCCATGATGGCATTTTTGTGGCGAGATTTACTTTATCCCTGTAACCATTTTGCAGCGCTTTAGCCAGCATGGGTTCACTTTTACCTTCATGGTAGGGATATGCTGTATCAAGATAATTTATGCCCTGGTCGATGGCATGGTGGATTATCTCGCAAGCTCTTTGCTCATCAATGTGTCCGGAATCACCGTCTATTATGGGCAGCCGCATACAACCCAGCCCAAGGGATGAAACTTTTTCACCTGTTTTTCCAAGTGTACGGTATAACATGCCAGAATGTGGTATTTAGTTGATAATAAGCTTTGGTATTCTGACTAATACGTTCTGATGATTATTACTAACCTCTAGTTCATACTAATGATGAGTATGACATTTGTAAGAATTCACAAGTTATTTATAGTAATTTTGCACAGATAGTATATTGCAAGCAATTTCATATTCATTATGAATTGCAAGTGGTGGTACACATGAGACGTGGTAAACTCGAAATTATGATAGACATACTTAAAGTTGTACAGAGAACAGAAGCAACAAAAACTTCTATCGTCTATAAAGCAAATCTGAATTTTAATCGTGCTGATAATTATCTTGAAGCCCTGATAGACCAGGGATTAATTGCAAAAGCATCAAACAGGTATATAATTACAAACCTGGGGGCAGGTTATCTTCAGAAAATGAGTGATGTCAGAGAGGTGTTAGAAGCACCAACCTGCTGAAATGACTTCAGATACAAAATCTTACAATTATTGAATTTATTAATCATTACCGTCTTATTGATGGTAATGTGAACTATTTTTTTACTAGTTCCTCAATACAATTATTTATAAAAAGTAACTTTGTTTTCAGAAATTGTAATAATAAAGTTTATAATCTATGCTGTAAAATTGTATGTGGGGGTATATTATTTGAAAATAAGAATGTTGAATTCAAGAAATGAAATTAACAGACTGGGCGAAGATGAAAAATTCATACACTTTTCGTTCAGGCCGAGTGACATAGATATTCTGGAAATACTCAAAAATTGTCCAAATCTCAAAGCAGCCCAGATTCCTCCTTCTTACATGAAATCCCTTTCGGGAAACGTGCCAAAAATACTGAAAATGCAGGGAGTGGAATTACTTAAAGGGGATTTGAAGGGAACTAAGGTCATTAAATATATGGAAGTTATCGAGAAATAATCTTCACTTTCATTTAAATTGGAAGCAACACAAATTGCAGTTATCCATCTTTTAATTTCTGTATAATCTACAGAGATTTATTTTTTAATGAATTTAATTTTTCCAATTTAACATATTGTCAGCTTATTTAAATACTTGGATTCTTCCATTATTCTATTCGTTTTCAGGGAGGAGTTCCCGTCGTAACTTCCGCATATGCCCGTAATATTTCCGCTACACTCCATGCCTGCGAAATACAACCACCGGGATTATGTGGAGAGTCGCCATCAAAAACTTCAGAAACGGTATCTATACCTGCTTCATTAAAATGCCCGGTAAATCGAAGTATAAGAGTGCGACAATATTGTCTGCTATTCTCAGAGTTTCCATGTACTTTCAAATAACCACTGATGAAAAACCCAAACAGCCATGGCCACACTGTCCCATTATGATAGGCCTTATCCCTACTTACTGCATCTCCTTCATATTTTCCCACATATTTACTGTCAGCCTTTGAAAGGGTGCGCAGGCCATAAGGTGTTAATAAATCCTCTGCTACCTTTTGGAGTACATAGAATGCTTTATCTTCAGAAAGTACGGGAAATGGCAGGGAAATTGCAAATATCTGGTTTGGTCTTACAGATGCATCTTTTATTTCTGGATCCTCTGGGAAAATACAATCATAAAGGCATAATTTATCGGCATTCCAGTATTTTTTGGCAAAGTTTTCCTTTATTTGATGAGCTAACTGTTTATAGTCTGAAGAAGGAACATCAATTGATTTCGCAAGCCAGGTAACTGTACAGAGAGCATTGTACCATAAAGCATTAATTTCACAGGCTTTACCTTCCCGGGGAGTCACATTTAAACTACCAATTTTTGCATCCATCCACGTAAGCTGAGGTCCATGGCTAATCAACCCGTCAGAATCCATATGAATATTGTTTATAGTTCCTTTCATGTAATTTTCAATAATATCAGAAATTACAGGCCAGATATTGCTGACAAAAGCCTGATCTTTTGTGTAGGCAAAATATCTACCAACTGCATGGACAAACCATAAGGAAGCATCAACTGTATTATAACCTGCATCCCCATCTTGTCTATCCGGGAAATAGTTGGGAATCAAACCCTTGAAACAATATTTTGAAAAAGTTAAAAGTATCTGACGGGCTTTGTCATATCTACCTGTAACAAGTGTAAGCCCTTCAAGGGAGATCATTGCATCCCTGCCCCAGTCAGCAAACCAGTGATAACCTGCAATCACTGAAGCTGACAATGTGGTCTGCCTTTTCACAATAAAAGAATCAGCAGATAATCCAAGAGTTTTCATGAATGTATCAGTAACGTCTAATGCTGGGCAAACCTTTTTTCTTCTTGAAATTTCTCTCCTGAATTCTTCCTCAGCATTGAAATTTTCAGTAATTGCGGAAGTTGTTACAACAACATAAAAAACCTGTCCTGAATCTTTATCCATCCGGCCCTCGAAATAGCCGGGATTGTAAAGGTCTTCCTGATAATCCAGTCCTCTTTTCCTATCTGTTTCATATTCAAAATTGTAATACCAGTATGGTTTTGGATTATATTCCATGTTGGAATTCAATTCAAAACTGTCTTTACCATTGTAAATCATCACCTTATAAGCTTTGACTGATTGCCCAAAAGTAATATCATCCGATCTTTTTAATTGGTGAAAATTCCTGTATGTAACTAACGGGAAAAGTCTCATTGTGATATTATCTGTTTCCCCGTTTATACTGTATCTGATAACGGTGGAATTTGTTCCATAAACCATGAAAATCTGTTTTTCCAGACTTACATTATCGACGGAATAATTAAAGGTAGGTACCGGTTCCGTTGTATATCCTTTAAGATAGTGGAATCCTTTCGGATGAATTGTTTGTGGATATTTGTGGCTGGCAAGACGGTATATCTTTCCTCCAACTTCCAGTTCTTCATCCAGGCTGGAAAGAATTACTTTGCGCTCCACAGGTGCGTCTAAGGCTGCTATAAGCAATCCATGATATTTCCTGGTATTGGCACCGATAACAGTGGATGATGCATAGCCACCAAGACCATTTGTTACTATCCATTCCCTGGAAGCAAATTTTTCGTAACTTTTCTCATCTTCAGGAATATCCGGCATACCTTAAACCTTATTCTTGAATGGTTTCGCTGTTCTCATAGTCATTTAGCAGGAGAATATTTGATATCATAAGGGCACAGCTCCAGCTTAATGGGATGGCCCATGCAGGTCTGCCTGTATGCTTATCTACCTGTTCCGGTAACATTCCTGTACAGGTTGTTCCCCTAATAGACCATTTAATGTATTCCAGGGCTGATTCTACGAGTTTGGTTTTCTCCTGAGTCCCAATCTTCTCTGAAACCGCCAGGGTAAGCATGGCACGGGAAAGCCAAAGAGTTGTTACTACCCAGGGATTACCTCCTATATAGTGGTCATCTTCGAAGCGCTTTATGCCGAAGTGGCCGTTAACCGGGATTTTCAGTTTTTCCGCCACATTATTTATCATTGAGATTATCATTTCCCTTTCCTGTTCATCTTCTGCTGACAGCATCCCGAAGGGGACAAATGTACCGATCATACTTGCATCCACAGTAATATCAAGGGAATCATCTATTATACCCCGCCCAAAATAGCCTTCTGCAATCCACATTTTTTCGATTGTTGTATCTTTAACCAGAAAAGCCCGCTCACTCCAGCGTTGGGCAAGTTCTGGTTCCCTGTAATCCTCTGCCATGACAGCAGCGCTTTTCAGGCCTGCATAGATGGATGCATTGGTATAAATGAAAATACCCTGGTAGGTCTCCCATAAACCCCGGCAGGGTTCGTGTAGACCTTCAGGTGTTCTTTTCATTAGATATTCTGCTGCACTCAACACGGTAACCCACATCTCATCCAAAAACTCGAGTTTTTCGATTCCTTCCAGGGTCTGGTAATATCTTTCGATCGCAAATAATGTGGAGCCAGTCTCATCAATCTGGGTAGAACTCTTAAAATTACCCCAGGAAGGAGCTTCTTTTCCATCCAACCAGTATCTCTGGAACCAGGAACCGTCGGGAAGCTGGGTTTGTTTGCACCACCTGAAGAATCTGTCACAGTAGTCCGGATATGAAGCGTCCAGGAATGCAATTACCACTTCTGCGCAATCCCTGTTCCAGCAAAAACCATAACCTCCGCACATCTCAAAATCATGATCGAATTCAGGAGCTGCAACAAAAGAACCATTTGAATCGTCGCTTAACAGATTCAGGCAGAGAAGGCACCGGTCATACATATCATAGAGTGATTCACGGAATTTGGGTTCATTTTCGAGTTTTGGTAATTGGAGCACTTTTTTCCTTGAGAGCCATTTAGCCCAATGTTCCTGTGATTTATTCATCAGGTTTTCAACTGGAATACTTGAAATAAACCGCATCCTTTTATAAAGTTTAGTCCTGTCAGAAGCCGCTCCCAGAAAGACGCTAATCGTCTTTTTTTCACCGGCTTTAAGATCCAGGTCCCACCCGATTGCATTGTTGAGGTTGCCGATGTCTTCAGGATTGTTCTGAAGCTGTCCATCTTCCATATCATATTTTGCGTTTGTCCACCATATCCTGTCTGAAGCTTTGCCTACCTGCCACTGGCTGAAGCGGGGAACAGATGTAAGTCCCAGGTGACAGGAATGACGGTACTGTACCAGCAGATCGGCATCTTCGTCACAGAATGCCGAATTTTTCTCATGGGTATCTCCCACTCGCAGGTCTGAGTAATAGAATAACTTGCCATGAAACTCCTGTCGGGAACATATCTCATACTTTCGAATAAGAACAGGCAGATCAGGATGCACAAAATCCCTGATTTTTAATTTTATGCCAGATGGATGGGTAAGCTCGGTATTCACAATATTTGTTTCATCCATATAATCCTGTTTTACAGTCCACTCATGATTATTGGACCAGATCAGTTTTCCATCTGCATATATGCAGGCCTGGGAATCAACTACATGCTGTGCCCAATCCCTGCCGGGATAGAAGAAAGTTACAAGTTCTCCCTTCTTACCCATTGTTACCAGCAATTTATTATTACCGACTATGACGTTGGGCTGTTTTATCAATCTGGTTCCTCCAGGACCTTAATATACACATTAGCGGTAGATATTTTTATCTTTGCCGGTAAGTTTTTTGAAGACTTGTGACTTGAAATCATTAATTATTGCCATAAAATTTATGGCTGCGTCATAAGGGGATGTATGAATGCTGAAATAGGAATGAACATCCCCATCTCCAAGCCATTTAGTGCACATATAGTAATAATGGTCTGATGTGAGAAAATGTTTCCAGATGTTTATGAGGTTCCTGTCACCTGTTTTTTTTACATAGGGTTCCAGTAGTCTCACCTCCTCGAAACACCTCCTTTGCATATCATTACCCAGCCATGCACTGGTGTCCCTTTCAATGTCGGCCCAGGAAATCGTATTAAAATCACCCACGTCAACTTCCCCTATTGTCTCATAATTTCTTATTATTTCTGAGGGAGTGCTGAATACCAGATCCCTTTTGAGAACTTCCTGTGGAAGTGCACGAAGAAAATCAAATATCCCGGTGTCTGACCATTGGTGTTCCCCGAAGGTCTCGTAATCCATGAATATATTCAGGATGTCGCCTTTTTCATGTGATGCCCAATCTGCCCATTTTTCGGCCGTCAGTGGATACCCACTCCACCAGCGTGCAGAAAATCGGTATCCTATATCGTCGGTCAGCTTGTAGTTACGCAGCAGGACTTTCAGGTCACAATCTTTCGCTTTATACACATGGTTGGGAGAAGCCACAAGTCCGTCAACACCCTCGGCAAGTATACCTCTGTATCCCATTTCCATGACATTTCTTGCGATACTGTTGTTGTAAAGCAACTCTGTATTCCTGAAGAAATGTGGTTTCACACCCACCAGTTCTGAAATGAGTTTATGATGCTCACGTACCTGTTCAGCAAATTCTGTCCTGTCATCAAAAAGGCCTGCTAGGGAATGGTAATTCGTCTCATCCAAAAACTCTACACAGCCGGTGTCGGCAAGTGCGCGGAACAAGTCGATGATCTCGGGATTCCACTGTTTGCACTGGCTCAAAAGTGTGCCGGTGATCGAGACACTGAAACGGAAATCACCTTCGTATTGTTCAGCCAGCTGAAGCAGGGTCTTTGTTGCCGGCAGGTAGCACTTATCAGCCACTTTCTCAAATATTTCCCGGTTTATAGCGCTATCGAAATACCTCTCAAACCCTTCCGAAAGGTCCGGCCAGAACCATTTCATGCGGTAGGGTTGGTGGAGCTGGAAGTACATGCAAATTGATTTCATTTGCCCGCCTCCAGTATTGCACGTTTGAGGTCAGAAATAATGGAGAAAATATTTACCGCCCGCTCGGCACCAAGATTTGTATTTTCGTTTCCCATCTCAAGTAGGATTTCACTTTGCTGAAGACAGCGGTATATGTAGTTTAGGTTGCTATAATCAGGGCTATCCCTGATATCCTTCAACATTTTGCTGATAATAGTAAGTTCATGAATATAGAGGTGCTGTATATGATTGCCTACCAGATTATGTAATCCGTAGCGTGCTGTGGAATTGGTTTTCAGGGTTTCCAGATGTTCGTGTTCGAAAACGTTGACTGCTGTCTGTGGTGATATTATGTCAATACCGTGTTTACCCAGACTCTCCGGTAGCTCGGCCAAAAACTGGCTTATATTACTTTGCTTCTTATGGTGTCTAATCAGAGAGTCGAAACTGAAATACAGGGTTACAACATCACCTTCCATATTTGCTATCCAGGATGCAAATTTATCAGCAATAAGTGGGTAGCACACCCAGCCTCTGTCCGAAAATCGTGTATCTATATCCTCACTTAGATTTATGTGGCGCATTAATGTTGGCATATCACCCCTGTACACGTGTAGGGGACCTCCCTCATGTATCATGTTGTCCGATCCTTCACAAATATAACAACTAAATCCCATATCTCTGATGGCTGGAACAATATTTTTGGCGATTAGCAATTCCGAATTAATGAAGGTTTTAGGTTCATACTTGAAAAGTTCCTCTATTTTAGTCCTATGCATTTTGACCTGTTCCCTGAATTCTGTGCTGTCAGGGAACAGGGCTGCAACTGAGTGGAAATAGGGGGAACATGCAAAGCCTGCTCCCCTGTTTTTGAGCTCTCGGAAGGAATCAATTACAGCAGGATGCCAACGACATTGATCCAGAAATATCCCGGAGACATTAAAAGTGTAGGAGGCTCCCCTGTCGATGGATTCCAGCAGTGCCTCATTCATGGAAAGAATATCAGGTACAACTTTTTCAAATCTGGAATATATTCGGTGCTGGTCAAAAAATCTTTCGAATTCTACTGTAGAATAACTTTCGTCCGGCCAGTACCATTTTACATCATAGGGTATATGGACCTCGCAACAGATGCATACAGCTTTCATCTCGTTCACCACTTATCAGTATAATTATGCAAAAATGCTACAATTTTCTTTATTTTTCCCGGTCACATCTTTATAGACTTCTGTTGTCTGTTTTGCGATATTTTTCCAATTATACTTGCTCCGGATTAACTGGTGACCGTTAATGCCCATTTCATTGTTGTGCACATTATCAAGCACATAATTTATTCCCCAGGCAATTGATTCCGGATTCTGGTACACAAGCACACCATTTTCGAAATTATCTATGATATTCACAGCATTTGTGGCCACTATATTCTTACAGGCATCCCAGCCTTCCAGCACCACAATGCCGAAGGGTTCGTTGCGGCTGGGTACACAAAGGATATCACAGGCATTGATCCAGTTTTGGCGAACCTCATCGGTTGCATAACCTGAAAAGAAGCAGTATTCAGAAACCCCATGCTCTTTTACCAGAGCCTCACAATCAGGTCGCATATCTCCTTCTCCAATGAACATAAATCTCGCGTTCCAGTGTTTATCAAGTATATACGGGATTGCTCTGGCCAGCATATCCGGCCCCTTCTGGTAACTCATACGGCCTACAAACAAAACTACGGGTGCAAAAGGGTGGAAACCGAAATCGTGTTTTACCTTGCCCTGGTTTACCTCCTTTTTAATCCTGCCCGGTAAAATTCCATTGGGAATTATAGATATCTTATAATCGGGTATTTGGTAGAGATGCTGGACCTCTTTTTTGAGTTGCAGGGATGTAACGATAACATGTGTGGATTCATAGCCACCCAGCCATTCCCTGTGAGAGATTTCCTCAAACTGGTAGCCTCCCCTGTATATGCTGCCGTTGCGTCCCCATTCGGTGCTGTGATAGGTGATTACAAAAGGGGTTCCGTCTTCATTTTTTAGCCGGGTAAGAACATTGATAGGATGCCAATCGTGCATGTGAACCACATCAAATTTTCCATACTGTTCTGAAACGTCCTTAAAAATGGAATACATGGAATCACACATGCTATCCATCTGGTGCAGAATATCCTCTGAGAGATCATGGTCAACACGATGATAATGAACCCCGTTTATTGTTTCATGAGTACCAAGGCCACAGTTACGAGTGAATATATGGACCTCATGTCCAAGTTCTACAAGATTTTCAGATAGTTCAGAAACATGTGGTGCCAATCCTCCAACTTTTACAGAATGCAGACTCTCCCAGGAAAACATTCCGATTCTTAAATATGTCATAAATGCACAACCCACCTTTGTTAAAGTAAATTTGTCTTCAATTGCTCTACTGCTTTTTCCGGGGCCATTGTATTGATGTAAATCCCTGTATTCTTTTCAAAGCCTGCTGCTATGGATGTAACCGGTTGTATCTTTACATTGAAATGATATTCCGGGTCATCATTAAGCTGGTAAAACATGTAATTATAAGGCAAATCACCGATTGAGTTGCTTAATACCGAAAGAGAGACTTGAATCGCATCACCCAGAAATCTCAACAGGTCGTCCGTGAAATCAGATATATGATGAATGTGTCGCTGTGGCAGAATCCATAATTCATAGGGGACCTTAGAACAATAAGGAGCAATGACTATGAATTCCTCATTGCGGTACAAAAGCCGATTACTTCCGTATTCTTTTACCAGGATATTGCAGTAAGGACAGGTTTCAGAAGATTTTATTGTCTGGATTTCTCTTTTCAGTGTTGGAGGCATAACCGGAAGTGCAAGTAACTGGGAATGGGTATGTGCAATAGATGCACCTGCCCTTTCGCCTTTGTTTTTGAATAGTGAAACGTATTTGATCTTTTCCAGTGATTGATAATAATTCACTTGTTCTTTGTAGGCTTTCATTAGAAGCAGGATTTCATTATCCGAAAAATCAGGGATTTGCCTCGAATGTTTTGGAGTTTCTACAATAACTTCATGGAAACCATAGCCTTCCATTGCCTGGAATTCGGTATTGGATACTTTTGCGGGATTCTGTATTAATGCCGGATAAAGGTTGGGAAAACACCTTATATCCCAATCTTTGATCCTGAATTTTTCCGAATCCTGAAGAATTTGCCCCTCCTTATAAACAGCTGTAGCAGGAGGCGTTTTTTCTTCATGACCTTTGCAGAAGACACAATCAGATGTCTCCTTTTCCAATACATCTCCCAGGTAATCAGACGGACGCTTGCCTCTGCCTGGTGCTATTATGCAATACTCATCCAAAAAATAGTGTTTGCGTATTTGTGACATGTACCCACTACCCATATTCCAATTAACGTTTTCTCCTATATATTTTTATATGAATGCCTGATCAGTGTGGTGAGCTTATTCCATTCTTTTTCCTGTCAGCATTTCATAATATTTCTTAACCGGATCCCGCCAGTTCATATCATATGCAAGAAGATTTGCTTCCCGGCACAGGAGGTTGTACTTAATCCGGTCATCAGTATAGGTCTCAATAAAATAATCCATTGTCAATGCGTAATCTGCTATAGTCTCAATGTAGGGCAAAGTGATATTATCGACGACTATGACTCCGCCCATACCCATAACCAGACGCTTGAGGGTTTTCAGAGCGTCACTAAAGCCACAAACCTTACTGACAATACTCGGAGTTGCCTCCTTACCTGCTTCCAGTCCGGTTAGCAGGAAAGGCTCATACTTGGAGGGAAAGATTCCCGCAATGCAACCTGACATTACTTCATCTACTTCCATATTCAGGCCACCATCATTGCCTGACAGCCACTGAGGATAAAATACTGCGCCTACGTGCCGATTCCCGCTGACCAGCCTAGCTGCATCAAGGCCACGTTCAAGGATCATATTTTGAAGCCTGAGCTCAGACCCTATCAAAATCTCTTCAGGCAATTCTATAGGGAAATTTTCGGGTGGATTGGTTTTTGGTCCATGAGCTGTAATTATAAAACATACTACCCTGTAACCTTCATCCAGGCGGGAAGATTCGATTTCTATTCGTATCATCCTGTCAAGAAGCACAAGCGAATCAAGGAGATCCGGATAACCCTTGTTATCAATTTCTATACGCGATAAACTAAAAATCGGGATTATTTTCTCAGGATCGATGGGAACCCCATCATACACCTTGTGCAGCTTTTCAGACAGGAATTTCTGAATTTGCTTCCTGCACTGATTTTTCTTGTCCCATGAGATCTCTTCACTTTCAGTATCGAGCTCAATACCATTGCGCACCACAATTGAATCGATGCCATAGAAAAGCGATATCTCTTTTTTGGTTGAATCTCCTACAGCTGTGACAACATCGGCATAGGAGGCGAGAGATTCCAGCTTTGCCATATTTATGGGTACACCTGCATCCCAGGTGCTGTCATTGTCCCGAATCTTTTGGATTGAACGATGCCCTGCTGCCCTGCCCGGAATAGTGGCATGGCAGGTGGCAACTGAATTCACCCTTACTCCCAATTTTTCGAGCCGGGCTATTGCGTAAAAGAGGCCGAATTCGTGGCAATGCAGCGATACGTAGAGTGTGGGCATAAGGGATGTCACGAATTCCGAGATTGCCCTGTCTGAATACTTTTCGCTTTCTTCCTTTTTTATTGAGACCAAAGCACGGACAAATTCAGAAACTGCATACGATATATTGAGGTAGTGGGTATACTCATTACCATTACCCATACTTTCATAGGTCCTGGAATCCAACCCTATCAAGTCATAAGCTTCTGCTTTGATCTTATTCTCGAGGCAGACGTGCTTTCCTTTGTACTCAATTGTTTTCCGGCAGTAATCATTTGTCTTGAACATAAGGTATATGATTTCTATGCCTCTTATATTGCGTGACCTGGCAACCAGGTCAACTCCTTCTTCACTTAGCTTTGTAAAGACACTTTTGAGTTCTTCGTCAGGTTCAAACTCATCCAATTCGCTCAGGTCAGTTATCCTGTTAAGACTCTTGTTCCAGTCAACTCCGCTGTGATCAAAATAAGGACTTGCGACAAATATCCTGGTTTTTGGTTCCTCATCAATTGTACCGTCCTCAAACAGTGCTGCAAGCGTCTTAACTTCAGCATCGATAACATTCCATATGCCCCCCATCTTATTGGATTTAGGCCCGGCTTCTTCGCCGGCTATTATTATGCATTTGCGTTCAAGCATGAATCCACCCCATTTATAGTAGTTATCTGTTTTTTTGGGATAAATGTTTGCTGAAAAGGTTTGGCTATACTATAATGTACTCGAACACATTATTAATAAAGGAATTTAATATATTCTGTACATAATTTTTGAAATATTCAATCTCAATAATGTTGCATTATTTATTGGTGATCTGAATGGCAATTAAAGGAAACTGAAAAATGAAGTCTGAAATAACAGGAGGGATAATATGGCTGACAGCATGATTTTAAGAGTAGGTGAAACTGCGCAGGGGGTTGTTTGCAATGAATTATTGCAGGCAGAATTCAATATGGCTCACTTAAAAAACACCATCTTTCAAGCGGCTATGATAACAACACCTATATGGTGGCATTGGATGGTTGCAAAGGAGAATAAAATAAACATTCATAAAGATATAAAGTGGTAAAAAGGTCTCTGATAAAGCAACTTTTGTTTTGAATCATATATTTTGTGGATTGTATATGTTTTTAGTTTAACATTATTTATTCCTCTCAATTGAACGTAGACAACCTTCGGCTTCTCTCAGGAGATATTTTCTGTGTCCTTCGTTTTTTTCTCCTCTTGCAATCCTCAATAAACCGTAACTCATATAGAATGGTAAAATACGTGTAATCCTATGGAATTCTTCCAAATTTTTACTGTATTCCCAGAGAAAATGACCTATGTAAGGTTCACCCCTACGGTCTTCTCCCTTTAGTGCAAAAAAATTCTTAATCTCGGCAGAAAGTATTCCAGGATCATGTATCGGGTTTGCGTGGTCTACTGACAGTTCAAAGTCAATAGCATAAGCCCAGCCTCTGTGCAGGAGATAATTTGCAGGGGTAGCGTCATGATGGATCTGACAACCATAACCCAAATCAAGAAAAGAGCAGTACCACCATTTTCCCATTAATTCCTCGTATATTTTTCTTGTATGGTGGTCAGGATTGAGGTAGTTTAGATTTTTGCTGTACATAACGAATTCTTTTTCCTTATCATAATGCATTCTTGTCTTATCATGTAGTGTCCTTAACAGTCGGGCAACGGCTGTCAGGCTTTCATAGAGTCCGTATTCTTCCTCAAAATATTTGTATAAAGGTTTTCCTGAGATATATTCTGTTATCAGTACACAATCAAAATCCCTGTTTATGGCAATGGTTTCCGGTATATCGATGATCCTGGAGATCTCTTTGAGTTTGTAATATTCATTGACCATCGCCCTGTCCGGGTCATATTCCCTGATAAAACCCAGTGGCCTGTTAAAGAACTTGCCCATGACACTGAAGCCTTCTCCCTTGAATTCATACCTGCGAACCATGTGGGAGGCTGCAAACTGGAATACACGGACAGAACATTCCTTGTTTTTGATCCTTTTGCCAAGTATGTGGATAAGCCAATCCCGAAAGGGATCACCAGGTTTAATCTTTCCAAGGTATTTTCCAGACATCAGGAATCCCTACTATAGAGATGGGCTGAAACAGGATTATTTGGTTTGATATTAGAAGATGACAAAGCATTGTTTTGAGATCAGATATTGTCGTATTTCAGACAAATATGTCACAAAATTTCCATGCCTCTTCTATTTCCAGGGCCTGCATACCAAGTTCCCTGGGTGGGATGATATCGTTGCGGACGGTGTCTCCGATAGAGAGAACTTGTTCTGGCTCTAATCCAAATCTATCCAGAGCTGTTTGGAAAAGACGTTTGTCGGGTTTTTTGTAGCCGTAATCGGAGGAAAAAATTACAAAATCAAACTTTTCATACATCTTCAGATAACGAAGCTCAAGTTCTGAAAATACCCGCTGGCCGTTGGATATTATGCATCTTTTTGGAATATGATCACAGATTTCGAGCAGTTTGATACTTTCCGGATAGGTTCTGAATCTCCTGATAGAGGATGCTCTGAAAACACGTGCTGCTGAAATTCCGACCATTTCTTCATCAATGGTCCAGAGTTTGTAGTCATAGCATATGTCGGAGAATATTTCTTCCACCTTTACTTCCGGGTATTCCTGCCCGGAAAGGTTCATCTTTTCAAGAATCCTTTTTTTATATTCATCCCTCAATACATCAGGCTTGATTTTTACCCCGTTGTACCTCAGCCAGACACTCAGCATTTCATAGGTCTGTTCAGCGTCTTCGTCGGTATCGATATCTATGAGGGTTTTGTAACAATCAAATATCACGCCCTTGATTTTCCCACTTTCAAACAAACTATCTTCCCCTTTTAGATCTAATCAGATTGGGCAGTCCTTTTGGATGTAATTTCCCTTGTCTCCCGAATATAAGTTGTTATTCTTCTTATAAAAACTATAATCTGATAGGCTGGATAGAATATCTCTATTCAACTAGTGTTCGACGTTCCCAGAAATACAAGAAATAGGTGATGAAGAAAATTGTTGAATAGGAGTACATTTCGGAGGGTACTCAATGAGTCGAGTACAGATATTCACAGGTACAGGGATATTGGGGGCAGCCTTTGTGCTTCCCTGGGGATATCCGGACCTGCTAAACTGATATGGTCTATATCCAACCTGCCTTAGTATGGCATAACTACCAGAATGGCCAGAAAGAGCAGGCAATAATGTTCAAATTGATTTTGCATATACTCAGGAATCAGTGATTTTTCTCCTAAATGATCTTCCCACTTAATCGAATTACTCAATACCAAATTGATACACTTCATTAGTTAGACCCTATTCATCAAATATAATGCTTTAGCATCATGATTTTCCTTTCTGTCTTGCAATTTCTCCGTGTCTGTATGTAACTAAAGTACGATAAATCCCATATTGTACATTTTTGTCAATTTTTAATATAAACGACACAAAAAAACAAGTTTAAATATTTTACACTCTGACAAACAATTATGTGTGCAAAGAAAAAATCCAACGTCAAAGAAAAACCTCTCAATACAAAACCAAAGATGCACTTGCTATAGGTGCATTTGCACTTATCGCAAGTCCTGCATCGGTAGGGGTCACCCTCTCATTCAGTGATCTGAATATGGTAGACAGCAAGGAATAAGAAATATACCAGATGTCTGAAAACTCATCAACCTAATTATCATGAATTAATTATCCTTCGCAAAAATGGAAGATCATCTATTAGGTTTGTTGTATATACAGAAAAGAGAGAATTAGAGGTAATGAGAAGTGCTCCGATCGGGATTCGAACCCGAGTCTTCGGCTCGAAAGGCCGGAATGATTGGCCGGACTACACTATCGGAGCACGGTTGGCCGCTATCTAAAAGCGACCCTACTATACGTTACTAGTATATATAGTTTTTGTCAGACCTGGTTTTGTTTTTCTTTAACTAGCCTTAATATCCATTCTGTAAGCGCTTCGCAATGTTCGGGGTGGCACGCAAGCCTGCAACCTGTGCACGGAGAGAACATGCCTGCTGCAAGCATAAGTTCATAGGATTTCTCATCCGGTGTTGTTGCCTTTATGAGATAGGTGCGTGACCCGTTGGCTACAGCTGGTTCTCTTATGACTTTCCCTTCTTTCATCAGACGGGAAATCAGACGGGAGCATTTACGACTATCAATGTCGAGGTCTTTCCATAGCTCATTCTGATAAACACCGTCATGATGCTTGCGAATTAGACTCAATGCCTCTTCTTCAATTCCCATGAATAACCCGTTAATTATTGTTTTTCAGCCGGTACGATTAAGATAATGTTGTTTCCTCTCAATACTACCGAGCCCAGTGAACGCTGACGCTCTCCTTCAACCATCTCAAAGGTATCCTCCAGATGGAGATTCATATAATCATCGGCACTTTTCAGAATACCGTCAAGTAAACTGTGGTCACCTTTCATTTCAACCTGAATTCTGGATCCAACAAGTTTCTGTACCTTCTTATTCGGGAACAAAATAAAATCCTCACACAAATATCATTTTTAAATATAGATTAAGTTAAAATACGCGAATGTAAACTGTAGTCTCCCTATTTATGCCTAACGATTATAACCCTGCAGGTTTAAATATATTTGCTCCCTGTTCAGATATATCCCTGAAGATGTGAACTGTCATCATCTACCTGCTTTTTAGTAGAAGTATTCTGTGCACTCTTTCTGGCAATCGGGCCAAACGCAGCTTCATATTCCCTGATGTGTTGGCCGAGCCATTTGGAGAGTTCCATTGCGGCCAGAGGGGACAGGATTACTTCTGATTCGAGGTTACGTTCGATTACCTGTTCATTGTCATTTGAAACTCCGCGAGGAGTATCATTATAAAAACATATCCTGAAATCATAGGGGCTGTGTCCACCCATTGCCCCGATGGCATATACCTGATTGAAATGATCTGGTTTATGCAACTTGATTTTCATATTCTTTTTTTGGGTTTGCCCTTCCTTTTGTTCCTCTGTCATAACCTTGTCCTCGTTTCCAGATTTCATAAACCTTATGCCTTAATATGTTTTGCATTTCATCTGCCGGCTTCTACACTCTTTTTCAGATCCTTTGCCTGTTTTGCGATATCCGTTTTTGAATGGGCACTTGCCATCATTTCAATAGCATCAAGGTTGCGGATAACGCCATCAAGGTAGCCGTAAAGATCACCAACATATGCACTTATGCCATACTTTTCATTCAGCCTGGCTGCAATCTTCTCGGGATCGCGGCCACTAGCGCGCATCCTGATAATCATTTCGGAAAAATTCTTTTCAGCACATCCACAATACGGGCTCTCTTTACATCCGCATGTCAAAAAATCAGTAGCAAATTCGAAGAGTTGATCTCTGATCTTCTCTTCCAGCTGGGACAGGTTATCTCCCTCAAATACAATATCCAGAGCAGCTCCCTGAAAAACCCGCGATGGCATATTCACGTTCAGAGCTGCTGATATCTGGGGTGCAAACTTAAAGTAAACCGCATCGAAAAACTCCAGATTGGCTGCAATCTCGATTGGGTCCTGGCCTGCAAGTACTGCATCCCTGATAAGGAACGCGCGTGAAGCAGAGAGGAAATGTCGGGCTGCAATACTGCCCATTCGGGTCAATTTGATGCCATCGCCTTTCTGTGTCAGGAATCGGTATTTTTTCAATTTATTTACAATGGAATTAAGGTCAATATCCTCCACCATCTTGGTGCATATATAGTTCAGGTCAGCTTTTGAATTTGTGACTGCAACCGAAGCCAGGACTTCCTCTTCCTGTTCTTCCTGACCATATTTCAAATTCATTTCCTCCATCTGGCCTTTGAGCAGTTTCACTGCCATCTCGTCTTCTGTCATGGCCTGTCCGCCCCCGTAAGTCTTATCAGGACTTGCAAGTAAAACGACCACACCTCTATCATGATAATCCGGCCTTCCTGCTCTTCCTAGCATTTGTAAGAATTCTTGCAGGTTTATCCAGTCAATTCCCATTGCAAGGGATTCAAATATAACCTGTGAGGCAGGGAAATCAACACCTGCTGCCAGGGCTGCTGTTGTCACTACTACAGGAAGTTTTCCGGAGGCAAATCTCTCCTCCACTTTCTTACGTTCCGGATTGGCCAGGCCAGCATGATAGGCAGATGCTGTGATTGGCAGGGCATTTGCAAGACGATGACAGTTTCTACGCGAATTTGTAAAGACAATGGTCTGGCCCTTATGCCCCTTTGAAGATACCTGATTGTATTCCTCACGTATGAGCCGGGTCATTATCCTCAATTTGCTTTGTTGGGGGCAAAATATAAGATGTCTCTCTATAGGTACCGGACGATGTTCATACTCCACAAGTTCAGCATCCAGATGTTTTGCAAGAGCGTGGGGACTTCCTACTGTTGCAGAAAGATAAATGAACTGTGCCCCTGGTGATGCATATTTGAGACGTCCAATAACACCATCAAGACGATGTCCTCGTTCTTCATCTTCCAGCATGTGGACTTCATCTATTACCACTGTGCCAATTCTACCCAGCATATCTGCTTTTGAAGAACGCATAATATGGTCGACCCCCTCGTAGGTCCCGACAATAATGTCCGTATCAAGAGAACGGGACATATTTTCCGTTTTGCGCGTTTTTATACGAGAGCTTCCTATGCGTATTGAAGTCTGGAGTCCAAAATCTTTGTACTTTCCATTGAACTGGCTATATTTCTGGTTTGCAAGAGCAACCAGGGGCACAAGATAAAGCATCTTGCCCTTTTTTTTCAGGATATTTTCAATACCTGCCATTTCCCCTATCAATGTTTTACCGGTAGCTGTTGCCGAGGTAACAAGAAGATCATTTCCTTTTAGTAAACCCTTGCGTACAGCAATACTCTGTACAGGTAATAGGTTTTTAGATTTTTTCAACAATGATTTCTTGAATTGGCCGGATATTGGAAGTTTACTTATTGGATATGGGTTCTGATCTTCTTTTGAAGCAATTGTATCGTATCTTGTAACTTCCGAATCAATCTCTTCAGGATTTAGCATGCCGATTGTGCGGTCAAGGTCTTTTGTCTTGTTTAAAACATCAAATATGCGCTGTATGGCCTCGTCAGAATAATGGCATTGGGAATTACGCAGCGCTCGCTTCAGTTCCTCCTGCGCACATGTTTCACAGATACGCTCTCCCTGATGAGAAATAGATTTCTTGTTCACAAAATTGAATTCCTTGTTGAGCAGACAAAAACGGCATACATCTACCATTTCACCAGTAAGGTGGAAACCTCCGAGCATTTCAATGATCTTTTTGTGGTTTTTGGCGTCTCCCTGCCTGGTAATCAGTATTCTCTCCGAACGTCTGAGTAGCTCGATAAATTCCTCAGGTGAGCGGTAATCCTGCTTCTTATCTTTCGATACTAGAAATCGTAAGGGTCGCGGTCCTGCGTTGGTACTTCGCAGGGTCAGTTCACCTACTATTGCAGGAGTTTTTTTTCGGTCTTTAATCAGCATTACTGTGACCTTACCTTTTAGAGGATAGAGAAGAGTCCAGAGGGTCATATTCTGTGATAGACGTATTTCCCTTTTATAAAGTAAGCGTCTTCTTCGTATAATACTATATATTTCATCAAATATTATTCAGTATATTTTAGCGTAAAGTTTTATAAATATGCTCTATATACTAATCGTTAGTAGTGAAGGGTAGCTATGCAGAATAACAATAATGAATATCTTGAATTTCAGCAAATGGTACAACCGCCAAAAAACAAGAATGTTTTGGGCAATTCTAACAACTATTCTGGTAGTGCATCTACTGATGAATCAAAACCCCATGTTATGCCCACAGGCATATCTTTACTTGATGACAGTCTCAGTGGTGGTCTCCCGTCAAGTTCATTGATCTATTTTTCTGCCGATCCTCTATCGATGTCCGAGGTTTTCCTGTACCAGTTTTCTCAGACACGGAAAACTTACTATTTTGCCACAGGTCGGCGCCCTAAATATATCCATCAGGACATCGTAAACTTAGGCTTTGATCCCTCCAATATTATTTTTGTTGATGTTTATGGAGAATACTACTTTACACAAACCGGAGAAATGGTTAGCAGTGTGGGCAATGAGTTTGTTGATTCGAAGATAATAGAATTCACCGAATACAATCTACAGAATATTGCCCTGGATGCGGAAGGCGATGAGGTGAATGTAATATTTGATACTTTTTCCTTTTATATCAATCTTAATGTCAATACGGGCCTGATCAAACGTCTATTAAACATGCTTTATGAAACAACAAAACAGATGGTTTCACAAACCTATCTTTACAGTCTGAAAAGAAGCAGTCCGGAAGCACTTGAAAGTGACCTCTTCAATTCCGCAGATGTGATATTTGACGTAATCGTTGAAAGATCATCGGATCAAATAATAAACAAACTCTCAATCCCGAAAATCAGGGGTATGATACCTACTTCTGATGTTATCAAGTTCAATGTGGCAGATGGGGTCCATATTGATACATCAAAGGATGTTGTCTGATTTCAAAGACATGCCTGGTCTTTTGCCAGCCTGCATATACATGTCTTTTTCTCATCCATACAAAGGAATGCGTTGACAATAAGATCAAACAGTACCTTTTCCCGTTTTTTAAGTACGCTAACCACTTCATCTGCGGTCAATCTTTCATTACTCATGCCACATGCAGGGTTGGTAACGGTACATATTGAGGCATAACAGATTTTCATTTCACGGGCAAGTATCACTTCCGGCAGGCCGGTCATACCTACAACATCTCCAAATGAAGCCATCATTTTTATCTCTGCTTTAGTCTCAAAACGTGGCCCTTCGGTACATATGTATGTTCCTTCAAAGAATTCTTCTTTCTTTTCCTGCAAAGCACTCATGAGGGATTGTCTGAGTTGTGGGCAGTATGGTTGGCTCATGTCCACATGTACGGTCTGGTCATGATAATATGTGGATTCGCGCCCTTTTGTAAAATCAATGAAATCATCAGGGATAAAAAATGAGCCAGTAGGGTGGCCTTTCATGGAACCTACAGAATTTGTGGCGATTACGTGTTTGACGCCAAGTTTTTTTACTGCACATATTATGGCATGATAGTTGATCATGTGGGGAGGAATATGCGGGCCTGATATCGAATGTCTGGGTATGAAGGCAAAGTTAATACCACTGGTTTTACCAATAAAACATTCCACATCCCCGTAGGTACTTGAAATGGTCATTTTTTCATAACCATTATTTTTGAGCAAACCTACGCCTCCAATTATGGCAAAAGAAATTTCCCTGTCCATTTTCATTTCTCTCGATTACCTGTAATGGATAATTTTACACCCGCAAGGGCTGAAATTATGGAAAACACTACCGAGTAAATGAAATATTGTAAGCTGAAACTACCTGCTGTGGATTCGGAAGGCAGGGAACTTATTGATAATATGTATTCACTGGAGCCCCATAGGAGAAAACCTGTCGCAATCACAAATAGGGCAGGAGATAGTTTTCTCCAGCAAAAATGTTTTTCCATTTTTAGATCAATTATCTTTCCTGCAATCGCAAAAAGGAAGGCTGAAACATACCACCATACGGATTTATTTATGAAAACGGTTACAAGAGTAATCAGGCCATAATACCAGCCACCTCCTGTTGTATAGTAGCCCCATAATTCAATAGCTCCCATTATGGTTGCGATTATTGTCAACAATCCTGCGGCCATATAGGTGACAAAGGTCATCTGGCCCGCATAAAAGGCTTGTTTCATCTTTTCCTTGGCAATAACAAATGATTCGTCCAGATTGAATCCTCTGTATAACATATAAATGCCAATAGCAGCGGATATCCCGATAATTGCTCCTTCTGGATACCGGGCTAGGAGGAATATGGCATAGATAAGAGCTGCAAGTCCCAGAGGTACAAAAAATGTCTGGGAAATCTTGGGGTCATTGAATGCATGTTTTAGAATGTAATATGTACTTTCAAGATTTGCACTTTGTTTAACGACTATCCTTTTTACAGAATCGATTTTTATTCTTGATTGAACGATAGGTAAAAGGGTTTCATCTTCAGCTCCATCGGAAACAAAAATAGCCTCTTTGGGGCCATAGCGGGAAAGTATATCATCAAGCTGGCGTGATATGCGCTGGTCGGAAATAACACCTACATTCCGGTCACCTGCAAAAGAGACCAGTTCAACCTCGGTTCCTTTTTCTTTCAGCTCGTCATAAACGCGGATTCCGCCAAATAGTGTATTGATATCTGAATCTTCCGGATCTGCAGACGCAAGCCTGACAGCAGCATCTACGTGAGCCTCTCTGCCTATAATTGGTGTTTGGACCCCTGCTTTGTCCCCAAGGTCGTTGTCCCGGTCTATACAGATTACCAGAGTTTGCATTGAAGTTCTAGATATAAATTAATACGAAGTTATATATAGGTTATCTGGAGCGGCTCTTTCATGCAAATCCTTCAATCAGCCGGCGTGCCCAGTTAAGTTTTTTCTTTTTGATTTCATCGACATTTTCGTCATCAAAATCAAAACCTACCAGAGTCATGGAAGTTGCCCCCAGCTGATGAGCCATGAAAACACATCTATCACCATCGGTAAAGCCTCCAAAGTTGAATAGACCGTGTGGTGGTTTTGTCTGGGATGTACCGATAATATTGGTCAAAAGAGGTACAAAAGAAAGAATTTTGCCTGTATTGTCCCCATGGGAATGCACAACCATTATGGCTCCCTTCTTGTTTGCCTCGATCTCTTTTTCAACATCTCCGTCAAGATCAGTTACAACCACATCCGGAATAAGGCCTTGCTCCAGCAGGACTGATGTTGCTCCATCGGCAGCAATGATCACATGGTTTGAAGGGTCTACCTGCTCGAGATCTTTTTTTAGTGTGGGGGCATTACCGCAGATCAGTGTATCTTTGCCCTTGATAACATCAGTAAGACTTTTTAGGTTCGCTTTCACGGGTCCGATGAGAAGATTTGAGAGAAGCTGTGCAGCATCTGCATCAGCATCTTCGGAAAAACCGAAATCTTCTACTATTTTTTTGTATATCGGTTCCCATTTGTCATACTCCATACAAATTCCTCAGTTAGCAGGGGATATTCCAATATGTACATCTATGCCTTCTACATTCCAGTCTTTTACCAGAGTGCCTGTAGCGTCCACATCAAAGCCAATTACCTGGACCTGTGATCTGACTTCTTTTGCGATGTAGTTTTCTCTGTCCAGCACCAGATCGACAATTCTTTCATCATCGATACGGATATGTGCAAGGATGTTCTCATCCACTTCCAGGTCGAGTTCCTTTCGCATGTCCTGTATCCTGCGGATCACTTCACGGGCAAAACCTTCGGATTCGATATCTCTGGTCAGTGTTGCATCTACATAGATTCTCCCTCCGCTGAAATCTGCCACAGCAACCATTGAAGGCACTCTGTCTTCAAATTTGACCATTTCCGGGGTTAAGGTTGCAGATTCACCGTCGAGGGAAATCTCCAGTTCCCCGTTTGCAAGTCCTTTTTTCAAATCAGTTGCATCGGCTTTCTGGATGTACTGAATAACCTTGCCTGCATCCTGTTTAAAGACCGGTCCTATAGCGCTGTGATTTGGAGATGCTTCTACTCCAAGTTCATCCCAGCTGTGATTAACTTCCACAAGATCGATATCCCTGGCGTTAGTCTGGTCCATAAGGACAAAACGCAGGTCGATTATAGCATCGTAGACCTGTCTGCTTTCAGGTTCAATGACTATGCGGCTGACAGGCCAGCGTAGTTTTCTTTTGACTTTCTGGCGTGCATTGGATGCGGCTTCAACCATGGCACGCACAGCCGTCATTTTTTCTTCAAGGTCGGTATCCTTGAGGGATTCCTCCACTGTTGGCCAGTTACACATGTGAACAGTCAAAGCTGCATCGTGATCAACGTTTTTCACAATATTTCCATACATTTCCTCTGCCAGGTGGGGCATGAACGGAGCAATTACTTTGCAGAGAGTTACAAATACATCATAAAGTACCCTGTACACTGCCAGTTTGTCAGGATCATCCGCCTCATTCCAGGTACGAGGTCGAATGAGCTGGATGTACCACCGGGAAAGATCTTCCAATACAAATTCATTGATGGTCCTGATAGCACGATGCAGCAGGTACTGCTCCATTGACCTGTCCACTTCTTCTATTACGGATTGCATCCTGGACAATATCCAGCGGTCTTCTTTGCGCAGGTATGGCTCAACTGCTTCAAAAGAAACTTCCTGTGGATCAAATTCATCCAGGGCCATATAGGGAAGAGGGAAACGATAGACATTCCAGAGAATATTTATTGTCCGGTGGATTGTTGCGAGTTCATCCTGATTAAATTTAAGGTCTTCCCAGGGAGCACTTGAAGAAAGCACATAGCAACGCAGGGAATCAGCGCCGTATTTTTCGATGACTTCATGAGGCTGTACCACATTACCCAGACTCTTGGACATTTTCTTACCTGTGCTATCCAGTGTAAATCCGTGCATCAGCACACTCTTGTAAGGAGCCTGTCCAAAGGCCACCATGCTGGCTCCGAGCTGGGAATAGAACCACCCTCTGGTCTGGTCATGTCCTTCTGTTATGAAATCTGCAGGCCACCATTCTTTAAACTGGTCTTGCCGGTGAGGGTAGTTCAGTGTGGCCCAGGATGCCACGGCGGAATCAAACCATACATCAAAAACATCCTCTATCCTTGACATACGGCCACCACAATCACATGTTAATTTGATATCGTCTACATAGGGCCTGTGGAGTTCGGTGTTTGGATCGACATCGGCAATTTCCTGCAGTTCCTTGCGGGTTCCCACGACCTTGAGGGATTCACATTCCTCGCATCTCCATACAGGCAGGGGTATTCCCCAGTAGCGTTGCCTGGATATGCACCAGTCCCTTGCCCCTTCGATCCAGTCTCTGAATCTTGCAGAACCGGCCCAATCAGGATGCCATTCAACCTTTTTGATTTCTGCAAGCATATCTTCCTTCAGATCACCGATCTTGATAAACCACTGCTTGGTGGCAAGATAGATGATAGGCGTCTTGCATCTCCAACAATGGCCATAACGATGTGAGATGGATTCTTCAAAAAGCAAAAGGCCTTTTGCATCAAGATCTTCTATAACAACTTTGTTTGCATCCCGGATATTCATACCTTCATACTTGCCGGCTTCAAGGGTGTAGTGGCCGTTTGAACCCACCGGACAGAAAGCAGGAATATTATTTGCCTTTCCCACCTCAAAGTCGTCCACACCGTGGCCTGGTGCTATGTGGACACAGCCGGTATTCTCAGCAGTTACAAAATCAGCAAGATAGACTCGATGATCGAAATTTGATTGGTCTGGTATGTTTTGCACAAGTGGATGCTCGTATTCCATGCCGGCAACATCTTCACCTGTCATTGTTTCAAGGATTTCATAATCTGTGTACCGTCCCTTTTTAAGTACACTTTCAACAAGATCGGAGGCCATTATGAGTATTTCTTCTTTATCCTCTTTCACAGCCCTTACTTTTGCATATTCAAAATCAGGATTTACAGCCACAGCCATATTTGCAGGGATGGTCCAGGGTGTGGTAGTCCATATGACAATATAGGTATCATTTTCATCTTTTAATGCGAATTTGATGAAAATGGAAGGGTCGGTACGATCTTCATACTCAACTTCTGAATCCGCAATTGCTGTTTCACAACGGGGACACCAGTTCACTACCCGTTTACCCACTTCAAGCAGATCCTTTTCGTAAGCCTGTTTGAGGGTCCACCAGGCAGCTTCTATGTATTCATCCTTTAGGGTCATGTAAGGATCTTCCCAGTCCAGCCACGTGCCAAGGGTGCGGAACTGGTCTGTCATGGCGTCCTTTTGTTTCAGGGCAAATTCCTTGCATTTGTCAACGAAATTTTCGACACCATAACTTTCAATATCTTTTTTTGATTCAAAACCCAGAACACCTTCAACCTTTACTTCTATGGGAAGGCCGTGCATGTCCCACCCGGCCCGATCTACAATATCATGCCCATTCATGGATTTGTAACGAAGTATGGAGTCTTTGATAATTTTGTTCCAGGCAGTACCCAGATGTATATGTCCGGTAGTATATGGCGGGCCGTCCACAAAGAAAAATCGCTTTTCTCCACGGCGATGTTCTCTTACTTTAATGTAGGCCTGGTTATCCTCCCAGAAATTGTGGACCTTTTCCTCAAGTTTTTGTGCATTATATTGATCGGTGACTTCCTTGATCATAATAAGTAATCTCCATGAACAGCTGATATTCTGATTATCCTAATACTACAATGGGTTTAAATAATTTAGCTTTAAATAGTTCGTGGGTCTTTATACTGAATACCAAAATGGGTGCTGGAATCAACTTTTAAGAAAAATAATATACTTGCATCAGTGCAAGTTTGAATCTTCATTTAATATCCTCAGCATTTCAATTATGGAATATGCTGCACGTGTGACTCCCATACTGCGGCTATCGGTATCAGTACCTGCCACATAAAGATTTTTTACGGGCGTTCTTATCCCTGCAAAATGGCCATTTATGGTAACCGCAGCTTTTTCAGGAATGGTTATCTGGTCATGTTGCATTTCCACATGATCCTGTACCTCTGGAACAGCTGTGTATATGGTCTCATGGGCTTTTTTAATTTCCTTTTTTTCAGGGGAAGAGTCATCTATTGCAAAAGCAAAACCTACAAGTTGTTTCCCTGGTGGGGCAAGGGTTGGATCATAGTTACTAATTGGCATTGCCCAATAGGCATTATCCTTAAACCAGATCTCAGAACCTCTGTAGTTGAATTCATTCCTGATCTCATCAAGACCCAGCCATACAGTCAGGCTCTTACTATTAACAATTCCGCCCAAATCCTCTGTATACTTGCGGGGTAGATCTTGCACTAATTCGGGTAATTTCTTTACAAAACCGGTGTGTATAACAATGTCTGCAAGATATATCTCATCGCTTTCCACTCCTGTTACCTGACCATTTTCAACAAGTATCTTTTTAGCCTCACTCTCAGTCTTTATATCAACTGTATCGGGTATAGAATACAGGATTGCATTGAGCAGTGCTTTGAGACCTTTTCTTGGATATCCCTGGGAATAGTTTGCCTTGTTTGTTGCAAGCCTTCCCAGGGATGAAAACTGGCTTGATACACTGTTAAACCGAAGTTGTAGTTGATTATGGTAATTTGCAGGGATTATGGATTGGAGGATAGAATCAACCGGTGGTTTGTCGGGTTTTGATACAATACTGGTAAATTGTGCCTGTGTAATACTGTCCCTGACAAAACTGCTCCCTGTTAATATCCTGTGCACTGAGGTTTCCTTCATTGATTTGCCTGAAAGGAAATGGGAGATTGCATCAACAAAGTTATATGAATCGGTGGAAAGTGTCTTTGGTAGTGCATCATATACAGATTTTTTTGAAAGGTCGGCCCGAAGGTAGAAAGTGTCAATTCTTTGGTAAGGGTCTGTGCAATAAGTAATCTGTCTTTGCGGGGCAGTGCATCAAATACAGCAAATTCTTTGAGATTAGAAGGTACTTTTAGAAAATTGCGTTCAGTTCTGACAAAATAATTTCCGTAATCCTCGAAAACAGGAAGATAATCAAAGTAATTTTCCATCAATCTTTTCAAAGGTCCTACTTCCAGATGAGTTATTGCATGGGGGCCGGTATCAACCTGGAATCCATCAACATCATAACTGTTACAGTTCCCTCCAACCTGGCTATTCTGTTCCAGTACCAGTACTTTCTTTCCGTGTTTTGAAAGTGTCAGTGCGGCAAGCAGGCCTGTTGCTCCTGCACCAATTACAATGACATCATATTTATTCATAATATTCTCCTTAAAAGACCCGAATATTCAGATTATTCTGTAGATTTATATATGTAATATATAACCAAGATTGACAGATGTATTTTTACTAAATACGACAATGGGTTTAAATAATTTAGGCAAAGTGAACAAATTGGATTAGGCATAAAGGTTTAAATCCTTATGACAGCTTTATTCTAATACAATCAGATTATCCGTCCGGGTGATATTTTGAAGGTTAAATCAAGGGTACAATTGAGGAAATCCGATAGGAAGAAACTTTTTGAAGGGATGGAAGAAAAGTTTGGTAAGATCAGCCATCTTGAAGATAGTAAAATAGAAAGTGCCCGGGCAGATGACATGGAAGTCCTCATCGTAGAGGGTAAAATATTGTTCTTCAAGTATGAGGAAGACTGGCACCCTACAGTTAGAGGCGTGCTTGAATATGGTATAAATGAATATGTGGTAGTTGTGGACCAGGGTGCCGTTAAATTTGTAATTAATGGCGCGGATATTATGAGTCCGGGTATTGTTTCGGCAGACCCTGTTATAAAGGAAGGGGATATTGTCGTTATTAAAGAGGAAGCTCATAATAAACCACTGGCTATCGGAAAAGCTCTTGTCCCCGGGACCCAGATGGTTGCAGACTCAGGTAAAGCAGTAGAATCCCTGCATTATGTGGGAGATGAATTCTGGAATCTGGAACTTTAAGGCAAAGATATCTTTAAAATATAATGAACGTTATAAGAACATTATCGATCTTAAATTCAAAATAAAAGGTGCGGACTATGGCATTCATGGACAAATTGTTCGGAAGTGGAACTAAAGCTACGTCTTCTGCAGAGGAGTACACTGAACTTGATCTTGGTAAATATGAAGAGGTAATGGATGAGGAACCTGCTGAAACTTATGTAAGGGTTGCTGAACTTACCAATCTTAATGAATTACCGTCCCTTAAAAAGGAAATATATGATGGTAATATCCTCATGATTGATATTTCCAACATTAAGGCTGATAAACTTATGTTGGACCGTGCTTTGAAAGATCTCAAGGAAGTTATAATTGATGTCCACGGTGATATCGCGGGGATTAAAGAAGATCAGGTATTGGTAACACCAACTGGCGTAAAAATAGACAGGTCCAAGGTAATTGGTGGGAGATATTGAACCCTGAAAACGAAAAGAAAGAGGGTTTTGATACCCAAACCACATGTCCCCTTTGCCACAATGAAATGATTATACACTGGCAGAGCGATGATATACCTTTTTTTGGCGAAGTTATGTACGTAACGAGTCGGTGTGAGTGTGGTTTTCGTTTTACAGATACTATGATCTTGGCTCAGAAAGAGCCGATACGTTGTGAATTGAAAATAGAAAAGGAAGAAGACCTTAACTGCAGGGTTATCCGATCAATATCGGGAACTATAAGAATTCCTGAACTTGGTATTGTTGTAGAACCTGGAAATGTTTCTGATTCATATGTGACAAATGTTGAAGGATTGCTCTTCAGGGTCAGGGATGTAGTAGAAACTGCAATTAAATGGTCCGAAGATGACCCGGAAAAAGAGGCTGCCGGGAAAAAAATTCTGGAAAGGTTAAATGATACACTTTCCAGCAAGGCCAATCTTACCGTCATAATGGAAGATCCACTGGGCAACAGTACTATTATATCTGAGAGGGCATCCTGCAGCAATCTTACTCCGGAGGAGGCATCAGCACTTAAGACAGGGATGGTGATCCTGAATGCTGATTCCGCTGATCTTAAGGTTGACTCTTCTGAAAATATCCAACCTCTTGGAAACGACTATAAATAATGGGTCAATTTATCTTCGCAGGATTTTAAAAACAATTTCTGGTGACTTTATGGGCGAACAGGAAAAAGAAGCATCACTGCCATCAAAAGACAATTTCAGTGAATGGTATAATGAATTACTCCAAATTGCAAAGATAATGGATGTACGTTACCCTGTAAAGGGTCTCTATGTCTGGCATCCCTTCGGTTTTACTATTAGAAAAAAAACATATTCTATTATGCGGGAACTTCTGGATAGGGACCATGAAGAAACAATGTTTCCTCTGCTTATCCCCGAACACGAGTTTATGAAAGAGGCACAGCACATAAAGGGATTTGAGGAAGAGGTTTACTGGGTGACTCATGGGGGTACATCTCCTCTGGAAGTAAATCTTGCATTGCGGCCCACAAGTGAAACAGCTATATATCCTATGTATAAGCTCTGGGTGCGCTCTCATGCAGACCTTCCCTTACGCCTGTATCAGATTGTCAATACATTCCGCTATGAGACAAAGCATACACGTCCCCTTATCCGCCTCAGGGAGATAACTTCTTTCAAGGAAGCGCATACGGTTCATGCTACATGGGAGGACGCAGCCTCCCAGATTGATGAGGCGATGAGGATATACAAAGAATTCTATCGGCGGCTTGCAATCCCGGTCCTGTCTTCCAAAAGACCTGAATGGGATAAGTTCCCGGGTGCAGATTATACGATTGCTGTTGATTCACTGATGCCTGATGGCAGAACGCTTCAGGTGGGTACTGCCCATCATTTGGGCGACAATTTTGCAAAGACTTTTGAAATAACCTATGAAGATTCTGAAGGGGAGCAGGTATATGCTCACCAGGCCTGTTATGGAGTTTCCGAACGCTGTCTTGCAGCACTAATTTCCACTCATGGTGATGACAAGGGACTTGTACTTCCACCTGAGGTCGCCCCCGTCCAGGTTGTTATTATTCCTATCATATTCAAAAAGCCCGAAGAAGTTCTTTCAGCCTGTGAAATGGTCGCAGAAGATCTCAAGGATGCCGGTATTAAGGTCAAGATTGATGATAGCGATAAGCGCCCGGGTGCTAAATACTACAAGTGGGAGATGCAGGGTGTACCTATCAGGCTGGAAATTGGCCCCCGTGACCTGAAAAACCAGGCAGCAATGATGGCAAGAAGGGATACCGGTGAAAAAGAACAAATTCCACTTGAAGATATATCTTCAACCATAAAGGACACCTTCGCAGATATACATCAAAATCTGTATTCAAATGCTGATGCCCGGTTGCGGGAACATATTTTCCTTTGCGAGGGTCTGGAGCAGATCAAAGATAAACTGGCTCTGGGAATTGTTCAGACATACTGGTGTGGAAAAGAAGCTTGTGGTAAAGAGATGGAAGATGTCATTGGAGCCGGAATACTCGGAATACCGGATGAACAACCTGACTGTAAGGGTAAAAAATGCCCTCTGTGTGGTGAAGAGGCAGCCAATTCCATTTATATTGCAAGAACCTATTGAACTTAATAAAATAAAACAGTGGTTATCATGGATTCATTCCTATCTGCACATAAAGATGTACCCGAAAATCCTCTTTTCGTATGTGTGCTTTCCAATACCGAAACTGCATATATAGAGGGTCTTTCAGCCGCAGGAAAGAGTGCCAAACTGACAGATTATACGCCTGCTGGAGATGCTGAAGTGCTGGAGACGGGAAATATCATAAGTGTTCCCGTGCTGCCTATGACTCCTCCCTTTAACACTCCTACGCCCGGGCTCACTACACGTGCCGTTCTGGTTACTACGGGAGTTCCTCATGTATTTGTGCGTGCGGGTATGAAGCTCACCCCCAAGGTTCCGATGATAGACCTTGGAGTGCCTGCAGGGGCGGATATACGCAATAAAATTGCAGTAGATGATCCGCGCACTGTTTTCAAACGTGCAGAAGAAGCGGGTAAAAATCTGAAGGCAAAGTCAGATTTCATAGTTATTGGGGAGAGTATTCCCGGTGGAACAACAACTGCTCAGGCGGTTCTTAATGCTCTTGGGTATGATGGAAAAGTGAGCAGCAGTGCTTCAGTGAATCCTATAGGACTGAAAGCACGGGTTGTAAAGCAAGCTCTTGAATCATCAGATGTCACTCACGGAAAACTCAGGCATGACCCACTTGAAGCTGTACGTTGTGTGGGTGATCCCATGATGCCTGCAGTTGCCGGACTTGTTTCCGGTATAGGTAGTGACACACGTGTAATTCTTGCAGGCGGAACACAGATGGCTGCCGTATTCAGCATTATAAAACATATGGGAATGGATACAGGTAATCTTTCCATTGTTACTACGAGCTATGTGGCAAACGATGAAACTGCAAATTTCCGTGACCTGGCAAAACAGATTGGAGCAGAAATGTTTGCTGAAGACCTAGGATTTGGCAAATCAAAACTTGTAGGTCTGCAGCAGTACGAAAAGGGTTATGTGAAAGAAGGAGTCGGCGCAGGCGGGGCGTTTTATATGGGACGTTTGTTGGGCCACTCCCGTCAGGAAATGACGGCACAGGTGGAGAATATCTGCATTGAGCTGGCAGATCTGCTGGAAGATTACGAGTAAATTCACTACATATTTGCTGTGTTATCAGCCTCTGCACCGGTAAATATATTATATATGAGGTGTATTGGATGGATGCTTACACGTTCATGCAACGTGTTTTGCGGGGCTGTGGCCTAGCCAGGAATGGCGACGGGCTCCAGCGGATAAATGATGAACAACGGGTCTACTGAGGCTTGCCCGACGGGGTTTGCCAGTGAGGAACCGTTGGAGCACTGATATGTGTTCATAAGAACAATCAAAGCTGCTAAGTGCAGTTGTTCGGAGAGACCCGTCGATCGTGAGTTCGAATCTCACCAGCCCCACGTTTTTCTTTTCTGTTGTAACACAAACCTTTAAATCATATTGCCGTCGTATTAGCGGCGTGTTTCATCTACGGGAAGAATCCCGTTGGAGTGTGGCCTTTATGGCTGAACCGTCAATGAATGAAACAAGGTGAAATCATGTCAAAATCATTTTACAGTTATATAAGAGACGCATGGAAAAGGCCTGATGATTCTTATGTCAAGGATCTCAGGTGGGAAAGGCTTCAGGAATGGAGACGTGAAGGCTCAGTAACCCGTGTAAAAAGGCCTACCCGTGTAGACCGTGCACGTTCCCTTGGTTATAAGGCAAAACAGGGGGTCACAGTTGTGCGTGTAAAGGTACACCGTGGAAGCAGACGTAATTCCCGTTATATGCGTGGAAGAAGGACCCAGCATATGGGTAAAAACAAGATCACGGGAGAAAAGAGTCTCCAGAGAATTGCCGAGGAAAGGGCTTCACGCCGTCATCCTAACATGGAAGTACTCAATTCTTACTGGGTAGGAGAAGATGGAAAGAATAAATGGTTCGAAGCAATTCTTGTGGATCCATTCCATCCCGCCATTGTTAAAGACAAGGATCTTAACTGGGTGTGTGACAGTTCCAGCCGGGGACGTACCTTCCGTGGGAAAACAAGCGCAGGCAGAAAGAGCCGTGGTATGCGCAGTAAAGGAACCGGTACGGAGAAAACCAGGCCGAGTGTCCGGTCCAACAATAACCAGGGCAAGTGATTCACTATATAACATTGCGCGTAACTGCGCATGCAACCGAAGACAGGGACAGAGTAGTCTCGTCCCTGAAATTTCTTTTACCGGATATTATCCGTAACTCCTCGGATATCGACAACCAGATAAATACTCTGGTTGTGGATGGACATTACGGTAACCCGATGGTCCTGTATAGTTTGGATTTAAAGCGCAAGGCTGAAACTTCCGCTTTTATGGATCGTCTGGTTTCGGAATTATCTAAGTCACAAAGAGAGGAACTTGTTCGCCAACTTGATGAGCGTCTTGATGATCAGCTGATGCTGCATCTACGATTTAGCAAGCAAGAAGCATATTCAGGAAAACTGGTTACGGAATCATCTTCTGATGCGATTGCTGTCAAAATAAAAATAGCCACTTATCCTAAAGACAGAAATAAAGCCCTTGAAATGCTGGAGGATTTTTTTGAGCGGGTCTGATTACTACGATTTGAATATCCATGTGCTTCCGGATGGTTCAAGTTCTGTAAACCAGATGCTTTCAATTGCCAACCATCTTGGATATTCAGGAGTAGCCCTGACCAATCATATTGGCAAAGAACCAGCATCTGAAGGTTCGCATGAAGATATAGAACTGGTTCGGGGTGTGGAGATAGAAGTCCGTAATTCTTCAAAAATTCATGGTTTTGTTGGGAAGTTTCGTAAGAAAGTAGATGTTCTTGTGGTTCATGGGGGCAGCGAATCCATAAATCGCAGTGCAGTAGAAAATCCCAATGTAGATGTCCTGACTAATCTTCCCACCGGCAAAGATAATGGTTTTAATCATGTCCTTGCAAAAGCAGCCCATAATAATGAAGTGGCGATCGCATTCAACCTTGATGCCATAATCAAACAGAGAGGTGGAAGAAGGGTGCATGCTCTGGGACATTTCAGGAAAAATTTACAACTTGCAAGAAAATACAATGTTCCTACAATACTGACGAGCAATGCTATGTCTTGCTATGACATGCGGGCTCCCAGGGAAATGATTGCGCTTGCCGGGTTGTTTGGTATGGAAGAAGATGAAGCAAATGCAGCTCTGAGTACGATTCCGGAAGGAATTATTAAACGCAACCGGAGAAATTCCTCAATCCCTCAAGGTGTGCGCATTATTCAATACAATAGTCAGGAGTTTTGTTAATGAAAGTCCTGCCTCCCACTCTTCGGGACCCGAAAAGATACCTTGCACTGGAACTAATTTGCGAGGTCCGGGTTTCACGGGATGATTTTCTCAATGAGGTTTTTTCCAATTCTGCTGCATTAATAGGAGATTTTGGTTCAAGTCAGGTCGGAATCCGGTTACTGGATTTTAATGATAATATGGGTATACTTCGCTGCAAGCGAGGTTCAGAAGACCTGACCCGAGCTATACTTGCTACAATTACAAGAGTAGGTGGCTATCCTATAATTGTAAATGTACTTGGAATTGCGGGTACTGTGCGGTCGGCAACCGAAAAGTACATTGAAAAAAGGGATTCATATAGCGTCCCTAATAACAAACACATATAAATGGATAGAAACTATATTATACGTTGTTATCGATACCACGTGCATAAGAATTAATAGGAGATAGATACGAAATGCAGATGGCACCACAAATGGGTTATGATAGAGCGATCACGGTTTTCAGTCCTGATGGCAGAATATTTCAGGTAGAATATGCCCGTGAGGCAGTAAAGAGAGGAACCACAGCTGCTGGAATCAAAGCCCGTGACGGTGTAGTCCTCCTGGTGGACAAAAGAATTACCAGTCATTTGATTGAAGCTGAATCCATTGAAAAGATATTCCAGATTGATGAACACATTGGAGTAGCTACTTCGGGACTTGTGGCTGATGCACGTGCTCTTGTAGACCGTGCCAGAGTAGAAGCACAGGTTAATGTTGTCTCCTATGATGAGCCTATAAGCGTTGATGTGCTTTCAAAGAAGATTTGTGATCACAAGCAGACCTACACTCAGTATGGTGGTGTACGTCCTTATGGAACAGCTCTTCTGATAGCAGGTGTTGATGGCTCCATTCCAAAACTCTTCGAAACAGATCCCAGTGGGGCAATGCTTGAATACAAGGCAACAGCCATTGGTGCTGGTAGGAATGCTTTCATGGAAGTTTTCGAAGAACAATATAAGGAAGATATGAATCTGGATGAAGCAATAATGCTTGGTATGGAAGCCCTTTACAACGCTTCAGACATGAAATTGGATGCATCCACTCTGGAAGTCGGTGTGGTGAAAGTGGAAGATAAGATGTTCACCAAATATTCCAGTCAGCAGGTTGAATCCTATGTGGAGCGGATTCTTGAAAACCACAAAGATGAAACCGAAGACGCAGAAGATGAAGAAGCAGAAAAGTAAATCCACAGGTGTGAAAAATTATGGTATCTCTTGATGAAGCTTTGATTGCACGTCTTAAGAAGGGAAATAACCACTTTGAAGTGTTGGTTGACCCTGATGGTGCTTTTGATTACAGGCAAGGAGAAGATGTAAAGCTGGAAACAATTCTTGCTGTTGAAGATATTTTCTCGGATGCAAAGAAAGGAGACCATGCAGCAGAATCCGATATCATTAACAGTTTTGGTACGGATGATGTGTATGAAGTTGCAGGCAACATCATAATGCATGGTGAACTCCAACTTACCCAGGAACAGAGGAAGCATTTCCTTGAAGAAAAGACCAAGCAGGTTGTAAGCATTATTGCCCGTAATGCGATTAATCCGCAAACACGTGCACCTCATCCACCCGGCCGTATAAGAACTGCAATGGAAGAAGCAAAAGTACACATTGATCCTCTCAAAAGTGTTGATGAACAGGTAAAGATTGTGATGAAAGCGATTCGTCCAATAATTCCTATCAAGTTTGAAGAGGTTGATATTAAGGTACAGATTCCTCCTTCATATGCAGCTAAATCTTACGGTGAAATAGCAAATTTTGGAACTCTTGTAAAAGATAAATGGGAAAATGATGGTTCCTGGACAGCTGTAGTCAGGATGCCCGCAGGGTTGCAGAATGATTTTTATGGTCTTATTAACAGGCTCACAAAAGGCGATGCTGAGACTGAGCTCTTATAAGGAGATTTCAGGATGAAACGCAAAATCGTTTATCCCGGTCAGATGCTTTCCGAAAATGAAAAGCAATCTGGAATAGGTACATATGTGCAGGACGGCAAAGTATATTCACTGTTCTACGGGGTAGCCAATGATAAGAATCGTGTAACAGTTGTTCCTTTTTCAGGTAAGTACATACCGTCCCCGAAAGATTATGTGATAGGTTATGTAATAGAAGTAACTTCATCAAACTGGATATTTGACATCGGCTCCCCCTATGACGGACTTCTTCATGTATCTGAATATCCCAAAAGAGTGGATAGTTCAATGATGCGAAAGGAAATAGATATCTGGGATTGTGCGATTTTGCGTATAAAAGATGTTAATACTTCCATGAAAGTGGAACTTTCAATGAAGGATCGAGGTCTTCGCCGTCTGGATGAAGGCAGGATTATAGATGTATCCACTACGAAGGTCCCACGTATCATCGGTCATAATGGATCAATGGTTTCAATGCTCAAAAAGGAATCCAATTGTGACATCTTCATAGGACAAAACGGAAGGATATGGTTAAAGGGTAAAGATGAAGATATGAACAGGCTGACACAGGCCATAGAGATAATCGAAAATAAATCCCACATATCAGGATTAACCAACCATATTAGTGCTTTTTTGCGTTATGAAGAATCCGATGAAATTGAGGAAAAGGAAAAACCTGTACCATTTACCAGTAGTAAGAAGGACTACACAGAAGACGCTTGCCGAAAAGTAGATGTGCTGCTTAGTGATGAAGATGAAAATTGAGCGGCCCCTTAATATTTAATATACTGAGCAGGATTTTGGAGAACTTGTAATGAGTGATAAACCGGAACGTTTTATTGATGATGAGGGTCTCCGCCTTGATGGAAGGCGTGTTGATGAGATCCGCCCCATGAAAGTAGAGATGGGTGTGCTTTCAAGAGCCGATGGCTCATGTTACCTTGAATGGGGAAATAATAAGGTGCTTGCAGCAGTTTATGGCCCCCGTGAACTGCACCCGAGAAGGATGCAGAAACCCAACGAAGTACTTGTGCGCTACAAATATAATATGGCTTCTTTTTCTGTGGAAGACAGGATAAGACCGGGCCCAAGCAGAAGGAGTACCGAGATATCCAAGGTCAGTGGAGAAGCTTTTGAACCTGTTGTGATGACACAATATTACCCCGGCGCTGTAATAGATGTATTCGCAGAAGTTTTACAGGCCGATGCAGGGACCAGGACTGCTGCTATTAATGCAGCAACACTTGCTCTTGCAGATGCTGGCATACCCATGAAAGGGCTTGTTTCAGCCTGTGCAGTCGGGAAAGTTGATGGACAGCTTGTCCTTGATCTCAACAAACCAGAAGATAATTATGGTCAGGCCGATCTTCCTGTCGCAATGACCCAGGACGGGGAAATAACCCTTCTCCAGATGGATGGGCATCTTACTCCTGAAGAACTCGAAGAGGGCCTGGAAATGGTTAAAAAAGGCTGCCAGCAAATTATTGAAATTCAGCGTGAAGCCCTTATTTCCAGATATGGGAATGAGGATGAAGAGGGAGAAGAAGCTGAAGAGGACAGTCCAGAAGAAGTCCCTGAATCTGAAGAAGGCGAAGAAGAGGAAGGAGAAAGGGATGGCTCATTCGACAATGAAGAATCTGAAGCCGAAAACCTGGATGAAAATGAAGTAACCAAAGAGGATGAGGGTGAAGAAGATGAGCGGCAGTGAGGTTATTTCCAGACTGAAAAGAGATTATATTTACAACCTTATGCTCAAGGGTGAACGTGAAGACGGTCGCCAATTCAATGAGCTAAGGGATATTGCTCTTGAAACAGGCATCATCGATAAAGCAGAAGGTTCTGCAATGGTACAGTATGGGGATACCCAGGTAATGGTGGGTGTCAAAATGCAGGTTGGTACTCCTTTCCCCGACAGTCCTGCAGAAGGAGTTATCATAACAAGTATGGAACTTAATCCGATTGCTTCACCTGATTTTGAAGCAGGTCCTCCCAGAGAAAAAGCTATCGAGATGGGCAGGATTGTGGATAGAGGAATAAGGGAATCTGGCGCAATAGATATAAACAAGCTCTGTATTACGGAAGGCGAAGAGGTATGGATGGTTTTCATTGATGTTCATGTTCTGAACAATTCCGGAAATATACTTGATGCTGCATCCCTGGGTGCAATCGCTGCCCTTATGACCACAACAGTACCTTCTGAAAGAGAAGGAAAAGGTGAAGATTATCCCATGCCTGTGCGTGAAATGCCTGTGGGTGTATCGCTGGTCAAGATTGGTGACGAAATGGTGTTAGACCCCACGTATGGTGAAGAATCGGTATGTGAAACAAGAATTACCATTTCCTCTAATCAGGACGGTTCGATTTGTTCAATGCAAAAAAGTGGCTCAGGTAGTTTGTCACCGGCACAGGTTGTTAAGGCAAGTAAGATCGCAAAGGAAAAAGGCGAGATTATACGAGAAAAGTATTTATTGGAAATATGAGTAAAAGGGTTTTCAGATCATACCATCCAAGGAGACAATTATCATGGCAAAAAAGTATTCAAAAAAGGGAAGGGTTTCCCGTTCAGCAGGAAGATACGGTACCAGATACGGTCGTAAGGATCGTAAACTTGTTGGAGATATCGAAGAACGGACACATATGCCACATACCTGTGTAAAATGTGACAGGCCTACTGTAAAAAGGGTCGGTACAGGTATATGGGAATGCAGGAAATGTGGCCACACCTTTGCAGGTGGTACATACACCCCATCCACTTCTGTGGGCAAAACGATATCCAGAACCGTTAAGAAAGCAGTCGAACAGGTTGAGTAATAGATATGGATTATAAATGTACCCGGTGTAAAAGAGCGGTTGAAATTGACTACCAGTACACTGGAATACGCTGTCCTTATTGTGGTAATCGTATTCTTGTAAAAGGAAGGCCTACCACTATAAAGACGTTGAAAGCAGAGTGAGAGGATGTTAATTTCCTCATCACGCTCTCCTTCACCTCCAACCCGTACCCTTTGTAAGTATCTTGCATCTTTTTTTAACTGCAAGTATGTCACAAGGGGTAAAAGTGGTTTACAGGACATACTGTATGATATGGATACTGAAATCCTGCTTATTGTAGGGCAATATCATGGTAATCCTGCCAGCCTGACTTTTTTTGATAGTGAAGGACAACAACAATTATCCATATGGATGAATGTTGTATTCCATGACAAACCTCAAAAATCTTCTTTAAAGAACAGCATACCATCCATTATAGGCAGGGGTAAACTGGCAGGATTGCTCGGTGATTTATTACCTGAGAGTGGTAATAATTCCAGGTGTTCAATTCAGGTAGCTGATGACCTGATGAGTTTTTATTGTAATGACAATAATCTATTCAATCTAAAGATAAAAGGGTTCAAGACAATGGATGATTAAGTATGGATTCATATTCAGAAACAATCATTGAAACTCCGGATGCCCTTAAATTGTACCTGTCTGTAAAACCAGAACTGGATAGATTGGTTACCGATCGTTCATCAATAGAAATGGATGTCAAAGACTATCAGTTGATAATGAGAGTTACATCAGATGACCTGATATCAATGAGGTCCACATTGAATACATGGTATAGGTTGGTCAAAGTAGCATCCGAAATGATCTCTCTTACATCCTCAAATTAATTCCCATCCTGTTTTATACGTACTTTGAATATCTATATTCGATGAAAAACTTTAAATCCATTCTTGTTCAAGTTAAATCTGGAGGGAAATTATGGCTCTTAAAACATGTAAGAAAAACAGTGAGAGACCTCTTTGTTTATGGGTTCGTGCCTGCAAAAAATTCAATAAAATAGCAAAGCAGCAGGATTATTATGAGGGAAGTCGCCTATCAAATGAAGAAGACGAACTTTAATTTACATTGGCGCATTCACTTTAAAGAAAGTTAAAATTCATTTATATTTACCCCAGGCCTTTGTTTGGGCTTTTCTTATAATTTCCCTTACCGGTATTCCGGTAATTGTTGAAACCTCTTTACAATCATCATATTCTGCTGAGATGTGCAATATGCCACTGTCTGGTGTATGGGCTATCTTGATTGCAATTTGATAGGGAGTATCGTTAATTTCAAGTTCGACTGTCCCCATTTTACGGTCTGCTATATATCGGTGCTTTGTAGGGATAGTCCGGATACCAAGGCTTCCGGTCTCTTCCATGATTATCCTGGCAAGTTCTTCGCCATGGTGTGAATGGGTTATAACCTTGATGATGTGTCCTGCTCTTCCCTTTTTCATTGTTGCAGGTATTATGGATACGTCTTTAGCACCATTTTCCAGTAAGCGATCGAAAAGATTTCCCAGTACTTCTCCTGTTACATCGTCGACATTTGTTTCAAGTACTTCCACTTCATCCCTGGATAGTGCTTTGTCTGTTTCTATCATAAAGGTGCGCAGCACATTGGGCCAATCATTGTCGATATCTCCTGCTCCGTATCCAGTATCCCGGACTTTGCCGGCAGGAATAGTCAGGGTGGTTTTTGCAAAATGGGCCAAAAGGGCAGCTCCTGTGGGTGTTAGGAGTTCCGTGTTTCCTTTGCCATAAAATTCCAGTCCAGACGCTTTTAATATTTCAAGGGTTGCAGGGGCAGGTATCGGCATAATCCCGTGAGATGTGTTCACTGTCCCTGTTCCTGCATTTATAGGTAGGCAAAGAACTTCTCTTATGCCCAGCTGATGCATTGCAATGCATGAGCCGATGACATCTGCAAGAGCATCGGTTTGTCCCACTTCATGAAAATGTAATTCTTCAATTGGTTTTCCATGAATCTTTGATTCAGCATCTGCAAGGATACCGAAAACACTGATAGCATCGTTTTCTATATCTGAAGCAATCCCGCATCCCCTTATGAATTTTTCGATTTCCCGGTAACTTCTGGCATTTTCAAAACCAGGTGCATTGAATTTGACATCAACAGCTTCAATCCCCAGTTTGACTTTTTTTCCAAAAAACATCGAGATATCAAGTATTGATTCAAGAATCTCTTTTATTTTGCTTCCATCGGCCCCGAGTGAAATCAATGAACCCATAATCATATCACCGGCAGCACCGGAGAACGGATCGAATAATAGAATTTTCATGATAACTGGCTCTTTTGATTCTCAGTAACAGTTGAATTAGTCTGTTCTCGTGCAGCAGCAACTGTATTTGCGATCCTGCCTGCGAATGCTCCGGCAACAAAACCTGCATCGATGTTAACAACAGACAGAACCGAGCATGACTGTAGCATTGAATAGAGGGCAGCTTCACCCTTTGCCCCTATTCCATATCCGGTGGATACAGGCAGGCCTATTACAGGTACATCAAAAAGGCTCGATACCACGGTTGGTAATGTGCCCTCTCTTCCGGCTGCAACCACTACAGCATCCGGTCTGTCTGATTCCAGGTTCTTTACTTCGTTAAGCAACCTGTGAAGACCGGCAACTCCCACATCATATATCTTCACAGTCTCACATCCCATCTCCGCTGCCGTCATCCGTGCCTCTTCTGCAACATTGATATCAGCAGTACCGGCTGAAATTATAGCCACAACACCTCCGGTCTTTCCAATGGATGTCCCATCATGCACAACTGCAGTCCTGTGGTGGATTCCCCAATCTATCCTTTCACTGCCAAATTCATTTTCCAGACATGAGGCTTGATCTTTGTTAAGGCGGGTTATAAGGACACGACCCGTTGCCTCAATCTGGGCTTTTGCAATTTCCAGAATATCTTCCGGCATTTTTCCTTCTGCAAGTACTGCTTCCATGATACCTGTCCTGTGTTTCCTGAAGGTATCGATGTTGGCGACATCACATACCGGAACATAACCCAGGGATTGGATACAGGCCTGGGTATCATCAATTCCGATTTCATCGTTTTTGTATTTTTGAAGAAGATCTTTGAGATTCATTGCTGACCTCTCTATCCTGTAATGAATTGTGTGTTGCAATATGATTCATATATGTGGCTATCTATTATAGTTCTAATTATCCCTTATAGAAACAACAGGAGATAAATAATCATGGAAAACCCAGCGGGAGACAAACCAAAAATCGATGATAGTGCCTGGATTGCTGACAGTGCCGTTGTAATGGGAAATGTAAAGATTGAGGCAGAGGTCCTTGTAGCACCAAATGCTGTAATACGGGCAGATGAACCGGGTGCATCGATTGTTATCGGAAAAGGATGCAATATACAGGACAATGTGGTTCTTCACGGGGTTGAAGGGTCGAAAGTAGTTATCTCTGAAGGTACTTCGCTGGCTCATGGGTGTATCGTGCATGGACCGTGCCAGTTGGGTAAAAGATGTTTCATAGGTTTTGGTGCGGTAGTATTTGACAGTGTCCTCGAAGATGATGTAGTGGTACTTCATAATGCTACAGTACAGGGTGTCCATCTACCCGCATCCAAAAGTGTGCCTGTAGGCCACACTGTACTGAGTGAAAGAGATGTCACAGGATTGCCATCTGTTGGTCAGGACCTTATGGATTTTAAACACAGAGTTTCCAGTGTGAACCTGGAGCTTGTTGAAGGTTATCGTAAGATGGACACTGACTGAGCAAAAATATGGAAGGTTAATTCCCTTCCATTAAATAATTTAGACTTTAAAGTATCCATTCCTTTACATCATCAATCGAAGGAATCTTGCCCGCAATCTTTACATCACCGTCTACAACGACTGCGGGTGTTACCATTACACCGTAATCCATAACACTGTTTATATCTTCAACTTTTGTGATTTCGGCTTCGATTCCTGCTTCCTTTACTGCCTTTTCGACTACTTCAAAGGTCTTTTTGCACTTTGCACATCCGGTTCCAAGAATTTCTATTTTCATTTGATTTTCTCCTGTCACTTTCTTATTAGTTAGTTATTTTTTTGTTTACGCCTGCATTTTGCAGTATTGCTATAAGCTCATCACAGTGGGGCATCTTTTCTCTTATTTTGTCTGTAACACTATCCATATCGTATTCCAACCTGTATACTTTAAACTCCAGTGAATCGGTATCAAGTACAGCACATGAGGCTTGTGGAATGCCATCGCGTGGTTGTCCTACTGATCCGGGATTTACAATGGTAATATTTCCGGCATTCCTTTCCATTGGAATGTGAGAGTGGCCGACTACCAGCAGATCCGCTTCAACTCCTTCCAGCATTTCCTGTACTTCTGCATCAGGTGTTTGTGGTTTTATATACTCATAAAAGGATCTGGGACTTCCATGTGTAAATAAAACCCTGCCTCCTTTGTATTCCTTTTCAATTTTTAAAGGAAGCTTTTTCAAAAAATCCAGCTGGGTATCATCCAGCTGTTCTTTTGTGTAATCCCTCGTGGCAATTGAAAGATGCTTGATCTCATAACTGCAGCCACAATCAATCCCTGTTGCAACTGCATTATCGTGGTTTCCCTTTATTACGGGTATATTGTTTTCCATCATGAAATCGATTACTTCTTTGGGTGATGGGCCATAGTCCACCAGATCACCCAGACAGATAACCCCGTCATGAGGAATTTCCATTGCAGCTTCCAGAGCTTTCATATTCCCATGTATATCCGAAATCACAAGCAGTTTCATATTTTACCTCTTTATACAAAATAAAGGCCGAATATAAGGCCGGCGATTGATGCAACTGTTACTACCAAAGCTATGTACAGGGAAGTTTTTTTCACTCCCATTATCCTGCTGATTACGATCATATTCGGAAGACTCAGTGCAGGGCCTGCAAGCAACATTGCCAGGGCCGGACCTCTTCCCATCCCAAGTTCTGTAAGGGCGCTGATAATAGGCACTTCTGTCAGGGTGGAGAAATACATCAGTGCTGCGGCAACCGATGCTATGAAACTTGCACCGAAAGATGCTCCTCCAACCACTGCAGCCACATAATCTGCCGGCAACAGTTCCACCATAATACCTGCAAAGAAAACACCAAGCAAAAGCAGAGGTGTTATTTGCTTTATCAGGAACCATGTTTCTGACATCCAGTCTTTCAATTCATCTTTACTGAACCAGTTGAATGATAGGAACACTGTTATCAAAACAAGCACAGTTTCCACGGCTAGCAGCGGAATCCATTCCGTAAGTATCTCCGGAACAACCAGGATTGCCAGAAGTAGGAGGAAAAGATATGCGCTGTGAGCATGTTTTTCTCCACCAATATTTTTAAATCCTTCCTTTTTCTCCCTGTGGCGCTCGAATACGGCTGCCATTGTAAGTCCAATAGCAATTGACAGAAGGATTGCAATTACAGCTCTTGCCACTCCCAGGTCATATCCCAGGATTTTTGCTGTGTAGACAATTGCCAGGATATTTATTGCTGGTGCCGCGAACAGGAAGGTAGTTGCAGGCCCTATTCCTGCACCCCTGCGATAGATTCCTGCAAAAAGCGGTAGCACCGTACAGCTGCATACCGCAAGCAGGCAACCTGAAACTGCAGCGATTGGGTAGGAAATGTATTTTGAGGTCTCACTGCCAAAGAATTTCAGTACTGATTCTTTGGAAAAGAGGGATGCTATAGCTCCGGCCAGGAAAAAGGCCGGCACCAGGCATAACAGTACATGTAGGGCCAGATACTCCTGGACAGATTCCAGTCCTACAATAGCAAGATTATAAATTAACGATTGATCAGGCATTGTGTAACCTCTATTTCAATATTATTTGAAACAATGGTATATAAAACTATTCATTTCAACTTTTGTTGAAACACATCATATGCCTGAGTAATAAAGCCCTTTGGAGTATACCTTTGAGTGCGGGATATTTTTTTTACTTTTTCCATCCAGAATTTTCCTGAATTCAGAGACCACACTTGCTACTTTCTGATTGCTTTCTTGTGGAAACTCCAGACGAAGAACATTGATACCGGTATTCTTCATATCATCTATATTATTCAACATGTTGATGACATGGGAATCATAGATCACAGTTCTGTTTCTCCATCTTTTAACCGGATACCTGTCTATCTTTTTGTGCTGCAGGAAAGCATTGCTATTTTCATCATAGAATCCTTTATCCACAATTGGTTTGAGCAGGTCATGCTCGGTAACAAGTAGTTGTTGCCTGCCATAGGCTATCGCCTCAAACTGGACACCATTGCCTGACGTCTGCACAACATTCTTCGTTTCTTCAAGTGTAAGTTCAGGGGAAAGGATTACACGGGATGCACCATTTTCCTGCAACACATTTGCCGTAAGGGAATTGAAAACAGTGAAGTTTTTCAGTGCAACACAATTAATTTCCATCTGGTGTGCCAAATGGAGTGTTCCCGGCTCACCACATCCGACAGTATATCCTCTTGACTTTATTTTTTCAAGGATATCTGTCCATTCTTCGAGTTCTTTTTCATGAATAATAGCAGGCAATGTGAATACTATTTCAATATTTTTCTTTTTTATTTTTAGAACGAGTTCCCTGTTGTCCTCGACTGTGCCGAAAATATTTCCGGGGATATATATGATGTCCGCTCCGCTATCAGCAGCTGCTTTTGCTCCCTCGATGTCTGCCACTTCTACAGACAGGAGTAATTTACCTGGAATTCTATTTGCGGTTTTGTGTTTGACTGCTGGTATTTTTGGGTTTATAGGCTGCCTGTGGAAACTTTCCAGTTGTTTCTCCTGAAGTTTCTCCACAACACTGCGACGGGCCCGGGTGAGTTCCCCGAGGGGTACAAAGATATCTTCTTCACCTTTCAACTCAATTTCATCTGCTATATAGGGGGTATCTCCCAGTCTTTTTATTATGTCGGTAATCTGTTCTACAGAAGTAGGGGCTTTTTTTGGCCTCTGTACGAGATAATCAGACACATAAAGCACTTCTATATCTGCTGCAGAAGCAGTAATTTCAAGTTGTCTGCCGATATTTGCACGTATCTGGAAATTCACAGGTACCTTTTTAACATCCCTTTCACTCATTTCTTCCAGAAGGGAAACGTCTGTATTCAGGTATACATCGTCCCCGGTTTTTACAGATTTTACCGTTTTGGGACTGATATGTATGTAGGGGATACTCCCCTTTTCTGCTACCTCAACTTCCCCGCCGTCAACTGTGAGCCTTTCAACCTTTGACCCAAGCATCCTTTGTCTTGTATGGATGCTTATCCCATCATTGACTTCAAGTGTCTGGTTTAATTTCACTTTAATGGATGCAGCGTTTTTACTTCTCTTTACCCGGCGTGTCTTACCCAGAAATGCCCCATAACTGGAGCTGTATTCGGGATGGGTCACGTTCCTGTCCCCCAGTACAAAACCACGGGTAAAACCTCTGTAAAATAGCTTTGCCAGGTCATTCTCCCTTTCCTGCAACCAGCTGGGATCGGGTCTTTTATCCTGGCAGATTAGCTCTGCAGTTTCTCTGTATATTTCAGAACTGGCGGTCACATACTCAGCTCTTTTCATACGCCCTTCTATCTTGAGACTTTTGATACCTGTGTTGATGAGTTCTTCCAATCCCGGCAGGGTACAGAGTTCAGCACAACTTATTGGGGATACACCGCCAATATGATGGTTCATGTTCTTGCCATTGATATACAGCTCGAATTCCCATCGGCAAGGCTGGGCACATGCACCACGGTTTGCGCTCCGGTTGGCAGCAAAGCTGCTAAAGAGACACTGCCCGGAGTAAGAATAACAAAGAGCACCATGGGCAAAGATTTCTATTTCCATATCGGTGCTGTCAATGATGTGTTTCAATTCTGCAGTGTCAAGTTCCCTTGCTACAATTATTCTTGAGAGACCAAGTTTTTCCAGAAATTTGACAGTTTCAGTGTTATTGGTGTTTAGCTGGGTGCTCCCATGTATGGGTAGGTCAGGATAATTCTTTTTGACCAGGTCTATAAATCCGAAATCCCTCATGATAACTGCGTCAATTCCCGTTGCGTAGGCGCGGTCTATGACATCGATCGCATCCTGTAGTTCCGTTTCTTTCAACGGCACATTGAATGCTAAATATACTGAGATTCCATGCAGATGGGCAAGATCTATTGCATTTTCCATCTCTTCGGGTGTAAAATTGGATGCCCCCTGGCGGGCATTGAATTCACCAACCCCCAGATAAACAGCATCAGTTCCTCCCCCGATAGCGCCCAGCAGTGAATCATAATTTCCGACAGGCGACAGTATTTCCGGGGGAGTAATTTTTTCAGGATGTTTGGCCATAGTTTTTCATTTTCCGTTGCAGTTTGTCTTTTTATGCAACAGAACAGTACAAGTTATATGAATGCTTCGAACGATTTACTTACCTTTTTGGACCATCCATCCGACAACAGGAGGCAGCCAGCAGAGATTTGCTACAATGGTCTCAAAGGCGGTAAAAGTCTGTGTTGTCGGGCTGAATCCGAGAATTCGGGCTGAAAGCAGTCCCAATGGCACCAGCAGGATTACAGCAATACTGGTAAGCATCACAGGATGATGTATGTATCGATCTATTCCTGCAGACCACGAACCTTCGATTCGTTTGAGATACACAAGTCCGGAAATATTGGCACCGATCTGGTCACTAAGGGCATAAAAGTAGGGAATATAGAATCCCTGTATGCCATATACATCAACTCCTGCCATTCGGCTTGCAGCATCTATTATCCAGGGGATTGCAATACCAAAAAATTTCCCCCAGCCGTATGCTTGGGCCATTGATCCAGCTGCACCTTCCAGATGTTGCCTGATTGAGTACAAACCTTCAAGTATTGATTCTCCCTCGCCTGCAAGAGTCCTCACGATCCACTGGCCAAAGGGATTGGTCTGGTATCCCTGAATATCAAGAAATATGCCGGCAATCAAACCTAAAATATAACCCGGAACAGTATAGCGAAGTAATTCATCAAATCCTTCACCCTCCAGTTCTTCCTCTTCCATACTCTCTTCTCCGGGCGATTTCAAATGTGATATCGAAGGCATTTATATTAAATAGTTGTAATGCAATACAGAAGGGCTGTTATTCCTCTAATAAATGTTACAATTATCTGAAGGCAATACGGTGATCCGGTCAATACTTGATAATGATATGTACAAGCTGACCATGCAAATGGCAGTACTTGAGCTTTTTCCTGAAGCACAGGCAGAATATCGCTTCATAAACCGTGGAGATCAACGTTTCAATTCCCGGTTCAAGGAAAAATTTGAACGTATCGTCCGGGAAGAAATTCCCAAATTACGCCTTCTGGATGAAGAACGACAGTGGCTGGGAAAGAATTGTCCTTTTTTCAAACATACCTACCTTGACCATCTACAAAATTACCGCTTTAATCCCGATGAGGTTGAGATTTTCCTGACGGATGACAATAATCTTGATATCCGTATCAAAGGCCCGTGGCATAGTACCATTCTCTGGGAAATCGTGCTCATGGCCACCGTTTCCGAGCTTTATTTTGAAGCAATTGAAAATAACTGGACCGATAAATATCTTTCAAAGACTAACCTTCTGGACAAATATGCAGATACGATAAAGGAAGTATCCGACAAACTTGATAATGCCGGATGTGTACTAAGTGAATTCGGAACTCGCCGTCGTCGCAGTTTTGAACTTCACGACAGGGTCGTGGAAACCTTAAGTCGATCCCGCAGTTTTGCAGGTACAAGTAATGTATATCTTGCAATGAAATATGGAACCCGGCCGATAGGTACGATAGGTCATGAATGGATTATGGGTAATTCTGCTCTTGTGGGTTTGCGCAACGCCAACAAATTTGCCTTTGAAAACTGGGTCAAAGTTTATGATGGCAGACTCGGTATTGCCCTTGCAGATACCTATGGGTATGATGCCTTCTTCAACAACTTTGATGGCCGCCTGGCACGTCTTTATGATGGTATCAGGCATGATAGTGGTGACCCTTATGCTTTCATTGACAAGGCAGTTCAACATTACAAAGATCTTGGAATTGATTCTTCCCAGAAGATGGTGGTATTCAGTAATTCCCTCCGGGCCGAAGATGCAATCAGGATACAGGAATATTGTAAGGATAAAATCAAGTGCAGTTTCGGTATCGGTACAAGCCTGACCAATAACTCAGAGTTTTTCCGGAAGAATCCTCCGTTGAATATTGTGATCAAGTTGCATAAAATCAATGGTATTCCTGTTGTCAAGCTCAGCGACTCAGAGGAAAAAGTAACAGGCGACAGGGATGCTGTAAGAGTGGCCAATTATATATTTGGTACAAAAGGACTTGATGAGGAATAAAGATCAATTCTTTTTTGTGATTGTTTCTGTCTCAAAGATGTTTTTAAGGTCCTTTACGTCTAATTTTACATCAAATTCTTTTAACTTAAAGAATTTCTTGGCACGCATGTCATCTTCTTCCAGTCGAAGATCACTTTCAACGATATCGGCTTTCTCAAGACGTTTCAGGTGAAGATACAGTACCTGTCTGGAAACATCGAGTTCTTTGGCAAGCTCATATACATACCATTCCCTGTCTGCAAGCATACATATGAGTTTCAGTCGAAGAGGATGAGATAAAGCTTCGCCAAGGCTGACAACTCCCTGAAGTTTTTTTTGCATGGGTTGTACCTTTACACTAACGGTTAAACTAAATTATATCTCATCAAGTTTATCCCTTATTTCTTCGACCATTTTTTTTGTATCCCTTACTTCATTTTCCAGCCTGTTCAAGCGTTCCAGATCTGCTGTTTTCTGGCTTTCACTATTTATGGCACCACTGCGCGTTAAAAGCACGACAACAGCACCAACTACGAGCAGGATAAGAAGTAAATTTAGTATCACTCCCCATATCGAAAACCCTGTGCCATACATCATATTTCCATACATCATATTATCATGTCACCCGTGTAAAAGATTCATTTGTCCAATAATTAGACTTCATCAAATTTATCTTTTATTTCTTCAATCATCTTTTTTGTATCTTTGACCTCATTTTCCAGTCTGTTTAAACGCTCCGTGTCTCCTTTATTTTGGCTTTCAGCATTTATATTTTCATTGCGTGGCGTATTCTGGCTACCACAACACATTGTGCCACCTCGGTTCAAAAATGAAACAACGAAGCCTATGACTAGTAAGATCAGGAGGAAATTTAATATCATTCCCCATACGGAAAAACCTGTGCCGTACATCATATTACCAAACATCATATTATTGTATCACCTCTAAATAAAAAGAATATGGAGGCTTAACGGTAACCCATCATGTGGCCGCCGGCCCCTCTCTGATACCTGTAGTTGTTCTGGTATTCATAGGATTCCTGTGTTGCATAGGCCGAAAAATCCTCGATTACATCTTCTGTTATTGAATCTACACGTCCCTGTTTAATAGTGTCCTGATCAATGTAGTTGATTACAAACCAGCGTCCCATCTGATAGACGTTTTCATCGTTTACATCAATACCTGTGGTTTCTTCAAAAAGTGAGATTGCTTCATCTTCGCCAATCACTGATGTTGCACCCTCGTCTGAATAAACTCCGTTGGAATTATATCCCTGTCCATAGCCATAGTTGCAGTAATAGCCTGCTCCGCTGCCATCGACATAACCACTGTTTCGTGAGTCGGTGAGTCCATATCCGCCACCTGCCCAGTGAGCTGAAACGGTCCCTATCAGCATTATGCCGATAAGGATGGTGCCTGCAAGCACTACAATTGTTTTATTTTCCATTTCTATCACCTTTTCTGTTACATACATGTGTAATGTATTTGTTACACATATAGATGTGTGCTTGCGCATATTTATAGTTAACGATTGTGAATCATCTTGTCAGACATAACTGAAAAGCAAAAAAGCAAAATTTGTTATTAATTCAAAATTAAAATGAGGTGGTCTAGACGTATAGATGTCACCTCATATTCACGAAATAAAAAAGTACAAAGATTCAGCCAAACATCTCATGAGCTGCTTCTATCATATCATGCAACCTTTCCACAGGGATACCGATTATCATTTCATCTTCTGCAACATTGGCATACTTTCGACTTCCTCCACAACCCAGGGATGCGCTTATGTGCCCATCCTTATAGGGCTGGACTACCCCGTCAGCACACATACTTTGGATTCCTGCAAAACTTGCATTAACACGGCCACCGAAACGGTGCAAAAGGGCCTGTGAGAGTTGCATTGCCTTTTTTGGTGTATCGATAACAAGTACCACATCCGGAATGAAACTTACCTTATCAAGAGGGCCATATAATACTGCTTTGATGGAACCCGCTTCTAAGGTTGGGACTTGTTGCATGGTACGTCTTGCGGAATTGATTGTTTTGTAACGGTTCAGGTTGTAGTACACATCTCCGTTGGCAAGTTTGGGCGTCATTTCCTGTAGTCCCATAACAGCTGCACCGCCTTTGCATTGCTGGTCATCAACCAGGGCATAGAACTCACTTGCCTCTTTGCGGGCTTTGTCTACCATCTGGCAGTGTCTCATTTTTTCTTCAATTTTATTGATACCTTCAGGTATTTCATGAGTGCCTGGCACAAGTCCAATAGCTACCGGTGGATTTTTGAGCTTTAACAGGTCTTTCAATTCTTTTCCCATCTGGTTTATTTCTTCAATTTTCATTTTTTTATTCCTTGTTTGTCAAATGCGAAGATACTATGTTCATGGCACATTACTGCTCAATATATAAGTTTTGCATCTTAATTGCCTGACTGGGTTTTGATTTAAAAGCGATATCATTAGACTTCAAAATTGTTTTCAGTTGAAGATAGCTATACATCTTCTCACTTTGTCTGCCTATTATGAGATATGAAAATGAAAACAATTAATGTCCTTATAGGTATCATTCTGATTCTTGTATTGGCGGTTGTTGGTTTTATGGCAATAAATTATTTATGTATCAGTATCTACGACTGCGATGTGGTGATTTCAGAAGAAACAAAAAATACAATTGATGGGGTAGTCAACTTTTAGTACCATTAGATCTATTAATTTTTATTCAGGCCAGTATGAAAATTTATATATGTTTGATTTAAGGTGTACTTATGAATACTGTTGGACGGAATTTTTCTGCAGTGAAAAAGGATACATACAAACCATTGCTTGATAATATAATGCATGATCCTGTAGATTTTTTTGTTTTTCTTCTTTTTGTACCCTGGTTAAACATTGTGATATACTTCCTTCTTCAATCGGATCCCTCGCTTGCAACGTATTTTGTCCTCGATTCAAATGATCCGTCTAAATTGCCCATGTTCTTATCAAATTATTCACATGTAGATTTGTCCCATCTGCTTTCCAATATGCGAAGTTATCTTCTTGTAACGCCTCTTATTATAGCCCTGAATTTTGAACGTATAAAGTTTAGAATTCATATGTTATTCTTTTTTTTGTTCCTCCCTGTCCTTTTCTCAATATTAACACTCAAGGGTGTTCCTTCGGCAGGTACTGTTAATGGTATGTCCGGCATTGTAGCGGCGATGTTTGGTTATCTTTTGTATTCTACATTTGCTTATATAGCAGGGAAATGGGATACTGGTAACCCGATTCATCTTCTGTTTGCAGTACTCTGTACCAATCTTGTGATCATATCCCTTACTTATGGACGCATGTGGTTAGTAGTTTTATGTTCTTTTATTGTATTTGCCAATATTATAAGGGGTCAGGAAGTGTTACACCAGATTGTTTCCAGAGCCGAATTTATCCTGCGTAGATGGGATCGGGAAAATCTGGATTTAATGCATCGTCCCTGGGGAAGAATAAAACAGGAAAGGATAATTGAGATCGCAACTGCAGTATCTATAATTATATTCCTTCCGGCCACTTCTGCTTTTCTTTTTCTTGGTAATATTATTTCTCTGGATGGTTTGCGCACGAATGTTCTCGTTCATTATGTTGGTTATGTGTCAGGAGCCTTGCTCCCATTTATAACTGGTTCATTGGAAAAGTGATTTACCTAATGGTATTTCATAGCTATTATAAATCCAAATAAACGACTTTTGCCACTCATACTTGTCTAAATATAGAAAGGTTTATTAATTATATATTCTATTCTTTCTATGTTGCCAGATGAAGGTTGCTGCACCATCAATCCATATTGATGCCACCTTACTACCCCCTCTCAGTATTTCACTTCACCTGGCAACTTTACAATTTACTAATTTCATGAGGCTATGCTATGAGCGAAATAATCAATGTACTTACAAACCCGGATAGTTTTTTCAAAAGAAGGATGACAGAAAGAATACAATTCAAAGTCCCTGCCCTTATAGTAATATTGAATGGCCTGCTAGGGGGACTTTCCGGTTATATTATGGTTAAGGCACTTTTATCATCCGCAGCTGTCGGGGGAGGATTTGCAGGTGCAGGTGCCATTTTTGGTGCTTTGGGGGGTTTTCTGGGTGTTTTCATAGTATGGCCGATATACACAGCGGTTTTCTATGGACTGTCAGCCCTGTTTGGCGGGGAAGGCTCATTTAAGCGCAGCCTTGAGTTTGTCGGTTATGGTTACATCCCGGCCCTATTTAACTCTCTCTTTGGCCTGTATGTTCTAAATCAAGTATCATCTTCTCTCCAGGCATCTTCTGCAGACCCTACACAGATGGCACAAATACTTACCAGTGATCCCATGATGCAGGTTGCAACACTTGTCGGTATCATATTCCAGCTGTGGAGTGCTAACATCTGGATTTTTGGTCTTAAGAATGCACGTAACTTAAACCTGCGTAGTGCCCTGATTTCTGTAGGACTTCCTGTAGGCCTTTTGATTACTTATTCCCTCATTAATTATATTGGAGGAATTGTGTGAAAAAGTTAATTTTCACTCTATTTCTTCTTTTCTTTTTTGAGTGACCCATCAAAGGGTCACATTTTCCTGTTCCTGACGCAATTTAGGCGAATCAATCCATGCACCGGCAACCCTTGTTTCTCCATTTTCTTCTTTTAAAGCGATACTGAACAATCCTTCTGAACCATCTTCAAAGGTAACGGTATAAACAATAGTTACAAACCTTTCACCTTCAACAGATTTGAGGAACTCCAATGATACAGGTTTGCCTACGGTGGACATCAACATCCCATTTACTTCATAGAAAGTTTCCTCAGGAAGGGCCTTTTTCATAGTGGGTGTGAATTTTTCCGAAAAAAGTGTGTAATTGTCCTGTTGCATCCCTTTTATAAGCTGATTTGCAATGGGGTCTGCATATTCCTTTGCACGTTGTTCTTCTGAATCATGCATGCATCCTGCTGTCAACAGGAACAAAATTACACATACCATTACTATTTTTTTCATTCTTCCCACTTCCTCAACGTAAATACAAATGTGCTGCCGACCCCTGGCTCACTTTTTACCCTTATAGAGCCACCGTGGCCTTCTATTATTCCCTTGATAATCGCAAGCCCAAGGCCACTACCTCCCACTTTGCGGCGTGAGGTACTGTCTACCTGATAGAATTTTTCAAATATTTTTTCCTGCTCGTTTTCGGGTATGCCTATACCCTTGTCAATAACACTTATTTCCACGAAATCTCCAGTCTCTTCAGTTTTAATTTTTATGCTTTCGCCTCTATCGGCTGTGAATTTGATAGCGTTGTTGAGTAAATTGACAAAAACCCTCAACAGTTTATCCTTATCCGCTTTGACCCGGGGGTCATTATCCAACTCTCTTTCAATGGCAATTCCATGTTTTGTTGCCATTGGTTCCATCATCTGGATTACATTATCAATGATTTCTTTGAGGTCGACCTTTTCTTCTTTGAAAACCATCCTGCCTGATTCAATGCGGGAAATGTCAAGCAGGTCATCAACCATCCTGGATTGCCTGTCTATATTGCGGATTATGAGGTCAAGCATCTCTTCCTGGGTTTCTCTGTCATAGTCTTCTTCCCGGAGAAACTCACTTGATGTGCGTATGGCTGTGAGAGGAGTTTTCAATTCATGTGAGACCATGGATAGGAACTCATTCTTCACACGGTTGAGTTTTTGCAGTCGCTGGTTGGAATTTTCCAGTTGTTCGGTTTTTTTATCTACCTCTTCCTCCAATTTACGATTCCAGGAGAAAAAGATCAATGATATCAGTGAGGTGAAGAACAAAATAAAAAATGTCGTTATTATCATAAAGGTTGCCTGTTTCAGGTATATGGAGCGTACAATTGAGGTTATGAAAGGTACAGGTGTCACAACACCTACAGACCACACCTGGTTATACCATTGTATTGGTACATATGATACGAGTTTTTCTTCCAGTTCATTGTTTTCATTGAGTTCTTCAAAACGCCCCATTCCTTCTTTTCCTTCCGTCTGTTCCCCAAGTATGTAAAGACGGTCCTGGTCAGGCTCATTGAGAATATCGAAGTAATTTTTTCCTGTTTCGTTTGGTTTGTCACTGCGATAAAGCAGCTTTCCTCTGTCATTGATAATGTATACATAACCGGCAGATGAATCATAACTTTGTATGACCCTTTCTGTGATTTCCTCGATACGTATTATTGCCAGGACAGTTCCTTTGAAATCATTTCCAGAATAAACGGGAACCCAAACATACATTGCAAGTTCGTCTTCAAATGTGTATGTAGGATCGGTAATATAGGTCCTTCCCATTGATTTTGTTTTTTGGAAGGCTTGATCCATGTTGTTTTCATGCAGGTTATATCCCAGAGGTGTTCTATCCTCAGGATAACCAGAGACAATGGTGCCGCTTTCATCGATATATTCAAGGGCATAAAATCCCTGCGACCTTTCGTAAAGGGATTTGAAAGATCTCATATAGAAGTCATCAGGAACTCCATTTTCAGCACCTGCTATTACTTCCAGGGCTACGATCTTCTCATTCAGAAACTCTGTGACGCCCGATGATATTTGTTTTGCATTGAGGGTCTGTTGTTCTGTATATTGTTCCTCAAAGATTTCCTGGACCTCGAGGTTTGAACGTGCCCCCAAAAAAACAACAGAACCTATAAAAAGAAGGGCAATGAAAGTTATGATGATTATGTTATATCGTCGATTGCTGAAAAACATGAGAATGATCAGTTTTGTGCCCGGCGCAATACCATTCTAATACGGGCTTTGAGTTCTCTCAGGTTGAAGGGTTTTGTGATATAATCGTCTGCACCTGTCTCGATTCCTTCTATCCGGTCATCAACTTCGCCTTTTGCAGTAAGCATTATTATGGGGATGTGGTTATACAACTCATCTTTTTTCAGTTGTTTGCATATTTCAAAACCATCCATATCCGGCATCATGACATCCAGAAGAATAAGATCGGGTGTTTTTTCTTCGATTGCTTCAAGACCTGTCTTCCCGTTATATGCCTCAATAACGTTATATCCTTCTGATTGTAATGCTCTTTTTGCGGCAATTATAGCATCGGGCTCGTCATCTATTATAAGGATGGTTTGCCTGGAATCTCCCATCTCTTCAAGTCTTGTTTGTATTGTTTTTTCAGATATTTTCAGTACATCTGCCAGTTCGACTGCAGAAAGGGCCGGATTCTTTTCAAGAAGGCTGAGTATCTTGTCGTCAAGTTCTTTTTCGGGCATAATGACCACTAAATAATATCAGTATTCCTATCAAATAGTCTATGCTATTAAAGCTTTTCCAAATATATGAAAGACCTGTTATTCAGAGATATAAGTTGACCATAATTAGAAAACCTTATAAAATATAATATTGTAAGTAAACAGGATGGATGTTCTCGAAAAGATATTCGGCAAGACTGCACAGATGACTGTGCTTAAAAATCTGATATCCCATAGGGAAGACTCTACCTATCTCTCAGGGATTGCAGAAGAGACGGGCTTGTCTCATTCGAGTGTTGCCCGTGTCATAGCACCCCTTGTAGAAACAGGTATTGTTAAGGAGAAACCCCTGGGAAAACAGATACGTACTTTCAGTCTGAATATGGATAGTGAATTGACACAGCTTGTCCTTGAATTCTATGATCGTATTCAGGAGTTTGCCGATTAATTCTTAATATGATTTTTGTTCATCCAATGTTTCCGTATGAACGTCACTGTTATTCTTTTCAAGCATAATTTTTGCAAGATTACCGGATATAGCCGCCAGGGCATTGGTTATGTGAAGTGTACAGACTGCAATTATTATTCCCAGACAGGCTGTTAGAATTGCCTCAGGCAAGATGTCTATCAGGATTCTTGATTTTCCCGGAGACCAGTATATAGTTATAAACGGTGCGAATATAAGTCCAAGGGTCAAAGTAAAACAGATAGCCAGTATTATAAGTGTAAATATCCCGAAGGGAAATTTGATGAATAAAAACATCATACCCTTCCAGGCAGCTGGGTCTGCAAGCCTGTTTTTAATGTTACTCCAGAAGTTTACAGGGGGTTTTTCCTCATAAGAAAGCGGAGATATATCTACGCCAAGCAATCTGGTTGCCAGTTCCCTTTCAAAATTTACCAGTTCCCACCATGCCACCAGTACCAGCAGAAGGACGGGTAGTCCTATGATAATTATGGAAAAGCTTAAGCCTACAAGCAGGCCGGATGTCAGGAAAAGGAAATATGCGGTACCCAGGGGAAATGTGAATATTACATAAAGCAGGTTCAGGTACGTCTGACGCTGGAACATCACACCAAAAAATGAACTGAACAATTTGTTTATGTTTCTCATCACAAATCCTGCTGTTTTATATTTCTATTATCGGTTGCGTTTATTCTTCCTGAGGATAAAGTATAGTATGGCTCCCAGTAAATGGGTAAATACAATAACTATTATCCAGATCAGTCTCTCATTGCTTCTGTCTGTTTCCTTTGTGATGCAATCTATAAGCATCCATATCCAGAATAATGTCCCGAATATTCCTATTCCAAAAAGAAGGATGATATTAAAGAAAGGCATTGCTATCATGTCAAACATTCCATCACCTCATTCGTTTCTTAAAGCATCTGTCGGATTCATCTTTGCAGCCTTGTTGGCGGGATATACCCCTGCTACAAGCCCTACAAAGACTGAAATTATAAAACCGGCTGCGATTTTGGATAACGGGAATGCTACCGGCAAATTCATGAAACTTTCAGCTATATAGGCACCTGCCATTCCCATCAAAGTCCCTGCAATCCCTCCGAAAAGTCCCACTATCATTGCCTCTACGATAAATAGATTCAGTATACTTGTATTGGTATATCCCAGCGATTTCATCAAACCGATTTCCTGTGTTCTTTCAGTCACTGTGACAAGCATAATATTCATTATTCCGATTGATCCAACTACAAGAGATATCAGGGCGACAGCAGTTAGCAGTGCCCCCAGAGAATCAGATAGTTGCTTTGTTTGTTCCAGGATTTCCACCTGATCCATTATGAAATATGGTTTAGCGTTGTCATTATTCATTTCCCTTGAGTCTATGCCGAACTGGCGTCCCAGTTTCCCATCAATCTCCTCTGATGTTTGCTCAACTACCTCCATACTTTTTGCCTTTATGAAAAATGAATCATAATGATTTTCCCCAAGCATGGAATTCATTGTGGCAATCGGTATGAATATTCTATTGTCTGGTTCTATGCCCGATTGTACCAGTTGAGTATCAGGGCTCTGGAGTATTCCTTTTACAACAAACCTGTGGCTGACACTTTCTCCATTGCTTTTGGTGAAAGTCACATCTATTGAATTCTTATTCCCCACGGGCCTGTCAAAGATTTCTTCTGCAACTTCAGAGCCAATCACTGCAGCATAGCTGTCTTTATCTATCAGGAAATTTCCTTCAGCCAGCTGCAGGTTTGCCACTTCGGGGTAATCTTCTGTCACCCCCATTATACCTACATGCCGCCGGGATGATTGGTAACTGACAGTCGCAGTCTGACTATTTATAGGTGAGATTCCGTCAACTTCCTGCAGATTGGAAATAAGGCTCTTTTCTTCCTTGCCAAGAATACCCGGTTCCTTACTTTCTACTATAATGAAATTTGAACCTACGGCTCCGATCTCATCAGTAAAAAACTGGTTGAAACTGGCACCAAGTGACACATTGGCAATTACTGCTGCCACTCCTATTACAATTCCCAGGGTAGTCAGGAGGGAACGCAGTTTTGCACTGCGTATGCTCCCAAGGGCTATCTTGAATGCCTGTTTGGGATTTACCATGAGTGTCCCACCTTAATTCTTTCTTCGATACAGTACGGCTGCAGGAATCAGCAGGCCAACAAGTGCAAGAGCGGCAATTGCAATATTGCTGATCCCGTTTTCGTCTTCATGTACTGTTTTGAAAGCTTCCAGTTGTGATGTGGTCTGGTGTGCATTCATTCCGTTGCGATATTCAACGGTTATTTCCAGAGGTTCTGTGATATTTTCTCTCATCTGGTTGGCTTCGAATTGGATGGAGAACAGTTCATCAGGTTCCATTGTACCCACGAAATATTCTCGGGGTGAAAATTCAATACCTTCTGCTTCTGGTATTACGTTGACCGAATAAAGGGTGTTCTGTCGTATATTTGCCACATCAAATTCTATTGTTCCTTTCCCGTTAACCAGGGTAGGGGTAATGGTTGGTATTACCTTTACATCTGCATTATCAACCTTTACAGGAATTTCCCAGTTGCAGTCATATATGTGGGAGTTACTCTTGATTACAAGATTCAGGTAATGAGTACCTGCAAAGAGCTGTTCATCCACTTCAAGGTTATAAGTGATGTCCATCTTATCCCCGGGTCCCAGTAATCCGTAAGTATCGGATATGCTTGATACTTCAATTCCTTCATCAGCTTCCAGGGAAGATGATTGGATATGAGCATTGGTGTCGTACTCCTTACCATCAATAGTTACAGAATGAGTTGTTGCACTGTTTTTGAGACTAAAAGTGATAGTTCCACTGTCGCCGGGTGAGAATACTTCGGGCTCGGCACTTACTTCTTCAAGTTCAATTGAACCTTTGCTGTCATAGGATGTTGATCCCACTTTAATCTCAAAGGTATTTTTCAACCAAATAGAATCTTCAGGTTGGTATCTGATATCAAATTCGACAGGCCCTGATTTTGCTTCCTCGTCCACATACAGGCGATACTTGTGCACAGCTGCAGTGTCCGGCTTCAGTCTTCCAATATTTTTGACAGCATTGGGTGAGGAATCCAGGGCCAGTGGATATTCGGGAAGCATTTCAATTGAGACATCTTCTGCCTCTCCGCTTCCTATGTTTTCTATTTTTATCCATACGTCCACGTACTGGCCAATCTCGGCCGGCGAAGGACTATAGCGCATCACGCTTACATCGAGAGTATTTGGCGATGATACTGCTGCGGTTGAGTTAATTGGGGTCAGTGCGATCAGTAGTATCAGTAGTATCATGAGTGAAATATAAGTCAAGGGTTTCCTGTAATTCATTTGTTTCACCTCAGTTGTTTTCTATGTATCCATCTTTCAGGTGTATGGTTCGGCTTGCATACTCAGCGGTCTGTGGATCGTGTGTTATCATTATTACTGTACTTCCCTGCCGATGCAGTTTTGAGAAGAGGTTCATTATTTCCAGACTGGTTTTAGAATCCAGGTTACCTGTGGGTTCATCGGCAAGAATTATCGATGGATTATTGATAAGTGAACGTGCTATGGCAACCCTCTGGCATTGGCCTCCTGACATTTCGGAAGGTTTGTGACCCATCCGGTTTCCCAGTCCTACAAGTTCAAGGAGTTCAATGCCTCTTTTTTCCGGATCCACGTTATCCTTGCTGTTCTCGTAGGTTGGAAGCAGGACATTTTCAAGAGCATTCATACGGGAAATAAGATTGAAATTCTGGAAGACAAAACCGATTTCCAGTCCTCGTAATTTTGCGATTTCACTATCAGAAAGTTCACTTATGTTACGATTGCTAGTCCTTACCTCTCCCATCGTGGGCCTGTCAAGGCAGCCAAGCATATTCATAAGTGTACTTTTTCCGGAACCTGAAGGCCCCATTATTGCCACGAATTCTCCGCGGTTTATTGTGAGATCAATTCCATGCAATATCGGGATTTCCTGATCAGCGAGCCTGTAACTTTTGAGCAGGCCTATAGTTTCAATAGCAGGGTTGCATGATGTTTTGTTTTCTCTTGGGGGTTGCTGCATATGCCATACCTCAAAATTTAGTAACATTTGTCTATTTTTAGGCAGGCTAGGCTATGGCAATATGGCATATATAATTTACGATACATAGACAAGTTATTTTGAATATATTCAGGTATGAGAAAAAAGTTAAAAGTTAAAAGTTAAAAGTTGAACCGACGCCAATCTCTTTGACATTGCAGTATCTGGAAAGGAATATCTTTGCTTCAAGATCAGTGCAATGGCAGGGGTGGATGTTTTTTATATTTCTCTGGTATAGATATTCTGCTGTGTCACGGAGTCGATCTCTGGAAGCAGATAAAAGGTGAAAACCGCCTATAATATCAATAATTGTATCATTTTTACAGACCTTTTTTGCATATTCAGTTATGTTGCAAATCCCTGAATGGGAACAGCCTGTTATGATAACAATTCCTTCATCCGAGCACCACACAAGTGCCGAATCATCAGACATTTCGTCCGGTATGGTATCTCCGTTTGGATTTTGCTTTTCTCCAATTGCCTCAGTGGTTTCAAATTCCAGCTGTCGGGGAATTTCTCCCAGGAAAACAAGATTTTCAGTAATCCAGAAGTTTTTCGTTGTTAAATTCAGTTCAAAGTAATTTTTGAGAACTTCATCGCTTATGATATTGCCAATATGTGTTGTATTTTCAAAAATAGTAGGTGTCAGAGCAAGTGGGTGGCACACAAGAGCGGGTTTATTTACCTTTTTTTCCTGAAATTCCCGGTTTGTGTAGTACTTTATCAGTTCGGTCAAGCCCCATGTGTGATCCAGATGGCTGTGGGATAATACTAGATAATCCAGTTTTGCAGGATCTATTTCCATTAGAGCGGCATTTTTCAGGAACAAACCTGAATAACCGGTATCAAAAAGAACCTTTTTTCCTCCATCTTCGATAAAAAAGGAAAGAGCAGGTTCCCCTTCAAAATAATTGTCTATAAGAGTATTATTATCCACAAGCACTGTAATTCTCATAAAGAAAAAATTGAGGCCCTGTTATTTAGTGTTACCTTTCAGGGCATCCTGTACTATTTTCAGGGCGCAGAGTTCACCGCACATGGAACATGCATCACTTCCTGTCTTGCGGCTCTGGCGGATGGCAGCAGGTTTTTCACTGTCAATTGCAATGTCAAATTGTTTCTCCCAGTCAAGGTCACGTCTGGCTTGTGCCATCTGGAGGTCTGTTTGTCTTGCCTTTTCGCGCTGTCCCTGTCGTGTAAGATCGGCAGCATGTGCTGCTATCTTTGTGATAATCGCTCCCTCCCTGATATCGTCTTCAGTGGGAAGGGCGAGGTGTTCTGCAGGAGTGGTCATGCACAGGAAGTCCGCTCCAGACATGCCGGCAATGGTTCCGCCGATCGCACCTGTAATATGGTCATAGCCGGGTGCAATATCCGTGACCAGTGGTCCAAGAAGATAGAGAGGAGCTTCATGGCATAGTTGTTTCATGCTTTTTACACTCAGCTGCACCTCGTCAGCTGCCACATGGCCGGGTCCTTCCACAAAGGTCTGGACATTGGAGTTACGTGCCTCTTTTACAAGTTCACCCAGGGTTATGAATTCCATGAATTTTGCATTATCTGAGGCATCATGGATACAACCGGGACGCATTCCGTCACCCAGGCTCAGGGTCATGTCATACTCTCTTGCTATCTCTATCAGGTAGTCAAATTCACTGTAGAGGGGATTTTCCTGCTCATTGTGGATCATCCAGGCAATTGTAAATGAGCCTCCCCTGCTTACAACATCCATCACCCTTTCACCTTTACGCAGGCGTTGCAGGGCGTTCTGGTTCACTCCTGCATGGATTGTCACAAAATCGACACCGTCTTCTGCATGTTTGCGCACAGCATTGATGATGTCATCGGAGGTCATATCAACTACAGTTTTTTGGGATGAAGCAGCCTGATAGATTGGCACTGTACCAAAGGGTACATCTACGGCTTCCATGAGAAGTTTGCGGGTGGAATCAAGGTCTCCCCCTGTGGAGAGGTCCATTATGCTGTCTGCCCCGTACTTAACGGCAGTTTCTGCCTTTTTAAGTTCATCTTCCACATCAACAAAATCTCTTGAGGTTCCGATGTTGGCGTTGACCTTGACACTCATACATTTTCCGATACCTTTTGGGGATGTTTCCCTCAGCACATTTTTTGGGATAGTAATAAGCCCCTCTGCAACATATTTTCTTACTATTTCAGGATCAATACCCTCCTCCTTTGCAACCTTATGTATCTGAGGGGGAATGTTTCCCTTCTTTGCTTCATCCATCAATGTCATTTTTAACGCCTGCCGTGCTTAATTTATTCCAGAATAATAGGTATTCGCATATATAGGTTTCACAGGTAAAAAAGGAATTAGAATGAAATCTATCGTTAAATATTCAGATCCTTTAAAAGGGCTGGATTGGAATTGTGAATACAAAGGAATTTCCGGCTCCGGATTCACTCTCCACTTCTATCTCTCCGCCATGTAATTCTATATACTCTTTAGCAAGTGAAAGGCCCAGGTTACTATCAGGTGGTTTCACCCCAGATTCGGAATATATTTCTTTGAAAGGTCGGAACAATTCTTCTAACTGGGTCGGAGAAATGCCGATTCCGGAATCATTTACTTCAAACTTCAGGTCATAACTGCTGTATTCCATACTGATATGTACATTTCTTCCTTCAGGGGTAAAGTGTATTGCATTGATGATGAGATTATATATTGCCTGCTTGATTTTTGCTTTGTCCACATTTATTTCCGGTATGTATTCAGGTATATCAGTAGTTATTTCAACATTTCTGTCCTCTGCGAAAGGTTTAAGGAATATCAAAATTTCATTGAGTAACTCAATAATGGAAAACATCTCAATATTGAGTTCCATTTTTCCTGCTTCAACATCTGATATTTCTAAAATATCATCAATTAAATTCATCAAATGTTCCGCACTTTTTTGTATACCTTGAATGTGCTTTTGCTGTTTTGGATTTAATCTTCCATATATATTATTGTGAAGCATCTGGGTAAAACCAATTATATTACCCAATGAAGTTCTCAGTTCATGACCCAAATTGGCCTTTAACTCAGAGTTGGTTTTGCTTACTTCCCTGCCATGAAGCCTAGCTTCTGCAAGTTCTGCCTCAGCACGCTTGTGATCTGTAATATCCTTTACGAATTCGACTGTACCGGTAATTTCACCTGTGGTGGAGTCTTTTAATGGATAAGCCAGGAGTTCAAACCATTGTGGTTCCGGGTCTGGCAAACCCTGCACAATATTTCTTTCTGTTTCGCCTGTTTCCATGCACCTGATTACCGGGCAGGGTGTACAGGGGCTGTCCCTGTCATGATATGCTTCATAACATTTCTTGCCTTCAAGTGGTGTATTTTTTTCATACCATTTATTCATGGCATCATTTACACGTACGATATTCATGTCAGCATCAAGTATGCTGACCCCGTCCTTTATGCTTTCAATGATGCTGTTCAGGAACAATTTGTTCTTGATCAATGCCTCTTCCATAAGTTTGGATTCTGTGGTATCCTTTGTGAAACCTAAATAACGGGTGTCTGAAAGTTTAGTAGAAGTTACACGCCACCATCTTCTGCTTCCATCCTTTCTTAAGAAATTAAATTCAACATCAACATATCCTTTTTTGACGAGGGTTTCAAAGCCCTCAATGACTTTTTCATGATTGTCAGGAGGTATGAGGTCAATGAGATTCATAGAAAGGAGTTCCTCTTTTGAATAACCTGTAGTTTCACAGGCTTCTGTATTGACTTCAACATAATCTCCGTTTTCATCTGCAACAAAAACACCATCAGGAGCTTTATTTATGTAATTCCTGAACTTCGCTTCACTTTCCCTAAGGGCGTTTTCCGTGTTCTTCATATCAGTGATATCGATCCCAGTAGCCGCTATATACCGGTCGCTATCCTGTTTATCTTCATGGACCACGGCCTCCATCAACATAGGAAATTCGGTTCCGTCCTTATGGGTGTGCCAGATCTCACGATGCTTGTAATCAGAATCTTCAATGAGCTTATTTCTAAACCTGTATGTCTCTTCCAACTGGTTTTTATTATGAAAAATAGAAATGTCTTTTCCAATTACTTCTTCAGGAGTGTAGCCATGAATATTTGCAAAATAATCATTTATGTATGTGATATTGCCATCAAGATCAAGGAGAAGGCTACCGTAATTGGCCCTGTCAACAATATTTTTGAATTTCCTTATTTCTTTTTGGGCTAATTTACGCTCTGTAACATCAATTCCTGAAGCGATTATGCCTGTAATTTCCCCCTTGTCATTTCTCAGCACAGAGTTGTGCCATTCGATCACAAATTCTTTGTTACTGATGTTGAGGACCGGATTTTGATATCCCTGCACAATTTCTTCTTTTCCAGATACTATTTCATTTATTATTTGTCTGACATGTGCTTTGTTTCTGGAGGGAATAAAATTATCGACCCAATTTTTCCCGACAATTTCTTCTTCAGGGTATCCAAGTATCTCTGAGGTCTTGAGGTTGGAAAAAAGAACGTTTCCTTCAGGGTCCAACACGACAAAAATGACCTCTGCGGCATCCAGGCATTCACCTGTCTTTTTCTTTTCTTCCCTTAATTCTTTCTCTTTTGCTTTCAGGTCACTTATATCCAGCATCGAACCAATAATACCGGCAACATTTCCATCCCTGTCATTATATGTTGCTTTGTAAAACCTGAATTCCTTATTTTCTCCGTCTGCACACCGAACTTTAGTTTCATAAACCTGTTTTCTCTGCTTTTTTATAAGTTCCATGTCATGCTCATGGTAGATTTCAGCAAGTTCTGGAGGTATTTGTTCAGCAAGTTCAAACAATGTATGATTGACGGCTTTTTCACATGGGATTCCCAGTATTTCCTTACAAAATATTTTATTAAAACCTTTGTATACACCATTTATATCTTTATAAAATATAGGACCTGGAATAGTATCTATCAATTTTTTTAGGAATTTGGCCCGCTCGTCAAGAGAGATTTTCTTTTCTTCAAGTTCATTTTCACTTTTAACCCTTAAAATTAAGTTTCCTATCTGGCTGGCAATGGATTCCAGAACTATTTTTGTATCTTCAGCAATTCCTTCAGGATTAAAAGACGAGACGACAAATGAGGCAATTACCTCCCCATCTTCTTTCTTTATTGGAATGATGCCGATGGTTTTCATTTCTTTAATATATTCTTTGTCCTTGAGTGTGCCAGCAATTTCTTCGGGTGGCATGTAACGAATTTTACCTTCTTCAACGAGCTTTGCCTGCAATGAATCCGCAGGATAATGCTAGCTATTTTTCAAGATGTCTTCAGGAACGTCTCCCCCATAAGCTATGAGATTCGATCCTTCATTTTTTGACCTCAGGTATATCGCTGTGACGTCAATATCTTCCAGTGAAAGAATATGTTTTGACAAAGAATGAAAAGCAGTTTCTAAATTGTTTGATGCGCCAAGCTCAATAGCAATATCTCTCTGCAAGGTTAACATCTTTTCCCTGTTCAACAAAGTACTCTCCAGTGTAAAGTTAATAATTTATAGGCATATAATGTTTTACATGACTATATTTTTGGTTATGTTATGTATATACATAAAAAAGTTGCATTTATTTTAATTTGTTGATTGTATTTGTTTATATATAAATCAATAGTACAAATCTTGTCTTAATCAACACTTAAAGAAGCGTTTCCAGCTACCTTTATGTAATCATGGCAACATCTAGTTGCCGTGTATATGACTATTGTTGTATTTGCTGAAAAAAACAAGGCTGCAGCCAAACTTGCGACTATTTTGAGCGGAGGAAATAGTACAAGAGAGCATGTGGCTGACCTGCCGGTGTATTCCTTTGTGGCTAAAGGGGATGAATACAAGATAATTGGTCTTGCCGGGCACATTACATCCTATGATTTTGATCCGGCTTACCGGGACTGGAAGGCAATTGACCCTGCGGTCCTTTTGACAGCTGACCCGATCAAAAATATCACCAAGAAAAATTATGAACGGGCTGTCAGGCAACTTGCAAAACAAGCAGATTCCATTGTACTTGCATGTGATTATGACCGGGAAGGAGAGAATATCGGTTTTGAGGCACGTGATATTGCTCTGCAGGTCAAAAAAGTTCCTGTAAAAAGGGCCAGGTTTTCTTCCCTGTCTGCAAATGAGGTCCAAAAGGCTTTTAATAATCTTGTAGAGCCGGATACCAATCTGGCCCTGTCCGCAGATACTCGCCAGATACTTGACCTGAGAATGGGTGCGGCTTTCACCCGTTTTATGACCCTTGCTGTCCGGGAGGAGGCATACACCAAAAACATTCTTTCAATCGGTCCGTGCCAGACTCCAACCTGCGGTTTTGTATATGAAAGGGAAAAAACCATCCGTGATTTTCAACCCGAGGATTTCTGGAAGATAGAAGCGGTTTTCCAGGCAGGATCCAGTGAATTTGAGGGTGTACATCGTAAAGGCAACATCCGGGATGTTGAACTTGCAAAAAAGATATATGAAAAACTGCAGGGTACCAGAGAAGCCATCGTGTTTCGCCTCAATATCAAAGAAAAACAGATCAATCCTCCTTATCCTCTAAATACGAATGAGTTCCTCAAAAGGGCTTCCAAATTTCTGGATATCAGTCCGGAAAAAGCCCTGGAAATAGCAGAGCAGCTTTACCTGGCCGGCTTTATCAGTTATCCCAGGACAGAAACAAACCGCTATCCTGAGGACCATGACTTTAAATCCATGCTTAAAAACCTTCTCAGGATAGATGAATACGCCCCCTTTGCAGAAAATTTACTCAAAACGACAGTATCTCCCCGTAATGGGAAAAAGGATGGCCATGACCACCCGCCTATCCATCCTATAAAAGCAGTTTCCGAAAAACAGATCAAAAATGCAGTTAAACTGGATAATTCCTGGAAAGTATATGACCTGATTGTGCGTCATTTTCTCGCCAATCTTATGGATCCTGCCCTCTTTGAAAAAACTCACATGGAAGTGCATGTGAAAGATGAACCTTTTGATTGTAAGGGTTCGGTTATGAAATCTGAAGGATGGAAACAGGTCTATCCGTTTGAGATATCAAAAGAAAAGCTCCTTCCTCATGTACAAGAAGGGGACAAGGTGGCTGTAAACAAACTCACAAACACCAAATCCCAGACCACACCTCCCAAACGTCTAACTGAAGCCGAACTTCTGACCCTCATGGATAAACATGGTATCGGAACCAAGGCAACAGCCCCCTCACACATCGAAACAAACAAGAAAAGAGGTTATTTTGAGATTAAAGGCAAGACAATTTCCATGCTGGATACCGGCTTTAACCTCATGGATGCACTGGGGGTTTCGGTACCTATATTGATACAACCTGAAATCAGGGCAAAAATTGAAGGGTTGATAGAGGATGTTGAAAAAGGAATAAAATCCTTTGATGAGGCCATCAGTGAAGGTACCGTCCTTATACAGAAAATGTATACACGGCTCAAGTCCGGTAAAGGCGATATTGTGCTGCGTATCGCAGGCTCTATAAAAGATGAAAAACTGGCTGAAGATAAGAAAAATCACATTGGCAAATGCGATAAATGTGGCAGGACGCTGAGTATTATACGTACTGATAAGGGTCGTTTTGTAGGTTGCAGCGGCTATCCACAATGTCGCAATACGTATCCTCTCCCCCGAAAAGGTTCCCTGGATGTAATGCGCTCCCGGGAGTGCAAAAAGGGTGGATTTGCCGTACTCAAGGTCGGTGGTGGGAAATATTACTGGAGTGTTGGGGTTGGTCCATGTTTTAATTGTGAAAAACAAAAACTATGCTTCCCGCCTACTGTGATAGGTAAATGTCCAACCTGTGGCTGCGACATGATATTGATTGAGACCAAAGATTCGAAATTCCTGGGCTGTGCACGACGCTGTGGTTTTACGTGTTCATACCCCCAAAAGGGTCGTGTTACACTGCGGGATGAGACCTGTGACGAATGTGGATGGAGAATCGTCAGGGTAAAGGAACCCAAAAAAGACGGCCGGCATTATTGCATTAACCGCAAATGCAATCAAAAATTCAAGAATCTGCTCTGAGGTTATATTATGTGTCCCAAAGGGACTTATTGCCTTATACTGAAAACAGGTGGCTGTACGGTTAGTGTAGGAAGTCTCAAATCCATCGTATTTGAAGCAGGTTATTATGTTTATGTGGGGTCTGCACTGGGTCCCGGCGGACTCAAACGTATGTATCGCCATCAAAAGCTTGCCCGGGAAAAGGACAAAAACCCCAGGTGGCATATTGATTATTTACTTGTCCATCCGGATTTTGAGTTTGTTGATGTTGTTTACACCTGCTCTGAAAAACATATCGAATGTGGCATTGCTGACAATCTGCAGGGTAATTATGTGTTGAAATTCGGTTGTTCGGATTGTTCCTGCCAATCCCATCTATTCCACAGGTTGACCTGTCCTGTAAATGAAATACAGGCAGCAATTGAGGATATCGGGCAAATACCAAAAACATTGAGCGAAAATGATGATTCCTGAGAATCACCATTCATTCTCAAAATTATCCCTGTACGTGATTTCTGCCAGGGATTTCCTTGTGGATGACCTTTCTTCGTCTGTTGGATGGCCTATTGCGATAATAGCCATAAGTTCCATATCTGCCGGTGCTTTGAGAATTGAATTTACTTTATCTTCCTGATTGAGTATCTCTCCCAGCCAGACAGCACCCAGACCAAGTTCATTGCATGCAAGGAGCATGTTCTCTATCGAAGCACCTATGGACTGGATGTCCTTGGTACGGTTATATCCGCTTTCCTTATCGAAATAGAAAGCAACAAGCACTTTTGCACCTTTCACAGTGTCACTGTAATGGGTGCAACCGGCTAGTTGATCGATAGTATCTTCCCTGCGAATCACCACAAATTTCCAGGGCTGGTTATTGAGTCCTGAAGGAGCCCAGCGAGCACATTCTAAGAGAGTTGTGATGGTCTTGTCATCCACATCCTCTTCAGTAAAATGGCGTACACTTCTGCGATTGTAGATATTATCTAAAGTGTTCATGTTTTCCTCCAAAAAAGGAAAATAAAGGAAAGAAAATGGGTTATTTTTCGTTGAGTTCACTGTTAAGCCAGGGCATCATGGCACGCAGTTTCCTGCCTACCTCTTCAACCGGGTGTTCCCTGTCCTGACGTTCCATTGCTTTAAGTACAGGGTTGTTGGCTTTATTTTCCAGTACGAAATCTTTTGCAAATTCTCCACTCTGGATGCGGTCCAGGGCTTCATACATTGCCAGTCTGGATTCATCGTTGATGACCTTGGGTCCAACTGTCATTCCACCGTATTCTGCTGTGTTGGAGACAGAGTACCACATTTTTTCCAGTCCCCCTTCGTGGATAAGGTCAACGATAAGTTTGACTTCGTGCAGTGTCTCGAAATATGCCATTTCAGGCTTGTAACCTGCTTCCACAAGTACCTCAAAGGAATTCTTGATCAGGGAAGCAACACCGCCACAGAGATCCACCTGTTCACCGAAAAGATCGGTCTCTGTTTCCTCGCGGAATGTGGTTTCAATGACACCCGCACGGGTACATCCCACACCCCGGGCATGGGCAAGGGCCAGTTTCTTTGCATTGCCTGTAGCATCCTGATAGATCGCGATCAGACCTGGCACACCGGCATTGTCCATGTAGGTCCTCCTGACCAGGTGCCCCGGACTCTTTGGAGCAACCATGTAGACATCAACGTCTACTGGGGGCACGATCTGGTTGTAGTGGATGTTGAACCCATGGGAAAAGACAAGTGCATTTCCTCCTTCAAGTCCCGGCTCGATTTTGTCCCTGTATACATCAGCCTGTACTTCATCGGGCATGAGAATCTGGATAATGTCGGCTTCCCTTGCAGCATCTTCAACAGACATGACTTTCAGGCCATCTTCTTCTGCCTGTTTCCAGCGTCTGCTACCAACCCTAAGGCCGACCCTGACATCAAGACCGGAGTCATGAAGGTTCTGTGCCTGAGCGTGTCCCTGGCTTCCATAACCGATAACTGCAATCTTCTTGCTATCCATCACTGAAAAATCAGCATCTTCATCGTAATATAGGTCTACCATTTATTTCAATCTCCTGTTAAATATTATAATTATGAACTTTTTGAGCCCCTTGTCAGGGCAATTCTTCCTGTACGGACAAGTTCCTTGATCCCGAAGGGTTTGAGTAGTTTCTCTATAGCTGCAATTTTTTCTTCATCGCCGGTAACTTCAATGATAATGGATTTTGAAGCTACGTCAACAATACGTGCACGGAAGATATCAACTATCTGGATTATCTCAGCCCTCGTATCCTTATCGGATTTAACCTTGATAAGAGCCAGTTCCCTTTCCACGGATTCGTCAGCACCAAGATCGGTAACACGAATCACATCGATCAGTTTATTCAGTTGTTTGCTAACCTGTTCTACGACATGGTCATCCCCGCGGACCACCAGGGTCATTCTGGAGACGTTAGGATCTTCAGTAACTCCTACTGCAAGACTATCGATATTATATCCGCGTCTTGCAAAGAGCCCTGCCACCCTTGACAGCACTCCGAACTTATTCTCTACCAGAACTGCAAGTGTGTGTCTCATTCTTTCCTCTCCAGGTCAAGTATTTCATTGATAGGTGCACCTGCAGGCACCATTGGCGATACGTTTTCCTCACATTCTACAATAAAGTCTATAATTACCGGTTTACCTGAATCCATCGCTTTTTCAAGAGCCGGTTTGACCTCTGAAGTTTTCTCAACCCTGATACCAACCGCACCATAAGCTTGGGCCAGTTTCACGAAATCAACACTGTCCCGGATGCAGGTATGTGAATAACGCTTCTCAAAGAACAATTCCTGCCACTGCCTGACCATTCCCAGATAACCGTTGTTCATTATGGCTACGATGACCGGAATGTCATTCTGGACAGCAGTTGCGATTTCCTGGGAATTCATCTGGAATGAACCATCGCCTGCAATATTGAATACAACTCTATCCGGCTTTCCGACCTTGGCACCGATTGCTGCAGGATAGCCGTATCCCATTGTCCCAAGTCCCCCGGATGTGATGAAACTGCGAGGCTGGCTAAATTTATAATACTGGGCTGCCCACATCTGGTGCTGGCCGACTTCAGTAACTATGATGGCATCTTTGCATGCTTCATAGACCTGTTCAATAATGTACTGGGGTTTGAGACCGTCCTGTTCACCAACATAGTGAAGTGGGTAGGATTTTTTCCAGCCCTCTATCCTGTCAAGCCACTCTTTCCTGGTTTCGTGTTCAACAGGGTTTACATATTTGTTAAGGGAAGATAAGATATTCTTTGCGTCCCCGACAATCGGTATATCCACCTTTATGTTCTTGGAAATCTCGGCAGGATCGATGTCAATGTGCAGGATTTTTGCGTTGGATGCAAAGGATGCAAGTTTACCCGTCACACGGTCGTCAAATCTTGCGCCGACTGCTATGAGAAGATCACATTCCTGTATTGCGTAGTTGGCATATTTAGTTCCGTGCATACCGGGCATTCCTATGTACAGGGGATGCTGTGTAGGGAACCCTCCTATTCCGGTAAGGGTAGTGGTGACGGGTGTCTGTATATGTTCAGCAAACTGCAGTAGTTCTTCACTGGCATTGGATCCCAGTATTCCACCGCCTGCATATATCAAAGGCCGATGGGCCTTTTCAATTGCAGATGCAGCCCGTTTTACCTGTTGGAGATTTCCCTTGTAGGTTGGTTTGTACCCTTTAAGGTCCACTTTATCCGGATAGGAAAATTCGATTTCCTCGGTTGTGATATCCTTGGGCAGGTCTATCAAAACAGGTCCGGGCCTTCCTGTGGATGCAATGTGAAAAGCCTCCTTGATTATACGGGGCAGGTCCTTTGCATCCTGCACAAGATAGTTGTGCTTGGTGATTGGCATTGTGATACCGGTGATATTTGCTTCCTGGAACGCATCGTTACCTATCATTGAACGGGGAACCTGTCCTGTGAGTGCGACCATTGGTATAGAATCCATGTAGGCATTTGCAATACCGGTTACAAGGTTGGTGGCACCGGGTCCTGAGGTTGCAAGACAGACACCGACTTTGCCAGTGGCCCTTGCGTACCCTTCGGCGGCATGGGCTGCTGCCTGTTCATGCCTGACAAGGATATGCCTGAGATCTGATTTGTATATCTCATCATATATTTGAAGAAGGGCACCTCCGGGATAACCGAAGATAACCTCCACATTTTCTTCATAGAGGCACTCGATGATCGCGCGGGCACCTGTCATCTTCCTGGTATTTTCACTCATTATATCCCTTCGTTTTCTTCTCTTGGTTATAACTTCAATTCATTAGCTGGTTTATTGCATTTATCACAGCCTCAACGGATGCTGTGATTATATCTGTACGGGCACCCCTGGAGGAAACAATTTTTCCGTCCTTGGAAAGTTTAACACGCACTTCCACCAGAGCATCAGTACCGCCGGTAATCGCATCAACGTGATACTCTTCCAGCTGGATATCACCGATACCCGATACGGCCTTGCGGATTCCTTTTACGACTGCATCAACGGGGCCATCCCCGATATCGGCCTCGACGACTTCCTCGCCATCCACGGTTATCCTTACCGAGGCTGTGGGCATTACCTGATTACCGGATACGATAGTGAAATCTTTGAGTTTGACCCGGGATTCCCTGTAAATATTCAGTACAGTATCGGCAATTGTCTGCAAATCGGAATCTGTGACATGTTTTCCATGGTCACCGATTTCCTTGACCCGGGCGAGAATCTCCCTGAGCTGGGAATCGTCTACTTCCAGTCCCAGTTCTTTCAATGCCAGGGTTACTGAGCTTTTGCCGGCGTGTTTGCCCAGCACTATCTTTCTTTCCCTGCCCAGCACTTCAGGTTTCAGGGGCTCATAGGTCGAAGTGTCTGCCAGGAGTCCGTGTACATGGATACCGGCTTCATGGGTAAATGCATTACCTCCAACAAGCGATTTGTTGATCGCCACAGGTATGCCGGTCAAGCGGCTGACCAGTCTGGATGTTTTATAAATTTCTTGTGATTTTATACCGGTCCTGTGATCATAAAGCCATTCCAGGATCATCACAACCTCTTCCAGCGAGGTATTTCCGGCCCTTTCACCAATCCCGTTTATGGTCATATGGGCTTCTCCTGCTCCGGCTTTCAGGGCAGCTATGGTATTGGCCACAGATAGTCCGAAATCGTCATGACAGTGAATGCTTACCGGTACACTGCATGCACTGGAAAGTTCGCTGAAAATCTTCTCTGTTTTTTCGGGAACCAGCATTCCCACGGTATCACAGTAGCATAACCTGTCGGCTCCGGCATCTATTCCGTCCTGATAGAGGCTCTTCAGGAAATCAAAATCTGCTCTGGATGCATCTTCCCCACTGAATTCAACAATCAGACCATGATCCTTTGCGTATTCAATTACACTGGTTGACATTTCCCTGACTGCTTGCCTGTCCTTTTTCAATTTCACATTGATATGCAGGTCTGATACAGGTGCGACTAGATGGATGGAATCCACATCACATTCCAGAGCGTAGTCTACATCCCGCTGCATTATACGGCAATAACTACATATTTCAGAATCAAGGCCTTCAGCAGTAATGCCTCTTATAGCGTTTCTCTCACCTTCGGAGGTGATGGCAGAGCCTGCTTCGATGATGTGTACTCCCATTTCGTCCAGTTTACGGGCGATCCAGAGTTTTTCTTCGCAAGTCAGTGCTACACCGGGTGTCTGTTCACCGTCTCTCAGAGTAGTATCCAGAAAGCGTACATTTTCGAATAATACAATCCCTCACGATTTTTATGAATATTGTGCAACCATGTGACACGTTCATATTAAATATAAGTTCGCGTTGGCCACATATCTGTCAGGCTTTCATGTATACAAAGGGTATAGAGCATGAAATGCTGTGAAAAGTAGAATTCTATTATTAAAATAATTGATGGTATAAGCCGTTTTTAATGTGAAAAAGTAAGTGGAGAAGTATTAGAAATACTTCCCTACATTTTTAGCTGCTTTTGCGACAAGAGAGGCGCTTGCTTTCAGGTCATCAATGGAAATCACTTCTACCGGGGAGTGAATATACCTTGCGGCCACACTGATAGTACTTGAGGGTACACCCTCTCTTGTCAGGTGTATTGCCGTTGCGTCGGTAGTTCCTCCGTCTCCCACATCGAGCTGGTGGGGCAGGTCATTCTCCTGTGCTGTTTCCTTTAGCCATTTGACAACCTGCTTGTCTGCCATCAGGCCCCTGCCGGCACCATCAACCACAGTAATTACCGGACCTTTGCCTACTTCCAGGGCTGAATCCTTCTTTTCTATACCGGGATGATCACCGGGGATGGTGACATCTGTTGCAATTGCAATATCCGGATTCAGACCGAAAGCAGATGTACGTGCACCTTTAAGCCCCACCTCTTCCTGAACCGTTCCCACAGCATAAATTGTGGCATCAATGTCCATTTCGGAAATTTGTTTCAGGGCGTCAATCACCATGGCCACTCCAACCCGGTTATCAAAGGCTTTGGAGGTGTAGAGACCGTTTTGCAATGCCACGAAGTTCCTGTCTATAGAAATGGGTGTACCAACTTCAATCCCTAAGTTTTCAGCATCTTCCTTGTCCTTTGCCCCGACATCCACAAACATTTCTTCTGCCTTTATCGGTTTCTTTTTATCCTCATCTTTCATTACATGAGGGGGTTTGGAACCGATGACACCCGGGATTGGTCCCTTGTTGGTGTGCACCATGACACGCTGGCTGTGCAGAGTCTGGTCAAACCATCCACCTATAGTCACAAACCGGAGAAATCCATTCTCATCGACATATTTTACCATCAGGCCTATCTCATCCATGTGTGCGGCAAGCATAATGGACGGACCTGTTCCCTTTTTGGTACCTATGAGATTTCCCATTTTATCTACTTCTATGGTATCGACATAAGGTTTGATTTCCCTTTCCATGATTTTGCGGATTCCTTCTTCATTACCGGAAATTCCGTGGGCGTTTGCCAGTTCTTCAAGAAGTTTTTCTATTTCCATTCGTATACCTTCCTTGATTCTTTCAGGTTTAATAGTCCTCCCGGGATAAATAGTTTTGAGTGCTTGATGAAAGGATGATTTATAGGCATCATAATATCTGGTGGAAACATTTTAATTCTGGACAACAGAAGATATGCAGATGCCTGCCTCCCGAATAATTTTCCATATTGATATGGATAGTTTTTTCTCCTCGGTAGAAGTTCGCGAAAGACCATCCCTAAAGGGGCTCCCAGTCGTGGTTGGGTCTGACCCAAAAAAAGGGGAAGGAAGGGGTGTGGTAAGTACATGTTCCTACGAGGCGCGCAAGTATGGGATCCATTCGGCAATGCCTATTTCGAAAGCCTACATGCTTTGTCCGGATGCGGTCTTTTTGCGGGTGAACATGCCACTCTATAAGCAAGTTTCAGAAAATATAATGCTTCTGCTGCAGCGCTACACTTCTGTTTTCCAGCAGGTAAGTGTGGATGAAGCATATCTGGATGTTACTGATATTGTAATAAACTACACTGAGGCACAGGAACTTGCTCTAAGGATAAAGAAAGAGATGTATGATGAGGAGGGTCTCAACTGTTCTATCGGCGTAGCACCCAACAAGGTTGTGGCCAAGATTGCTTCTGATTACCAAAAGCCCGATGGTCTGACGATTGTGAAGCCTGAAAATGTACAGGAATTCCTGTTTCCGATGGAAGTATCTGCCATTCCCGGTGTAGGCAGGCGTACCCGTGAGATCCTGGGAAAAATGGATATCCGGACGATTGGTGACATGGCACGTACCGATGTGCAACTGCTTGTATCCCGTCTGGGCAAATCCGCCCTTAAATTGCGCCAGATGGCGCTGGGTAATTATCACAGTAAAGTGGCCGGGAAAACCGAGGTTAAATCCATCAGCAAGGAGGATACCTTTGAAGAAGATGTCGGGGATATAGAAATTTTAAGAGAAACTATGGACAGACTTGCGCAACAGGTACACAGCAGGCTGGTCAGGCATGGTTATGTATTTCGTACTGTCAACCTAAAGATACGTTTTGAGGATTTTACTACATACACACGGGCTTTTTCTCTCAGGGCAACCAGCAATGACCTTTCTGTGATCTGCAAGGTGGGCACCCGTATGTTAAATGAATTCAGCTGTAAGAAGAAGGTAAGGCTTATCGGGATAGGTGTGTCAAGCCTGATGAAGATTGATTCCCAACAGACTACTCTGGAAGATTTCATAAGAGGGGATCAGAATGAAAATGGAAACCTGATCAAACCCAGCAAATAAAGGATCAGGATTAGGGCCGGCTGGTGCAACAGGTACATTGCAAGGGATCTTTTTCCCATTGCAGTGAGCAGTCGTATCGGAGCAATATCTGTCATCTCAGGTATATTGAATCTTCTTTCATAGACGGGATACAGGTGGTTGCTGGTGGCAATTCCTATTAGTACAAGGCCAAACCAGGGAAACAGGGGAAAGTAATCAAGTGTCTGGAATGATGTGGAATGCAGTCCCAGCCACAAAAACCAGTCATTAGTCACAGTTATTGTTTTCAGGTAAAATCCAATTAAGATTACAACTCCTGCGACAATCAGGTTGACATCTTTCTTTTCAATCAACGGATAGGCAACTATTATTGAGATTCCCAGAAAATGCAGTATCCCGAAAATGATTGGCATAGAGGGATACGCAAACCAGCTGACTAAAGTAATCAGACTTCCCCAGAGAAAGATCCGAATTCCCCTTTTTACATATTTGTGCCAGGGATTTCTGTTTTCGGGATGTTTCAAACGGTATCTTGAATAACTAAGGCTCAGGGCAATCCCTGCAGTATATATAAAAAGAACAGCTGAACTTCTGCCGATTATCCATAATTTGCCCTGGTTAACTGCGAAAGAGAAATTGCCCAGCAGGTCCAGATCATAGAATGTATGATATATAATCATGAGGACAATGGCACAGCCCCGTAAAAGGTCAACTTCCCAGAAACGTTGTTCAGGCAGTACCATTGGTTTTACCATGAAAAAGGAATAATATCATTTTTTCTTGCGCTTGCCGTGGAATGTGGAGGCGAGATCTACTGCATAGGTCCCGTTTTCCTTGATTGCCATTATGATTTCCTTGCGTTCAAGCAGGGAATCAAGGTTCAACTCATAGGACCCCGGCCCAATAATACGTACAGATTCAACTTTCTCCCCATCATCTTCTATAATGGTGCTTTCTTTATGCTCAATCCCTATGAATTCATCAACATCATGAATGAATTCTTCAGAAGGAGATGTCTTTTCTTTTCCCTCAGTAACTTCTTTGGTGGTTTCACTACCTTTCTCTACTTCATCAGTTTCCTTTTCGGACTCTTTGCTTACGTAGAGAAATTTGTTCCATCCACAGTTCGGGCAGCCATTGAGGATAACTTCGGCCCCGTCTTCAAATACAGTCTCACATTTAGTACATTTGTGAGGCATTAGTTCACCGGTTTACTATTTGGATATCTGTCTTTTAACCCTTACGAGTAAATGGCTTATTTTAGTCGCTATATTTGCCAATAAGAGCTTTTAGTCTGTACTTTGTTTCGTAAGATATCATTTCAGAATCAGTCATTATTGCTCCATCAAGAGCATGCCTGCATTCACAATCCTGCTCAATATCAAGGGATTCAAGTGCCTGATGAATAATAGTTCTAACTGCTTTTTCGTTTTTTATTACATTTGCGATGATAGTTTCCATAGTCACATCTTCTTCATGCCATACATCATAATCGGTTACAGTTGCAATGGTGCTATAACAGATTTCGGCTTCCCGTGCAAGTTTTGCCTCAGGTATGGCAGTCATTCCTATTATATCAAAACCCAGTGACCTATAAACATTTGATTCGGCTCTGGTCGAAAACTGGGGTCCTTCGATACATACGTAGGTCCCTTCCGGATGACTGTTGTAGCCGTTTGCGATTGCAATTTTATGGAGCAATTTTGACATCCCGGAACAAAAAGGATCAGCAAAACCCGTGTGAACAACTATATCCTGATCAAAGAACGTTGAAGGGCGAATTTTTGTCCTGTCATATATCTGGTAAGGGATTACAATATCCTGAGGCTTTATATCTTCTTTCAGGCTTCCAACAGCTGAGGCAGCTATTATCTGTTTGACACCAAGTTTTTTCAGGGCAAAGATGTTGGCCCTGGAATTCAGGTTGGTTGGAGATACCCTGTGTCCTGTACCATGCCGTGGTAGAAAACAGACTTTCTTTTCGCCAAAATCTCCCACTGTAATCGAGTCTGACGGTTTGCCAAAAGGTGTATCCACCTCTATCTGGCGGATGTTGTCAAATAGGCTTACGTCATATACGCCGCTTCCGCCGATGATCGCAATATCTGCATGTCCCTTCAATTTATCACCTTATTTTCAAAGTTTTTTCCAGAATGTTTTGCCCTTTGTGGTTTCGGAAGTTAAAATTCCTCTTCTTTCCATTTCCCTTAGTACTTCAACAAGACGGCCTGGTTGGGCTATTTCAAAAGATATGGATTCCACTGAATGGTGCTTATAAAGGACATGTTTCAGAGCGGGAATGTCCCAGTATTCGACTTCTTCGCGCTCCATGGTGCCGGTAATGATGTCAGTCATATCCTCGATAAAATTCCAGGGATAGACTATCCATGCCCATTCCTCCAATCTTTCACCACAATAATCGGGTTCAAGGACAGAGTTGTAGAGATACTGCAGGGTAGCGGTCCTGATCTCTTTTGGTTCCTGCTTCTGGATATAATCCTTTGCATGAAGCATACTCTGGCCACTGTCTGTTATATCGTCCACGATGAGTACCTTCTTGCCGGTAGCGGCACTTTCTGCCAGTGGGTAGCGTATCAGTGGCTCGTCTCCTGCAACGGCAGTTCCTGTGTAGTGTTCGATCTTGAGACTTGTAAGATCATCCAGTCCCAGAAAGTCACACATCACGCGACCGGCAAACCAGCCACCTCTGGCCAGTGCAATAATGATATCGGGTTCATAACCAGATTTTTTAACGTCTTCAGAAACATCCCTGCAAAGATTATAGATGTAATCCCAGTTTGTAATAACACATTTGAATTTATCAGGTAATGCCATTGATTTTCCTCCTGCTATGGGTTGGTTAACCGTGCTGTATTATATCTTTTTTCATGTAGTTTTTCCATGCACAACCTTTATGTACCATAATACCGTTATCAGGTTCCGCGACAAATGCAATATAAGCCACCCGTAGCGGGGTGGGGTAGCCAGGAGATCCCGACGGGCTCATAACCCGTAGACCGATGGTTCGAATCCATCCCCCGCTATACATCTTTTAATTGAAGATGGCTGATTTTTGCTTTATTGTGTTCGTTGAAGTATCCACCCGTAGCGGGGTGGGGTAGCCAGGAGATCCCGACGGGCTCATAACCCGTAGACCGATGGTTCGAATCCATCCCCCGCTATACACTCTTTTTTTGAACATATTAACTTTCATTTCAATTTCAAAGAGTATTACAGATATTGTCCAATATAGTCAAATTTAAGGGTCAGGAATCATTTTAGGGAGTATGTTCCCATTTCCTGCTGAATTGTTAGTCGTAGTTTTTGGTCTTGCAGCTGCTATGTCCTGGGGCACGGGGGATTTCAGTGGCGGTATTGCGACCAGAAAAACCAGTGTTTACATAGTTGTTATGATAACCCAGTTCATAGGTTTCTTCTTGCTTATTACTACAGGCCACATAACCTCGGAACCATTTCCTCTAAAAATTGATTATTTATGGGGCCTTCTGGTAGGTGTATTCGGGAATATAGGAATTCTTTCCCTTTACAAGGGACTTTCATCGGGAAAAATGGGACTTGTAGCGCCTGTTTCTGCAGTTGTCGCTGTTCTTGTTCCTGTTATTTATAGCCTTTTTACAGAAGGGGTGCCTGCATTCCATAAATTTTTGGGATTTAGCATTGCTCTTGTAGGTGTATGGCTGGTCTCAAGCAGCAGCAGTATGTCAAAAATCAATATGGGTGATCTTAAATTCCCCTTTATTGCAGGACTGGGATTTGGATTGGCTTACATATCGATTAGCAATTTCAGTGGAGTCTCAATCTTCTGGACACTGGCAGTTGCTAAAATTGAAGGTGCAGCAATATTGCTATTGTTTCTACTCTCAAAAGGCAATCTAGGCATACCGTCTAGAAAAGTGGCTCTGCCTATTCTTATCGCAGGTGTTGGTGACACTGCAGGCAGTATCTTTTTCACAGCAGCAAGTCAGGTGGGAAGGCTGGATATTGCGACGGTTACATCTGCTCTTTACCCGGCAGGCACAGTCCTGCTTTCCTGGATAGTGCTTGGCGAATATCTATCTTCCAGACAATGGATGGGAGTATTGATGGCTTTGTTTTCAGTTATTTTATTGTCTGTTTGATATGATACTGACCATTTGTCACAAAATAATTATATAAAACAATCGAGTACTATTGAAGCAGAACTTAAAAAAGGACGATCCCTATTATGGTAATGGACAAACTCAGTAATTCCCTGCAGGATGCCCTCAAAAAACTCGTAGGTGCCGGACGCATTGATGAGCGGACGGTAAACGATGTTGTAAAGGATATCCAGAGGGCACTTCTTCAATCCGATGTTAATGTCAAGATGGTGATGCAGCTTTCCAAGAGCATAAAGGAGCGAGCTCTTGATGAGGACGTGCCCCAGGGTATGAATCCCCGGGAACATGTGATACGCATCGTTTATGAGGAACTGATGAAAATTGTGGGCGAAGGTACTGATATCCCGCTAAAGCCCCAGAAAATAATGATGATTGGATTGCAGGGTAGTGGTAAGACTACAACCACGGCCAAACTTGCCCGTTATTTCCAGCGCAAAGGGCTCAAACCTGCTGTGGTCTGTGCTGATACTTTCAGGCCCGGGGCTTACCAGCAGCTGAAAACCCTCTGTGAATCCCTGAATGTGGCATTCTATGGTGAAGAAGGCAATCCTGATGCTGTGGGTATAGTCGAAAGGGGACTTGCTGAAATTGACAAATATGATGTGAAAATCATTGATACGGCAGGTCGCCACTCTCTTGAAAGCGATCTTATAGATGAGATGGAGAGAATCCACGCAATTTCCAGTCCTGATTATAAATTGCTTGTACTTGATGCCGGTATAGGTCAACAGGCAAGCGAACAGGCAAAAGCATTCAACGACTCAGTTGGAATTTCCGGTGTTGTAATCTCAAAACTTGATGGTACCGCAAAAGGTGGTGGTGCTATGTCTGCTGTTGCTGCAACCGATTCCTCGATAGCCTTCATCGGTGTTGGTGAAACACCACAAGATCTGGAAAAATTCGAGGCAGATAGGTTCATTTCCCGCCTGCTTGGGATGGGTGATCTCAGGTCCCTGATGGAAAAGGCAGAAGAATCCCTCTCAGAAGATGAACTCGATGTCGAGTCCATGATGAAGGGGAAATTTACCCTCAAGGACATGTACAAGCAGCTTGAAGCCATGAACAAGATGGGTCCCATGAAGCAGATCATGCAAATGTTGCCACTGGGTGGTATGGGTATGAAAGTTTCCGATGAGGATTATGAAGTTACGGGACAGAAAATGGCACAGTACAAAACCCTCATGGATTCAATGACAGAAGAGGAAATGACAAATCCACGCATTATCGGCAGTTCCCGCATTAAAAGGATATCCATAGGTGCTGGTTCTAATCCGGAAACAGTTCGTGAGCTGCTGAAATATCACAAACAGATGCAAAACGCCATGAAAGGTATGCGTGGCGGCAAATTCAACATGAAGAAAATGATGAAGAAAATGGGAATGTAATCATTCCCTCAGTTCTATTTTTCCGTCTTTGTAACCGATATACACCTTATCGGTATTGGTAAATATTCCGTGTTCTACGATTCCGACAACGTTTGACAGTTTATCTGCAAATTCCTGTGGGTTTGGGATCTCTCCGAAAGCAGCATCCATAATGAAATTACCATTATCGGATATAACAGGCCCATCTTTTCTGGATGCAGGGCGTATACTGGCTTTTCCGCCCATTTGAGCAACCTGTTGCTGTACAAGTTCACGGGCACATGGCAGGACTTCCAATGGAATAGCCATTGATATTGTATCGCTTATCTTTGAGTCATCCACAACTACAATGAATTTGTTGGCAGAAAGGGATACTACTTTTTCCCGAAAGTGAGCACCTCCGCCTCCCTTTACCACATTGAGATTTGAATCGACTTCATCGGCACCATCGATTGCAATATCAAGCACGGGATTTTCAGCCAGGCTTGTCAGGGGTATGCCTGCCTGTATAGCCAGCATTTCCGACTGGTATGATGTGACAACTGCCCTTATATCCAGTCCCTTTTTGACCTTTTCTCCCAGGGCCTTGATCGCGTAAGCAGTTGTGGAGCCGGTACCCAACCCCACGATAGATCCGTCCTTCACAAGTTCGGCTGCGGCCCTGCCGGCGGCTTCCTTGCCCGGATGATGACCTTTTGTGTTCCTATTTGTCATGATCCTGCCTCTTATGGGGAAAGACGCCTGCGGTCTCTGGGGAACAGTACGACGTCGCGGATGTTCTCCACTCCAAGCATGGTCATCACAAATCTTTCACAACCCAAACCCCAGCCAGAGTGTGGCGGCATTCCGTAACTGAAAGCGCGGAGATAGAAATCAAAGCCTTCAGGGTCAAGTCCCTGATCTGCTATCCTGTTTTTGAGCATTTCCGGAACGTGTATGCGCTGGGCACCGGAGGAGAGTTCCATGGTCCTGTGCATCATATCAAATGACTTGGAGAATTCAGGTTTTTCCTCGTAGGGCATGGCATAGAACGGTTTTATTTCGGTTGGCCAGTCTATGATAAAATAATGCTCTTCCCCTGTTTCCTGGAATACATGTTCCCCGATCGTGTGTTCGGAAAGGGTGGACAGGTCGTCTCCCCATTTCAATTCCTCTTCACCATGGGAGTTGACAATATCTATCGCTTCCTGATACGTCAGTTTGAGGAATGGGGTTTTTGGGACCTTGAGTTCGATTCCGAGTACTTCAAGAGCATCGGGTACGTTTTCTATGACCTGATTGTAAACATATTCCACCATGTTTTCGAGGATTTCCATTACATCGAAGTGGTCGACAAAACTCGCTTCTATATCAATAGATGTAGCTTCGTTCAAGTGGCGGCGGGTGTCATGTTCTTCTGCACGGAAAATCGGTCCAATCTCAAATACCCTGTCCATCCCACCGGACATCAGGATTTGCTTGAAAAGCTGTGGGCTCTGGTTGAGGAAAGCCTCCCTGTCGAAATATGTAATCGGGAAAAGGGCAGTGCCTCCTTCGGTTGCTGTGGCTACAACCTTGGGACTTGAAGTTTCCAGGAATCCATCATTTGCAAGATAATTCCTGACAGCATGCAGAACCTCATGTCTTATCCTGAATATGGCATTTGTTCTGCTTCTTCTCAGGTCTATGAAACGTGAATCCAGTCTTGTGTCGAGTTCAGCATCCACTTTTCCTGTGGTATCCAGGGGCAGGGGAGAGTCTGCTTCATTGAGCAGTTCTATCTCGTCGGGTATCAATTCATAACCATTAGGGGCTTTTTCTTCCGGCTTGATACTGCCTCTGACAGAGATAACTGATTCCCGGATAAGTTTTCTGGCGAAATTGAACAGTTCCCTGTCGATTTTCTTCTTCACAAGGGTAACCTGGGCTCTTCCCTGTCTGTCCCTTAATACAACAAAACAGATTCCTCCAAGGTCACGTACCTCATGTACCCAACCTGCAAGAGCAACCTTGTCGTCTCCGATTTTACCGGGGTCGATTTGTGTAGTATAATGTGTCCTTAAATTTTTCAATGACATTTGTCCACCTTGATTTAATTGATATTGTGAATATGATTTCTGGTCATTATCGGTTTTCCTCTTAAAAAACATTCCTGTAAATATATCTAACCATCTGTTTAAGGGGCCTGTAACAGATTATACTTAACTATTTAATAAATGAACACATAGAAGGAGCAAAACTCAATAGGAGACGCTAGCTACAGTTTTTGTGTTCTCTTTTTGTTTATTTTTTACATTTATTATTTAAATGGATTCATGGAGAAAGAACGCGATGAGTGACAGAGATGTCTATGATGCGACTCATATTCAGGTGTTGGAAGGACTGGAAGCCGTACGCAAGCGACCGAGCATGTATATCGGAAGCATTGATGGCCGGGGTTTACACCATCTTGTTTATGAAGTAGTGGATAACAGTATAGATGAGGCCCTTGCAGGCTATTGTACCTCAATTGACGTTTCTATAAACAGGGATGGATCGGTTACGGTCAGGGACGACGGCAGGGGAATCCCTACAGATATACATTCTAAATACAAAAAATCGGCACTTGAAGTTGTAATGACCATTCTGCATGCAGGGGGTAAATTCGATAAGAGTTCCTACAAGGTATCAGGTGGTCTTCATGGAGTAGGTGTCTCTGTTGTAAATGCCCTTTCTGAATGGAACGATGTGGAAGTTCACAGGAATGGTAAAATTTTCTACCAGCGTTATGTAAGAGGAAAACCTCTTGATGATGTTATCGAGAAAGGGGATACTGAGAGTACCGGTACATCAATGACCTTCAAACCGGATACCGACATTTTTGAAACAGTAGATTTTAATTTTGAAACCCTGGTCACAAGGTTAAGAGAACTTGCATTCTTAAATCGTGGAATTAAGATTGTCATAACCGATAAGAGGTCAGATGAGCCCCTGCAGGAAGTTTTTGAATATGACGGCGGCATCGTCTCTTTTGTTGAGTATTTGAACAAGAGCCGCAATGTACTGCATGAACAACCTATATATTTTGAGAGGGAAAAGGAAGATACACGTGTTGAAATAGCCATGCAGTATACCGACAGTTATGGTGAATATGTCTATTCCTTTGCAAATAATATCAACACTCATGAAGGTGGTACTCATCTGGCGGGGTTCAAGTCAGCCCTGACCAGGGTCGCCAATGATTATGCCAAAAGCAACAACCTTGCCAAAGGAGATATCAAACTCAGTGGTGATGATATCCGGGAAGGTCTGGCAGGGATCATCAGTGTAAAATTGATGGACCCTCAATTTGAGGGACAGACAAAGACAAAACTCGGAAACAGTGAACTTAAGGGTATTGTGGATTCCATGGTTTCTGAGGGTCTCTCGGAGTTCATGGAAGAAAATCCCAAAATAGCTTCTGCGATCCTGCAAAAAGCAATGGATGCACGCAGGGCCAGGGAAGCGGCCAAAAAGGCGCGGGAATTAACACGGCGCAAAAGTGCACTGGAAGTTAGCACTCTTCCCGGTAAACTTGCAGACTGTTCTGAAAAAGATCCTTCTGTATCTGAAATTTATCTTGTGGAAGGTGATTCTGCGGGTGGTTCAGCAAAGATGGGACGTGACAGGCGTTTCCAGGCAATTCTTCCGTTCAGGGGTAAAATATTGAATGTGGAAAAATCCCGTTTGGCCAGGATACTGAAAAATAATGAGATCCTATCCCTGATCACTGCAATGGGAACGGGGATTGGGGATGAGTATGACCTCACAAAGGCTCGCTATCACAAAGTTGTGATCATGACTGATGCCGATGTGGATGGTGCACATATACGCACTCTTATGCTTACCTTCTTTTTCCGCTACATGACCCCTTTGATAGACGCAGGCTATGTATACATCGCACAACCACCACTCTACAGTATAAAGAAAGGTAAAAACCAAAGATTTGCCTATACTGAGAGGGAAAAGGACAGAATAATTGAGGAGATTGGCGAAAAGGGTGTAAGCATACAGCGCTACAAGGGTCTTGGTGAAATGAATCCTGATCAACTGTGGGAAACAACCATGAATCCTCAGACACGCACTATTTTGCAGGTTACAATGGAGGATGCGGTCGCGGCTGATGAGATGTTTTCCGTTCTGATGGGAGATGAAGTTGCTCCCAGACGTAAATTCATACAGGAGCATGCAAAGGATGTTATCAACCTGGATGTGTGAGGTGGTAAAAAATGGCAGACTATGATGATATAAATCCTCTCGATGAAAAAATCGAACAGCATGACGGAGAAGGTGGACGTGTAGTTCCGGTGCTTATCCAGGATGAAATGAAGCGTTCATATATTGATTACTCGATGAGTGTTATTGTGGGAAGGGCACTACCTGATGCCCGTGATGGTCTGAAGCCGGTACATCGCCGTATTCTTCATTCGATGAATGAAGCCGGTATTACTCATGATAAGGCGTACAAGAAATCTGCCCGTGTAGTGGGTGATGTATTGGGTAAGTTCCATCCGCACGGTGATACTGCTGTGTATGACAGTTTGGTGCGTATGGTCCAGGACTTTTCCCTGCGTTATCCGTTAATAGATGGGCAGGGTAACTTTGGATCTGTTGATGGTGATTCTGCTGCGGCAATGCGTTATACAGAAGTCCGCATGGATAAAATAACCACTGAAATGCTTGAGGATATCAAAAAGGGAACTGTTGATTTCAAGCCTAACTATGATGGTTCCCTGGAGGAACCTGAAGTCCTGCCTTCAAAGTTGCCAAACCTGCTCTTGAATGGCTCCACCGGTATTGCTGTGGGAATGGCGACCAACATGGCTCCTCATAATCTCGGGGAGGTCGTGGATGCTACTGTCAAATTGATTGATGACCCTGAAACTGAACTTGCAGAACTTCGAAAGATCGTTAAAGGACCGGATTTTCCTACTGGTGGTATCATAATGGGTACCAGTGGGATCAAGAGTGCCTATGAGACAGGACGTTCCCCTATCTACCTGCGTGCAGTGACTGAGATAGAGGAGATGAAGAATGATAAATACCGCATAGTTGTATACGAACTTCCTTATCAGGTGAACAAGGCACGCCTTGTGGAATCCATCGCCAACCTCGTGAGGGATAAAAAAATAGAGGGTATTTCGGATCTGAGGGATGAATCCGGCAGGGAAGGTATGCGGGTGGTAATTGAACTTAAGAAGGCAGCCAACCCCAAAGTCCTGCTTAACCAGCTCTACAAACAGACCCAGCTTGAAACCACATTTGGTATCATTAACCTGGCTCTGGTTGACGGGGTCCCTCGCGTTCTTAATCTCAGGGAACTGATCCAGATATATCTCAAACATCGTATAGATGTTATCAGTAGGCGTACAGTTTTTGATCTAAGGAAAGCCGAGGAAAGAGCACATATTCTACAGGGGCTAAAGGTCGCGTTGGATAACATCGATGAAGTTATCAAATTGATACGCGGCTCTTCTACCACAGAGGAGGCAAGGGAAGGGCTTATAAGTAATTTCGATCTGGATGAAATTCAGGCCAAAGCCATTTTGGACATGAAGCTGCAGCGTCTGACTGGATTGGAGAGGCAAAAGATCGATGAAGAGTATAATGGTCTGATCGATACAATTGCCGACCTTAAAGATATCCTTGCAAACGATGAGCGTAAATATGCGATTATCAGGGATGAAGTACTGGAGTTGAAGGATAAATATGGTGATGAGCGCAGAACCCTTATTCAATCTAGCCGTGAAGAACTTGCGGATGAAGACCTGATACCCGAGGAAGAAGTGGTTGTAACCTCTACACAGAGTGGTTATATCAAGAATATCCCTCTCCAGACATATAATATGCAGCATCGGGGCGGTCGTGGTGTGAGAGGGATGGAAACAAAGGAGGATGACACTGTGGGAAGCATCTTTGTGGCTTCTACCCACGATTATATCCTCTTTTTCACAAACCGTGGTAAGGTTTACTGGCAAAAGGTCTATGATATTCCCCGGGGAAGCCGCCAGTCCAGAGGGAAGGCTATTGTGAACCTGCTGGAACTTGCTGAAGGGGAATCAGTAAATGCTATGATCCCGGTGCATGATTTTGAGAATGATCGCTACCTGTTCATGGGCACCCGTGATGGGACTGTGAAACGTTGCAGTCTTTCGGATTTCAGTAATCCCCGCAAGGCCGGTATTATTGCGATTTCCCTGAAAGAGGGGGATGAACTTGTAAATGTTCTCCAGACCGACGGAAATCAGGACATAATGCTGGCTTCAAGGCATGGTAAAGCCCTGCGTATCTCTGAAGAAGATGTGCGTGTGATGGGCAGGACTGCCCGTGGTGTGAGGGGCATGAAACTGGCAGGTCCGGATGTTATTGTAAGCCTGGATGTTGTAGATTCTGATGGTACCCTGCTGACCGTTACAGAGAATGGTTTTGGCAAACGCACGCCATTTGATGAGTACCGCACCCTTCGTCGTGGAGGGCAGGGAGTGATAACCATTTTCACTGATATGCGCAATGGTCCCGTGGTCACTGTAAAAACAGTGGAAGATGATGATGAGATCATCCTGACAAGCTCTGCCGGCATTGTGATGCGTATCCCTGTGACAGATATTAGGGTGCAGGGGCGTAACACCAAGGGTGTAAAAATTATGAATATCAGGGAGAAGGATAAATTGGTCAGTTTGGCCAGGATTAAAAAAGAGGAGTAAGTGTAGCCTTTAAGGTTACACTTATTTCCCGTAACATCTTTTTATATGTTCTGTAGGTGTCGGTTCTGTCATATAACTAACAACAACGGCTACGATTGCTGCAAGGGGTGTTGCAACGAGAATCGGGTCCACAACTGTCCAGGTGCCGGTCAGGAGAGTATCCGTTCCGAATATGAATTTGCAGATTCCCAGCGGGACTGCTTCTTTTGCATGAACAAAACCCAGCCAGAACAGGCTTGCAAAGGTTCCAACTAACAGGCTTGCAGTCGCTCCCTCTTTTGTCATGCGTGGCCAGAACAAAGCTCCTGCATACATCGGTAAAAAGGCCGCTGCACATAATCCAAAAAAGATTGCTGTGGCACGGGCGATTATACTAATAGGCAGGATGTAAGCCAATATCACACTTATCAGAATGGTTGTTGCAATTCCCAATCTTGTAATATTGACAGTTTTGCCGACTTCACCTTTCTTGACAAACTGGCGATAGAAATCATGTCCTATTGATGTTCCCATTGTATGGTACTGGGAACTTAAGGTTGACATGGCGGCTGCCAGTAAGGTTAACATGAATAGGATGACAAAAGTTTCAGGCATTGCATCGTTGATATATTGTGGAATTATCAGATCGGTATTTCCTCCCACTACAGCTACGGATATCAACCCTTCTGTTTTGTAAAAGAAAGCATTGGAAAGAGAACCGACTATAAAGGCAACCCCTGTCATCATCAAAATGAATGGCCCGCCTACAAGGACTGCCCGGTTCAATGCCCTGTCATTCTCCACTGTCATGAACCTAACAGCCAGTTGAGGTTGGGCAAGGACACCGATACCCACTCCCAGTATCAGGGTAGATACCAATGTCCACCAGATAGGCGAGCCCAAGGCGGGCATTGCCGTCCATCCCAGATGTCCCCCTGCTGCAAGTGAATCAGGAACCAGGGGTGTCATTGCTGTGAGTGTCTGATGTGCTTCAGTGATCCCTCCCAGTTTGATATAGGTAAGTGTAAGCAGGACAAGCATTCCTACGAACATGAATGCTCCCTGAAGGGCATCGGTGTACATAACTGCTATCAAACCCCCGGTGATAACGTATGCTGCAACAATTACCGTAAGTAAAAGGACTGCAACATCATAATTAATGCCCAGTGTTGCTTCAACAAAACGGGCTCCTCCAATCAGTACGATTCCTGCATAAAGGGGCATAAATACTCCAATTAGCGCACCCGAAAAACCCTGTATGAAACGTGACTGGAATCTGCGTCCTAGTAACTCAGGAAATGTAACCGCTTTTAGTCTTAATCCCATGCGGCGCGTTCTGGATCCAAAAAACACAAATGCGATGAGAATCCCGACAATGATGTTCATTACCGCAAGCCAGAGCAATCCCATTCCCAGTGCACCGGCAGCCCCGCCAAAACCAATGATTGCCGAGGTACTGATAAATGTGGCACCATAGGAAAGGGCAAGTATATAGGGATTGATGTGCCTGCCGGCGACCATATAATCGTCAATTTCCTTTGTTTTTTTGTATCCAAGCATTCCCAGATAAAAAATTATCATGAGGTAGATCAGGACAATTACACCAAGGACTGGTGTGCTTATCATGAGCATGCCTCCGTTTCTTCGCCGTCATTCCATTTCAGTATACCGTATATCATGCAGCTTATTGCACCGGCTATACACAGGATGTATGCTATCCATATTTGGGGGTCTTCTATTCCAAGCATGAGGGCACCTCTATATATGCTATATTGACACATGCTAACATATTTCATAAATATGTTTTTATTGGAATGTGTAACAGGGTTAATATCTGGAAAATACTTGTCTGTTACTTTTTTATTCAATAAAGAAAGCACCGGATGTTGCCTGATTTCTGGTAATCAGCGAGTTTCACACAAGCTATTGAATTACCCAAAAAGAATATAGGGTACGTAGGATATTTTCCATATAATTCCGCAGAAGGATGCTGTGACCAAATCTTTTTATGTAAATATACTTACTATTGACCCTATATCCGATTAAAAAAAAGAAGGCTTATGAGATGGAACTTGAAAACTTAAGGCACGGTACTGAACTCATTAAAAGAGGGTTTGCCAGAATGCAGAAAGGCGGGGTAATCATGGATGTAACCAACCCCGAACAGGCGAGAATCGCCGAAGAAGCAGGAGCTGTGGCTGTAATGGCCCTGCAGGCAGTTCCGGCTGATATCCGTAAGGCAGGTGGAGTGGCCAGGATGGCAGACCCGGAAATCGTTGCGCAGATAATTGATACCGTAACAATTCCTGTAATGGCAAAGGCCAGGATCGGGCATTTTGTGGAAGCCGAAATCCTTGAATCCCTGGGAGCTGATATGGTCGATGAGTCTGAAGTCCTGACTCCTGCAGACGAAATGTATCATATTGATAAAACCGGGTTTACTGTTCCTTTTGTATGTGGTGCAAGAAATCTTGGTGAAGCCCTGAGGCGCATCAATGAAGGTGCGGCAATGATACGTACCAAAGGTGAAGCAGGTACCGGGGATGTTCGTGAGGCTGTGCGCCACATGAAAAAGATCATGGGTGAAGTACGTGAACTTGCCGGCAAGGATAAGGAAGAACTCATCAAGGTTGCGCGTGATATCGAAGCACCCATAGAACTTGTTCTGGAATCTGCAGACTTACAGCGTTTGCCTGTGGTAAACTTTGCAGCAGGTGGTGTTGCCACTCCCGCAGATGCTGCTCTCATGATGAGACTGGGTGCGGATGGTGTTTTTGTAGGTTCTGGAATATTCAAGGCTGAGAATCCTGAAATGATGGCCAAAGCAGTTGTGGAAGCCGTTAACAATTATGATAACCCCGAAAAACTGGCAGAGATTTCCAGGGGAATTGGTTCAGGAATGAAGGGCATGAGTGCTGATACTATACCCCCTGAAGAAGCTTTGCAGACACGTGGCTGGTAAATTATCAACGGTGAAATTGATGCGTATCGGTATAATCGCCATACAGGGTGATGTTTCCGAACATATTGATGCCGTAGAACGTGCTCTTTGTGAAAAGGGCATTGAAGGAGAAGTGCTGGAAATCCGTCATGAAGGCATTGTGCCCCTGTGTGATGCCGTTATACTACCCGGCGGGGAAAGTACAACATTGGGCCGCCTGATTGAAAGAGAAGGGATTGCAGGTGAAATTCAGAATGCTGCAAAGAACGGCATCCCTGTCCTTGGCACCTGCGCCGGCTTGATCCTTGTTGCAACTCGCGGGGACGAACAGGTACATAAGACCCATCAGCATCTTCTCGGTCTGATGGATGTGAAAGTGAACCGGAATGCTTTCGGAAGGCAGAGGGAGTCCTTTGAAGTTGATTTGGATCTTCCATTCCTGGATTATCCCTATACAGCAATTTTCATCCGGGCACCTGCAATCATGGATGCGGGCCCGGAAGTTGATGTATTGTCAACAATTAATGGGAGAATTGTAGCAGCAAGACAAAACAATGTACTTGCTCTTGCTTTCCATCCCGAACTGACACCTGATCTACGGCTACATCATTATTTCCTGGATATGATTTCGGGTATCTGAAGTCAGAAATTTAAAAATCATAAATGTAATATACCTCTACCTTACTATTTTATTATCTATCAAGGAGATTTAAATATGATAAAACTCACAGAAGATATGAAAGAATCAATTGCCAGTGTCAGGCCGCTTCCTTTTGCCACCGCTTCTAAAGACGGTATACCAAATGTAATTCCTATCGGTATGTGCAAACTGGTGGATGATGCAACTATCTGGATTGTGGATAACTACTTTATGAAAACCCGCAATAATCTTGAAGAAAATCCTAAAGCATCACTTTATGTGTGGGGGGAAGGTTCAAAGGGCTGCTTCCAGATAAAAGGAGATGTTGAGATTAAGACTGAAGGTGATGAGTACGATGATGCATATGCCATGGCAAAGGAAAAAGGAGAGAAATACCCTGCCAAGGCTCTGATTGTCATGAAAATTACCGATGTCTTTGAGTGTAAAGGCGGCCCTGAAGCTGGAAAGAAGTTACTCTAAAACATGTTAGTCCTTTTTTGGGACTAACTCTGAATCTTTTTCATACCATTCATAAAGTTTGGTTGCCCATTCTATGGCTGCTTTTTCTTTACCCATAAGGTAACTGTTGTCATAACGGCATGTTTTAAACATAAGGGATAACAGGAAATATTGATCAGAAGCAATTAGTAAGGAGGGCATAACTTCTCCTTTGTAAATCAATATGCGGGAATTGTCTGAATTTTTGAGTATTTGGGTTGTTTCAGGATAATCATTTTTCATTTTTTCAAATATTGGTTCGGTCATTATCAGTGATATGTCTGCTCCCTTTGAGGCCATTTCAGAGGCAAGCGGGGGATAATCTGGATGATAAACTGCAATAAAAGCTTTAATCCAGGTAGAGGCCTTTGTAAGTGGTTTTATTTTTGCGAAAGGATCGAATGCATCTGTAAGGGATGGTACGATATATTCACTATTATTTAATTCTCCGATATGGAGCAATAATTCTTTTGGGATAGGGGTTAAATCATGTTCATTTAAATAATCAAAATGATCTTCAAGTACATCAAATGTTTTAAAGACCTCCTGGAGCATGTGCACCAGAAGCATGCCAATTCTGGTTAATGAATACATACCATTTTCCTGAACTATGAGGCCGTTTTCTTTCAATATTTTTATCTGGGGAAGAATTGAAGGCGAAGTTTCATCGAGAATTTCTTTTATTTCATCAATATCCTTTTTGCCTTCCATAAGCAGGAGAAGAAGACCCTTACGTTTTTCGGAAAAACATGTTATATCAATAAGTGAGCGCTTCATATATACTCTTCCTGCTTTACGTTTAATTGGTATAAAATATGTCCACAAATTGACTTCTTTTATATATTTTATATATGTCTGTTGGATTATATCTATTTAAACTTTTGAGTGAATACCGTTTTACTATCAGTTATCGTTTTTTATAATCTCTACCGTGTCCCTGTCATAGTACAGCTTCTTTTCAAATATTGCTATTGAAGGCGGTTTTATGGAAGGTCTGGTATCAGTTGTGAGGAAAAGATATCCTATGACATGAGTGTAATACTCAAGGTAGCCCTTTATGATACGGTTAAGTCCCTCGATTCTTCTTCCGGCAATAAGGATTATGAACCATTGAAGGACAAGACAGATTCCTGTAAATATCCCGTATATATAGAGTACAATTCCTATAAGAATGGAATAAATGATCCTGAAAAACAATTCTAGTCTGCTGGCTTTCTTCTCATAAGAGAAGAGCTGTTTCATATTTGGATTCCGGATGTCCATGCCACATCTATCCTCAATTCTCTATATATACAATATAATTAATTTTTATAAATAACTATTGTATTATAATGTAATTGAAGATATAATAATGTGTAGTCGATAACGGGTATTCAGGGGTGAAATATCAATTGAAATAAAAAAGGGCGGGAGATTTACTCTTCGGAAGTTTCTCCCTCTTCACCGCCACCAAGAATTTCGTTGATGGTTTTGTCTCCGTATCCAACAACCTTTGTGTTGATCTGGACAATATCCGGAGCGATTTCCCTTCCTCTGAGAATCTTACGGCGACGCATTCCTTTGTCTTTTGGTTTATATCCGACACCCTCGGCTATGAGTAACCTCTGCCTTTTTGGACCGGGTACGTTCTTGCGCATTACAAAACCGCTTCTGTCACTTCCTCCAGTTATCTGGATGGTGTAACCGGGAAGACCGACTACTGTTCCTTCTACAGTTTCGCCTATTGCTTTTCCTATGAACTTATTTGCCTCGGCACCACTTACATCGAACTGGTATGCTTTGGCTTTTGGATCTGATACGACAATTTTGAAATCTACCATTATTTACCTCCAACATCAATTAATATTATTACTTAGCCCAGAACGGATTATCCCTGCGTTTTATTTCAAGGAAAGCATCGAGGGTTTCCATTTCATCTGCCGAAAGTGAATCAAATATTTCCGTTTCAAGCACCTTTGCGTGTTTTTCAGGAATATTTGAGTAAAGTACATCACCTTCTTTGATCTGGCGACCTACTGTAGGTCCATCAATGGCCATTGCAACTTCCATACCTGCACTGGCTTCCTTGATGTTTTCTCCTTCTAATTGGAGTCCTTTGATTGTACCTACAACTTTACCACTGTTATCTGTAACACCGATGTTAGTTTTGACCTTTCCACCTGTGATTCTTACACCAACAACAGCAGGTTTGCTTTGTCTGAACGTACATTCCGGAAGAAGCAGGAATCTTGCAGGCTTGACTATGAGCTGAGATATCGTTTTTTCGGATTTCTCCTTCTTTTCTTGAACCCAGTCTTTATAATCATCAATAAGCCTGTAAATAACATCATTCTGGAATACTTTAAGTTCGGAGCCCTTTGCTTTTTCTTTTGCATCAGGTAACATCTTCACATTAAAGCCGATAAGAACTGCATTAAAAGGATCTTCGATAGCCGAAACTTCGATAATATCCCTCTGGGATATGTCTCCCACTTCGGCTTTTCTGATGGGTATATCCTCCTTCTGGAGTTCATTAACAAGTGCTTCCAGTGATCCGATTGTATCTGCTTTGAGAGTTATGCCTGTGGTACCCGTACTGATCTGTACCTCGTCAAGTTCCTCTTGAACCTCTTCAACAATATTTTCAATGTTTTCCGGGCTGGCTGCCCTGACAGTGGCTCCTGACAGTGCATCATCAAGATTTGGTGCAGATATCTTTACACCGATAGCAGCCGTAACTGATTCCACATTCTGGAACTTCTCCTCGGCGGATATTTCACCCATTGGATTTGGTTTTAGCAAAGCCCTCACTTTGGTCTGAATGGGCTCCCCAAGACTTCCAACTACAATCGTGTCCCCTTTTTTGAGGGTCCCATCATAGAGAATAATATCGATGGTAGTTCCCAATCCCTTTTCTTCCTTTACTTCAAGTATTGTTCCTTCACCAGGTCCACTTGCGTTATAGTGAAGATTGGATTCGAGGAATTTTTGGGCCAGTCCGAGTAATACCATAAGCAAGTCAGGTATACCTTCGCCGGTAATCGCACTTATTGGTATTATTCCTATATTTCTCTGGAAGTCAGAAACACGGTCATAGCGTTCAGAATTAAAACCACTGTTATATAGTTCCCCGACAATTTCATAGAATTTGTTATCAAGATCTGTTCTTACACGTTCACTTTGTTTGTTGTAAGTTTCCAGAAAACTAGCGCTTTCATGTGGTTGCCATCCATGTATCCTGTCAATCTTATTTGCAACAACCACAAAAGGAGTTTTGAACCGTTTGAGTATTTGCAGACTTTCTTTTGTCTGGGGCATGAAGCCCTCGTTAATGTCTACAATTACCACTGCCAGGTCTGCAAGTGCTCCTCCTCTGCTACGCAGGGATGTGAATGCATGGTGTCCCGGAGTATCTATGAATAAAAGGCCGGGTACTATGAAATTGTTCTTCATCCCGGAAGCACCACTACGTTCTATTATGGAATCGATCATTACTTCCGTTGCACCGATATGCTGGGTGATCGCACCGGCTTCTCCTGCAGCCACAGAACTACCACGTATCCTGTCTAACAGTGTGGTCTTACCGTGATCCACATGTCCCATAACGCATACAATGGGTGTCCTGAGATTTTCGTTATCGGTAATATGCATCCCTTCCTTAAGAAACAGGGGAGTGAGCAAAAGGGTACTCACTCATAGAGCCATTCTTCGTCTATACGGGTATATTCGTTTGTTTCATCATCCTTGAAATGGATGTTGATTTCTCTTTCCGCTGATTCCACTGAATCGGATGCATGTACCACATTCCTGCCGGTCTCAAGAGCAAAATCGCCCCTTATTGTACCAGGCATTGCTTCGGATGGATTGGTGGCACCATTTATTGTCCTCATGGATTTTATTGCATCCTTACCTTCAACAATCATTGAAACTGAAGGAGCGGAAGTTACATAGGATATAAGTGAACCGAAAAATGGCTTTTCGCAGTGTTCACTGTAATGTTCCTTTGCATCATTCTCATCGATAACATTCATGCGCATTGCACTTATCTTGAGACCTCTCCTCTCGATTCTTCCTATGATCTCTCCAATAAGTCCCCTCTGGACTCCGTCTGGTTTGATCATAACATATGTGCGTTCCATTGATTAATTCCTCATCAGGCTTTCTTCATGTAGTTTCTGCCCGTTTCGGTCCAGATAGTACGCCTTGGAAGTCTACCCATCTTGTAATTGTTCCTGCATTTAGAGGAGCAGAAATTGTAGGTAGAACCATCCTTTTTTGCAAAAAGGACACCAGTCCCCGGTACCAGTTTAGTTCCGCAGAAAGAGCATTTCTTGGTTTCCATTGCGCATCACCTTGTTGTAAGTTTCTTTGCCTCTCTGGAAGTCTCCATCAGCATCAGCACATCGCCGATACGAACAGGGCCCATGCAGTTACGGGTGATGATCCTGCCCTTGTCCCGACCATCCAGTACTCTGCACTGGATCTGGCTTGCTTCGCCATGCATACCGGTGTTGCCGATGACATCTATGACCTCCGCGGCATATCCTAAGTTTTCATCTGCCATGGAGAATTACTCCTTTTTTATGGATAAGTTTATTTGAGAGCACTGACTTTTTCGGCCAGGTCTTCGATGGTCTCTGCGCCCTTACCTGCATCTGTAATTACTACTGCAGCACAGCCAACGCCTATTCCACAGGCAGCTCCGAGTTCTTTCTGCTGTTTTACATAGATGTAAGGTGCATTCTTTTCTTCACAAAGAGGACCAATGTGAGCTACTACTTCTGCAGGTTCAACATCGTCTGCAATGACTGCCAGTTTTGCAATACCTCTTTCTACAGCCTTTGTAGCTTCGTTAGCTCCTTTTTTTACCTTGCCAGTATCTCTGGCAACTTCTACTGCTTCAAGAGCTTTATCTATTAGTTCATCTGGAACATCAAATTTTGCCATAATTTCTATCTCCTTCGAAATCACGGTTTAACACCGCGGTTTGTCATTATTCATTGTATAGATGCAAACAAAGGTCAATTCTACCATACTGTTTACATTCGTTGGAGTATTTGGTATGAATCGCCACTGGTACATATATAACTTGCGACAATTCGATAGCACTTCTTGAATATGCCTATCGATTATAAAACTTCTGGTACTGTCCATTCTATTCTACAAAACACCTTTTTATTAAATAAATAACTGATTTAGAAAGCATAGTACATAAAAAACTTTATATGGCACATACTACAATATTAGTAGTGTTGTATTATTATATTTTGTGAAGTGATATGATGAAATTTTGGAAAATAATAAGTGTGGTCCTTTTTATCTTAATTTTGAGTTCATTTACGGCAATTGCAGCTGAGATAAGTGAATATGAAGCTTCAAAAGTTGCTTCCTCTTATGCTTATGAAGGGGAAACATGTGAAGCCTACGGGCCTTATGAATATAACAATAACATGTATTATGTTTGGGCTCTGTAGAAACCCTTTCCTCTAACTTCCACTAATACATTATTATTTTTATAAGAAGAGGTCCCCAATGTGATTTTGACCATAAAAAACACAAAGGGGATGAATGTGTTTTGTCAAGCGATTACTTAAACTTTATCGATACAGCTATGTCTGTAGCTGGAAGATCTCATCTTCCAATCTACAGTTGTAAGTATTCCAAACGAAAATATACTCAGCATCAGTTATTGACTTTGGTATTGGTCAAAGAGTACACAGGTAAGAACTATAGAGATGTTGTTAGACTTGTTGAGTTAATGGATAGAGTTCAGTCCAAGATTGGTATAAAACACGTACCTCACTTCACAACATTACATAAATTTACCAATAGAATATCTTCTTTCTATTTCAATAGCTTACTTCACCAAACTCTGAAACTATTCTATTCACATGGTGAAAAAATACCTCTGATTGCTATTGATTCAAGTGGATTTACAGGTGGACATTGTAGTTACTATTATTCTGTGAGAACAGGAAAGAAAAGACGGTCGTATCTGAAAACAAGTATAGCTGTTGACGTTGAGAAGTTCATTGTAACTGGTTTTAAGATTTCAGGTAAGCCTGTGCATGATGCAAAGCATGCATTGACATTGCTTAGACAATGTCACAAAAGGAGAAAAGCTGATTGTTATCTGATGGATAAAGGATATGATTCTGAGAAGATACATGCTCTAATCAATGAAGAATTGAAAGCAGAAGCCATCATACCTGTAAGATGTAGAAAAAGGAAGAAGATCAAAGGAAAATATCGTCGAAAAATGAGAGATGAGTTTGATGAAGACATCTATCATTATAGAAACCTGGTAGAGACGATGTTTTCTGTTTTGAAAAGGAAGTATAGGGAAGAACTGAGGGCAACAAAATACAGAAATCAGGTCAAAGAGGTCAAGTTCAAATTATTAATTCATAATATAGATAGGGCTATCTCTGTTTCAATAATTATTCAAATGAGGATTTCTACAGAGCCTATGTTTGTACTATTTATGAGGGGGAAAGCATAAAATCCCAAATTATTATTGATGCGAACACTGGCAATCTTGTTACAAATGAAAATACGGTAAAATATCTGATAAAACATGATTTAGCTCTTTATTATCTTTTTGACGAGGATAGCTATAGCCTAAATATACAAAATGCAGATACATACAGAAAAAACATTGACACATTTGAGTCATATTTTGATTTTTGGACTGATATTCGAGATGATGCAAGTACAAAGAAACAAAAGCAAAATGCACAACAAGCTGCCGATATTTCTCTTGCTATAAAAAATATATATCAGGATAAAGTTGATGCAACCACTGAAATAATTAATATCCAAAACAGAATAAAAAAGGGTGGAACTCTCCAAGATGCTGAAGATCTTATTGAAGCTGAAAAGCAAGCTTACTACATCGAAAAACAATCTTTATCGAAGTTAAATGAAGCTATCGAAAGAACTCCTGTGATCTATAACACGATTTTGAATAGCAATTATAACTATGGTATTAGTGAATCAGAATGGAACACTTACAGAAGTGATGACTTGTCTTTTCTGATGTATGAAAAAGACACAACAGAGTCAACTATAGCATATTGGGAATCAATGGAAAATATGTTAGAAAGTGATACTCAGTGGTTTTATGAATCAATGGTAGATAGAACTGAAGAATATGAGAAATCATCAAATGCGTTGTCAGGTTTCACATTTGGAATCTCAATGTTTGTTCTATTAATTATGGGGTTGTTCTTCGGCAGAAAATATAGTAATTAAGCCTATACAACATTATTCTAATCTCTTTTTTTAATTTAATCAGACAATGTTGTACTCAATAATAAAAAATAAGAAGGAAAAAGTTACCGAGATGGTTCTTCTAAAAGTGCACCCAAATTAGATGAATTTGTAGTTATGTCCACCTTAGTAATATTTCCGTAACTTGTGATATTATATTCGAGCCCTCTTTGACTTGCATTAGAAGCTCTTTCTGTAAGTTTAGTCATTGTACTTTCTGCAGGACTGCCATAAATGGAGGTTCTTTTAAAAGTATTGTATCCGTCAATGCTCCATTCGATATAATATTCATCTGCAGATTCATCATCCACATCAATAATTTGCTGTATGGGAGCCTTCTCATTTGCAAATCTCAAAATTTGTTTGAAATTTTGGCTAGAGTTAGTATCCCCTTCGATGACATCAATGGTATCCTCGACACTCTGCTGATCTCCTAAGATGATCGGTTTTCCAATAATGGCTCTATATGTCCCTTGATTTAATAAAAGAGGTTGATATCCTTTATAGGTTTCAGGTGCCATATAATAAGGAAATGCCACTATTTGTGGATTTATATCGTGCATTTCTATCCGTGAGGAATTTCTATAACCAGCAATATACATCTTTGTAACATTTGACTTGTAAAAGTTATTGTACATTGAAATATTTGCATTAGTGTACATTTTTACATAAATATTACTTGCGAGGTACTGTAATGGTGTCCCCTTTGTGGAAGCAAAATCTATATACATGGCATTGGTAACGTTTTCTGGAGTGGCTTCCAGACCGTCATGGATGGAGTTGAAGGAAATACTTACATGTTTCCCCGGCACACTCTCAAACCCGGCTGCCTGAACATTTTCAGATGTCTGTTCATTATTGTTGTTGGTTGAACCGCCACTGAAAAAGAACATGCCGATTGATCCGACCATTATTACTGCAAGGAATATACCTACATATTTTGTATATTTTTTTTCATCTTTTTTTCTAGGACTCATGAATTCACTCCAAAGTCATCCCTGTTGAATTTAACAACGATAGTCTTTCTAATATATAAATATCTTCGGACTTTATGTATTATGACTTGAGGTTGCTGATGTATTGATATGTTCGTAGATTCCAAGTATGCAATCTTTTTCGTTCCATTTTATATTTTTAAAAGTTACTCTGCAGGGAATTTCCCTCCCGGTGCTGGAATGTAGCCTGATGTCTTCGCTATAAGTCCGGTTTTGGTTTAATGTCTCCTCTACAGAATCCAGGACATGCCTGTATCTCAGCGGATATAGGTCTGTAATGTCCATCTTTTTAAGTTCATCTGCAGAGTATCGTATCCACTTCTCAAGTATTTTATTTGTATAAAGCAACGCTCCCTTTTTATCGGTAACTATAATACCTTCCTTTACATTGTCAATCAATATCTGTAAATCATTGATCTCTTTTTGGACAGATGCCTCTTTATGCATATTTGATAGGACTTCCCCGATTTGTTTTGCTATAGTTTCGAGATCATGTCTGGATTTATCGGGGATCTCATATTCAGAATGTGAGGATAGATAGAGAGCAGCTATTATCTCGTTGTGGTATCGAATCGGAATTATTGCAGTTCCATGCAAGCCTTCATACCGTAGGTTCTTGCCACTTGTAATTGCGCTGAGTTCGGAATGATGTTTATACACTGCCTGTCCGCTCATCACCAGCCTTGTCTGTACTGAATTCCTTTCATAATGAGAGGTGCTATTCACAAACTGTTCAGACAGCCCGTGATGAGCTACCAGGTCCAGGTCTCCGGTTTTATCGTCAACAAGATACAGGGCCCCTGAATCAATAGGTGTGATTCTCAGTGCAAGGTCCAGTAGCCGGTTGAATGTCTCACGATTTGATGTGGCAGAGCTGAGAACACTGTCAAGATCATACTGCAGGTGCATGAAATCATTGGCATGTTTTCTTTCTGTGATGTCTACAATGATACCCTGCAAATACGTTACTTTCCCATCCTCATCATATTTTATGAAAGTTCTTTCATCTATCCACCGGACATCTCCAAATTTTGTCATTATTCTGTATTCCTGATTGAAATCCGTATGTCCCGCATCAATTCTTTTTGCGAGTTCTTTCTGGACCCTTTCCAGGTCATATGGATGTACTATGTCAGCATAGACCAGTTTGCCCGAAAGGAAATCATGGACAGTGTAACCAAACTGTGTTATATTCTCGGAGACGAATTCAACAGGCCAATCCTCTTCAGCCCACCATATGAATACGACTGCAGGACTGTTCTTGATGACGTCAGAAAGGACTGATTTTATTTCACTTGATCTTTTCAATTCTTCCATATACTGGTACAGTTCCTCATCAGCCAGTTTTTGCTGGATTATATTCCACATTCCCTGCATGAGTAACTTCAATTGTCTGACATCTGTAGGTGTATAATCTTCTCCCTTATTGGCAACACCCACAATCCCCGCAATTCTACCGCCTTCAAAGATGGGAACGCTCAGATTTCTCTGGATTAACTTTTGGTCTGTATCTTTATCAGCTAAATATTCATTGTTCATTATGGGGGTGCGATGGTAAAGTGCTTCATCCCATATACTGTAACTCTCTGCCGGAGCCTTGTCTGAACTCTGTTTACCGTTTGACCAGGAAATAACCGCATAGTTTGTTTCAGTTTCATCCAGGAATGCCAGAAAACCAATTTTGCTCTCAGTTAGTAAAACTGCCTGTTCACGCGCATAATCCATAATTTCCTGAATTGAGGAATCAGACATGGCATAGAGTTTTAAGAGTGCTTCATGGCGTTTTTCTTCAAGGAACAGGGCGTTTTCAACATTCTTTCTTTCTGTTATATCAACAATTATACCCTGCAGGTATGTCACATCACCTGTATCACTGTGCTGGATTTTTGTGCGTTCGTCCACCCAGCGTACATCTCCATCTTTTGTCAGGATACGATATTCTTTGTTGAACTGCCTGTTACCCTCTGCAACACACCGGGCCATCCCCTGGCGCACTTTCTCTATATCATCAGGGTGAACGATATCACCGTAAACCAGGTTATCCGATGTGAATTCTTCAACTTCATATCCGAATTGTGTAATGTTTTCCGAGACAAATTCCACGGGCCAGTCATCTTCTGCTCTCCACAGGAAAACAATTACAGGGCTTGAATTGATTACTGTCTCGAGGGCTTTTTTCATTCCCATGGCACCATCAATGATCTTTTTTTCTTCCATCTTCCTGGAAGTAATATCCATGATAATTCCTTCATAGTAGGTGTTATCCGGATCATGGTGGATTATGGTACGTTCTTCGACCCAGCGTACATCTTTTTTCCCGGTGAGGACACGATAGGTTAGGTTAAACTGTTCATCTCCACTTTCCAGATGTTTTTCCACCTCCTCAGTTACCATTTCAAGGTCATCCGGATGGATTATGTCACTGTACCTTAAGGCGCCCGAAATAAAATCATCGGGAGTATAGTCAAAAAGAGAGATATTTTTTGAGACGAACTCCACAGGCCACCTTTCCTCCTCCTTCCATACGAAAACAATTGCAGGGCTTGCATTGACGATATCTTCAAGTACACTTTTCATTGTTGGTGTGTCAATACCTGCAGAAAAAGAACTTTCATTTTTCGGGGATGAATGGTTGGGTGTTGTGATGTTACCACTTCTACTGATTGATCTTATTCATTAAAATTGGTGTCTGACCACTTATATAATATACTGTAAACGAATCAGCATTGCAATTGCTGTTTCCATATTTTTCCTCTTTCAATTCTGTTTTGTCTGTTGGCCCCACTGGAAGAGGGCAGTACTGCCGTATCGTATCCTTTTTCCTGTAACAAATACTCGTATTTTCCGGCTCTTGTTTTTCCATTGAAAAGGATTTTACGTATGTTGGGTGCTATCACTTTAAGCATGGAAAAGTCATTAATAACCTCATACCTGATTTCAGAATCACCACTTCCCTTTCTTTCTGCTTCCCTGAAAATATCCCATAGGCCTATTTTATGTTCTTTCAGAATTCTCAATTTTTCTGGATATTCCTTTTTGTCAAGTTCCTCTCCGATAGAATCACCTGTGAGTTTCCAGAAATCATTTCCTTTATTGGCATAATATCTTTGTTGTCTGAGGGATTCTTCTCCTGGCAGGGAACCCAGAATTAATATTTCTGTATCGTGGTGGATTATCGGTTCAAGTCCTTTTTTTACCATCCTCAAATTTGATGTGCCTATATTACAAAAGATATATGATACAGAGAATGCTTATTTACTGCCATGAGTTTCCTGAAAAAATGGTATGATAAAGTTTCCCGCAAAAAACAATTCACAACTCTTTATAGACGCGGTGAAGAGGTATATGGGAGTGGATATGTACTTTTTGAAATGGGCAAGTATGAAGAGGCGCTGGACAAATACAATGAGGCGGCCGCTATATGGGGTGAACTGGAAGATAAATTAAGCGAATTTGAAGATGAAATGGCAGATGATCTGGCAAATTTAAGAAAAAAATGTCAGAATGTTCTTTATAGCCGTTGTTTTGTCCTTTACAAGATGGGAAAGCATGAAGAGGCTCTTGAAGTGATTGATAGTTTCCTTGAGGATGACCCGCAAGATGCTGACAAATGGTTTGGACATGGATTTGTAATGCAATCGATAGGACAGCATCAAAAAGCGGTTGAATCCTTTTCCAAATGCCTGGATCTGAATCCTGCTTTCTCAGATGCCTGGTACTGTAAAGCCACTCTTCTTTATCACAATGATGAATTTACGCAAGCCCTTGAATGTTATGAGATGGCGGCACAACATTCAGATGTCAAGGATTTTGCATTTCCAAGATATTCATTTTTGAACATAGATCCAAAACCCAAACTTAAAAAAGATGCTGCGGGCATTTTATATGGGAAAGGTAATACTTTGTTCAAACTGGAGCGATTTGAAGAAGCTATAGAGGCCTTTAAAGGCGCCCTTGATATAGAGCCAGAATCTCCCAAGATATGGCAAGGCCTTGCAAATACTTACCTGAAAATCGGAAACGATGATAGAGCCAACAAAGCTTTTGCAAAGTTATTGGAACTTGATCCTGAAAATTCTCAGGCAAAAGAATATATAAATCCTGAAAATCCTGCTGAAGAGGGTGAGTAAGGATCTTCAGTACATATACTTGTCTTCTTTTTCTTCCCATTCGGACAGTAATTGCTGGCATATTTTGCTGTCCAGCTTTTCCATATTCATTCCTTTGCCATTATGACCTTTACACAGGGCCCTGTATATCTGTCCGTCATCAAATCCGATCTTTTCTACCTCGGTCGTTGTTGTCCCATAATAAAGCGTTTTGATGCGTGCCCAGTACAGAGCGGACATACACATGGGGCATGGATAAGAGGTAGTATATATTTCGCATTCAGACAGGTCAAATGTTCCCAGCTTTGATGAGGCTATCCTGATTGCCATTATTTCAGCATGGGCGGTGGGGTCATTAGAATCAAGTACCCTGTTATGCGCTCTGGAGATTACAGTTTCATCTTTTACAATTACAGCTCCAAAGGGCCCTCCCAGGTTATTTCTCATGCCCAGTCGGGCTTGCTCAATGGCAATTTCCATGAAATTATTCAGTGTCTTTGCCCCCGGATACAAGTTTCTTAATTTCACCAATTTCATTTAAGAGAATTTCAGCGGCATCTTTTTCCCTTTGACCTCCGCATTTGTAGGTAGTTTCCAGGCACTGGTCAATCAAGTCGAGAAATTTATCAATTCCTGTTAATTCATAACGAGTAGCATGGATGGCTGCCTCAATAACTGCTGTAAGACCCCGATTAATGGCTTTGGGTCTATGATAGTTAGCCACTGCATATATTGGGATGATTTCTGCTGTCATGGCCTGTTCTGTATGTTTTATTTCCTCGCATCTGAAAATAACACTGCTGACTGAATTTTTTAGCAATGGTATATTTTGTGAATTCAGTGGATGGTATTTGAAATTCTCATCTTCTAGATTGGAAAAAGTCGATTTTACAAAAAGTAAAGGGTCACAGGTCACATTGGCAGCAAAGATTTTCTCCAGTTTCACATTTTCATAGGTGGTAGAGCCTTTATAAAGTCTTATGAAGATCCTGTTATCTTTGCGAATCAGGCCAATTGGAGCAGCGTTGGGATTTTCTATGCCGCATGTCACTATGATCTCGGATATACCATCGCATATACCGTATTTGTCAAGTTCTGAAACTTCCATCAAAACCGCATGCCTCCCATGATTGAAAGGAAAAGCCCGCCTATAATTATATCTGCAGTTGAACCGGGGTTTATTTTCTTTTTGAGTAACTCTTCATCAAGTTCGATTATTGAAGGAATTGATGCTTCATAGCCGTATGTTTCTATATGTGTGACAATAGCGGTTGCCTTTTCTGAAACCTCGGCTGCAGTTTCCCTATTGAATTTAGTCTGTATGAATGTATCGGGATTGTTCGACAATAACTTCAGGAAAGTGTAAACAATGGAGCAATTTATGTCTGTACAAAAATCATTTCCTTCCATAAGATCAGTGATTTGTTCGCTGCACCGGCTGCACAGTTTAAAACCATGGGTCCACTCTTTAGCTATCATGTCGTAGTTTTCGGATATTTCCATCAATTCGAAAAGGCTGGTTTGATTTTTCCTTAAGTTTGTGATAGAATCCGAATCATTGAGATCAAGGTCTTTTACATCCTGTACGCAGACATTTGCTTTTTCAAACGCCAGATAAAAGTTGATAGAGTCCTCAACATCTGTGTGTTTAACTATCCAGCGGGCTCTCTCAACGGTTTTTTTCATATCAAACGTTTCGTTTTCCTGACTCAGCTGACCTGCAGCTTTTGCAAGAGGCAGGAGGAGTAAAAATGCACCAAAATGCGTGTTTCCCCCTTTTTGCCATTTATTGCTTTCAAGCACAGCTTCCTTGAGCAATTCCCCTATCTTTTCTTTTCCAGAAGCAGCCCTTTCAAATACTGGATAAACACCTGTTGCAGATGCCAGGAAATGTTCATAACGTGTATCGGCAAAATCATGTATCCTGTCGATATTTCCGGGTTTGGGTGATGCCGATACCTCCAGTATCATTGCAAGCTGGGCACTGCGGGCAACTTCGGAAGGTTGCATCTTGTAACAGGAGTCCATATCCCACCATTTATTTTTCTCTGGCTTGGTCGAGGATGTAGTCAGCCATTTGTTTTTTGAGTTCCATGTACTCTTGTGGGGGGAGGTCTATAAGATCCAGCACGCCGTCTCTCATGAAACAGGGTTTTGTGATCTTACAACACCATGCAAGGCTGCCAAAGCAGGTACTGTCACCGAATTCAAGAGGAGTACCTTTTACAAATTCCATTTTCAGGTTTGCAAATTCCCGAGGACTGAAGCCCAGTTGTTTGGCTTTGTTATGTACAGCACAGGGTTTTACCGGCAGACAACAGAAAGTCAGTCCTCGCAGGTCCCCCTGCCCCCTGCAAATATGTTTTGGTGCATTATACCAGCCGGTGGTTTCCTGAAATTCAGAAACAGCTTCTACAAGGGAGTCTACAAGTTGTGGGGAATCCATTGCCTGTCTTCCCACAGATACCATATCGCCACCTCTGGAAAACATCTCTTTTGCATCATCAAAGCTCTGTACCGAATTATTGCCTATCAGGAAAATACGTGTTGCATCCCGGATGCGGCGGATAGCGTCAAGGTCAGCACCTGCACCTTCTTTCATGGCATCGACATGGATGATATCGGCACCTGCATTTTCAATTGCTTTTGCAAGTTTTATATCATCAACAACATTTGCCCTGATCTTGACTGAAAGTACGACACCAGTTTCTTTTATCTGCCTTATCCATTCTGTAAGACGTGGGAGGTCCTCCATCAGGGCCTCTCCAACTCCTGCTTCCTTCATCTCAGGTTGGCGACAGTGTGCATCTAGTTCCATTACTGCACCTGCATCCCTGACGATTCCTGCCATTTCAATTAAGGGTTTAATTTCACTGCTGCGCAGATTTATTCCCACTACCCCATCGAAATCAACGGCATTTATCTCTTTTGTGATATATTCGATTGGCTCCTGTGATACGAATTCTTTTCTTCCTCTTTCTATGAGTTCACATGCTGCAGCATTGGTTCTCTCATCAAGGTTGTATCCGCCTATTATCACAAGTGCGGCACTTTTGCCATAACTGTTTACGAATGAGCTGTCTGTAATACCTGCCATTGGAGCGATGGCGACTGGATTTTTGAAATGGACATATCCTATATTCAGGTCAAAAAGTTCTTGGGTCACTTTGAAAGCCTCTATTTCTCGTTATTCAGGGGTCATAGAAGAGACCTTCAACATATTAATTTTACGAATTGAAAAATAGGATGAATAATGAAAAATAAAGGATTAATCAGTTCAGATCGATCCTTTCAGCAGTTGCAATGTATACGATACTTTCACATATATTGCATGTATGATCTGCAATACGTTCCAGATACCTGAGAACGAACATCATTTCCACTGCATTTTCAATAATGGTTGAGTTGTCGATCATCATATGGACCAGATCCTGCCAGCCTGCGTAAACATTCCTGTCGACGATGTCATCTTTTGCAGTGATATCTTTTGCCAGTTCACTATCCAATTCTGCATAAGCTGCAATGGACTGTTCTATCATTTCCTCACATGTGGATACAATAGGTTTACATTCAGAAATCGAAAGAGTCTTCTCCGCATCCATCTTTTTTATTCTTTTGGCCACATCTACTGCCAGATCGCCCATTCGTTCAAGATCAATTGATATCCTATAAGAAGCCGTTATCAGGCGAAGGTCACTGGCAATTGGTTGCTGTAATGCCAGCAATCTTGTGATTCGATTTTCAACTTTCTCCTCAAAATCATTTACTGTCTGGTCCATTTCAATGATTTCCTGGGCAAGTTCTTTATCGATATCTGCAAGCGCCTTTATAGATTTGCGGAACATTTCCTGGGATACGGCACTCATATCAGAGATATTTTCTTTTAATTCATTAAGTTCAGCATGGTATTTCTCACGAACCATGTAATCACCCGAATCTTCCTGTGATGTAGTCTTCAGTACGTTTTTCCCTGGGGTTTTCGAATATCTGGTTTGTTTCTCCAAACTCGATTATTTTTCCCATGAGGAAAAATGCGGTGTAGTCAGAAATTCTTGCCGCTTGCTGCATATTGTGAGTAACAATTACAATTGTGTAATCCTTTTTTAACTCAAGGATCAGGTCTTCTATCTTATTTGTAGATATGGGATCAAGGGCGCTGCATGGTTCATCAAAAAGAATGATCTCCGGTTCTACGGCCATTGTCCTTGCAATGCAGAGTCTTTGCTGCTGTCCTCCACTGAGGTCCAGGGCAGATGAATCCAGCCTGTCAGATACCTCTCCGTAAAGAGCTGAATCCTGCAGGGTTTTATCAACAATCCCTTTTATGTCCTTTTTGGGAACATTGTGGATTTTTGGACCATAGGCAATATTATCAAAAACTGACATTGGAAATGGGTTTGGTTTCTGGAAAACCATGCCCACCTTCTTTCTGAGTTCAACTACATCCACATCTTCATCGTAGATGTTTTTATTGTCGATTTTGACCCTGCCTTCGATATGACATACTTTAATAAGATCATTCATCCTGTTTATACAGCGTAAAAAAGTGGATTTTCCACATCCAGAAGGACCTATAAGAGCGGTTACACTTTTGCTGGGGATTTTAATATTTATGTCCTGGAGGGCTTGATTGGAGCCATACCATAGGTTGAGATCCTCGACCTCTATGTCTGCGAAATCATTAATTCCACTCATATCTTATCCTCGAAAAATTATCTGTTAAGCTTCTTCCTGTAATGTTTTCTGATAATAATTGCAATACTGTTTATGAGCAGTACCAATATCAGTAACACAAGACCAGTTCCGTACTGTATGGGTCTGGTTTCCATAGGGTTGAGACCGGAGGTAGCCAGTATGTACAAATGATATGGTAAAGCCATGAATTGTGAAAATACAGACTCCGGCAGACGTGGCAAAAAGTAAGCTGCACCTGTGAACATTATAGGGGCGGTTTCACCTGCAACCCTGCCGATACTCAGGATAATTCCTGTTACTATTCCGGGTAATGCTTCTGGTAATACTATGCTCCTTATGGTCTTCCATTTTGTCACACCAAGTGCAAGAGAAGCTTCCCTGTGTGCTAGGGGGACGGTTATCAGGGCTTCTTTGCTTGCTCTGATTACAACTGGCAATATCAAGAGGGAAAGAGTAAGGGATGCCGAGATAATTGACGGCTTGAATGCTAAAAATTTGACAAACAATGCCAATCCGAACAATCCGAACACTACGGAAGGGGTTCCGGCAAGATTGTTGATTGCCATTTCAATGATCCATTTTGAACGGCTTTCCTTTGCATATTCATTCAGGTAGATAGCGGAAAGAACGCCAAGGGGGATTGCTACAGCCATTGATATGCCAACAAGGTATGCTGTCCCCACCAGAGCAGGATAAATACCACCTTCAGTCATCCTGTTTTTTGGCATCTCTGTCAGGAAATCCCAGCTCATTATGTTGTATCCCTGAAATACAATGTAAAGTATAAGGACTGCTACAAATGCTACAACAACCCACATACATGCTCTGAGGAAACCAAATGCTATTTTTTCAGTAGTTCTTGAATCCAATCAGAGCCCCTCCCTGAGTTTATATTTTCTCTTAATCCTATCTGCAAGCATATTTATTATGAAAGTCGTAACAAACAATACCGAACCAACTGCAAACAATGCATGGAAATGTGGGCTGCCTTTGGGCACTTCTCCCATTTCAAGTGCAATAGTTGCTGTCATTGTCCTGACAGGATCAATAAATCCTTCAGGGAATCCAGGTATTATGGCCATATTACCTGTTACCATCAATACTGTCATTGTTTCACCGATTGCTCTGCCTACTCCCAGTATCACTGCGGCGGATATTCCGGAAAGGGCAGCCGGTAATGTAACTTTATAAATTGTCTGCCATTGTGTGCTCCCCAGGGCTAATGAACCTTCTTTAAGTGCCTGTGGTACCGCATTAATGGCATCTTCGGAAATTGAAATTATTGTGGGTAGTGCCATCATTGCAAGCATTATAGAACCTGTAAGGGCTGTTTGGCCTGTGGGTAAATCAAAAATATCTTTTATAATGGGGACCAGAACTACCAGACCAAAGAAACCGTATACAACGGAAGGTATGCCTGCAAGGATTTCAATGAATGGCTTAAGTAAGTCAGCCATTTTTGGGCTTGCCAACTCTGAAATATATATTGCTGCAGCAACGCCCATGGGTACGGCTATGGCTATTGCGCCTGCTGTGACCAGCAATGAGCCGGATAAAAGGGGCAATATTCCAAAACGTGGTGGTGTTGAAGCGGTGTACCATGAACTACCGGTTATGAAACCAGTAAAAGAACTTGTTTCAAATAACAGGTATCCATCTCTAAAAAGAAAAATACAAATGAAGAGAAGGACAACGACAGTCGTTGCCGCTGCTAGGAACAGGCCGATTTCAATGCCCTTCTCTTTAAGTCTTCTGTGAAACATCGCTCACCTCTAAGGGTTCATGCTTCAAATCATTTACTCAACAGGGAAGTATCCTACATCGTAGACGATCTCTGTGCCTTCCTCACTCAGTATAAATTCTATAAAGTCCGCTGCAAGACCTGTGGGCTGTCCGTCTGTGTAGAAGTGAAGAGGTCTGGCAAGTGGATAGTCGCCTGCAAGGATGTTTTCGGATGTTGGTGCAACCATTCCATCTCCCTTGTCGACATCAAGGCCTTTCACATTGTCAGTGAGGTAAGCAAAACCGATGTATCCGATTGCCTCTTCGTTCTGTGAAACGGACTGTAACACTGCACCGTTTGAACTTGTGGAAACTGCATCCTCACGGAATTCATTATCATCTCCAAGAACTTCTCCCTGGAAATAGCCGTATGTACCGGAGCTGCTGTCACGGTTAATAACTACTATTTCTTTATCTTCGCCACCTACATCTGCCCAGTTGCTGATGGAACCGTCATAGATTCCCTTTATCTGGTCGTAGGTCAGCTGGTCCACGGGGTTTTCCGGGTTTACTACTACTGTGAGTCCGTCCCATGCGATTACGTGTTCAACAGTGTCAATTCCGTTTGCTTCAGCATTCTTTATCTCGGCATCTTTGATCTGTCTGGAAGCCATTCCAATGTGTACGTCACCATCTATCAGGGCTGCGATGCCTGTACCGGAGCCGCCACCACTGATACTGATTGAAGCCTCAGGATGGTTTGCCATATAGGTTTCAGCTGCTGCCTGTGCGAGGGGGAGTACAGTTGTTGAACCTTTTACATTGATTTGTTCTGCTTGTGCAGTTTCTTCAGCACCGTTTGGACTTTCATCTGTTTCCTCGTCGTTGCTGGCACATCCGGCGGTGAATAACGCCAGTACCATTATTAAAGTAAGTGTTATTGAAAGTATTTTTGACCTTTCTACCATAGTTACATTATCCTTTTCCTTTTGAAGGCTTAAGCCTCGGAAAAAGTAATGGATACCGTACTTATAGTCTTTGTCGCAATATTCTATACTACACTATATTTACACATATAGTCTATATAGGTATATTGTGCATGTAAAGATAATATTTCAAAAAAAGTAAAGGATTATCAGCAGGCTTCGGTTTTAGGATATTTATGCGGGGAAGTACCCTACATCACTTATAATTATTGTACCTTCCTCACTCAGAATATATTCTATGAAGTTCGCTGCGAAACCTGTAGGCTGTCCGTCTGTGTAGAAGTGGAGGGGTCTGGCCAGTGGATATTCTCCCGGAAGGATGTTTTCAGAAGTTGGTGCAACCATTCCATTGCCGGCATCGATATCTACGACTTTCACACTATCATCCAGATATGCAAATCCTATGTATCCAATTGCTGCATCTTCCTGGGTGACTGCCTGGACAATGGCTCCATTTGAGTCCCGGGATACTAAATCCGGGCGGAATTCTTCCTCTCCTAATAATTCGTCCTTGAAATAACCATAGGTTCCGGAACTGGGGTCACGATTCTGTATTACCATTTCTTCATCCTCTCCGCCTACATTTGCCCAGTTGCTGATGGATCCATTATAGATTCCTTTTATCTGCTCATAAGTCAGCTGGTTTACAGGATTTGCAGGGTTTACAACTACTGTGAGTCCATCCCATGCAATTATATGTTCTACAGGATCAATTCCATTTGCTTCTGCTTCTTCGATTTCGGAGTCTTTGAGTTTCCTGGAAGCCATTGCAATATCCACATCACCATCTATAAAGGCTTTTATACCTGTGGTTGACCCTCCGCTAACAACATTTATTGACTTCTCAGGATGATTTTCCATATATATTTCAGCAGCTGCCTGTGCAAGGGGGAATACAGTAGTCGATCCTTCTATGTCAATATCTTCGATATTAACATCTTCTGTTAATGTTTCATCTGCCTTCTCATTTTGTGTGTTGTCACTCTCATTAAGGCAGCCTGCAGCAAACAATGCTAACAATAAAATAAGTATAATTATTAATGGCCTGTGTGATTTTATCATAGTAACCCTCTAATGTAAATTAGATTTCATTTTAAAAGAAGTGATACAGCCATTTATAAATATTTGCTATTATATAATATATATGTATATATAGTTTATATTATGGTTTTTAAACCACTATTCATTTATAAAATCTAAAAAACGTTGAGCAGCCAATATTGCTCAGTCTTTTTTTGGTATTATGTGATTGCAATTGTTGTAAAAGTATATGGCTATATTTCCCAGGTGTCTGTTCTCAAGATATGAGTTACAAAAATAACATCTTGCATTGCCTGGCACAATCCGGGCCATTGTTTTTGCGTTCATTTTCCTTCGATTCCACCTATGAGGAATCTGTAAAGGTCTATTTCTTCATTGTCAAGGTTTCCGTTGATTCTTCCTCTGTATATTGTATGGGAAATATCCGGATTATCTTTTTTGGAATTAGGCCCTTTTTCATTTTTCTCAATGCATTTCATATTGTCTATCACTTCCTCCACCAAAATAAGTAATGTATTTCATTAATATATACTTTGTCCCAAATATCTATATATAAAATTCAAATCATTATTTCCATCCAGTCGGAAGATGTAAAATGGGAAAAATAATATGCATACCTACCAATAACTAGTCGAAGGGAAGAGTATGAATGATATATTAATTAAGAACACTAAAGTTTTTTATAAAAATCAGTTGCAACCCGGCGAAGTGCTTATAGATGAGGGTAAAATAAAAAAAATTGCCAAAAATCTGAAGGGCGAGGAGGCGGACATACATATTGATGCACACGGCGGACTTACTATTCCAGCAGGCATCGATGTACATGTGCATTTCCGGGAGCCCGGTATGACTCAAAAAGAAGATTGGTATTCAGGAAGCTGTGCGGCTGCTGCAGGTGGTATCGGGACAGTTGTTGAACATCCGAATACCTTGCCGCCGGTGCTTGACAGAAAATCTTTCAGGGAAAAATTCAAACTGGCAAATCGTAAATCCATCATTGATTTTGGAATTAATGGCGGTGTGGGAAAGAATATTGAAAAACTGGAATCCCTCTGGGAACTGGGTGTTACGGCTTTTGGTGAAATTTTCATGGCAGAATCAACTGCCGGTTTGGGATTGGATTCAGAATTGCTAAAAGAGGCCCTTGGAACCATCCAGCAACTTGGAGCACTGGCCTGTGTTCATGCTGAAGATGAAAATATCAGGCGCGATAATGAAATTTTGCTCAAGAAAGATTTTACTCCTCAATCTCATTCCAGAATTCGCTCCAATCAATGTGAGGCAATGGCAGTTAAGAACGCGCTTGAATTGTCCGGTCTGGCATCCGTTAATACTCATTTTTGCCACATCAGTACCCTGGAAGCTTTTGGTCAGCTAAAAAGGGAAAAATATATTCTTGGAAAAGAGGATGTTTCGCGTCATTTAAGCTTTGAGGTAGCTCCCCATCACCTTTTCTTATCAGACCGTGATTGGGAAAGACTTGGTACTTTCGGTAAAATGAATCCTCCCCTGAGGAACAGGCAAAGTGTGAAAGCACTTGTTAATGGAATAAATGATGGTACTGTGGATGTTGTAGCTTCAGATCATGCTCCTCATAGGGAGTCAGAGAAAGAGGGGGACATTAAGAGCGCTCCTTCGGGTGTACCGGGAGTGGAAACTCTTATGCCCCTTATGATGGTGGGGGTTAAAAGAAATCTTTTCCCCCTCAAACGTCTCATTGAAGTCACAAGCAGCAATCCGGCAAGAATTTTTGGACTTGACAATCACGGAAAAGGAGTTTTTGCTGAAGGTTATGATGCTGATTTAATAATCATGGATCCAGGGAATGTGAAATCTATTAATTCAAATATGTTGCACAGTAAGGCAGGGTGGACTCCATATGAAGGAATGAAGGGCATTTTCCCTGAATATACCATTTCCCGTGGGGAAATTATATGGGATGGAGATATTGTGGGAAGGCGAGGAAGGGGTAATTTCCTTCCAGGTGGCGGCTCTGTTAAAGACGACGAATGATGTACATACTTTCTTTTTTTGTGTCCATGGTGCGCAAAATTTTATATGCACTATGGACTATATCCTTAAAGCATGGTACGTAACAAATATCCGGTTCATACGACACTCAGTTCGGATGCCATTAAAGTTCTTGATAGGTATGAAAAAGAACTTGGTGCTAAAAACCTTGTACTCGAGAAAGCTTTACTCTCGCTTGACAAGGGGCGCTTCAGGTCAAAAATGGATGCCGGTAATTTGCAATGTTCAATAAAACGGATAAGTACCGGTATTGTTGGGCTGGATGATATGCTTGAAGGAGGTATACCGGAAGGTTTCTCAGTGATTGTTACAGGTCCTCCTGGAACGGGAAAGACCACTCTTTGCATGCAATATCTTATGGAGGGTGTAACCAAAGGAGAGAAATGTGTCCTTTTTTCCTTTGAAGAACGTCTTCCACAGCTGGTGCAACAATTTATGAGATTTGGCTGGGATGTTGCAAAATACATCGATGATGGCTACCTGGAAGTTTTTGGGATGTCGATGTTGACCTTTGAAGAGATCACAGAGATTATTGAGACGTATAAGCCCCGCCGCATAGTGTTTGATTCCCTTAATGTTTTTAGCAATCCTGAAAATTTTCGCAATTCCGGAGGCTGGCGTTCGTTACACAGGACAATTAAGAATAGGAATATAACTTCATTTTTAATAACAGAAAAAAAGCATGGTATTGAAACCAAAGATTTTGATGAATATGATTTTCTGGGTGATGGTATCATATTTCTTGATTCCATGCAATTAAATGATATTGATAACACCTTGACTCCTGTTATGGCCATACAAAAAATGCGGGCCACAAAAATAGATTCCACTCCTCAATCATTCAGGTTCGGTGAGAAAGGGATTGAAAAATATCGCTCCATCCAAAAATCAAAAGTTCTGCAAAATAAAATTGGAAATCAGGGGAATGTTAGTCCTTATTCAAGGAATGAACCCGGATATTAATGCGGCCAGTAAGGTGGTTACATATATTGCCTGAAAGCAGGCTGCACCACCTATATCAATATAAGCGCTTCCTTTTTCTTCTCTTTTCAATGCCATCAGGGATGCCACAGAGCCTGCTATGATTCCTCCCGTCCCGGCGATGAATATGATAGTAGCAGCATTCTGAGGGGCCAATATCAATGCCAGTGGAATTGTAAATATCCCTGTGTATGAGGGTATTACTATCCCTACCCCATCAACAAACTCAGCCATTAATGCAACGACAACCAGTACTATGAGCATTATTTCCAATGCAACAAAATTCATTTTACTGAAAAGCAGATACAGGATTGTTAACATAGGAATTATAAATCCACCTACATTAAGTGTGATTTTTGTGTCATATATCAGGTTTGTGCCTGTTGAAAGTTCTTTTATTACGGGCACGCCGTATGTTTCCTCCAGAAGGAGGGCATCCCTGTGCATGTGCTGGTTTTTGCGAGTTCTGATCTTGGTTATCGGTATTTCTATATTTGATGCAATTGGCATCAGGAGTAGGATTAAAAAGAGAGGGTATGATGAAATTGGTCCAAGAGTTAGCTGTTGCTTGTAACACAACATGGCTATGGGAAGCAAGGCCAGTGTGTATATTATATAATCTCTCAAACCTTTTCTGTTGACGTAGGCACGCATACTTACTATTAAAATATAATATTATTTTATATATAATTTATCTGGGAATCAGAGGTCTTCAATGATTCCCTGGTATTTTGAAGGATTGCCATTCTCATCACGAATTATAAGGGTCCTTTCAGCAACTTTGCGTATCTGGCCTTCTTTTGTGTATATCCGATATTCCTGATAGAAATCATTGTATCCTTCCCGGCATCTCCTGCTCAGCTCATCCTCTACTCTTTTTAGATCGTCTTTGTGGATAATTTCCCCGTAATTAAGATTACCTGAAAGGAATTCTTCTGTTGTGTAGCCATACTTTTCAATTTCATCTGAAACGTATTCTACAGGCCACCCCTTTTGTACTTTCCAGACAAATGCTACAACAGGACTTTTTGTAGATATCATATCCACACTCATCTCTTCGGAATCCATCTGGCCTGTGATGTCCATTACAAAACCCTGGAAATGACAGGGTTCATCTTCGTTGTCCCTTTCTACAAGAGTCTTTTCCAGCACCCATCTTTCCTGGTCATCAGCAGTTAGTATCCTGTATCGATGGGTGTATTCTTTGATGCCTTCCTTACAGATGCGGCGTATGTTTTCTCTGACTTCATCGATATCATGTGGATGGATTATCTGTGCATAGGTCTTGTCCCCGGATATAAAATCATCGGCATTGTATCCGAATTGCTGAATATTATCGGATACAAATTCAACCGGCCAGTCCCTTTCTGCATTCCATAGAAAAACTATTATGGGATTTTTGTATTCTTGATTTTTGTCCTGCATAGGAATAATTTCCCCCATTATTTCTTTTGTATTTCCTTTTTAATTCAGCTTCTTTAAGTATCTGTCGAATTTTGTTTTTTGATCTGTAAATACAAATCCTTTCTGGCGACCCAATAGGTTATGAATGATGGAATTATATTGGATTGCTATGGCAGAAAATAGTAGTATTAATCATGAGACGAAGGCTTTTGGAAGGTTGAAGGTTGAAGTTCAGTCCCAGCAGGGAACCGGTGGTCAGGTGTTGATATGGGCGCCCGCTGATACCAACCAGTATAATTCAATTGTAAAAAGTGATGATGGGTTATGGGATTGTATCTTTGCACGCCTCTATTCCAGCGTTGAAGAGGCTAATAAGGCATATGATAATTTTTCTTCTGAAGAGCAAATAGACTCGATGATGTCCAGATGTGGCTTTGGGGGATCTGCCTGCCAGATGATTTGAAGTGATTTATATGTACGGGGGCAAAACAAGTGCCAAATATGCAGGATATATTCTTTTTGTAATCCTGTTTGTAATAATGGCTTTTGAATGGATATTGGATTTGGGTTATGAATCCCTAATACTGATCCCTGCAGCTTTCCTTTTTGGAATGATCGGCTATTGGCTTGGAGGGGTTACATATTCGGTTCTGCAGGAAAAATAAGTAATGGGATTAAAATATTCCCAGCCATCTTCCAAGCACAATAATGTATAAGATTAATATTACAAGTCCGGCTCCAAATTTAGCATTTTCATGTGGTATTGGTCCTTCTTTTATCACATAGTCTTCAGGTTCCATATATATCATCCATTCAAAGAATTTGATTTAGTTTTATATTTATTTTTTAGAGCAGTTCCGGTTGGTCCAATTCTACATCAAGTACCGGCAGATCTACAGGATAGCCTTCCCTGTTATAGCATTGCCAGCTGTTCTCATCGAAAGGCTCGGCAACAATTATATGCCAGTCCCCACTTTTACCAAACATTACAAGGTCGGTATTTGAGGGCCGATAACTGGGTCCCGGATGGCTGTGCACAGAGCCCACAGATTGTATATTTGGCATCATGAACAATTTGATTACTGCATTCATTTCACTGCTCTCGGTACCAGGCAGTATCATCACATTGCTTATTATGCCTTTTTCTGTTTCCAGTAAACCCACAAATTCCCGGGGATATGTTGATTCACTACTTTTCAATATAAATTCCAGTGTTTCCCGGGCAATCCCCTCTACTTTCATATGCTATATATAAGTGCGGTAAGTATATCTTTTTTGTCCTTACAGGACAAGAAGATACAGTATGCCGGATATGAGGGCACCCGTGGCAGTTGCTACAAAATTGACTCCACTATTGGACAGGTAACCTTTTTTCTGGAATGTAGCACCAAGTAAACTATCGATATTTGTTCCTCCCCATCCGCCTGCGCATGTAATAAGTATGGCAGGAACTATCTGCTCCACAAACCCAAAGGCGGCTCCAAGTATTCCTATTGCCAGTGCTCCACCAAAGGCTGCAAGTTCTCCAAGTGAAGTTACAGCTCCGTCAGTACCGGTTTTTGTAGGTTTTAAGCTTGTTATCATCCTGGGTGTCTGGCGGGCGGTTGTTCCGATTTCACTTGCGAGTGTGTCCCCTGCAGCTGTTGCTACGGTTCCCAGGAAAGCATATGTTATTAGGTTGCTATGTTGGGGATATATGCCATATGCAATGGCAAGCACAAGTGCAGCAGTACTGTTGCTGAATACATTTTCATAAGTCCGTACTCCACCCTTCTCCTGTGCGATACCCAGGCCCAGCTTATAGTTGTATTTGTATTTGGTGAATACTCCTCCGAGTATGAAAAAAGTAAGAAGTAAAACAAACCAGAGGATGTTACTAAAAACAATAATCAAAACTCCCATAAGTGTAGCACTCAACACTGCGGAAATATCGGCTATATTGGTGCGGTATGCCAGATACCCCAAAAAGAGTGCAAAAAAGAAAGCAATCAATAAATGTAAAGGTGCAACTGAGTAACCAAAGGCTGCAAGAACCCACATTGCCATTGCCGAACCCATGGTCATTGAAAAAAGCCGGTCTACGGAGGATGGTATGGATTCAAAAAGAGCTGCTGTTATTGCTCCGATTACTGCTATGAAGAATATAAGTTCGTATGATACAGTGGATGTCCAGTATGCATACCATGAACCTGCTATAAAGGCAGAAGAGGCACCTGCTATTAATAAAGCAAGGCTTGATTGGAGATTGGTAGTATTTTCTTGTGAGTCCTTGTTGGTTTTGCAGCGCACTATGGTGGCACATGTAAAGCCGATGGTAGAGATCTGGATTGCTGCTACAATTATGTATTTTGGCAGGGAATAAGAATAGATATTTGCAGTAGCACTTATCAAAAGTAACAAAACGACTGATACAATAAGATTGATTACATTCCTATTGCTATTGGTAATGTAGATATATACGCCGGCACCTGCAAAAATCAGAAATAAGATTTCCCTGCTTAAGAATGGAAATATGAGCATGGAAACTAATGCGATAGTTATGAAATAGAGGGTATAGTTTTTCCCTTCATCGTCTCCGGTAAAACATTTTGGCCAGCTCGTCATGAAAATCAGAGGTTTTTGTTTAATAAAGCACTGATTATTTATAAAAGTCATCTTTTAGTGTAATTTATTTTTTAACATGTATTTGTGCAACAAACAACAAAATTAATTGTCGATGATCTGTTTAAAGCGATTAATATTTCGGTTTGTAATCAAAACCATGCATAATAAATATATATTAATGCACTATATTTATAGTTTATAGTCCAAAAGTATATATTCATGTTCTTTCCTAAGGAAGCATTAAGGAGTGGTAGAATGAACCAAAATGACTGTCTTTTAAAAAATTGCCCGATTTGCGGAACAGATCTCAGGGAAAACAATGATTATCAGATATGTGAATGCTGTCATTACTGGACTCAAAAAGGCCAGGCTAGAATAGATTCAATTCTGATATGCTAACATGAAGGGTTACAATGTGCCAGATCGAAAAGTTTGGTTATTCTCAGGAAAACAAAGAAACGTTTTGTTCAGATTGCATAATATGGAATACTATTGGTAAATGTGCATTTTTGCAGGAATGTGAATCCAAATAGCAAAAAGCAAAATCAATAGGTGGTAACATTGATTATAGGCAAATAAGAATGTGGACCGCCAAATCCCTTTGATTACATTTTTATTGTTCTGCGATGATTTTATGTCCGGACAATAACTTTAAATTTTAGTAGATCATAGTAGTATATCAATTGATTTAGTGGACCGTGGTGGTAGGTTCAAATGAGAATGGGGCACAAAAACATTTTTTTAAGATTTACTTTAGTCTTACTTTTGGCAATTACTCTATGTCATCCAGTTGTTGCTGTAAATAATTTGAATGATGACTTTTCCTTTTATTCGGATGAAGTAAATGTTTCACAGACTAATGGTTCTCTGTCCCATTATAATGACACATATGAGAACATTTCATCTTTTTACTTATCAGGAAACTATAATCAATCATTGGCAGTTTCCAAAAGGGTTCTAGATTCCAATCCCAATTCTACTTATGCCCTTTACATGGCTGGCCTGAGTCTCGAAAAGCTGGCTAGTGAGAATAAAGCTATACAATATTATGAAAAAGCTCTTCGAAACCTAAAGGATACTGAGAATCAAAATATCACTGAACTGGTCAATAATCCTGATCTGGAAACATTGCCAGTTCTATTCCTTAAAGGAAAAATAAGCCATTTAGAGGGTAATTATAATGATTCGCTTACTTATCAGGATGCAGCATTAAGTGCTTATGGATATCATTCTGAAGACCTCTACAATAAGGGCCTGTATCACAAAAATGAAGGCAATCACGAGGATGCAATCGAACATTTCCAGGCTGCTTTGCGTATCAATCCCTCAAAAACAGATTCCTGGGCACAGCTAGGGGAATGCTATGAAGCTATTGGAGAGTACCAGACAGCACAGGATAATTATGATAAAGCCCTCCAAAGGAAACCCAATGATTCTGAATTATTATTGAAGTATGGCCTTGTTGCAGAAAAAATGGATGATCACAGCCTGGCCATTGAATATTATGACAGGGTGCTTGAGATACAGCCATACAATGTGGATTCATGGAAATATAAAGCCCGCAGTCTTGAAGCATTGGATCAGAATAATTATGCTCTAACCTGTTACAATCAGGCCCTGAAATACGATCCGGAAAATAAGGCACTATGGAACCTTAAGGGACAATTACTGGATAAAATGGGAAGATATGAGGAATCGATTGAATGCTATGATCAGGCCCTGAAATTAAATCCGGATCATGCACGTGGTATTGGACGTGTATCAGAGGCACCATCAATTATCATTTCTGCCGATTCTCATGAGGTATTCTATGAAACACCACAGTTTGATTCAGAGGCTGCCCAGACACTGTTCAATAAAGGTGAAGCATTCTACAGGCTGGAAAAATATGATGATGCACTTGAATGCTACAATGACGTAATTGAAACAGAACCTCATGCGGTCGTATGGTATCGAAAGGCCACTATTCTGAAAAACAATGGTGATTTTTCCGAAGCTATCGATAGCTATGAAGAGGCCCTTGATATTGAATCTGACGCTCCTGCGGTATGGTATGAACAGGCAGTATTACTTGACAGGATAGGCGAGTATAGAAAGGCGGTAAAGAGCTATGATGAGGCCACAGAAAGGGATGAGAACTATACCCTTGCCTGGTATGAGATGGCTGTTGACCTGAAAATACTGGGTAAATACGATCAATCTTTAGCGGCTTATGATAAGGTCTGTGAACTTGAGTCATCCTCAGCACAGGTGTGGTATGAAAGAGGGGCCGTTCTGGATGAACTTGGAAGATATGAGGAAGCTATCAATTCTTATGAAAAAGTCCTTGAACTGGATCCTGGCCACTCAGCAGCTAGTTATCAACTAAGGACTGACCAGAGTAAGTTATTAGAATCCAATCAAAAAGAATCTGATCACAAGAATAATTTTCATTACACAAGCAATTCCCCCTTCCTTGATTTCCTTAAGAGTCACGGATTTGATCTAACTTTCATGGCAAATGGGAAAGATAAGTCCGTCAATCCCCTTACATCTATTGAAGATGGTAATTTGCCAGCTCCCGAATACCTATGGTATTCACGCGCCATGACGATGTCAGCAGTAAATAATACCAATAAATCTCTCTCTTCATTTGAAATGGCTACAATGATAGAACCTGATTATGCAGCTGCCTGGGAAGGTAAAGGGGATCTTTTCAAAAAATACAATCAATGGGCCGATTCTTCAGATGCGTTTAAGCAGGCTCTTTCAGTTAATTCCGATTCTGTGCAATTGTGGCATAAATATGCAATAGTATCACAAAAGGCAGGTGACCTGCAGACTGCCCTGTATGCTTACGGAAGAGTAGTAGAGAAGGATCCGAATAATGGGGATGCTCTGTATAACAGGGGATTGATATACGACAAACTTGGAAGTTTCAGGAATGCAGCCAATGCTTACCAGAAATATCTCAATTTGGAGCCAAAAGATATGGATACATGGTATCTGCTGGCCCAATCCGCACACAAGGCAAGGATGTATGATGTATCTCTGAATGCAATTAATACTGTCATTAATGATCAGCCTTCAAATCAGGATGCTCTGTATCTCAAATCTGATAATCTTGAAAAGATGGGCCGTTTCAGTGATGCGATAGTTGTTTATGATGAGATTCTGGAGTCAGATCCCCAAAACCAGGATGCATTGTTCAATAAGGGGTTGGCTTTTGAAAATATCGGACAATACCAGAAAGCGATCGAATGCTATGAACAGTTACTTGACGTTAATCCACAGCATGTTACTGCAATGGAGCATAAAGGGTTTGATCTATACCTGCTTGGAGAGTACAATAAAGCTGATGTTGTATACAATCAGATCCTGGAGATCGAGCCCAACAACGCTGACGCTCTCTATCACAAGGCTACCATCAAGTATCTGTTGAGTAGCTATGCAGGTTCAATAATGTATTATGACCGTCTACTTGAGGTGAAACCAAATTGCATTACTGCATGGTACAACAAAGGATTTGCCAATAATATGATGGGCAATGTCGATGAGGCAATAGAATGTTACGATCAGGCCCTTTCGATTGATCCGAACAATCCTTCTGTGCTTTACAATAAGCGGTTTGCCCTTTATAGAATAGGTAAATCTTCCGAGGCAAAGACAGCCAAACTGAAGCTTGATTCCATAGATCCGGTTTTTGAAGAGGCTCTGGACAACAAGGGAACGAAATTCTTCCTGCCAAAGGAATACGATCCCAATCTGGAATATAAACTGCCTTCACGGTGGTATAATAAATAATCGGGGTTATCCCCGATTGTATCTGGTTTTTGCCATGTCAGTTTATTTAAAATTTTCAAGACCTTCAAAATCAAGTGTGGCAAAATAGTCTTCCATAGTTTCTGCTCTTCTGATTTGCACAGTGCTGCCATCTTCCCTGAGTAAAATTTCAGCAGAGCGTAATTTTCCATTATAGTTGAATCCCATTGCATGACCGTGTGCTCCGGTATCATGCATTGCCAGGATGTCACCTATTTCGATTTCAGGCAATTTCCTGTCTATGGCGAATTTGTCATTATTTTCGCAAAGAGAGCCTGTCACATCATATGTATGGTCATGAGGCTGGTTTTCCTTGCCAGGTACGGTTATATGGTGATAAGCTCCGTAAACACCCGGCCTCATAAGGTTTGCCATTGTGGCATCCATTCCTGCAAAATCCTTGTAGGTATGCTTGAGATGGCGCACTTTACTGATGAGATATCCATAGGGTCCGGTGATCACCCTTCCGCATTCAAGGTAGATCTTGAGGGGGTCAAGGCCGTTTGCAGAGATTATTTTATCATATTCTTCCTTGACACCTTTTGCTATGACATCATAGGGAACTGGTTCCTGATCAGGCTCGTAGGGTATTCCGATACCGCCTCCCAGATTCGCGAATTCGAATTTGATACCGAGTTCCTTTGAGATATCGGCTATAACTTCAAAGAGAATTCTGGCAGTCTCTATGAAATAGGTCGGATCCAGTTCATTGGATGCTACCATTGTGTGGATACCGAATCTCTTGACCCCTTTATCGGCAAGTTTTTTGTATCCTTCAAAGAGCTGCTCCCGGGTAAAACCGTATTTTGCATCTTCCGGGTTGCCTATGAACTTGTTACCTTTTTTGAGTGCACCGGGGTTATATCGGAAACAGATCATTTCAGGCAGGCTGGCATGTTTTTCAAGATAATCGATATGGCTTATGTCATCAAGGTTGATTATAGCACCCAGTTCTTTTGCCTTTACAAACTCTTCTGCTGGTGTGTCGTTGGAACTGAACATAATATTTTCGCCAACAATACCCGCTTTTTCAGCAAGTACAAGTTCGGGAAGGGAACTGCAATCGGCACCAAATCCCTTATTTTTCAGAATTTTGAGTATATATGGATTGGGGAGGGCTTTTACAGCATAGTATTCCTGAAAACCTTCCAGAATCCCGAAGGCTTCTTTAAGTTTTTCCACATTTTCCAGGATCCCCTTCTCATCATAGAGATGGAAAGGAGTGGGATATTCTTCCGTGATTTCCTGTAATTTTTCTTTAGTAAAAGGTACTTCTTTTGATACCATTTTTTCTCCTCAATAATTGTAATATAAAAACGATGCGCTATAGTGGTGCATCTTTATTAAAATGATTATTGTTATTGCTGTGATAGAGGTTTCTTATATAGTTTATCCTTATGTATAAGAAACAAAAAAGCATTATGTGGAGTGATTTATGTCCCCACTTAAAAGGTATTCCGGCATTGAATTATTTTGATCCCTGTGAAAATCCGCTTGTTTCTTCAACGAATTGTTCAACTCTCTTTTTGATGGAATCTCTCAAATTCCTCATTTGTTCCAGCTTTTCTTCATGTGTGCCTGTGAAGTTTTCAGGTTCCGGGAATGGCCAGTATAATTTTGCAAAAGGTTTTGGATATATCGGACATCTCTCCTCGTGCTCTCTGTCACAAACAGTAATTACGAAATGGAAAAATTTACCCGCCCGGAAGAGATCCCATGCATCCTGAGTATTTTTTCTTTGTGAGATCGAATCCATCCTCTTTCATTACTTTAAGGACGAGTGGATTAATCTGTCTGGGCTCAAAACTCGCACTTTCAGCTTCGAACTTCCCTTCTCCGAGTCTTTTCAGGTATTCTTCTGCGATCTGGCTTCTTGCACTGTTGTGCATACAAATGAAAAGCACTTTGATATTTTCGTTGCTTTCTTGCATGTAAATGTAGAGGAGCTGATGTGGCAACAAGTGTTACCTACATAGATTATGTAGATTCTATATCTGGCAATCCTGATGAATTGTGCCTGTGATTCATCAATAACAAATCTGTATTTTAGTTTTCGATCAACAGGTAATATTTTACTTTAAGTTTCCTGCAAGTTCCTCGCCCATCTGGAAAGCCTTTTTAAGCGCTGCTTCATCCTTTTTGATAATTCCCCTGTCAAATTGGTTGAGCACAGGTATCGCCTTATCCACTGTGTATCCCAGGGCTTCCAGGGGATAACTCATGGCTTCCAGGCTGAACCCGATATCTTCAATGATGGGTTGCTCCCCAATGCTGAAAACGCAGGCGCGTCTTCCCTGTCCTGCCAGCCGGCTGGAATACTCGCGTGGCCGGTCATCGGTGAAATTGTAGTATGGATACAGGCGGTCTATGAAGGTTTTCATAAGGGAGGTAACATTGTAATTGTAGGTAGGGGAGCCAAGCACAATACCCTTTGCTTCTTCGATCTTTGGGTACAGTAAATTCATCCCGTCATGAAAGCGGGTACAGGTCTTATCCTGGCGACATCTTTCACAGCCCACGCAGGACTCGATACTGTAATCGCGCAGATGTACTATCTCGACTGTAGCACCGTTTCTTTTTGCGCCTTCCATTACCTCATCAAGCAATACGTCGGTATTACCTGCCTTTCTGGGACTTGCACAGATTCCCAGAATATCTATTGTAATACTATATTCCTCCTCTTCTGTAATTATTCTGTGAAAACAACCTTCACTTCTTCGACATCCCAGAGTGACTCTATTTTTTCCAGAATATCCTCTTTTATAGCCGATGCGAACTGGTGGTCTGAAGGAAGGTCTATAAGTATTCTCACACTACCTTCATTGATCTCTATCTTTGTCACAAGTTCCGTCCTGATAATATCCAGTCCTGCCATGGGATTCATGACATGTTTCAGACGCCTTCTGACAACTTCTTCAGTAGTAGTTTCTTTCTCGCTCACAAGGCCATGCTTTTCTTCATAATCCCGGATTGCCGCCCTCAAGCCTTCCACAGCCAGTACTGAACAGTGTGCTTTTACGGTGGGCAGTCCTCCGAGTTCTTCGGTTGCCTGCTTCCATGAGATATTTTTAGCTTCTTCCAGGGTCTTTCCCTTGGCCATTTCCGTAATTATGGAAGCTGTAGCGATATTGGATGCACATCCATAGGATTCAAATTTTATATCCTCTATCACCAGGGTTTCGGGGTTTACATTCAGGTATACTGCCACCATGTCACCACATGCCGGACTTCCTTCCAGCCCCTTGCCATCCGGATTTTCTATTTTACCCACATTCCGGGGATTTTTAAAGTGATCAAGAACTTTTTCACTGTAAGGGAATTTCACATTAAACACCTCACTTTTTCTCGTACAATGGACTAATTTCTCTTAATTGAGCAACTATTTCCTTAATCGCATCCACAATGGCATCGGTTTCCTCAAGGGTATTGTAACGACTGAAGGTAAAGCGCAATGATCCGTGGGCCCTTTCATGATCTCCACCTATGCCCAGTATAACGTGACTTGCTTCAAGGGAGCGGCTAAAACACGCAGAACCCGTGCTGACCGCAAATCCACGCATATCCAGATGCAGGGTAAGTGATTCACCTTCTACATAATGGAACGTTATGTTGGCATTATGTGGACTCCTGTGTTCCTTACTTCCGTTTAATATTACATTTGTAATTTCACTGGATATTCTCTCTATAAGATGGTCTCTCAGTGCCTTAATCTGCCTGTTTTCCTCCTCTGTCACAAGTTCGACTGCTTTTGCAAATCCGACAGCTCCGGGTATGTTTTCAAGGCCAGCCCTTAGATTAAATTCCTGGAATCCGCCGTCCATCCATTTGTTGAGAGGGGTGTCTTTGCGTATATAGAGGCCTCCAACACCACGGGGCCCATGTATGGTATGTGATGCAATAGTTATCAGGTCCACAGGAATTTTTTGCACATCTATTGGAACGCGTGTGAAACTATGGGTGGCATCTGTATGCAGAAGTACTCCTTTCTCCCTGCATATGCCTGAAATGCTTTCCAGATCCTGCAGCGTACCTATTTCCTGATTGGCATGCTGTATCGAGACGAGAACAGTTTCGTCTGTGATCGTCTCTGCAAGTTGATCTGTATTAAGCCGACCCCTGTCGTCCACTTCAATGAAATCCACCTCAAAACCCTGTTTTTCCAGGGCTTTTGCGGTGTTCAGGACAGGGAAATCCTCGATTTTTGAGACAATAAGGTGGTTCCCTTTCTTTTTGAGTGCAGATGTTACTCCCTTTATTGCCATATTGCTTGATTCGGTGCTTCCGGATGTGAATACGATTTCTCCCGGTGAAGCATTTAAGGAATCTGCAATGGTGGATCTTGCTTTTTCAAGAGCCTCCTTTGCATCAATCCCCATCGAATAGGCAAATTCTGATGTTGCAACCGCATACGTATCAAAGTAATACGGCTTCATTGCATCTAATACTCTTTCATCCAGCCGTGTGCTTGCGGAATTATCAAAATAAGCGGTTTTGTCTTCCATACAATTCCTCAGATAAACAATGTAATCTCTGCATCCTTTGCTTCATGAACATAGGTGCCAACTGCACCATATTCATCAATCCATTCGGTACGCAGCTGTTCTTGCTTGATCCCCATAATTTCCATGGTCATTTCACAGGCAATGATTTTACCCCCCAGTTCCTTGAAATCGGTCATCATTTTTTCAAGAGGAGCTACATTGGCCTTTTTCATCCTGCCTTTGACCATCCATTTGCCAAGCCCCAGGAAATTCATTTTGGATAGTGGCCCCTTTTCAAGTCCTCCTTTTTTCAACCTTTCAAGACCCCAGAAAGTAAAATAAAGAGAAGCTTCCATTCCCATTGAAAGTGAACCATTTGCAATAATGAGTGCACTGTATAGTTTGTCCATGTCCCCGCTATGGACTATTATGACTGTTTTGTTGCTCACAGAAACCAATCCTTTTAACGCTTAATTCTGATTTTCCACTCACCAGATTCTTCATCGATACCGATAATTTCAAGCCCCATGGATTCACAGGCCATTGGTATCTCCTTCTTTGAAGCTGGATGTGTGCCGGTGACTATGACCTCATCTCCGGGTGCAGCTTTTCTCAGTGCTTTCCTGCATTCGACCAGTGGGACCGGGCAGGTCTCCCCTCTGGTATCAACTTCTATTGTTGTCATATATTTCCCCCTAATATTTCTTATATCTGCAAATCACAATTGTTAACTCTCATGTATGTTTGCAAATGTTATATAAGTTTCTCGCATAGCATAATAGGATGCATGGCTCATTTCAGGAATGTCGATCCCCATCGACATTCTTCTGGTCAGAACAACATAGCAAGGGTAATTACAAAAAGGATGATGGCGATTGCTCCCAGTATTTTCATGAGGTTTTCTTCACCTTCAAAGGTATATCTATCATCTCCTTCCTGTTTTCGGATCTGTGATAATCCGAAGGAAACACCACCAAGTGATCCTATTGCTATACCCATTAGAGTTCCAAGCCCCACACTCCCTATAGACGGTCCAAGTAACAGGTTTCCATAAAGGGCACCTGCAATAGCTCCTGCAGATACCCATATAGGCATCACTCTCTGATTTTGCTCTGATTGGTTGTCAGTTATTGTTAAGTCCCCCGATATTGTTTATATAGAAATATCACACAGGTTAATGATATTCTTTGTGTCTGTATGTTGTTGGATTCTCTGAAGGGTAATTCCCGTTTCATTAAACGTTTCTTCAATAGTATTTTCCAGGATTTTGACTACTTCATCCTGTCTGATATTTGTCACAGCTGCCAATGCTCTAACTTTTGGTTTTGCAACATTTTCCCTCTCAAAAATTTCTATTTCAGGCTTGTTTGTGGAGGATGTGAGACTGATTTTCAGGAAAGTTTCCGGTAGGTCCATGGATATCTTTATGTGGCCTATGAAATCCGGATTCAATTGAATGAACTGGCTGAGGATTGAATCAACAATATCATTTGCCAGTTCATGTCCTTTCTTGAATTCCAGATCATTTGTCTCTATTGCATATTCAATGGCATGGGAGGATACATTAGATTCTGCAATAGAATTTTGTTTTACGGAATGGTCTCTTTGTTTTCCTTCTCCGCTTATGGTTTCTATTAATTCTTCAAAATTCCCTGCATTTTCCTTTGCCGAAAATTCCAGTATTTTTGCATCTGTATTATAGTGTTGCAACAAAGCTTTGACCTTACTGACCTGTTCATCTGTCGCAACGTCTATCTTGTTAATGCCCAGGATGTCTGCATCCTCGATCTGGGTCTTTATGAATTTTGGAATCTGTTCAATTTCCAGATCGAACCTGCTGCCATCTATCAGATTTATTATTGGGGAAAACTCCATATCTGCGATCTTCATAAGTTCTATTTCTTCTTTGATCTGCCGGGGGAATGCAACGCCGGTCGGTTCAATAATTACCGTGTCCGGCCTATATTCCTCAGCAAGGGAGTCAAGCGCCTGTTCCATATCGATTTTTAAAGTGCAGCAAATACATCCGTTGGTGATCTCCCTGGTTTCCACTCCTTCTATATCCAGTGTTGTCCCGTCAACTCCGATTTCACCTATCTCATTTACAATAATAGCGATCTTTTCGCCTTTATCATTGAGATATTTGCCCACCTTAAGCAGGGTGGTAGTTTTACCACTGCCCAGGAATCCGCCAATGATTATTACTTTCATTCATTACACCTTTTAAGAATTAGATTTCTTGATACGTTTTTATTTTTCCTCGCAGAATTCATTCCGTGTTTGTGCAAGAGCCTGCATGTTCTTTATGGGTGACTGGGGTGCGATTCCACAACCAGGGGCCAGTATATCCACGCCTGCCTCCAGACATTTCAACGCTTCTGCTTTTACTTCTTCAGCAGTTTTATTGTATATGGTCACTGAAGTTGAGACATTGCCTATCAGTGCAGCACCGCCTTCATGTGCCATTTTTATGGCGTATTGCAGATCTTCAACACTTTCTTCAACACTTATACCACAAAATCCACATTCTGCAATATCTTTTATTATGGGATCGGCTTTCCCGCATACATGGATTACACATTTCCCGTTAACAGAATCTGCAAGTTGTTTATAGTGTGGTTTTATGACGGACTTAAACATAGCCGGTGGAATAATGTCGGGGGAAACAACTGCTTCTCCGAAACATATCACATCTGCTCCTGCTTTCAGGCTTTCATTAGCAGCTTTGATGCATGCCCGGGTAGTGACTTCCATTAATCTTTCTAGTTTATGTGGTTCTTTCAGTATTTTTAACAGGAAAGGCTTCATACCCATCAGATTAACAGCAAGGTCCACAGGGCCGGCAAAACCACATATAAGTGGAACTTCATCCCCTACTTGCCTTTTTATAATATGTGTGGCTTCAAGAATTGCAGGCATTCTTCCTTTTTGCATCAAATCTTCAGGGACCTCTATGTCTTCAATATTGATCTCCAGTCCTTCGAGTACAGCGGGAGGTATGTCCTTTGATCCTCTGTGAATCTTGCAGCCGAAACTTTCTGCCAGGGCGGTTAAGTCAAAGGGGTAACGTATTGTCTCAAATCCGGGGATGCTCTGGGTGGCTATTGCCAGCTCAGCCATCTTTTCAGGATCAAAGTCAGCTTCGGGTCTGGCAACACCGCATGAATCCATAATTTCCAGTGGAGCAGCGGTTGTGAACAATCCTGCAGGAATTTTATCTACCGGTTTACGTTCCAGTGCATTGATGATTCTCTGTTTTTGTTGCATGGTTGACCTTTGTATAAGATATTTTATTCTCTATTTCCTTTAGCTTTAGTTCGTTTAGTACTTCAGTGTTATCCTTCCATCTTTTTGTTTTTAGTGTCATTGACAGGATTTCGTCGGTGTGACATTCCCGGCATGATGAGTGGCCAGTTGATAGCCGGAGCGTCACCGATTCTGGCGATCAAATACCAGATTGCTGTAATGATTTCTGTTTATGTATTCGCTGTTAATCTGTTTGAAACTTACAATTTTCCTCACATCACGTATATTTTTTGATGAATACGGGATATTGAAGGATCAGGTGTTCCGAAACATACCGGGTGTTTCATGAAGAAATCTGTATGGAAAACGGTTAAGTAGATTATATTTATGTCCTGTTTATCACAAATACAGACATATAAAGAGAAAATCTTTTAAAGTAGTTTACCTTTTCACCTCCCTTGTGCCCGACGATAATATACGTGTCAGTTTGAGCAGGGACCTTACACTTTTTGACATTACTATGATAGGTCTTGCCGGTATGATAGGAGCCGGTATTTTTGCCCTTACCGGCATAGCTACGGGTATAGCGGGTCCGGCAGTGATGCTAGCGTTTCTCTTAAATGGTGTAGTGGCAACCTTTACAGGTCTGGCATACGCTGAACTTGGTTCTGCAATGCCTGAAGCAGGTGGTAGTTACCTGTGGGTAAGGGAAGGCATGGGCAACCATCTGGGTTTTCTTTCCGGCTGGGTTGACTGGGCAGCACATACTATCGCATGTGCCCTGTATGCAGTAACCTTCGGTGCATTCTTTTCAGAACTCATTGTTAATTTCCTGGGATATGAGCAGTTCGATCAGGGAATGCTGATAAAATTATCAGCTCTTGTTATTGTTTCCCTTATGGCTCTCATAAATTTCATGGGGGCCAAAGAAAGTGGTCGTCTAGGTGGTTTTGTCACACTTTTTAAAATTGCGATTCTGGTAGTTTTTGCCGGTTTTGGCATCTATAAAACAATTAGCCAGCCCGACTGGACATTTTCATTTTTCAGTGACCCTTCTTTTGCACCCAATGGTTTTATCGGTATCCTGGTAGCTATGGGTTTGACTTTTATTGCTTTTGAAGGATATGAAATCATAGTACAGAGTGGAGAGGAGGTCAAAAGACCGGAGCATAACATTCCCAAAGCTGTTCTTATCTCCCTGTGGACAGCTGTTATCATTTACATCATAGTCGCTTTTGCTTTGATAGGTGGCATTGAAGTAGGCATTCCCAACTGGATTTATCTGGGTGAACTTGGTGAATTCAGTATGATACGGGTGGCAAACCAGATAGTATCTTTCGGTTCGGTGCTGATTTTGGTGGGAGGTTTCGTTTCCACTATCAGTGCAATGAACGCCACTGTTTATTCCTCTTCCAGGGTGGCTTTTGCTCTGGGAAGAATGGGTTTTTTGCCAAATTCCCTCTCGACTATCAATGAAAAAAGGAGGACGCCTCATTTTGCAATCCTTTTCAGTTACCTGATTATAGCTTCAATGGCGCTGCTTCCCATCGAAACTGTGGCCTCAGCTGCAAATGTGATGTTTTTGATTCTCTTCATTCTGGTCAACGCAGTTCTTATAATTCTCCGTTTCAGGAGGCCTGACCTGAAAAGGGCATTCCGGATGCCTTTTGCACCCTATCTTCCCCTGATTGCAATCGTTGTGCAGATTTTTATTGGCTACTATATGGTAACTGAAATCGAAAATACTGCATTTGTAGTTGCAGTTACTATCCTCTGGGTTATACTGGGTTCTTTCATTTATTTCTCTTACTCAGAGAAGGAGCTTAAAAAACGTGCTTTGGTCAGCCGTAAGAAAATATATGAAAGAAAGCCTGCTCGAGAAGAAGGTTATAAAATACTGGTCCCTGTAAAGGATGAGGAAAGTGCCTTTAAACTTGCATCATTTGCCCGTGACGTGGCAAAGGATAAAGATGGGACAATCCTTTTTTTGAGTGTGATAACCCTGCCTGAACAGACGCCTTTCTCGGCTGCTGATGAGTACCTGCCAGAAAAACAGGAATTTATTCACAGGCTTATCGATTCAGTTGATGTACCTGCAGGAGGTATTATTAAGGTTAGCAGGTCTGCACCTGGCACCATACTGGATACTGTGGAGGAAGAAGAATCCAACATGTTGGTTATGGGATGGAGAGGCCGTACCTTCAGAAAAGACGTTGTTCTTGGCAGTACCATTGACCCATTGTTGCTCAAGGCTCCCTGTGACGTGGTAGTTGCCCGTTTCGAAGCTGACAGGGAATGGAAAGACATGAAAAATATACTCCTTCCCACAGCAGGAGGTCCTCATGCTATTCTTGCAGCAGAGATGGCAAGCAGCCTTGCCAGGAAAGAAAATGGTATTGTCACAATGCTCAATGTTGCTTCTTCGGATGAGGGGAGGAAGGTTGCAACAAAGGTATTCCAGGGAGTTTCCACTCATCTATCGGGAGTGGAAACAGAAAGCAAATTTATTGTTGGTGATGATGCAGTTTCAGTAATTGATGAAGAGGCAAAGAATCAAGATGTTATCTTTTTGGGAGCAACCACCCGTCCATTCCTCAAGAACTTCCTGAGGGGTGTGTTCCCTGAACAGGTCATTCGTGGCACTGATAAAACTGTTATCATGACTCGCAGATGGGTCAAGTTCAGGGATATGCTTAAAAAGAAAGTATAAAAATGTGAAAAGGGCCATTTGACTTTTTTTTCTTTATATTCCAAAAGCCGAACGTGTAAGCACTATAAGTCCCATCAGTAAATTCAGTACAACAAGTCCTCCAATTGCCATTACTCCGTATTTGAGCCATGTGGTATTGAAATCGAATATTGAAAGGGATTGTTGTACAGAATCCATTGTATCGTTTGCTTTTGAAAGTGTCTCTTTTGATTCTTCAAGATTGTCATTCAGGTTGTCCAGTACGGTATTGATGCGTGGTTGCTGGTCGCTATGCACACTTTCCAGGACCTCATGTGCTTCATCAAGTGCTTGAGGGATAATTCCGGGTGTATCCTTCCACACATGGGTAAGCAGCAATTCTTCTTTTTCGATTTTATGCAATTGCCTCTCATAAAGGGATCTTTGGGCCCTGATGTGGTCAAAATTACGCTGGTAGCCATCAAACTTTGTTGCAATGGAAGCTGAAACTCTTGCACCCGCAGGCTGCACTTTTTCCAGAGATAATTTTCCTGAAGATCCTAATGATTTCCTTATAGCGGAAATATTTGCCTCTGTGCTTGCAGGTATTTTGTCTTTTAAGGCCGATACCTCTTCGGTTTTGTAATCCTCTTTTCCTGTGTCGATCTTTGCAAATCGTTTCTCTTCATTTATTTTCAGATCGTCAGGATTAAAGGTTCTTTTAACTTCATCATCATCACTTACTGGCATGAAACTGGATGAATACTGCCTTAACACACCGGATTTTGGAAATTTAAGGTAGTCCGATGCATCAATCATTCCCGCAGGTTGAATTATGTCTTTGTTCTTTTCAAATTTTGCAGCAGGCATTTCTTTCATTACAGATTGCAGGGATGATGCTACCTCATCTTTGCGTTCTATCAGGTCGTTGAAGTAGGCTTTACGTGCAGTTATCCTGTCAAGTTTCAGTTTCTGTGCGGGTTTGAGGTCTGTAATTGATATGGGTACCTTTTCTCTGGTAACAAATAGTTTTTTTGCTTCCGTCAATACTTCTTCACTAACCTCCAGGTTGTCATCAATTCCTCCGAGAACATCTTCTATCATAGGCTGTTCAACGGTATTCAGGCGCTCAAGAACTTCTTTTGCATTGTATATCCCGCTGGTAAGTACTCCCGGTTCCTTGTAGAGAATATCCATTATCTGAGCGTTGATAGCTGCGATTCTTGAAAGGATTTCGAATTTTTCAAGTACATTTTCCATATCTGAAATCATATCCCAGAAATTGAAGGAAAAATCCAAAGGGTCTTCCACACCCAGACTTTGAAGTTGCTGCAACAATTCCTGCTTTTCAACTTTTAATTCATCAAGTCTGTCTTTTTCTTCTTCCCAAAGATCATTTTCTGCTCGCGGGCTCAGCCTTTTTATGGATATGAGTTCTTCTGTTTCCTGAAGGAAAGAATTTAGCTGTTCTCCTACGGATTGGATTGTTGATCCAATTATAGCAATGGATATACCCGCGGCTTCTGCGGCATCCCCGGCAGATTCACTGCTCTCATAAATCGATTTGCCAAGCGTGTATAATCCGCCTGTTGCCACTCCTGCTACTACGTCAACAACATCCCCAAAACTTACCATTTCCACTCCTCCTATAGTTTACGTACTTTTAAAACAATTCAAATCCAAAACAAAGTATAGATTAGATGGTAAATTTATGTTTAATAAGCACCAAAAAGATAACCCTCAAAAACGGAGTAATTAATATTAATCTGTTATATTAATGAAAAATAAATGAGGAGGAATAAATCCGTCGTTCAACGGTAATTTCCCTCACCAGTAACGATTTCTCCTTCTATTGGGGTCCACCCATCCTGATCTCCTTTCAGGGTTATGTGAAGATGTTCATGATACTGGTTGCCGTTCCAGCCGTAGACCCACCAATTGTTCATTCCTATAAAACTCATGGAAATATCTACCGTGTTTTCTGCAGTTGTATTGTACTGTGCATAGATGCGGCTTTCGTATTGGTACGTCTTGGCATTTTCATTTTCATCATTGGGGAATTGGTTTGGAACTTCTTTTATGCTGTATTTTGGTATGAAAGTAACTTCATTTTCCAGAGGATTTTTTGTGTCCAATTCATGATCACTATTCTGGTAGATGCTGAAACCCTCTGGATAGGGAATAGGCGTATCTTCTGAATATTCAGTGGATTCTTTTATTGTACGGTTCAGTCCTTTATCCTGACCTTCTTCTATTGGGACCGGAGTTGAATGGAATTCAGGGTCTATTTTCTGTGCTGTGATTTGCAACATTTTCCCGTGTTTGGTTTCTGTAATGGTACAGTTCCATCCGGTTGGCTTATTAAGATTATTTTCTGATTTAAGGCCCTCTGAAAAAAAAGATTCATTACCATCAGAAGGAAGAGGTAAATACAGGGTCACATTGTGGAGGGGTTGCAATGTTTTAATGCTTATATCATACTGATATTCACTCTGGAAAGTATCTTCGTACATCTGGTTCTGGTGGTTGATCCATAGAACCGAGGCTGCTATAATTAAAATGGTAAATATTAGCAATATTTTAATTAATTTGTTCATAGATGCTTTTAGTAGTATAATTATAAGTTTTTATCTCTTGAAATCCTATATAGGAAGAACAAACATATTTGATTGCTTAAGAATATCTGTTATACAGGAGATACCAATTTATGGACATTTCAAAAAGTTATAAAATATTTGGAATAACCCTGGTGGTTGCATCAACCATTCTTTACTTCTTCCATTACCTGATTTTTCACGACCCACACCACATATTCATATTCCTTGTGAGTGATATAGCATTTGTTCCAATAGAGGTTTTGCTTGTCACGATGATATTACATAAACTGCTTAGTGATATGGAGAGAAGTAAGCGGCTTGAAAAATTGAATATGGTCATCGGTGTTTTTTTCAGCGAAGTGGGAACGAAATTGCTCACTTTCTTTTCAGACGCCGATCCAGGTCTTGAAAATGTTCGAAATCGGCTAATCGTAAGGAAAGACTGGACCGACGAAGATTTTGAGGAAATTACTACATTCCTGCGCAATTATGAATATTCGGTGAATATAGGCAACGTAGACCTTGTCTACCTGCGTGATTTCCTGCGAAAACACCGCAGTTTCATGGCAGGTTTACTTGAAAATCCTTCACTGCTTGAACATGAATCCTTTACGGGTCTATTGCGTGCAGTATTCCACCTGATGGAGGAACTGGTTAATCGTGAGGATTTGCAAAATCTCCCCGAGTCGGATTTCGATCATCTTGGCCTGGATATAGAAAGGGCTTATAGCAGGCTTGTCATAGAATGGCTGGATTACATGAAGTATTTAAAGGACAACCACCCATATCTCTTCTCCCTGGCAATGCGAACCAATCCTTTTGACACAAAGAGCTCTGCAGTAGTCCATTCGTGAAGTGACTGTATTTAGTTTCCAGCTGCGGATAAATAACGAGAGAAAAAAATGAAAATTCTATCAGGAAAGCACCCATCCAGACAAATTACCCTGCTATTCCTGGGAACTTTCTGTGTTTTTCTGGCCCTTTTATCTTTTATTCCCCTGCTGCCACCCATATCTGCAGAACTCAACATTTCCCGCTCAAACCTGGGATGGGTGGCAGGAATTTTCATGATATGTATGGCCTTTTTCCAGATTCCCTTTGGCATGATGTCAGACAGGTTGGGAAGAAAGCCCATGATAATCGGCGGGATATTCATTTTTTCCAGCGGATTATTTGTGACTTCATTTGCTTATTCCTTTCTAACCCTGCTGGGGGCCCGTGCTATTTCAGGAATAGGGGCTGCAATCTTTTTTTCAACCTCATTCACGATGATCGGTGATCTTTATGAATTAAAAGAGAGGGGAAAAGCCATGGGTGTAATAGCCATTGCTGTGGGGTTGGGTACGATTTCCGGATATATAGCCGGGGGGACGCTAGGAGAAGAATACGGATGGCGACTTGTCTTCAAGACACTTTCATTGATCGTTTTTCTTGTATGTGCTATCTTTTTCCTGCTGGAAGAGACTGCTCCTGAGTATCGGGAAGGTACCCATTTCCTGAAACTTATGACCCTGTCAATCAATCTTTTCAAAACCCGCACCATTTTATTTGTGACCTTTATAGCGATGTTCTGCAACATGGCTTCCATCGGTGCCACCTACGTGCTGCCCTTTTTTGCCCAGGACCAGGGTATATCTACATCAACTACCGGTTTATTGTTCGTACCCTTTGCAGCGGTCAGTTCAATAAGTGCTTCAGGTTGCGGCAAATGCTCCGATACAATCGGCCGGAAAAAACCTCTGGTCGCAGTCACGTTCGTGGCAGCGGTAGCTTTACTCCTGTTCTGCAGGATGCCCGTGGACCCTCTGGCAATCGCCCTGAATTTCGCCCTGGTGGGTTTGTGTTTCAGCCCGGTTGTAACACTCACCTCAACCATCCTGGTGGATGAGGTGGTACGTACCGATGCAAGCATACTGGGCACCACGATGAGTACGTTCAATATGATTCGCTGGCTTGGTGCAGCGCTGGGTCCGGTGATAGCAGGGGTGATGCTGGACCAGTACGGTGCACGTGCTTCATTGCTGGTGCTGGCGTTGCTTGTGACGGCGGCGTTTGTGCTGGCGGTGGGGTTGAGGGAGAAGTGGGAGTGAAGGCTGGTTATTTTGCGTGTGGTACAAGAGTGTTGCGTCCTGATTGTAAGCATTTGTTATTTTTTGCTGTGACAGGTGAAATTTTAATTTGGGCCTGGGATTTTGATAGTGAATATTGTTCCCTTTTCTTTTTCACTTTCTACCCAAATATCTCCACCATATCTTTCGATGACCTTTTTTACTATGTATAGGCCAAGTCCTGTATTTCCGGTAGTTCCATGAGTGAAATTTTCATCAAAAATTTTATCGATTACATCATTGTCAATACCGTTTCCATAATCTCTTACACTAATTTGACAATGGTCACTTTTATCAGTTATGACAAATCTCATTTTTTCAGTATTGCCATGTTTAATTGCATTTCTTATAAGATTGTCAAATATAGAATAAATTGCTTCATCCGCTACAATATCTCCATTACCAATGATGTTAAATTCGATCGGATAATTGGAACTTACGTCTTCTATAACTTCACGAACATGGTAAACATCAAGATTTCCACCTTTAGAAATCGTATACTCCAGATTTTTCATATCGTTAACTAATTTTATACTTGCTTCAACCGACATCGTTGCTTTATCAAGATAATTAAAATCATTTTTTTCCTTTGATAGATATATTGCCATTTGAATGACATTTAGGAAATTCAATACATCATGTCTCAATATCTTGTTAATTACATACAAAAAATCTTTTATTTCTGTTTGGCGCAGTTCTATCTTTTTTCTCTCATCTATGGAATGGATTATTATTACGTACCCACTAATTTTTTCAGGATCTTCCTTTATTGGAGAAACACTAAGTTCAACAAAAACCTTGTTGTGATTAGCGGAAATAAACAGCATTTCTTTGTTCTTCAGGGGATATTGAGATCTATGTTCAGAAACCCTGAACGTTTCATTATCAGTGTCCTGTATTATTTCTTCAAAATACAATACCTCATCTACCGGTCTATCAATCATATCCTTTTCATTTCCGGTAAAAGAAATTGCATTTTGGTTTGTTAACACAACATTGAAATTTGCATCTGTTACAATTACGGGATCTGTTATATTTTGTAGTGTAACTCTGAATCTCTCGATTTGGTATTCTAAGTCCCGATTTGTTTTTACAAGATCGCGTTGAGTATTTACCAACTCATTATTCAGCTGCGAAATTTGGTTATAGATTTCATTGTCATCCATGATTATCCTAGTACTAAACATATTTCATTAATTCGTTTACTTTATTGAAATGAATGGCGACTACAAATTGATCTGTAACCACCTATCTTTTCTTCACATATTTCTATATGTTTTTCGTTATCAACCATTATTTTATCAAGATTTGAGAAGAATGAATCTATGTCTTTATCGGCAATTACTTCATCTACTGATTTAAAAACTTTTACCATTTTTATCGATAAATACGCTTTTCGTGCTAGTTTCAGGTACTTTAAAATTTCCTGAAAAATTTCCGGTACATCCAGTCCTTTAAAATCAATATCTTCTTCAGGGAGGCCGGGAGGTTTTTTATCCGGAAAAGCTTTGCCGATTTCTTCAAACCACTTGGCAAGTAAATTCACGTGTTTTTCTGTAGCAATTGCCATCATTTCTAATTCTTCATCTGAATTATCATCGATTTCGATGAGTGCTTCCCATATGCTTAATTGAACCATTTCCGTTTCTATCCAGTAGAATTTTTCAAGCATTGAGATGAGTGCTTTTTCTTCTCCTATAGTCATCAAACCATCCTGCACATTTTGGCATATGAAAACCACTTACATTGACCTAACAAATTGAAGGATATTTCATTCAAACAATTCATTTGCTACTTCCATGGATTGTTGTGCATCTGGAGCGCTAAGATCTGCACCGACCTTTTCCCATAAATCAGGGTCTATGTTAAAAGGATGCCCTCCTACCATGATTTTTGTATCATCTAAGTCTTTTGACCGTCTCAGGTCTTCAATCAGGTTCTTTAGCTTATGGACATTGATCGAAAGAGTGGCAGAAATAATAACCAATTGAGCATTTGTATCTTTGACCATCTGAATTATGCTTGATGCGGGTGTGTTTGCTCCCAGATAGTAACTATCCCAACCATCCATCTCGAAAAAATCAGCAACCATTCTGATACCCAACTCATGTAATTCACTACCTATACAGGTAGCTATTACAGTATGTCCATTCTTTTGTTGTGTCATTATTCTGGGATAAAGCTGGGACATTATGTTCTGCGTAGAAGCGGTTATATAGTGTTCTTTAGCCACACTGATCTTATTTGTTTGCCATAGTCTGCCCACTTCATACTGCGAAGGTTGAAATATGTTGAGGTAAATATCTTTTATGGATGCACCTTCCTCCAATATTTCAAATATTAAGTATGATGCTTCCTTTTTTTGCCCTTCAGTCAAAAGGTCAAGATATTGTCCGGCTAATTCTCCATATTCTGTACTCTTATCAATGTAGGAGGGAGAAAAGGTATCTTCATTTTTGAATGCCATCAGGCCTGCATCCAAATATTCAAAAACAACACTTATATCTTCTTTTGTAATCTGGCCCTGTGAAGCACATTCAGATATAACTTCTTTTATAATTTCAATATTTGTAATCAAATATTTTTCATGAATTCCCAGATTGCTCATCAATACCTTTACCCATTGCATGTAGTCTAAAAAAAGAGTTTTGCTACAAAGGCAAATTGATTCTCCCAGATAAAAAATATGATATTTGCAATCCTGCAAAGAAAACTTTTTGCCTTTCTCACCATATTTTGAATATAATTCAGACTGTCTGGAATATTGTATTTCTACAGTTTTTTCTGCAAGCATGCTGCAATTGTTATAGAGGAATTGACCGATTGCTGTACATTTTAATGGAATGTTATTGTTTTGTGGCATATTTCTCCATATGAATTAGTCATTCAGGTGTTTAATTGGAATAACCATTCAATTTAGCATTTTTAGCAAGTATCCCATATAAATATGAACAGCCAAATTATTTTATCTATTTTGTCTTTTATAAGAATTAATTCATATATTAGACTTGTGATTAGCAAGATGAACATTTTCCATATCGTATTACTATACAGCAAGTTGCTTTTTGTGAACCTTTCTGACCCTTGTTTATAATATAATAATCTCAGTGTTAAATTTATAAATTAGTTAGAAAGGAAAAGTTTAATATAGTTAATCTAATATAATATTTTTAAGTAGTTGATTTTTGTTTTTTCATAAGATATGTGGAGTGGAAATTGATTTTATTTAAAAAACCTTCGATTGATACTGCATTATTTGATCTGTGGGAAGATAATATTGCAATTATCTCTCCCGATGGCATAATTATTTACACGAATAAAAGCTGGAAACAGTTTGCTCAAGACAATGGTCTGGATCCATTAGAATGTAGTGAGGGTACCAATTACCTGCAAATATGTGATAAAGCAATCGGGGAATTTTCAAGTGAATCATCCATTGCAGGTGAAGGTATAAGGGACATAATATCTGGAAAAAAACATATTTTTAAGCTTGAGTATCCCTGTCACAGTCCGGATGAAAAACGCTGGTTTTTACTAAAAGTAACCCCACTCTCAAAAACATATCCTACGGATGTTTTTATACAGCATATCGACATCACTGAGAGGAAAGAAGCTGAATTGCTGGCAAAGAAAGAACAAAGGCAGTTAAAAAAGGCACAATCTATCGGGAATATGGGAAGCTGGCAATTTAATCTCAATACCGGTACTATAACTATTTCAGAAGAAGCTTGCAGAATATATGGACTCGAGATTGGTAAAATTTATACCATCACAGAAGTGCAAAAAATTCCTCTTCCTGAATACAGACCAATGTTAGATGATGCACTGGAGAAACTTGTTAAAGGGGAACGGGAATACGATGTTGAATTCAAAATAAAAAGGCCCAGTGATGGTCGTATTGTCGATATACATTCAGTTGCCGAATATGATTCACAAAATAATACTGTTACAGGTATTATTAAGGACATAACAGATAGCAAGAAATCTGAAGCACAAATCCTGAAAAATGAACAAGAACTTGATGCGATCTACCAAAACGCTCCCGTTATAATGATGCTGGTGGATAAAGAAAGACGAGTTCGCAAAATAAATGATTCGGGAGCTAAGTTTGCAGGCGAATATCCAGATGAACTTATTGGAATGCGAGGTGGTGAAGCTTTAAGGTGTATTCATTATCTTGATGATCCAAAAGGTTGTGGATTTGGACCTTTCTGTGATGAATGTACTGTTCGAAACACAGTAATGGATACTTTTGCTACGGGTCAATCCCATGAAATGGTAGAAGCTACACTCCCTTTTTTACTGGATGGTAAAAATAAAGAATTGACATTTCTTCTTTCGACATCCCTCATTCATTTTGAGAAAGAACCGATGGTTCTGGTTAGCATTCTGGATATTACTGCACGTAAAGAAAGTGAAGCTAAATTCAAAAGTTACATTAACAACGCTCCGGATGGCATTTTTATAACTGACAAAAATGGTTATTATGTAGATGTCAACCCTGCTGCCTGCGAAATTACAGGTTATTCAGAGGATGAATTACTTGGAATGAATCTGCTGGACCTACTGCCTCATGATATCCATGAATATGTAATTAATAAGTTTGAAGATGTAAAAAATAAAGGAAAAGCAGACATTGAAATCCCATATTTGACTAAAGAGGGAGACAGAAGGTGATGGAGGGTTACAGCTGCTGCTTTGTCCGAAAATAGGGTAATTGGGTTTGTAAAAGATATAACCAAACAAAAAAGCACAGAATCAGATCTTTCTGAAGCACTAAATCGTTCCCAACAAAAAGAAAAAGAAATCACTGAACTTTTGAATTCTACCACTGCCATTCTGGAAATTGACGATTTCGAGGTGGTGGCAAGAAAGATACTTGATGCGTGTTCAAGGCTCATAAGTGCACAAGCAGGTTATGTGGCTCTGTTCTCAGATTCAGGGAAAGAAACTGAATACCTTTTCCTAGAAGATATAGATATACCTTGCTCTTTGGATCCAAATACACCCATTCCACTTAGAGGTCTGCGAGCAAAAGTATATGAGACAGGTGAAGTGGTTTATGAGAATAACTTCATGGCAAGTGAATGGGTCAAATATATGCCTGAGGGTCATATGGTTTTACCAAACGTTCTTTTCTCTCCATTAAACATAGAGGGTAAAACAGTAGGGTTACTGGGTTTTGGCTATAAAGACGGTGATTTCACAGAACATGACGCCAGGCTTGCAAAAACATTTGGTGAGCATGCTGCTATTGCCCTGCGAAATAGCAGGAATTTTGAATTATTGAAGAAAAGTGAGCAGCGTTACAGATCCATCTTTGAGACGGCTGCAAACCTGATAACGTCTGTAGATTCAAAGGGCATAATTGTGGATTGCAATAACCAGATCAAAAACTTCCTTGGTTATGAGAAAGATGAGATAATCGGACATCCAATGTCAAAAATACTCCATCCTGATTATCACGACAAAGCTTTTGGATCTCTTCAAAGAATCATTGTAACTGGATATTCTAAGGATAAAGAGTACAAGATGGTCAAAAAGAACGGTGAACTTATTGATGCAATTATAAATTCATCAGGTATCAATAAAAGTGCTGAAGGATATGAAAGAATAAACTGTATCATTAGTGATATAACTGAACGTAATCAAAATTTGCAAAGGATAAATTTTCTTACCGACACACTACGCTGTATACGTGATGTCAACCAGACAATTGTAAAAGAATCAAATCCAGATGATTTGTTACAGGGAATTTGTGATAGTCTGGTTAGATATAACACTTATACTAATGTTTGGTTATGTCTTTTTGACGAAAACAAAAAAATAAATATAATCAAAGAAAGTGGCTTCAGCGATAAATTTGAAGAATTTGTTCATAGTCTCAAGAATGTTGGTTTACCATATTGTGTCCAACGTGTTTTGAAAGAGCGTGACTATATCATTTTAGATAATCCTGTTAATGAATGTATAGATTGTCCGCTTAAAGATGAAAAAAATGGTACAGCTATTTTTGTATCGAAATTACAATATGGCCCTAAAGAATATGGAATAATTTCATTATCTATACCTGAAAAACATGCAAATGATGAAGAGATAATTTCTTTATCTAAAGAAGTAGTTGGTGACATTTCCTTTTCTCTTTACAATTTAGAACTGGAGGCAACGAGACAAAAAGGGGAAGAATCATTAATTGAAGGAAGGATTGTGGCTGAAGAAGCCAATCGTACTAAATCCGAATTTCTTGCCAACATGAGCCATGAATTGCGCACTCCTCTAAACTCGGTCATTGGTTTTTCTCAGGTACTGGAGACGAACTCATCTAATCATCTTGACGATAAAGAACAGAAATATGTAAAAAATATTTATGAAAGTGGAAGCCATTTGTTAGAATTGATTAATAATATCCTTGACATTTCAAAAGTTGAATCTGGCAAAATGGATTATCTGCCCGAAACAGTGAATCTTACAGAAATAATTGATGATACAATAGTCCTTGTCGAGCCTATGGCAAAAAAGAAATCAGTAGATTTACACTTAAATATAAAATCTGAAGATCTGGAAATACATGTTGATAGATTGAAATTTAAAGAAATAATGTATAATTTGTTGAGTAATGCCATTAAATTTACACCTGAAAAAGGTACGGTCTCTGTTAATTCTAAATGTGTGAATAAAAATTTTCAAATCTCGGTTTCAGATACCGGAATTGGTGTGCCCAAAGAGAAATTTGAAAGTATATTTGATCCTTTCAAACAGGTAGATTCGACTTCTTCCCGTTCTTTTGGCGGAACTGGTCTTGGACTTGCTCTTGTGAGAAAATATGTGGAGATGCATGGTGGAGAAATCTGGGTTGAAAGTGAAGTTGGAGTTGGCAGTACTTTTACTTTCACACTACCATTTGCTTGATAAAAAGATATTTTATCTGGCAACAATTGCTATATTTAGCGCTTTGCCGAATACCATGATACAAAAAAGTAATACCATGGATGACATAAATAAAAGGCAAATCAAACCCATTATTTGATAATTTACACCCCGGTTCGAGTTATTATTCGTTGAATTTGATTTGTTTTTTTGAATAATAAACTCCTTTTCTCCCATACTATACATAATAATGTTGGTAATTGTGATTTTATTAAATGAGTTTACGATTATTTACAATTATATCTTAGTTATTTTTGAAGGTTAGTGTTTTCAATATTTTGTTCTCAATATCTATGATTGAAAGAGAACTTACTATAATTGCTGTAACTACAATTATTGTAACAATCATAAAATCATCCCTCATTTTATATTTGATCTGATAGCTGAGAATATGTTATAAAAAATTTATACATATTTATATAAGTATACACATCCAAAACAATATACTCTGGCATCAAAAGTAAGTGAAGCAATTGACGTTAAGGTCCAGGTATAAAAAGTTGAAAATACAAGTCCTGCCATACAAACCTGTCGCTATGTTTAATTGTAATAAATTAGAATATCAAATTGTGGTTGGAATTGGAGGGGAACAAAGATGAGACAAGGGGAATTCTATAAGAATAATGAAACTGGCAAGATTGGGAAAATTGTAGAAACAAGCCCACTGGCAATTTTTTTAAAAATAGATGGTAATTTTGTCGAATTTGAGAGGGATATATTTTTGGATTATTGGTCCAGAGTCAAGGACGAATCGGAATACGAATTGGAACTTACTCTGTTATATGATGAAATATGCCAGATCGCAGACAAGCAGAATGTGGACACCAAAAAATTAATAACCTATCTAAATAATCTGTCCGAAAAGCAAAGTAATTCTTAACTTTTTGGAATCAATAGTTAGTCAATTTTTTGATGGAAAAGGTAGATTGAATGTTCCTATTCAATCTTCACAATTGTCCATTGTATAACACAGGGGTCTATGTTTAACCCCTTTTACCCGTGTAGGTCCTTCATTTTTCATACCGATTTTTATTGCAACTTTCCTCGAAGCAATGTTGTCCTTATGTGAAAAAGCGATGAACTGTTTGCAATCCAGTTTGCGGCAAGCGTGATGCAAGAATATTTGGATAGCTTCGGTTGCAAATCCCTGGTTCCAGTGTTTTGGTAAAATGGACCAGTAAACCTGCTATGCTCCCTTGTCAGGGTCAGGAAGCATTCCAACAGAACCGACAAATTCATCACTGCTCTTTTTTGCAACAGTATAGGCATAGACCTCATCTGGTTCATCGTAATTTTCCATTGTTTTATGGAAAAACCTGCGGGTATCTTTATAGGATACCGGTTTTTTACTGAAGAAAAAATATTTTGTAGCTTTATCATTTGAGATAAACCTGTAGAAACCAGCAAAATCTTTCTCCTCCAGCGGCCTTATGACAAGCCTTTTGGATTCTATGATTTCATGTATTCTTGCTGGCATGGGCATACACATGGGTCAAAGACTTATGTGTTTTACTGTTGCTGATATCAAATGCAATTATATTGCAATGTGTAAAATATGGCGAAAAACTAATGAAATAGATTATTGATTATATCACATGAGCTTTGATAACCCTGGTTTTTTCGAAAAGTTGCGAATGGAAGTGCTCTGGAACCGTCTGGGAAGTTTCCGCTATAAGCAATATATTCAGGGTCTACAGTTGAAGGGTGATGAAAATATTCTGGATTTTGGATGCGGAGGAGGCGCGGCTTCCAAGCATATAGCAGAAGCCCTTTCAGACAGCGGCAATCTGGTTTGCATTGACACCTCAGCCTTTTGGATGGAGAAAGCAAAAAAAAGAATGAAGGATTTTTCAAATGTTGAATTTATCTGTGAAAGGATCGAGGATGCAAATCTGCCTGATGATTATTTTGATTCTGTTTTTATCCATTTTGTCCTCCATGACATTGATGAAAATGACAGGCAGGAAATATTAAACTCCCTTGCATTCAAACTTAAGAAAAACGGTCTTATTTACATCAGGGAACCAACAAAAAATGATCATGGTATGTCCCCTGTAGAAATAGTAGAACACATGAAAAAAGCAGGCCTTGCAGAACTTTCCGGCATGCATGGGGAGTATTTCAGGTGGCCCCATTATACCGGAGTTTTCCGTAAGTAAAAAGTAAATTTATGCCTGTGATATGAAAATACACAGGCAGAAATCTTCGGGAATTAGTCGAGCAGTTCTTTTCCGGCAGTTTTTGCCTCATCCATTAATTCCGTGTTATCTTTAACTGCTCCGGGCTCGTAGTAACCGGCACCAAGCAATGTATTCCTGATTTCCATCCCGAAAAACTGGTTCATCAGTCCCCCGAACTCGTCAAATACCGGTTTGTACTGGTTCTTTTCAGGGAACCCCTGGGAACCCACCAGTACAAGTTTCTTTCCGGCATTGATACGGGGAGAGAAATCCGGGTTAATCAGGGAATAGAACCTGTCTATGAATGAACGTGCCTGACCCGTGAACTGGCCGAAATAGATGGGTGAGCCAAAAACAATACCATCAGCATCTATGATTGCATCCAGGGCTTTTTCCATGTCGTCTTCAAGTTTGCATCTTTCGTGGACCTTACAGTAGCCACATGCCTGACATCCGGTGAAATCCATCTCATTTATATTGAACTTCCTGACATCAGCCCCGTTCTCGGAGGCACCATCAAGAACTTGCTGTACGAGTACATCTGTATTCCCATCTTTACGTGGGCTTCCTACAAAACCTACAACTTTCATTGTTCCACATCCATCTGGCTTTAATAATTATTTTCAGTTTCCTTTAGAAACATTATGTGGTGTGTAAGTATGTGCTCATATACTTAAGTGTTTATTCATGCACATACTTCTGTTTGATATAAACTATCAGTTTTTTATTTTCAGAAAACGCTGGATTATCTTTTTAAATAACAGTACTCATCTTATTATATCAATAAAACTATCGAATATAAGGGAGTGTCAATATGGGAGTAGAAGATGTAATGAAAGAGGTCTCTGAGGAACTTGAGAGACTTGTCAGCACTAAAACCGTTGTAGGCGAAGCGATGGAAGCAGGTGGAAAAACTATCATACCCATCAGCAAAGTGTCCTTTGGCTTTGGTAGCGGCGGTGGTGAAGGTAAGAAAAGTGCAACCGAATCGAGCTTTGGTGGTGGCGGCGGTGCAGGTGCAAAAATAGAGCCTGTTGCATTTCTTGTTATATCTGAAGAAGATGTCAGGTTGCTGAAATTGTCCAGTAAGGGGGACATAGATAAACTAATTGAATCCGTACCGGAAATTATCGGAAAGATAAAAGACATGAAGGGTAAGATGAAATCTTCCGATAAACCCAGTGAAACACAAGAAGAAAGTTCGACAGAAGAGGAAAAGAACTGATCTTCTCCTGTCGATAAATAAGGGTTTACAGGTCTATGTGGCCTACAATTCTTTTTTTTGTTTTATTATTACTGCTGTTAGTGATATTTGTAATATTTTTTGCAGCGTTTGATCTGGTATTCAGTTTCAAAATCGACAAAAACGGATATAGAGGCAATTTAAGGGTAAGTTTCTTACGCTTATCCAGAGTCATCAGTATCGAGGATTCCAAAAAGGAAGAAGTAACAGAGTCCTTTGCTGTTGCAGGTAGGGCCGACAAATCTAATAGCGCAACAGTTAAGAAAGTTTCATCGTTTATATCGGTATTTCATGATATTAAGTTTCCTCTTCTAAGGTTGATGAATGATACCTTAAGAGCTATCCGGTTTCGCAGTTTTTCCTTTAACCTTAAATGGGGTTTTTCTGATCCTGCAGCTACGGGTATTACTTGCGGGTTTTTGTATGCAATACTCTCGATAATCAATACCAGAGCTATCCATTGTGATTATCAAATCTTGCCCCTGTTCGATGAAGAAAAACTCGAAATGGATTCAAAGGCATCTTTGCGTTTTCGGTTTTACAGATTTGTTCCAGGAATTATTCGTTTTACCACAAAAAAAACAGTCCTCAAAAATCTTTGGATTTTGCTAAGAAAGAATTATTGAATAATTTGGACCCTAAAATAAGATAAAGAAATTATACTCTGTTTATTGGGAGGGGACCTTGACAGGGCAAGGTCACACTTCCTCTCCAAATGGGATTTAACAGGGTCGGATTTAATTTAATTACTTTAGTACCCACCGGTATTTTCATCATCCTCAGTACCGGAATCTGTAGTATTCTCCCCTACAATAACTGTACCTGTCATTGAGGGATGTATGGTACATTCATAATCATAGGTTCCGGCTTCATCAAATGTATAAGTGAAAATTTCCCCCTGGCCCAGGTTACCGGAATCAAAATCCTGGCCTGTTACTGTATGTGTGGCTGAATCTTCATTGGTCCATGTAACAGTATCCCCAACTGATACCTGTATGGTAGCTGGTTTGAACTGGATATCTTCCATAATCACATTGGTCGTTTCTACAGCTTCGCCGCTTTCTTCTGCTTCGTTACCGGATTGCTGATACCCAGCACATCCTATAGCTAGAAATACAGCTATTAGCACTACTAAAATCATAGATACTTTCTTCATTACACTACCCCTGAAATATTAATTTAAAAATCAATGTTGATAAGTCTTTTTCTTGATTTTGCGGAAAATCTGTTTTTGTACAATTTTAACATAATTAAATCAGTACTTATTTATTGATACTGAATCACAGTAAAAGACAGTTGGTATTCAGAGGCAAATTATGAAAAGTTACCAAGAACTTGCAGATTCATGTATTGAATGTAACAAATGTCTTGATGTATGTCCTGTTACAAAAGTTACGGGCAATGACTCTTTTACACCCCGGGCTAAAATATCCCTTCTTAACCGTATTGAGGAAGGAAAAGAACTTACAGAAGACGAAATGAACAATGTGTATCTTTCGACACGCTGTGGTGCCTGCGATGATGTCTGTCCCGTGGACATTCCAATCACGGATATCATACAGAGGGAAAGACAACTGCTCGCAGAGCAGGGCAGGGAACCGGAGAAAACCGGAAAGATCTGTCAGAACATTCTGGTAAATAATGTGCCGGGACACATGGACGATGCTCATCGTTTTGACTGGATAACCAATAATCTGGAAATCGCTGAAAAGGCAGAAATTGCTTATATGGGTGGCTGCTGGGTATCCTTTGCTCAGCCGGAGATTGCACGTTCAACGATACAATTACTGAATGCTGCAGATATCAGGCCTATGTTACTTGAAGAGGAAAAATGCTGTGGTCTTTTCCTGATTGACAATGGCCATCTGGATGAAGCTGCAGGACATGCACGTAAATATGTGGATTACATCGAATCACAGGGAGTAAAAAAACTGGTGGTCTCCTGCCCGGGATGTTATGAGGTCATCGGGAAAGAGTATGCAAAATTAGGCCGAAAACCGGAATTTGAAGTGGTATTTTCTCTTGACCTCTTCAGTGAGCTTGTCAGGGAAGGCAGATTGCAGCCACGTAAGACCACGGGTACGGTTTCTCTGAGGGATGCATGTCCCATGAGGAAAGAAAAGAATGTTCCCAGACAGTTGATTTCATCGATGGGATATTCCATAGAAGAACTGTTTGAAGGTACGGTTTGTTGTGGTGCACCTGCAGGTGTCAAACCCAATTTCCCGGAAATATCAGGTAAAATAGCAAATCTAACCCTTGAAAACCTTCAGGAAGGCAACACACTGGTAAGTTACTGTCCCTTTTGCCAGTATCATCTGGACGGTGTTTCCGGAAAGCCAAAACCAGTGATAAAAGATATCTCTACGTTGCTTGCAGAACAAACACTTTGAAATCATTCGATCTGCAAAATTTTCAGCATATTGGTACCTCCCGGTTTACCGGGAGACTGGCCTTCTGTGAAGACTATAAGATCGCCCTCTGATGCGATCTGATTTTCTTTCAGTAACCTGTTTGCGGTTTGTTCCCAGCTACCGCCTTTATTCGGGGAATATATAGGATAAACCCCGTATGAAAGGGTAAGCGTTTCACATATTTCCTGCCTTCTGCTCATAGCGAATATCCAGCAATCGGGTTTAAGCCGGGAAATCCTGCGTGGAGTCTGGCCGGAAATGGTGGGTGTTACAGTGTGGTCTACTTTCAAACGCTTGATGGCCTGATAAACCTGCAGGGCAATAACATCACTTACTGACATGGTAAGTTCATCGATGCCCTTTGTAAGCAACTCGGTCCCCCAGCCGGTTTCATTCCTCCATTTTTCGGTCCTTGAAGCGATTCCAGTCATCATCAATACAGTTTCAATCGGGTATCTTCCTACTGCCGTTTCCCCGGAAAGCATCAGGGCATCTGTACCGTCAAGTATTGCATTTGACACATCAGTTGCCTCTGCACGTGTTGGGCGAATATTTTCTGTCATTGATTCAAGCATATGTGTTGCAGTAATGACAGGTTTGCCCCGCAGATTTGCCTTATGTATAATCTCTTTTTGCAAAACCGGCACTTGCTGGATCGGGGTTTCCACTCCCAGATCACCTCTTGCAAGCATTATGGCATCGGTATGATCAAGAATATCATCTATGTTTTTTACAGCTTCTTCCCTTTCTATTTTTGCCACGACATAAATGGACTCACCATGCTGCTGGGCAAATTGTCGCAGTTTTTCAATATCAGATGAATTTTCTACAAACGAGAGACTGAATATGTTTATTCCTTCCTCAAGGGCAAACTTCATGAACCTCAGGTCGTCATCTGTCACAGCATCCAGAAATATCTTGGACCCTGGCAAATTTACCCCTTTGTGGGATGTGAGATAACCCCCGATTTCAACCTTGCATTCCACTCCTTTATCTGTATTTCCCAGGCATCGAAGCTGGATAAAACCGTCATTAAGAAATACATTGCTTCCCGGGCTCACACTTTCATAAAGCCTTTTGTAATTAACAGGTATGATGTTTTTCCCACCTTCTATATCCAGAGGAGTGAGATAAACAGTATCTCCTTTTTCAAGGGTTAAAGGTTCATTTTCCAGATCGCCAACCCTTATTCTGGGACCTGGCAGATCGGCAAGTATGGCCACAGTTACTCCCAATTCAGTTGATAAACTACGGATCCTGTGAATAACTTCCCTGTGTTTTTCCAGATCACCATGAGAAAAATTAATCCTGGCTACATTCATCCCCTTAAGTATCAATTGCCTGAGTACGGGTTCGGGACTGGAGGCCGGTCCAATCGTGCATACAATTTTGGTACGGTGATCTGGTAGTTCCATATTTATACTCTTGTGTTTGTAAGAAGGTCAACTATTACTCTTCTTTCTTTTTGGATGTGGTGGCCTTGCACCATTCTTTCATCTCGCGGTCAGCTTCTGTTGTTTCTTCTTCATTACTGCTTACAAGTTCACACCAGTCATCTATTTCCTCTTCAGCAGTTTCCCCGGGCTCTTCTTCCTTTTTCTTAATAGGTTTTGGTTCATTTGATGGTGTAGGCATATAATCACTCCCTTTGCGGCTTGTCCTTTTGTACAAGTATAGTATCCTCTATATTAAGGCGTGCAGTATACTCATCGATATCTATGACAGTGCTCTTTTTTATTTCTATTCTTTTGGAGTATAAGGGACAGTCAAGAACGAAACTTTCAAATTCTCCACCTTCTCCGGCGATGTTCAGTCCGATTTTTTCATTCAGTTTTACCAGTTCATAGATCTCGTTTTTGGTAATTTCCTTGCCCAGCCACTTGCTGCTTAAACCATAGGCTGCAATGCTACTGAATAGAAAATGAAAATTTTCTTCCATTAATTTGTACATTTCTTCTTCCTGATCCATGTGCCAGAGGGGTGAATATACATGCATCCCAAGTTCTGAGCAGATATTTTCGATTCGCTCTTTCTGGTAAGTTGAATACAGGGCACCGGTTACAACTCCTTCGATCCCGTATTCTTTTTTTGCCCTTTCGATTGCTTTTTTCAAGTCGCCAAGCTCAACTTCCTTTTCACCTGCGGTTTCCTGTTCCAGAAGGGGGATTCCCATGGCCTGGGATTGCAGGGATGCCATATTGATATTGGGCGTATGGAACATATAGGAATCCGGATTCTTGCTTTTAACTGTGATCAGGCATTCGATCGGATAACCTGCCTCTTTCATTTTGTACATTGCGAAGTGACAATCTTTTCCTGAACTGAACAGTACTCCCAGTTTGGGTTTGTAGTTTTTTTCCATGCTCTTCAGATAATCCGTTTTATTTTTATAACCAGCTCGTTTTGCCAGTTTTTCAATAGCCCTGTCAAACTTACTCCCATACTGGGCCGCCTTTTTACCCCTGAATGCAAACTGTGCAGGAATTCCAGATATTTCAGCCACCTGGCGCAGTATCATCTTATTGCCCTTTTCATTAAGCTTAAGGGTAGCAGGAATCCCCAGGGCATATTCTGCAACATGCCTGTTCAGGAAGGGGGAGCGTAAGTCCAGTTGCAATTCGGATACAATCAGCCCGTCCCTGTACGTATCTTCCAGATGGATATTTAAGGCATCCTTCAGGCATTCATTGTTCAGGTCAGTTGCTCTTTTGTGCCTGTTATAGCCACCGAAAATTTCATCTGCCCCGCTACCTGTAAAAAGAACGTTGATCCCGTCCTCTTTTGCTGCCCTGGATGCTATATAAGTCGGCAGGGCAACCCCAACCATGGGTACGCTTGTAGTTTCTATCAGAGGAATGAGTTTTCTAAGTATTTCTTCTGTATCTTCAAGGGATGTTTCAATAACTTTCAGAGGTAACTCCAGCTCTTTTGCTATTTTTAGGGCATGCTGCACATCGGCTGCTTGTACCTCACTTTCAAGTCCTGCTACATAGCAACAAATATCTTGCTTGCTATATTTTTTACACAGCATGCTTACAAGTGTGGAATCCACACCTCCTGAAAACAAAATTCCTATCTTGGAAGAAGGAAGACACCTGTTGACAGAATCCCCAAGCAGACGATATAACTGGTCTATGATTTCATCAGGTTGTTTTGTTGCAGGTTCAGCTGATGGTTTCAGTTTACAGTCAATGTATGTATCTAATTTCCCTTCTTCTGTATCATAGCTAAGGGTACTTCGGGGGTCAACCTTCTCAATATTATAGTAACCAGCCATTTCAAGATATTTCTTTTCGGATGCAACAGCAAAGCCATCTTCTGTGGAATACCAGAGAGATTTCACTCCTAACAGATCAGTTCCACAGGTAATCCACCTGTTGTTTCTTGTTATAAAAGCAAAACCACCAATTAAGTTTTCCTTAAAATCTTCGAGAAACGCTGTATCTTGCAGTCTCCCTTTTTTATCTCTCAGGAGAGTATTCAGTTTTTCTGCAAAATCATGAGATTTGATTTCACATAAACCGCTATCTATAATTGTTGTAGTTGATTTCTTATTTCCGTTGGTATTGGATTTTCCATTTATTTCCATTAATAAATGATTTGCAGTGGAAATTATAATTTCAGTTTGCCCTTTCCCAATTTTTTCAATGATGTTATTTTTTGTTGCAATACTCATATGAGGATTGAATATTGAAATTAGCTTTTGCATCATGTGAATTAATACCTGCCACTTATTATTTCTTGTCCATCCAGTTGGTAAACATTGTCATTGTTTATCGTGGACTTTGTTTTGTATTTTGTTACAGGTCCAAACAGTTTCTTCTCCAATTATTTATATACTTCTTCTAACAAATGAAATCTACAGAGACAATAAACCGCAATCAAATATGTTTGCAGAATTTTGAGACTCTAAATGTGATACCTGTATGGGAGTGTTCAAAAATGGAATATATTATTTTTACTGATCTTGACGGCACTTTAATCGATCGTGATAGCTATTCATATGAAGCTGCCCTTCCTGCAATAAAATTGATTGATCAGAAGAATATCCCTCTGATTTTCTGTACCAGTAAGACCCGCGCTGAAATAGAAGTTTATGTCAAAGAATTAAATATTCATCATCCCTTTATTTCTGAGAATGGTGGGGCTATTTTTATCCCTCGTGGTTATTTCAATGTGGACTTTGAGTATACAAGAGAAAACGGGGATTATGAAATAATTGAACTTGGAACCCGCTATGAAGAGCTTCGCAGGGTACTTTCAATTATTCGGGATCGTACCTCTCTTCCTATTACTGGTTTTGGTGATATGAACGCTGAAGAGGTAAGTAAGGATACGGGTCTTGACATAGAATCCGCAACCCTTGCCAAAAGCAGGGAATATGATGAAGCGTTTAAAATGGAAGACGATGCAGGAACAGAACTGCTCAAAGAGCACATTCTTGCACAGGGGTTGAATTTCACCAGAGGCGGAAGATACTGGCATTTGATGGGAGATAATGATAAAGGAATGGCAGTTTCGATCCTGACTGAATTATACAGGAAAATTCATCCCTCTGTGGTAAGTGTGGGACTGGGGGATAGCCAGAACGACCTGCCCATGTTACAGACAGTGGATGTGGCTTTCCTTGTCCAGAAACCTGGCGAAAGGCATGATCCAACTATTGAAGATGATGATATAAACAGGGTTGACGGCATAGGACCCGAGGGATGGAACCGTGCAATTCTTAAATTAATCGGATCTAATGAGAGCAGAGATACAGTTTGATCTTAAAATAAGGGGGAATTATTGTGATACGACTTGAAAATATGCTACCCAAGGCTTTTCTTGTAGGCATAATCGAAATGGTGGATATGGTAGGGCCGGAAAAGACTTACCACTGGATTGAATCCATTGGTTATAGGCTTGCTGAGATTGAAGGTCCCGGATTTGAGGGCGCAAGGGATGACAATATAAACTATTTACCTGTATGTCCGTTTGGCAATGATCTTGTCGAGTTTATAGAAATATATGGGGAAAGGCCAGAAGAATACCAGCAACTAATTGATTATGTAAAGGATCAGAAACAACAATCTGAAGAGGGATGGAACTATCCTGCGCTTTCCAGTGCCCTGGGGATATTGCATTACAGCTACAGTAGAAAACGTGCGGAGCTGGCAGGTGCCAAACTCCTTAATCTGGGTAGTAAATCACCTGTAAGTAAAGCAAAAGAATATAATGAACAGGCCATTGAAAGGTCCGGTATCTCAAAGGATGAAGTTTCCGGCTATCTTGATAAATCATTTTCCGTATTTAAAATCGAATATCCTGAAGAGGAGTGATCCTATTGAATTATCTGGAAGCCCACAGGCTTTATGAAAACAGTGTCAAGATTCTACGTAAAAATCAGCATGAAAAGGGTGGATTCTATGCAAGTCCTCCCGGTACAAGATATCCTTTCATCTATCCCAGGGATCATTCGATGGATATCCTTGGTGCAATAGATGCTGATCTTATGGACCAGGCCCGCAAAGGGCTCGAATTTATGTTGAATGCCCAAAAACCTCTGGGTGAATTTTCCCAGAGGTATGATATAGACGGTAATGATGCAAGTTATAAGGATTTGCAGATAGACGGAAACGGTCTTGTCCTTTATGCGCTTGGGAAGTATTTTGAGGCCACAGGTGGCTCATTTTTTGATAAGATGGCTGATAAGAAGTTCATCGAAGAATACTGGCATGTTGTAGAAAAAGCAGTCGGTTTTATCCTGATGAATAAAAACGAAGAAGTTGATCTTATCCATACAGTTAACAGCATTCATGAATATCCGGCTTATGAGCATGGTTTTGAGATTTATGCCAATTGTGCATGCTGTGCAGGTGTACTGGAAGCCGTGAAGATGGGTGAGGCTCTGGGCAAGGACGTCTCAAATTGGAAGGAAGAAGGAGGAAAGATCAGGAACGCCATCATGACACGTCTCTACACTCCCCGCAGGCGTTCCTTTATAAAATGTATCCGTGTGAAGGATAAGAGCAGTAACCCAATAGGTTATGATGCATTTGCCTCCAGTGTTATTGATGTGGATGCTGTGGAATATGCACCTGCCTATTTCGGCCTCCTCCCGGATTCGGATATTAAGATAAAATCTACAGTAAAAAGAATTCATGATAATTTATGGGACAAGGAAATCGGCGGCCTGAACCGTTACCCCGAACACTGGGACCGGAATAATGGTGGCTATGGTCCGTGGTGCCATTTTACCTGTGAACTTGCAAATCATTTCATCAACATTGATCAGAAAGAAATGGCGGAAATGTACCTGGGATGGGTAGTTGATATGGCTCATGAGTACCAGTTACCTGAACATATTTCAACCATAGAACGGTTTGAGATGTGGCTGGAGGATTATACCAATGCCAAAATTCTCAGGGACAGCAAGATGAAGATGATAGAACATGTCCGTGCCCATCCCAAGTGGAATGATGGACTTGCGTATGTCACTATTCCGCTGATATGGCCTCATGCCGAATATATCCGGGCCTATAAAAATTACATGAATAAGTACGGCTGATCTTTTTTATTTCTGGCAATTTGCTGCGAAGCCGCAATTTATCGGCCCGCAGCAATTGCACGCACAGGAAGCACTTTTCAATTACATGATGTTATTTTTCCGGGAAGAATTCAATAGCCTGCTCGAGTTCCCTGTGATTTTTGGCATAATCCTTGATATCAATTCCCTGCAGATAGGCATCACATGCCTGTATCAGTGCTTTGGCTCCTGATCGGGTTCCTTCCGGATGGGCATGTACTCCCGATCCCATGGTCGTGATGAAATCAACGTTGCCCATCACATCGATGAAGGGCTTCAGCCTTACGGGGTTCAATCCTCCGGAAACAATGGGACAACATTTTTTCATACCTCTCCAGCTGTCTTTTTCCAGGATCACATGGTGGGCTATGTCTTCATTCACAAGTTCTATGGCATCCTTGTCCGTTTCCATGATCTTGGCCCAGCTCTGGTCGAAGAAATGGCCATGTGAACTCAGGTACTGGATACCGTGGGCCGCAACAACATCTTCCTCGGGAGTTCCTTTCATTTTTCCGACTCCAGCGGTACCTGTGTGGATTCCGGAGGCGCCTGCCAGGCGTGCGAATTTAGACAGTACCAGCACGGAAAAACCAATTGGGTTCTCCGGACGTGTGAAGGCACCGTGGGCAGCCCTGTGGAAATGCAGGAAAACATCGGGATACCTTCTCCTGATGGTCTGGACAGCCATCCATCCGGCGGTAATACCGTCGATAAGGAAAGCGTAACTTCCCGGTTCAAACCCTGCATTCCTGATCATTTCGCAGCGCTCGATCATGGTGTCAAAGTCCGGTGCCGAGACGTTGAATGAATGCACTTTTTTCTTCCCGGTTTCCTTTACTGCTTTGTCCATGGCTTCCTTAACGTGCTTTACCATCTTGTCGTAGGGGCAGAAGTCCTGATTGGCCTGTGGCTCATCATTTTTGACAAAATCTCCCCCACCTGCCCAGAAGTCATAACAGACTTCGGCATATTCGGCAGATGTCAATCCCATCTTGGGTTTCACGATGGTACCGAGGATAGGCCTGTCGTAAACTCCGAGATAACTGCGCATGTCATCGACTGTGAAACCGGGTCCGTCATATTGTTCAAGCATTGAGGGGGGAAACCAGACATCCAGCAGTTTGAGGGCTGATATCTCTTTCATGCCCAGGACGTTTCCCACGATGTAGGTCAGGATATTCTGTACATTGCCTCCCCTGTCAAACAATCTCCATGGATAGGCTATCCATACAAGTTCTCTTTCCAGGTCCATCTGGTAGACCAGGGCATTCATGACCTTTGAGAACTTTGTCTCGGTATTTACCCTGAAATTAGTACCCGTTGATGATTCCGCTGCGATTTCAGCAGCTGCCTGTAACATATTCATTTCCCCGCCGGGAACGAGCCTGAAAACCGTAAGCAGGTATTCACCGTTGGTAGGGTCGGGCAACTCAAGGTTCACATAACCTTGCTGTTTGGGATTCAATGACTGGACTAACTCTTCAATTTTTGAGCTCATGATAAGAATAACAGTTTGTAATGTATTTTAGTTTTTGGAAGGAAACAAAATGCAGACTTCATCAACCCCAAAAACGTTTCGTTTTTGCATAGTTGCGTTCGGCTTCCATGATGTCCCTGTAAAAATCTTCCTCATCCACCTGCATCTTCTGGATGATACGGGTGGCGGTTTCCGGCCCAACGCCGCGGCTTGCCAGTGCAACAACTGCTGTCCTTCCCTGGGTCATTACGATGTTGGCATTGCGAAATACTTTCTGGATGCGTTTCTGGTCCTCTTTTGAATCCATTAGATCTTTTTTCTTAACCAGTTTAATCTCTTCTTCCTCCCAGGGTTTCAGGGCAGCTACCATCCGGGATTCACAGATCGGACATACAATATTCTCAGGTACATTTTTGACTTTTCGGCGGGATACCCATTTCGTACAGTGTACACAGAACAGGATCACTCTGTCGTTCTCAATACGGTTTTTCAGTGCTGTTATGATCGAACCTTCAGCTCTTTCCGGTGCTATCAGATCTTTTTTCGCATCGAAGCCTGCTCCACCCAGAGGTGATGGAGGACCAGTTGTAATGTTGATTTCTCCCTGTTGCACCTTTTCCAGTATTTCCTTTGTGCGACTTACATCCAGCATATTGTGGAAAATCTCTCTTAATACTTCATCGTACATAGCCGAGTTTTCATAAATGTCGATAAGTTTTTTCATGCTGATCTTATCGTAGTCCACTTCTTTGCTGATGGCACCGAATTTGCGGGCTACCTGCACCATCTTCCATTTCAAAAGGGAGGTATTTTTCAGTGTCATCTCCAGGATAGGTTCCACATGTTCGGGAAGTGTATCGGCTATCATGGAACGTATCTGTTCGGCACGGAAACTTACCGGCAGGGCGAGTTTAATGCGATAGGGATCTGTCTCCTGTCCAACACTGCTGCCAAAACGGGCCGCAAGAAGGGCTGTCAGTACCTTGCCCAGGGTCTCGTTGGTATTGTGCCCGAAACAGGCATTGATAACCATTCCATCTTCCTGCTTCTCGATAATGACCTGTCGGTCATGTGGCATTGGGCATTCCTGATCCACATGTTTTTTGATTAGCCTGAAAAAACCATCTGCTGAATATTTATCCACAGGATAGCGTTCCATCAATGTATTAATGATTTCCTTCTCTTCTGCACCTGTTGTAATCAGGTCTGCAGTTTCCCGGCGCAGTTTCCCGACTTCCTGTGCCACCTCGAAGGGAACGGGGATTTCCTCCCCCACCCAGCTGGGAATTTCCCCCATACTTCTCACCGGTTCAACCTTTATGCGCCCTCGTTCAGGATCGAGTTCCAGTACTCTCCACACCTCTCCCCGGGTTATGAAAATCGCTCCGGGATTGGCAAAGTTAACCACAAAGGCCTCATCCAGTGTCCCGACCGCCTTGCCGGTGACGATATCATAAACCTCGAACTTTCTCTCATCCGGAATCATGGAAAGGTTCTGGTAGTAATACTGCCAGCTCCTTTTGCGCCGACTGATGGTACTGGAACCTTTATCCCGCCACACAAGCCTGTTGTATGTTACCTGCTCCACAATCTTTTCCAGCGCCTGCAGGCTCAGGTCTTTGAAAGGGTAAGTTCGTCTGAGAATGGAAAGTATACGGGGAATCTCTATATCCCCGAAGTCCAGCACGATGCCTGAAAGCTGATTGGCAATTACATCCAGGGCCCCGCTCTGGGGAGAAATATCTTCCACTTTACCTTCTCTGGCAGCTCCAACGATGGCCATACTTTCGGCGATATCATCAAATTCCAGTGCAATGATCGTTCCTTCCGAAATTTCATGAATGCGATGTCCCGCCCTGCCAACCCTTTGCAGCAGCCGGGCAACCTGTCTGGGTGAGCCATACTGGATTACATGATCCACACTGCCGATATCGATTCCCAACTCCATAGAGGATGTACAGATAAGGCCTCGCAAATCCTCGTTCTTGAAGTTCTCTTCTGCTTCCAGACGGGCTTCATAGGACAGGGAGCCGTGGTGTACCCCGATGGGCAGGTCCAGCATCCTGAAACCCGATGCGAGCACTTCGGCACTTTGACGTGTGTTGACAAAAATCAGGGTGGATTTTTTTTGCATTACAATATCCTGAATGCAACGCAGATGTGTGGCCAGTTCCGCAGAACATCCTATATTACGTGCGGTTTTGAGGTCTTCATCTTCCATATGAGGGGTGACCACTTTGAACTTGAGCAGGCTGAGCATTTCCACTTTTACAATCTGCATATCTCTTTCTGCTCCTGCAAGGAAGGCTGCCACGACATCGGGATTGCCGACTGTTGCAGAAAGCCCTATTCTCTGGAATTCTCCCGACAGTTCCACCAGCCTTTCCAGCCCGATGGCCAGCTGTGCTCCCCTTTTGGACTCGGCAAGTTCATGGATCTCATCCACCACGATAAAACTCACATCTTCCAGGTTTTTGCGCAGCCTTTTACCTGTAAACATTGCCTGCAGGGTTTCAGGAGTGGTAATCAATAAATCCGGAGGATTCTTTGATTGCTTCTGGCGCTCATACTGGCTGGTATCCCCGTGTCGCACCATGACCTTGATATCGAGTTCCTGGCCCCACCATTGTATACGGTGCAGCATATCCCGGTTCAGTGCCCTCAGGGGTGTTATGTATAGAGCAGAAATGCCTTTCCTGTCTTCTGGTTTTTTGGAAAGGATGTGATCAAAAAGAGGAAGGATAGCAGACTCTGTCTTTCCCGAACCGGTGGGCGCAATAAGCAAAACGTTCCTGTCTTCCAGTATGGGTGGAATGGACTCTTGTTGGGGTTGGGTAGGTGTATGGAATTGCTGTTTTTCAAGGGCTTGTCTGATATGAGGATGTAACTGGCCAAATACCGTATCCATCACCGGTTCCCCCTCCTTTTGGATTTACGCTTTTTAGTAATACTGAGTTTTTTTATATCTTTCAGTTTGCCCATGTACATTCCGTCAAGCAGGTAAATGTCCGCATTTGCCACGTCAATGGAACCTGACGAGAATGCAGGACCGAGCAGGTCATCAAGAATCGCTTCGTTAAAAGCTACCCCTCCGCAGAGTTCATTGAATGCAGGAATAACTACAACATCAGGTTGTGTATCACTTTCCGGTATTTCAATACCGATCTTTTCAAAATGGTTTTTTAGTTTTTCATGATTCAATTTAGTTTTCACCCAGACCTGCTCGGATGTGGAATACCCCAGGCAGTCGGTGATTCGCAGGGTAGGATGATTGTGGGCTACAATTAGATGTTCTGCTGTGATAAGTCGTGGATCGGGCCATGTGTGGCCGTGGAAATATCCAACCCCCTCTATTATGTCACCTCTGGAAGGATGGAGGTGAATACCTTTGTTTTTTGGCAGCAGGAATTCAATTCCGCCGTCATGGTTTCCCGGGAAAATGTCGATTTCTGCATGGATGGCGAGTTTTTCGAGGAACATGGGTATCTCATCTCGCTCCTGCCATGAAATTTGTGGGACATTGTGCTTTATATCACCCAGCAGCACTATCCTGTCGGGTTTTGTCTGTTCGATATAACTTTCTATCTTTTTGAGTCGCCTTTCAAGACCGCTGGGAACCAGAAAACCACTGTTGTAGAGGTCCCACTCGATACCAATATGGATATCCGATATTACAAGGGAGCGGGATTGGCCCTTTACCAGCAAGGCAGGTTCATCCACTAGCGGCTCGATCTCAATTGTCATTTATTCCTTTCCTTTAACGCTGGTGTTTTTCAAGTTCATCAAGTCTGTTTGATAGGTCCTGTAATTTACTGTCAATGCCTTTGAGGTCTTCATGTACTTCTATCAGACGGTTGTACATCGGGCTGCGTGCGTCCTTTACTGCCTGCTCTTGGGAGAATTTCTGCTTACTGGGAACTATATAAACATAGGCAAACCACATACCTGTGAAAGCCACGAGAAACAGGGCTATTACAAAGAATAAATAATGAGGAAACAGGGTGCGTATGAAAGAATCCCCTTCGCTATAATATTGCAATCTGGTGATCATCAGGAAGTTCATCAAGGAGAAAAGGAACATTGTTTCTCCTACAAGTACAAGTAGTCCTCCCAATTTTGTGGACATGCTTTTTTGCCGGGGTAATATCTTATCGAACATAATTCATTTCTCCCTGTGGAATAATGACACCTGTTATATGATTATTTTTTCAGAAGGTAGAAATCTGACTATTATCATTTTTCCTAATTGTATATTTGATTGTCGCGCATAATATTCATGCACTTTTATATATTTATAACTTGAATATAGAAATAAATATATAAACAAGCTTTATGTTATCTTGTCTGGCGATTATTTTATGAAGCGAATAACAGGTTTTTTAATAGCTATTTTAATTTTGTCAACTCTGGGAATGGGTTGTACCGAATCGACAGAAGAACCTGCCACCGAATCGGCAGATATCACCATAGGTGCTCTTTTACCAGTAACAGGTGACCTTGATTCTATCGGTGTGGCAAGCCAGACAGCTCTTGAGTTATCCAGTAAAGACATTAATGATTATTTCTCAGGACTTGGTTCAGATAAGCATGTGGAAGTGGTAATTAAGGATACTGAGGACAATCCGGCTAAAGCGCTGGAACAACTCAAAGCACTTGATGAGATGGGTATAAAGATTGTTATTGGTCCCCAGTCAAGTAACAATGCAGAAGCAGTTTTGGAGTATGCTGAAAACAATGGTATAGTTCTCTTGAGTACTGCCTCCACAGCTCCTTCTCTGGCTGTAGCTGATGATAACCTCTTCAGGCTTGTGCCTGATGACAGTAATCAGGGAATGGTTCTCGCTACAATGATGAAAGAAGAAAAAGTCGATACTGTAATTCCAATTTACAGGAACGATACATGGGGTAATGGTCTGAGTGAAGAAACTGCAAAGCACTTTGATGGAACAGTAATGGAAGGAATCAGCTATGACTCTGCAACTGAGGATTTTTCCGCAGAAGTTAAAGCCTTGAATGAAAAGGTAATTTCTGCAACATCCGATTCCAATGAGGATTCAGTGGCAGTTCTCCTGTGTTCTTATGAAGAGGTTATGGAAATCTTCTCACTGGCCGAAGAATATCCTGCACTATCAAATGTCAAGTGGTATGGTAGTGATGGTGTAGCCCTAAATGAAAAGTTACTTGAAGAGGAAGTTGCCGGTTTTGCTGTGAAAACCAACCTCAGAGCACCAATCTATGGCTATGAGGAAGAAAACGACCGCTACCAAGTAATCGAATCCAGAATTGAGGAAGAACTCGGCAGGGCTCCTGAAACTTATGCACTGGCTGCATATGATGCTCTTTGGCTAACCACATTTGTGGACCTCGATGCATTGCCTGAGAATGATGAAAGCACAAAACTGGCAATGAATACCCTTTCAGATACTTACTTCGGTGTCACCGGCTGGACAAAGCTGGATGAAAATGGTGACAGGGTACACTGGGATTACGACATCTGGGCAATCAATGAGAATGATGGGAATTACGAATGGAAACTTGATGCCAGGTATCAGGTCGACCCAGGAGAAGAAGGTAAATTGATGTACGTTGAATAAAAGTGGTGTCTGTCACCACACGTTTTCTTTTTTGTCTTCCTATAAAGTCACCGATTCCCATTTTTAATTTGTCGAAAACCTTATATTTTATTGTGGTTCACTTGGGTGAATATCTTTTATGGGCCCGTAGTCTAGCCGGTTATGACGTCGCCTTCACACGGCGGAGATCCTGGATTCGAATTCCAGTGGGCCCATTGAATTCTCAATACTTCCTTTCCCCGAATATAGCCGAACCCACACGCACCATCGTAGCCCCTTCCTCTATGGCTACCATGTAGTCATTGGACATACCCATTGATAATTCCTGAATATCGATGTTGCCCCCGTTTTCCTGCTTCATTTCATCAAAAAGGGCTTTCATCTTTTGGAAATAGGGACGGGTTTGTTCGGCAGGGACAAAAGGAGGGATGCACATCAGCCCTTCCACACGGATATTTTGAAGGGAGCGAATTTCGTTTATCACTTCTTTGATCCTGTCCAGCCTGAAACCATGTTTCTGTGGCTCATTGCCTATGTTTACCTGAAGGAAGACCCTTTGCACCTTATCGATATCCCCGGCTCTAGTGTCAATATTATTTATTACTTTCAGGGAGTCGACTGACTGGATAACATCAAAATACTCCACGGCCCTTTTGACTTTGTTAGTCTGCAGATGGCCTATCAGATGTGTTTCACAGGGCAGGATTTTCTCACTTTTATCTTCATATTCCTGAACCCGGTTCTCTCCGATTATGGTAGCTCCGGCCCGGATGGCTTCGTTGATCCTTTCAGGTTCAATAGTCTTGGTGACACAAACAAGTGTCTTGTCCCCGATTTCCTCGAGAATCCTCTTGATATTTTCATCGACTGGCATTGATGTCCCCGTGATGCTTTATTCAAAATCTGGTATATTTAAATCATTCTGATTGTGAATTTTATTCTGGTATCTGCCGGCAAGATGGGAAGTGATAGGAATACTTTTTCAAAGCATTTTATTAAAACCACAGGAAAAATTATCATTCATTAGTATCAACATAGTTTCGGTATATAATTGTTAGACTTGCAGCTATTGACAAATCTCAGGGGTAGATGTTTGTGTTAAGGGAAATTCATTGTTTGGAGTTCCCTGCATTTGATAAACAATCCTGTCACATGAATGCTACATATAATAGGGGAATTTTGGAGGAAATGCATGGCAAAATACAGATGTTCGGTTTGTAACTGGGTTTATGATGAGGAGGCTGAAGGACAGGATTTTGATTCACTGCCTGATGACTATACATGTCCGGTATGCGGGGCTCCCAAATCCGCTTTTGTTCCTGAAGGCGGGGAAAAGGAAGATGAATCGGTAGAAACGACTGTTGCCGATAAGATCGTCGAACAACTGGAAGCATTCGGTGTCAGGTTTGTCTATGGGATTCCCGGGGATTCCAACCTGCCCCTGATAGACTCCATCCGCAGGAGTGATAAAATAAAATTCATTCTCACAAGACACGAAGAGACCGCTGCTTTCATGGCTTCTGCGCATGGAAAAATCACCGGCGGGCTGGGGGTCTGTATCTCCATAGCGGGTCCCGGCTCTACAAACCTTATCACCGGCTTAATGGACGCTGCAACTGATAGAAGTCCGGTACTTGCCTTTGCCGGTCAGGTGGCAGAGGTCTATCTTGGTAGTGAGGCCTTTCAGGAGATCGACCAGATAGAACTGTTCTCCCCCTTTGCTGAATTTACAGAAACCATTGCCCGGGAGAATCAGGCGCTCGGTCTGGTCACAAGGGCTACTAAATATGCCTTCAAAAAACCCGGTGTTGCGGTACTCAGCACACCCACTGATATCCTTGCCGGCAAACTTAACGGGGATGTATATTCCGCAGAAAAGAGGTTGTTTTCAAACCAGACTGCTCCCAGGTCTGAAGATGTAAAAAAGGCTGCAGAATTGATAAACAATCACGGGAAAGTCACTCTCTTTGCAGGTTGGGGCTGTCGCCACAGTGGTGAATTGCTAACACAACTTTCACAAAAAATCAAAGCCCCAATTGCCACCACTTCTAGGGCCAAGGGTGTGGTACACGAAACCGATCGTTATAGTCTGGGTGTACTTGGTTCAATAGGGTCAAAACATGCAGCAAAAGCTGTACAAAATAGTGACCTTCTAGTTATCATAGGTTCGGGTTTCAGACAGGCCAACCTTGTTCCTTCAGGAATCAAAATTGTCCAGATAGATATCGATCCGACCAAAACCGGAAAGACCTTTGATGTAGATGCAGCTATTGTCGCAGATGCGGATCTTGTACTAAGGGATCTTCTCCCCCTTGTTGATGAAAAGGAAGAAAACACTGGGTTTTTAGAACACATCGACCGGATGAAAAAGGAGCATTATGAGGAACTGGAGGCTGATGCAAAGGACCTCTCCATCCCTGTAAATCCCGGTTATGTGATACAGGCCATTAAACGCCATGCAGCCACTGATGCTATAATTTGTTTAGATGTGGGCGACCATACATACTGGTTCTACAAGAAATTCATGTGTGAAGGGCAGAAGACTTTCATGTGTGCTAATATTGCCAGTATGGGATTCGGACTGCCGGCGGCCCTTTCGGCAAAACTTGATAATCCTGACAGGCAGGTAATTTGTGTCACAGGAGATGGCGGGTTTGGAATGCTTATGGCTGATTTCACCACTGCTGTGCGTGAAGAGCTTGGGATCAATGTCATTGTCTTTAATGACGGCAAACTCAAGAACATAAAAAAAGAAGAACTAAGGTCCAGTTATCCTGAATTTGGTGTTAGTTTCCCCAATCCCAATTTTGCGGAATATGCAAACACTACCGGAGGCGAAGGTTACAGGATAGAGGATCCGGCAAAACTGGATGAAGCTCTTGAAGAAGCATTCAAATCCACCAGACCTACTCTTATCGATGTGGTTGTAGATCCTGATAAGACTGCTGCAAGTACCAAAAGAGCGGATTGAATATAACAGTGATATATGCCGGCTATATGATGTCCTGCCGGCAAAATTCATTTTTTTGGTTTGGGTAAAACGCAACTTTTTAACCAATAATTCCCAAAATAGAAGTATATGGCACGTAAACTAGATGAAAAAGACATAAATTTACTGAAAAAGCTTGCACCTGAGTGCAGTGATCTGGAATGTAGCAGTTCAGGTGTCAATTTCAAGTCAATCCTGCCACCTGTTGCAAATCATTTCTCCAAGGATATATCTGATTTCTCCCATCGTCTGGAGTCACTCTCAGAAAAGGAACTGGAATATCTGCTGGATCTGATAAAAGATGGCAGAGAAAGTCTTGGTTGCTTGAGACCGGATTATGTCATGGCTTTTCAGGAAATAATTGCCAGTAGGGTGGGAGGAAAACAGGCTGGTGAAATTATCAGGATTTATACTGCTAATGATATCTGTGAATAAATTGTAGAAAGGCAATAAACCTGTAAATCCTAGCATTCTATCTTAATTCTCTTTTTACCATCTGGCTGACGTAAGGTTTATTAGATATTATGCAACATCTATTCACGATTGTGAAAAACCAATAATGGAAATTTTACGGAGGAAGGCAATGAAGGATGCATTAAAAACACTGAGAGAAACAAAACCATTGGTCCATCATATCACCAACTGGGTTACAATTTATGACTGTGCAAATATAACAAGGGCTTTTGGCGCTCTTCCCGTAATGGCTCATGCTGTAGAAGAATGTGCTGATATGACTAAAATTTCCTCTGCTCTTGTACTTAACATCGGAACCCTGACGTCTGAACTTATTGAATCCATGATAATTTCCGCAAAGGCTGCAAACAAAAAACAAATTCCTGTTGTACTCGATATAGTAGGAGTAGGGGCAACCCAATTCAGAAACCAAATGGCTGCAAAGATCCTTGACAGTGCTCATGTTGATATCATTAAAGGCAACTATTCTGAGATTGCAAAACTGGCAGGTGAAAATGCCCGCACAAAAGGAGTTGAAGCAACTTCTATCAATGCTGATCCCGGCCGGCTTGCAAAGAATTTGGCCATCTCAAGATCATGTACTGTTGTGATGACCGGCAAAGAAGATATAGTCAGTGATGGTTCAAGGATATTTTCCATAAAAAATGGCCATGCAGAAATGGGTTCAATTGTGGGCACCGGTTGCATGGCTGCTTCAATAATTGGTTCATTTGCAGCTCTGAACGATGATTTCTGTGATGCAGCAATAGATGCTTTATCTTTCTTTGGGGTTGCCGGGGAATTTGCGGCTGCTAAGTCAACCGGCAGCGGCAGTTTCAAGATGCATTTATATGATGAAGTATCCGGGCTTACTGATGAAAAAGCAGGACCTATGACTAATGTTGAGAGTATTGAAGGCTGAATTATAGATTTATGAGGGTCTACATTTATGGCATTCTGGAAATCTTTGCTTAAAGATATTGATTTCTACCTTGTGACAGATTCCGGCCTATCCAGGAAAGGTACATTGTCCGATGTAAAATGTGCAGTAGCGGCCGGGTGTAAGATTGTTCAGTATCGGGAGAAAGACAAGACCACAAAAGAGATGATTGAAGAGGCGATCTTGATCAGGAAAATATGTGGCGAAAATGCTATCTTTCTGGTAAATGACCGTATCGATGTAGCCCTGGCTGCAGGAGCTGATGGGGTACATATCGGACAGGACGATATGCCGATTGATTCTGCGAGAAGGATTCTAGGTGAAAATAAGATAATCGGACTTACAGTCCATGATACAGATGAAGCAATCGAGGCAGAAAGAAAAGGAGCTGATTACGTAGGTTTCAGTCCGGTATTTGATACTACTACTAAAAAGGATGCGGGTATGGGTGTTGGGCCGGAAAGAATTCAGGCTGTGAGAAAGACAATTAATATTCCGATCGTTGCTATAGGGGGTATCAATAAAGACAACTGTATTTCAGTTATTGAAAAAGGAGTCGATAGTTTGGTTGCTATTTCCGCAATCGTTTGTAGTGATGATGTCAGGAGAGAAACAGAGTATTTCATTGAAACTATACGCAAAACAAAACAAAAATATATCCAGCAAAGTTAATGTAAAGTGATAAAATGATTCTGCATTTATCAGATAATTCTATAGAAATCCGGGCTGATAGTATACCGTTGAAAGATGTACTGGAAATGGCAGGTATAAATCCTTTATCTGTTATTGTAGCAAGGGAAGGGACCGTAATACCAGCAGAAGCAACTGTACATTCTGAAGATACCCTTAAAGTATATACGATATCCCATGGTGGCTGAAACCCCCCTTCTATGCAAAATCTGTGGAGCAAACGCAGTATCAGGAAGGGGCAACTTCCTTTGTGAAATTCATTTCTGTGAAATGGTAGAAAAGAAAGTTAGGGCACATATCGAAGATCAAAACCTTATTCTGAATAATGAGCATATAGCAGTTGCATTATCAGGGGGTAAGGACAGTAGTGTTCTTTTGTACATCCTGGCTAAAATACTTCCAGAATTTGAGGGAGTGAAACTTACTGCTATTACTGTTGATGAGGGTATACCGAATTACAGGGAAGAAACCCTTACTTATGCACAAGAACTTGCAACTTTTTTGAATATTGAGCACAGGATAGTATCTTTCAGAGAAAACTTTGGTGCACCCCTTCCCGACCTTTTGAAAAAAAGAAATGTTTCAGCTTGCACTCTTTGCGGTGTTCTCAGGAGAAAGATACTGGAACAGGAAACCTTTAGCATGGATGTCCCAAAACTTGCGACAGGACACTCTTTAGATGATGAGGCGGAAACCGCCATGATGAACATACTTACCGCAAATATAGATGCAATAATTAATACCGCATCCCCAAATTCCGGTAAGGAATCATTGAGGATAAAGCCCCTTTCAGTCTTAAATGAGCATGAAATTGCATTATATGGAATCCTCAAAGGCATATTTCATGAGTTTCCCGAATGTCCCTACGCAGGCCCTTCGCTTCGTGCAGAAGTCAGACAAATATTTTTGGATCTCGAAACAAAATATCCAAAAATCACCGGGTAGTTTGCGAATAATTATAGCTCCTTAATATCCTCGATAGCAAACGTAGAGAAACCTTTTGCCAAAAGTAAAAAAGAATGCAATATATGTGGTGGGCCCACATCAGGTGAGATATGTCGTGCCTGCCTCCTGGTCGGCACAAAAAAGTAATTTTTTAAACCAGCCAGTTCCAGGGAATCAGTATAGTACTTTATTCATCTATCCAGTAACATCCTTCTTTCAATTGGATAATGGGCTGTAGCGGCGTTAATAAGTTCTTCGGCTGTACTTTCTTTAAAGGAGTGAACTTCAACCCGTACGCCAATAGCTTTTAGGTGGTTTATCAGATCGACAAAATCGCCATCTCCACTTACAAGCACAATGGTATCTACTTTGGGTGCAATGGAAATCGCATCAATTGCTATCCCCATATCCCAATCTCCCTTGGTGGAACCATCAGGTCTGACCTTCAGGGCCTTGCTTTTTACTTCCCATCCAATTGAACCAATAAAACTCTTAAAACCTGACTGGTCGATATCCGGGGTTTCTACAAGATATGCTATTGCTCTTGTCAATTTTCTTTCCATAACGACAGCACGTAAAAGTTTTTCGTAATCAAGTCTTCCGTAATGGATATTTCTGGCAGAATAGAACATATTCTGCACGTCTACAAAAACCGCTAATTTTTGGCTGCTAAACATGGATTACCTATAATATTTTGTGTTTAATTATTTATTATCTTTCTTTCTCTTTTGGAGTAATGTTTTGACTGTTTTTTATGTTTCATAATATAAAAAATAAAGGTTCAAATTTATTTGTTGCGTACTATTGGTTAGTACCTGTGGTTCTCAAGTTTTATACATATAGACGACTGTATAATACATCAAGGATAAAACATGTTGGATATAAGTCTCAATTGGGGGTAAAGGTATGCAAATCAAACTTTTGCTGGTCAGCGTGATAGCACTGGCATTACTTTCATCAGCTGCAATGGCGGTTGAAATTACTGTGGATGACAGTGGCAATGGCAATTATACAACAATTCAGGATGCTGTAAATGCGGCAAATGATAGTGATACGATTATTGTCTATCCAGGGGCATATAATGAAAATGTGGATGTGAACAAATCAGTAATCATTATCTCACAGTCCGGTAATCCGGATAATACCAAAGTTCAGGCGGCTTCTTCAGCAGATTATGTTTTCAATGTGACCAGAGATAACGTGACAATCAGTGGTTTTAATATAACAAATGCTGCAGGAACTTCTAAGGCTGGAATATTTCTTGATGGTGTCCAGCACAGCATAATAAGTGACAATAAATTCTCTGAAAATTATTATAACATCTTCCTCAATGATTCCAGAAACAACGAGCTGACCGGCAACATCGTATCCAGCAGCAGTTCATCAGGTATTCAATTGGTAGATAGTGGTAGTAATGTTATTTATAACAACTATTTCAACAATACAATTAACATTCAGATGTCCGATAGTGCAGGTAACTCCTGGAATATCGCAAAAATGGCAGGTCCAAACATTGTAGGCGGGCCTTCAATTGGTGGTAACTATTGGGCACATCCTGATGGTACAGGACATAGTCAGATATGGACAGATGCAAACAATGATGGCTTCTGTGATTCACCATTTTATATCACTGACATTGATATTGATTATCTTCCCCTTACGACCAATGCAGCCATTGATATTGAAAAACATACCAATGGTGAAGATGCTGATGAGAGATACGGTCCATACATAAGGTGGAATTATGAGGTCAGATGGGATTTTTATGTCAGCAATACCGGCAATGTCAACCTGACAAACATTGTGGTAGAAGACAATAAATGTGGTATTGTGGGTACCATACCCATACTTATGCCAGGGGAAACTGTGCAATTCACAGAGACTACTTCTTCGTTGCTGGGCCTGCAAAAGACCAAAGCAACAGCCACTGGGACACCAACGGTAGGTCCAGATGTAATGGACTATGACCGCAGTTACTATTTCGGGCATGATTCACAGCCGGCTTTCGATATCCCGACTGCCCAACCGTTATTGACTGTGGGCTTCCTTGGTATAGCAGTTGTACTGTTTATGAGAAGAAAAACCAAATAAGCAGGTAACTCAACTTTATATTTTTAAATACTCCCGATTTATGTTTGAATAGTAAATTAAAAAATTCAATCATGTCTAGTATGTCTGGTGTATGAAAAAAAGAAAGGGGTATATTTTCCTCTTTTATTGTTTATCCTCGCATGAAGAATGAGAAAATCCTATCTATCATTCTCTGTCCAACACCTTTTCCATTGTTCCCCGGATTTTTATCCGGTTTGTCTTTTTCATCACCAGCATCTGTATTTTCTTCAAAAGTCTGCTCGCCACCACAATCAATACAGCAGGGTGTATAATTGAAGTAGGTTGCCCAGTTGTTGCCATCAAAGGCTTCACCGTCTGCCCAGGCAGTTTCACTTACGTCCCAAACATTTTTCTTATCATCACTTGACGGACTTACAACTACTGCATGGGCTGCAATGAAGATCTCATTACATGATTCCAGGGGCACTTCGTATGTTACCTTTTCCCGGTAACTCTCCCATTCATCCTTATATGTGAACTGACCAGGTATCGGATTCCCGTTTTTTTGTGGCAGTTCATCAGGATCATCGGCTATATCCAGATGGGTTTCTGCTATTCTCCAGGGTTCATCCACTTCGTAGGTTATTTTGAGTGTCGGCTGGTTATCCACACATATTTCCGACAGGTTTACTATTCCTACGTCTATATGTTGACCTGCATAAAGTGTAACCGTTTTCTGACAGTCATCTTCAGCAAGAGCACCAGTTACGGACATTGTCATAAGGACAATGAAAACCAGAACTAATTGAATTTTGAGTTTCATAATCTCATACCACCTTTAGATATTGAACTGTAGAAGGCAACCCATCACTGAATGGATTCAGCTCCTATCGTACCATAATGGTATAAGCTGACCATGTATAAATAAATATATAGATATAAATAGAATTATATTTACTAACTTCTCAATAAAACAGATTTACAGTTGAAATTATCTTTTGGACATAGGAGAACGACCTATATACATCAGGAAACAATTTGGTATTAATGAAAGCACTACCCGGACTTTTTAGGGAAACACTGTCACATTGGAATGAAGATGATGGTATGACCAGCAGTGCGGCTCTTTCATTCTATCTTATCGTAAGCCTGCCTGCCATACTTTTGTTCTCGGTGTCTGTAGGGAGTTATTTCTTGAAGGCACGTCATCTGGAGTCTGCCATAATCGGCTACATCGATCTGATGGCAGGAGATACGTTAATACATATGGTGGAGATCCTCCTTAACCAGATACCCGACATTGCATCCCTCACCGCCGGGGCAACTATAAGTTTCCTTCTCCTTGTATGGGCCGGCGGGAACCTTTTCAGGCAGTTCAAGAAAATAATTGATAATATGTGGGGAGTCTCCAGTACTGAATCAGACTGGTTGCATAATTTCCTGAAAAAAAGCTTTGCGTCTGTGATAGGAGTATTTGTGGTCGGTTTTTTGCTGGTATTGAACACATTAGTTGAAGCATTTTTCCTGATGGGATATGGTTTATTGAGTGAGTTGCTGCCCTTTAACCTGAGAATCCTGCAATATGCCAGTTCGTTTTCGAATTTCCTCATTCTACTGATGCTATTCATATATGTTTACAGAGTGCTGCCTGAGGCCAGAATAGACATGAGATATGTTTTAGAGGGCTCATTTTTCACAGTATCGCTGATTACAATAGCCAAGTATTTTTTCGCCTTTTACCTGTCTCATGGCAATATAACCACAGTTTACGGAGCCATAGGTTCCATCATTGGATTTTTACTCTGGGTATATTTTTCATTCATAGCAGTGACCTTTGCGGCGGAGATGATCAATGTACGCTCAAAAAATGTCAGCAGGGAAAAACCTGCTTGAGAAAAGAGATGACAAGATGATTTCCATCTGAAAATCAGATATAATCGTACTTTTTCAGGATATTTTGCAAATCCATTATCAGGTCACCACTATTTTTAGCATCTTCTATCTCATGTAGTAACAGCTGTATCAAATCATCTGCATGCTGGCATTTTTTGTAGTACTCGGGATCCAGAAGGACATCTTCCGGGATTTTTTTGCTTTTAACTACCCTGTGCAAATCATTTGTATATATTATTGTCTGGTCACAATAAATTCTCAAGAATCGTGCATTGCTTCCTTCTACTTTTTTATATATTGTACTGATCTTGTCAGAAGCCAGGTATTTACCCTCTTTTACTTTTATCCATACCATATTGATGAGCCCTGAACCGTACACATCGTTTCAACTAAATATAGTTTTTTAAGAATAATTAATAATGGAAAATAAGTTTTAGCCAGTAAGTGATTCAATCTGCTAATCATCTCTTTTTGCCAATGAAATAGTAAGCTATAGCTCCAAGTACACCAAACAACAATGCAGCTAATACCCATATGATTTTCATAATGGTACTAAGTCTTCGATTATTGGTAAATACATCGTATATTACCCATATGGTAGCCAGTAAGGTTACAATTCCCCATATTTCTTCTAATACCATTTAGTTCTCCTCCGGTCTATTAGATATATCTATAACTTTGTTTGTCGGATTATATAAGACTATGTAGAAAATTAGTTTATTGTGGCGCCCATTCTCGAATGCTTTCTCTATGGATCCCTTTCATTATTAACAACCCTGAAGCCAATATCAATATCGCACATATATGGAATGGTGTCTCGAATGAGACATAGCCGGCCAGTATCCCCCCAAAAAGGGGTCCGGTTGCCATACCTGCTGCTTGAGCACTTGTAATTATGCTTATCCGACTGCCTGTTGAATGCCCGCCTGTCATGTCCACTGCCAATGCCATCAAAGGTGTTTCAACTGCCGCCATTGATATTCCCTGCATGATTCGCAGTATTATTAGCTCTTCAATATGTATTACATGTCCCAATCCGATAACAATCACGGCATTTACTGCAACACCTGAGATAATTATCCATTTGCGTTCTATGCGATCGGACAGAATTCCCATTGGTGTCTGGAAAAGAATACGGGATATTACATAGGCTGAAACTGCCAGGCTGAGGAGAAACTCACCGGTCTGAAGCCTCTGCTGGTAGGCCGGTAGAAGGGAGAGGACAATGGTGATCCCTACCATCATCATGAATATTGCAACTGCAAGGACATAGTACTCCTTCTGGTTTGCATGATCCACGATTCCGGACTCTTCTGGTGGTGGTGGAGGTGCTGTTTCTTTTACGAAAAATTGCACCAATAACAAAGTTGCCAGTACAAGAGATCCACATATATAGAAGCCAATTTCAAAGTTTGATATCGCCAGTATTCCCCCGGCGATGACAGAACCTATCCCAAAAGCAAAACCCCTCAGGCTTGAGTATATTCCGATTGCCTGGCCCCTTACAGATGAAGTGGAAAGATGGGTAACCATTGCTACAATCGCAGGAACTGTGGCTCCAATGGCAATTCCCTGTATAATACGCAGCAAGGTCAGACTCTCAAGGGAGGAAGTATATGGATAGGATAAACAGAGAAGGGTGTAAATGACATATCCCACAACAAGAAAATCCTTTCTTCTGTTGAGATGGTCACTCAAGCGTCCCATAAGAGGCTGGGATAGTGAGTTTGCAATTCCAAAAGCTGCAGTTGCAATTCCCGCTTTCAGTACTGCAGGCATCTCTGCTATTATTCCTGCATCAAGCTTGGCAGCATACAGTGGTATAAAAAACAGTAGCATACCTGTTGCCAGATCTTTGAATATCTTGGAAAAAGACAGGATGTAGAGCTGCCTGTTTATGGAATTATGCTCGTTTCTCATATTTGTTTCCGGTTATCTATAGGATAATCATAGTAGTTAATTTACGTTTAAAGATTTCCGGAAAAACTTGCTGGTTTATATGAGATTAAATGATGTATCCAGAAGTTGTATGCATATATTACCCGATTGCATAAGGCCTGCCCATAGAATGGGTTCTCCTGCTGCTAGCAGGTAGTGCGAGGTTACATTTTTCTCTGCTTTTATGTCTTTTATGTAACTATGTCCATAAAAAAACACAAGTAATATCATCATCGAAGCTGCCGGGATGATATCGGTAAGTATTCCATATGCAATTACAATTATCGTTAAAAGGTTCAGTACATTCAGCATATTGAGAAGTTTTTCGGAATTTCCTTTCATACATACCGGAATTGTCAACAAACCTTTTTTCTTATCCCCTTCTGTATCTCTCAGATCAAATAGGATCTGTATCTTAAGCATTCTCAGGAAAATAAAGACGGAAAGCAAAATTGCAGCGCTTGTTATTGGTTGGGAATAATAAGCCAGAAGAAGAAAAACCAGTAATGCCCAGACAGCTGAAACAAAAAAATTCTTAAATGCGGGAATGAACCGTGTCAGATTCTTGAAATATGAGTGATATAGCAATCCTAAAACGAGGATGGAAAATCCGATAACCATGTTTGTGAGATCGCTCCATATGATATATATGATACTCATGCCAAGCGCAGCGCCACAAACGATTAGTTTAATCTTTTTTTGATTGTGATCTGCATCTATATAGACCGATCTTTCTGAGTTTGTTTCCTTATCTTCTTCTGCTCCAGTTGTGTAATCATAGAAATATATTGCATAAAACATAAGATAGATAGCAGCCAGGAAATCCAAGCTTATAAATATGTTACAAAAGACTGAAGCCATGTAGACAACCCCGACGGCTCCAGCTGCAAATAAATGTCCTCCATATATGAACTCCTTCCAGAGGTTTTTTTCGATCTTTGAAAATAGTATATCCTGAAAGTTCCAATTTCTTCTTACTATTTGCTCCATACTGAGGTATAGTTATGTGCATTAATGTAAATTATATGGTTAAAAATAATTTAATTATGTTCATAATACCAGTATAAGATCATATTTATGAATCCTATATTATTAATTATGAACATAGAAATACAAGAGATGCCATATCTGAATGACCTTTCGCCGGTTAAATTTCACATGGTAAATCTTTATAAATATTGAATCCAATCAAAAACGAAAGGGTGATCCTCCGATGAAATACTGGCAGCCAGAATATGAAACCATGCAAAAAGATGAAATGCGCCAATTACAGTTAAAACGACTGAAAAAAACGGCTGCAAACGTCTATGAAAACGTTCCTTTTTACAATGAAAAATTTAAATCCCTTGGTATCTCCCCGGAAGATATCAATTCAATTGATGATATTTCACATCTCCCTCTAACAAGAAAACCGGACCTCCGTGCCAATTATCCTTTCGGACTTTTCGCGACTTCAAAAAAAGATATTGTCCGTATTCATGCATCCTCGGGAACCAGTGGAAAACCCACGGTCGTCGGATATACAGAAAATGATATTCGTACATGGGCAGACATGATGGCCCGTGATCTTAAAATGGCAGGAGTTGGATCGGATGATATTTTCCAGAATTCTTTGAATTATGGACTTTTCACCGGTGGGCTTGGCTTCCATAACGGTGCTGAAAGACTTGGTGCAATGACCGTTCCCGCGGGCACCGGCAACACTGCCAGGCAACTTGAAATGATGCAGGACTTTGGAGTAACTGTAATTAATTGCACTCCTTCTTATGCCCTCTATCTTGCTGAAACTGCAGAAGAGATGGATATTCTGGATAAACTTTCATTACGTATAGGCACCTTCGGAGGAGAACCCTGGTCATCCAATACACGAAAAGATATTGAGAATGTCTTTGGAATGAAGGCTTATGATTCCTATGGTTTATCTGAACTTATCGGTCCCGGGGTTGCTTTTGAGTGTGAGGAGCAGGACGGGTTGCATATATGGGATGATCATTTCCTTGTAGAGGTTCTGGATTCTAATGGGGAACAGGTCGCAGAAGGAGAAAAAGGTGAACTTGTCCTGACATCCCTCACCAAAGAAGCCTTCCCTGTAATACGCTATCATACAGGTGATATTACCCGATTGCTTGAATCCGAATGTGCATGCGGAAGAACAAGCACTCGAATTTCCCGTATAATGGGCCGGGCAGATGATATGTTAATCGTACGCGGGATCAATGTATTCCCATCCCAGATTGAGGATGTACTTGTGGGTATCAATGAGATTACTGATCAGTTCCAGATACTACTCAAACGTAATGAGCATAAAATGGATGAAATTACTGTCAGGGTGGAGCTTTCCGATAATGCTTTTACAGGGGAATTGAAAGATCTGGCTGCTGTTAAAAAACATGTCGAAAATGAACTTAAAAGTGTACTGAATATACGCACCAATGTTGATCTTGTGGAAAAAGGTACTATTCCTCGCACCACCGGAAAAGCAAAACGTGTAATCGATCATCGTGAAGCACTCTAAATGGAAGTTTAAATATATGCCACATGTAATGGAATTATTGGGAAAAACCCGTATTGTTGTACGGGATGGCAAAGTCATCGAGGTTGGGGAACCTGCCGTAAAATGGTGTCCCCTTTTTGATAAGTTGCGTGGAATCAAGGAAATTACTCCAGAAGCTGCCCGGGAAAATATGGAATTTCGGATAAAGGATTTTGGTCTTTTCACATCCGAAAGGAAACTGGAGCAGGATGTTTTCGTAGGATTCGGTGCTTCTGAAGTCATGATGACCGGTCTGAATCGGGATATGCTTGATACGACTGTCACCGTGTGTGATGGAGCAGGCACTGTGATCACAAACAATCCCAAACTTGTACAGGGAATGGGTGCCCGGATCTCAGGACTGATTGAAACAGAACCCATAGATGCTGTAATTAATGGTATCGCAGAAAAGGGCGGAATTGTACTTGATCCAGCCACTGCTGAAATAAACCCCGAGGGTGGCGTATTGAAAGCAGCTAAACTGGGATACAGGAGAATTGCAGTCACCGTGGTCCATTCCGAAAATGCAGCACGTCTGAGGCAACTTGAAGCTGAAGATGACCTGGACCTGCTTATCATTGCAGCACATACCACAGGTCTGGGAAAAGAGGAAGCAATGGAACTTTTCCAGCATGTGGATATTACGACAGGATGTGCTTCCCGCCAAATACGTGAATTAATAAAACCCCTTGCACAGGTAGGTACGGCAGTACCGCTTTTTGCATTGACACAAAAGGGTAAGGAAATGCTGCTCGAAAGGGCAAAGGAAGTGGAATCCCCTGTCCTCATAAATACAATGTCCCTGCCGGTGTTACCGGAACATAAACAGCCCCGGGAACTTGTCTGAATTATTCAAAGGAAGTAATTGAACTCTCCTTTGATCTTTCCATTTTTGCTTCTATATACTTGAACGCAGGCACTCCCGTACCGCTTGTTTCAGCAGATACAAGTGCATTTACCCAGGGTCCATTTACCATATAAGCGGTACCGGAATGTGGTTCTTCATAAGTAGATTGTAGGGCTTTTACAACTACTTTCCCTGAATTGTTTTTAATCGCTACAAGATCTCCTTCCTTTATTCCAGCCTTTTTCATATCCTGTTTATCAAGTCGTATGATTGCTGTGAGATTTGCATAATCATCTGAGAAACGGCTATCACTATTTGCTGCACTCTGGAAGATATCACGATGAGTGATAATGAGAATCTCCATTTCAGGAGATGACAGGAACTGATCAAAACCCATCATATGGCCTCCATTATTTTTTTGAGGATGTCCGCATCGGCCATTTTGTCCGATTTTTCCATCTGTTTTAGTTCAATCTCTACCCCATCCATACGGATTGCTTCCCCTTTGCATTCCACACCAGTAACAGCTGCCGGGATTGTCACATTTGCAATTTGGGATGTGAAGGTCTTGCAGGGGTCAATTACAATGGTTGGGATTTCTTTGAGATTTGCAGCTATACTTCCGGGCAGGCTTGAAAGGGGATCTGAACCTATTATTAGGGCAGCGTCTGTTCTTTTTTCTTTCAAGACCTCCACAACTGAATATTGGGGGCCATGATCTGTGTTTTCCCCCTCAAAACTTACCCTGTTAATAAAACCTGTCTGGTCAAACAGAAGGTGGTTGAAGCCACGCATATTATACTGCCCGACCATGGGCATCAAATGGAAGTCCGTCTTCTTGTTCAGGGCTTCCAGGAGATTTTCCATGGGTGATAGGTCAGGCATGGAATAGACCAGTCCCAATCCTGCAAATATCACACCGAATTCTGCCTTTTTCAGTACATTTGCAAGTTCGAGAATTTCTTTTGGTTTCATGCCAAAAGTTACCTTCGGTACCTTTCCTGAAAGGGCTTCAGTCAGGGCCCCGACAAATTCTGCGTCTGCTTTTGGCGGAATACGGTAAAAATTATCTTCACAGATTATCGCTGTATCCGATTTACGTACATCAATTACTATTGCCGTCCTGTCTTCTTCCCACCCTCTCTGGCGCATTTTTCCCCTGGGGAAATAAGAATATTTAGAAAGATGTCTAGGATGGGAATTTGAAGGATCACATCCCCAGAATACAATTACATCAGCCTTGTTCCTTACCTCATCCAGGGTACAACTTTTGATTGTATCGTTGAGAATTGCTTCAACAATAGGACCCTGGCAGAATGACGAGGTATCATCAATGAAGGCATTGGTTTTCTTTGCCAGTTCAATGGCTTTTTCCTGGGCTTTAAGACTTGAATTTCCCATACCAAATATGAGAGGATTTTTGGCATTTGTCAGAATTTCAGCTGCCCTTTTAATTGCATCCTGAGGTGTGGCATTTTTTGCATCCACAGTACACTCCAGAGGCTGCTGGCAATTTTTTATCCAGGCAACCCCTTTGCGGCAGGCGCTATCTATAGTGGTCTTATTTTCTTCTTCTTCTTCTCTGAGTTCTATATCATCACACAGAAGAGCGCATCCTGTACAAACATGGTATTCTCTTTCCAAAGGCTCCCTCCTAAAATCAGACAAATTCAATTGCTTTTGTTGGGCAGGTAACTATGCAACCGCTGCAAAGTATTTTATTCTCTCCGAATCGGCGGCAGTCTTCCACATTGGAAAGACGTACTACACCGTCTTCAACTCTCAGGATGACCCTTTCGTTAGTAGGCGCGTTTCCACTACCTGCACCTTTAGAATCTTCTGCAACATTTACGGGACAGGCGACGACACAATTTCCACAACCTGTACATCTATCCTCATGTACGATCATCCCGGTTTCTGATGCTTGTTCTGCAGGTGAAACCAGGCTTTTAATTTTTGTGTAATTTTCACTGTATTTATCCTCTTCCAGCATCGGAGTACATTCGTCGAGGTTTTTCTCCCTGGAAAGTAAGGCTGCAGCAAAGGCCATACATGAGGATTTTCCGCATTTCTTGCAGTTGGTCTTTGGTAGAAGCTGATATATCTCCATCACACTGGCCATTGTTTCACCACTGACGGACAAAAGGAAATCTTAGTCTTCTGAATCATTTTGTTGCTCTTCTTTTTTCTCATCGTCTACCTTTTGGAAGAACAGATCACAATGACATGAACCATCTGTGGCAATCTCATCCTCATGGTAGATGCAGGGGCAGATTATTTTCCGGTCTTCCTTTTCATCCCCTGAAGGTATTCTGCAGGGACAGTAACCTTTGCCGTATTTTATTTTGTTGTTCGCCAGCCCCTCAATTACCAGATCCAGCATTTCAGGATCGGGATTTAGTTTGTATCCTTTCTTTTGAGCATATTTAGTAACCCAGTTTTTTGTTTTTACTTTGTCTTCTTGACTGACCATAGCTTTTTCACCTTAATCATTCAGATTTAATTCCTAATACCTCTTCGATTGATGCTTTAAGTTTATCTTTTGTGGTATTGCCTACCAGTTTTTCTTTTACTTCACCCTTTTCAAAAAGCAAAAGTGTTGGAATCCCTACTACATTGTATTGTTTAGCAATATCCTTTGATTTATCTAGGTCAATTATTACAAATTTGACCTTGCCCTCATATTCAGCAGCTACCTCTTCAAACATAGGGGCCATTTTCTTACAGGGAGCGCACCATTTTGCAAAACAATCGACAATTACAGGAGTTTCTGCTTTCACAACTTCCTGTTCAAATGCCAGGGAATTGACTTTATAGAGATTTGTACTTATGGTTTCTGTAACAGGTTCAGACGTTGACATTGCAGGTTCGCCTTTGCCGAAAAGTCCTTTGATAAAATTTCCCAGTCCCATCATTGATCACCTTCAATGAATTAGTTATATCTTCCTTCTATATTATTTCTTTTGTGCACAGTGTTCACACAATTCACACGACCGTCATTTATCCAAAGGTATATCATGTCTAAGATGAAATCAGAGAGCCACGAAGGGACATTTTATGAGAATAGGAGTATACATTTGTCACTGCGGGCTAAATATTGCGGGTGTAGTCGATATTGAAACTCTTTTAAAACAGGTAGAATCCCTGGATGATGTTGTGGTCGCATCAGATATCCAGTTCATGTGTTCGGATTCCGGACAGGAAAAAATTACAAAGGATATTGAAGAACATGATGTAGAACGTGTGCTTGTTGCAGCCTGTACTCCTAAACTTCATGAGACTACTTTCCGCAATGTTCTGGAAAAATCAGGCATCAATCCGTTTCTTCTTGAGATTGTTAACATCAGGGAACAGTGTTCCTGGGTGCATATGGAAAACCCAAGGATGGCCACCCAGAAAGCGTTTGATCTTATCAAGATGGGTGTGGCAAAACTAAGGTTTCTAAAACCCCTCAAGATCCAGAGTACACCTGTTAGCAAGGAGGTGCTTGTAATTGGAGGTGGTGTGGCAGGTATTGAAGCAGCTCTGAATCTTGCAGATACGGGCTATAAAGTCCATATGATTGAAAAAGAGCCCACTATTGGGGGAAAGATGGCTCTTTTGAATGAAGTATTTCCTACTAATGATTGTTCTATTTGTGTCCTCGCCCCGAAGATGACCGAAGTTGTGAATCACCCTGACATCGAGCTTCACACCCTTTCCGAAATTACCGCAATTGAAGGTTCGGTCGGTAATTTTGAAGTTACAGGTATCACTCAGCCCCGCTATGTATCCGAAGAAAAATGCAAGGGTTGTGTGGATGAATGTTCAAGGGTATGTCCCGTAGAAATTCCTTCCCGATTTGATAGTGGACTCGGTAAAAGCCGGGCAATCAATATCCCTATTCCTCAAGCTGTTCCACAGGTTGCATATATCGATGGTGATTATTGTGTTGGCTGCGGTCTCTGTGCGCAGGCATGTCCTGCAGATGCAGTGGAATTTGAACAGCAGACCACTCAATTCCAGCTGAATGTGGGAGCAATAATTATTGCCACAGGATATCGTTTGTTTGATGCATCCAGGAAAGAGGAGTATGGATATGGCATATATCCCGATGTCATGACAAATATGGAACTTGAGCGGCTACTGAATGCTTCCGGACCCACCAGAGGCAGGGTAACCTGTCCTTCAACAGGCGAGGTTGCAGAGGAAGTGGCATTTATACAATGTGTGGGTTCGCGGGACGAATCTGTGGGAAATCCCTATTGTTCACGGGTTTGTTGCATGTCAGCAATGAAAAATGCCCAGTTGCTAAAAGAGCGCTATCCGGATATTCGAATAACGATTCACTATATTGACATACGTGCCTCGGGAGAGATGTATGAAGAATATTACACCAAAACCCAGGCCATGGGGGTGGATTTTGTAAGAGGGCGAGTAGCTGAGATTGTGCAGGAGCACGATGCTTCCCTTTCCCTGCGTTATGAGAACACCTTAGAATCCAGAATAGAGGAAAAACAGTACGATCTTGTCATATTATCCACCGGCATGGAAGCTGACCCGTCCGCAAAACCAATTGGGAGTATGCTGAAAATGGCAAAACGGCCTGACAGGTTCTTTGCTGTTTCCCATCCCAAGATGAAACCAGTGGATTCACATATCAATGGTGTTTTCCTTGCAGGCTGTGCCTCTGGTCCCAAAGAAATCCAGGTTTCCATTGCACAGGGCAGTGCGGCTGCATCCCGAGCCATAAGACTGCTTCATCCTGGTGAGCTTCGTACCGATCCCTTAAGCGCTCATGTGGATTATGATACCTGTATCGGATGCGGTGTCTGTACTGATGTTTGCGATTACGGTACCATTAAAATCGAAAATGGCAAGGCCTTTGTTGATGAAGTTTCCTGCCATGGTTGTGGTACCTGCAGTGCAGCCTGCCCGGTTGATGCTATTTCAATGCATAACCATACCGATGAACAGGTAAGGGCACAGATAAAGGCAGCTCTGGAAGTAAAAGATGAGTTTCCTCTTATTGTTGCATTCCTGTGCAACTGGTGCAGTTATGCTTCAGCAGACCTTGCCGGAACATCCCGTATCCAGTATCCTACCAATGTAAGAATCATAAAGGTAATGTGTGCGGGCCGTGTAGATCCTGATTTTGTGATGGAGGCCTTCGAAATGGGTGCAGATGGCATATTTGTTGCCGGTTGCCGCCTCGGGGAATGTCATTATGTTCATGGTAATTATCATGCCCAGACCCGTATGGAAAATCTGGGAGAGACCCTATCAAAAGAAGGCTTTGATTCTGGCAGGTTGCGCGTTGAATGGATATCAGCTGCAGAAGGGGAAAAATTTGCCAGTACGATTGAAGATTTTGTTGATTATCTGAAAGCAATCGGTCCAATCGGCTCTGAACTTGAGGAGGCTGACAGATGAGTGAGGAGCTGGAAGAAAAATGTGCTGTAGAACATTCCCTTTCCGTGGAAAAGGAAATGGATGTGGAAGGCAGTCACATTATGTATCGGCAAAGAACCGATAAGGGTACAAGAACACTTGATTACGATTACAAAAGGTGTATTGGTTGTGGCCTTTGTGTCCGGATATGTCCCACTGAGGCCCTTGAAGCCGGTCCCATACATGAGATCGCCACTGGAATGGATGCCCCTCCTGTAATGCTGGATCTTGATAAATGCACATTCTGCTCCATGTGTGCCAATTTCTGTCCTGTAAATGCATTTCGGATGTCTGCAGAAGGTGATTTGCCGGAAGATGACCTGTTCCCTGTTTTGGAAGGACGGGCAATGATAAATGAAAAATGTCTTCCATGTCTGCTTTGTGAGGCAACCTGTCCCGAGGATGCAATTGACCTTGAGCTTGAAATGCAGACCAAGGAGGAACTTGCCCCATTTAAGGAAGGCGAAGAAGGCGTGATAACCATTGATGAGGATAAGTGCACACTTTGTGGTCTTTGTGCACGTTTTTGTGATGCTTTCATGCTGCTTGAAAAGGAACCGGGCCCGTTGGATCCCACGCCTTTTGAACAGCTACTTGTGGATGAGGACCAGTGTGATTACTGTGTTTTGTGTGCAGACATCTGTCCGGAAGATGCTATCGAGGTGAAGGGGACAAGACGTGGGGAAGCACCCGTAATAGAGGGTGGTGCCCGGATTGATCCGGAGAAATGCACGGTATGCGGTTGGTGCGATATTGTTTGTCCCTATGATGCAGTGGATATTACCAAACCTTTTGAGGGTGAGTTAAAGCTTATCGATGCAAACATAAACAAATGTGACCCTACAGGTTGTCATGCCTGCTTCAATGTCTGCCCTTCCCATCTCTGGTATATTCCCGAAAGCGGGCAAAAAATAGCCGCCAGGGATGATCTCTGTACTTACTGTGGGGCCTGTGAAAACGCCTGTCCTGATAATGTAATGGAAGTGAAGAGGGATAGTGTGCGCCATTCCCCGATACCCTATACCCCATGGTCAAAACAATGGGAAGATGCTATTGATGCACTGGTAAGTGGCGATCGTAAAAGGCCGGATACCTCAAGAGTCCTGGAAATGCCTGAAGAAAAAGCAAAGGAGCACATTGATATCGAATTCCCGGAAATTGATGAAAATTTACAGGAAAAAGTAAAGGAGAAAATGGAAAAGCTGCGCCCTGCTCTTAAAGATGTAAAATTAAGGCGTAAATGGGAAAAAAGAAAAGAAGGTACAGAGCAAATTTCAGATATCGAAAAATAACTATTTTATATCTTTACATGTTCTTGTTTAGCAGATATTGGTGATATCCATATGAACAATGATGATTATTACAGGGAACTTGGCCTAAAGTGCGGACTGGAGATCCACCAGCAGCTTGATTCAAAAGAAAAACTGTTTTGCAGGTGCCCGACTACTTTGCGTGAAACTGAAGAATCCAATGTGGAATTTTTCAGGTATTTAAGGGCAACTGAAAGTGAAATGGGTGAAAAGGACCGTGCGGCTGTGGAACAGACCAGGGTCAATCGTAAGTATGTTTACAAAGGCTATGATACTACCTGTCTTGTGGAATATGATGAAGAACCACCCCGGAAACTGAATACCGAGGCCCTGGACATTGCCCTAGTGGTTGCAAAACTGATGAACATGCGGCCAGTAGAGCAACTTCATGTAATGCGTAAGATAGTTGTTGATGGTTCCAACACAACCGGTTTTCAGCGCACTGCTTTTCTTGCAAATGATGGAACGATACCCACAAGTTTGAATGAGGTGGGTGTTGATGTACTGTGTATCGAAGAAGAAGCGGCCCAGAAGATCGAGGATAAAAAGAATAGTATTGTTTATTCCCTTGACAGATTGGGAATCCCTCTTGTGGAGATTGGAACTGCTCCCGATATAATAACCCCTGCCCATGCCAGGGAAACAGCCCGGATCATAGGTATGCTGTTGCGTTCTACCGGTAAGGTTAAAAGGGGACTGGGGACCATCCGCCAGGATGTGAATATCTCTATTGCTGAAGGTGCAAGGGTGGAGGTTAAGGGTGTGCAGGCCCTGGATATGATCGAAACCATTGTTGAACTTGAAGTTGAAAGACAGGTTAACCTGTTACGTCTCCGTGAAATGTTGCAACAGAGGGGTGCGGGAGTACATAATGAAATATTTGATGTAACTGATGTTTTCAGGGATACCGAATCCAAGGTTATCAAACGTGCACTTAAAAAAGGAAAGGTCCTTGCTATCAGATTGATCGGCTTTGATGGTATTATAGGAGAAGAAGTGCAGCCGGGAAGAAGGCTTGGCACGGAGTTTTCAGACAGGGCCAAACCTTCCGGTGTGGGTGGAATATTCCATACCGACGAGCTCCCTAAATACGGCATCACTGCAGATGAAGTGGAATCCCTTAAAAGGACTGTCGGAGCAGTTGAGGGGGATACAGTTGTACTTGTTGCCGATTCTTACAAAAAGGCACACGGTGCCATGGAAAGTGTACTTACAAGAGCACAGGAAGCCCTGGAATTTGTACCCGAGGAAACCAGACGGGCTCTGCCTGATGGAAATACTGCATACATGAGACCACTACCCGGGGCCTCACGTATGTATCCCGAGACTGACGTACCCGTAACTGATATATCTCCTTCTTACTTTGAATCCATTGAAACCCCTGAACTTCTTATCGATAAAAGCAAACGGTTCACAGAAGAATACAATTTAAATGATGAACTTGCCGAAAAAATTGTTTATTCCAGATACCTGCCTCTTTTTGAGAAAATTATGGATCGATTTGCTTTAAATGATTCAATAGGTGCTACTCTGGTTGCACGTACTTTTACAGGCAGGTTGCCTGAACTTCGCAGGGACGGGATTGATGTCGAAAAACTACAGGAAGACCACTTTATTGCTTTGTTTGATGCCATAGGAGAAGGTAAAGCTGCCAAGGAAGGTATTGATGAATTACTGCGCCTGCTTGCTGAAAACCCGGCTTTAAGTGTAGATGAAGCCCTGAAGGAACTTGGTTTTTCAGGTATAGACATTTCTGAAATAGAATCTTTTGCAGCCAATCTTGTCAGGGAAAGAGCCGATTTTGTCAATGAGAAGGGATTGGGAGCTGTTGGCCCCCTTATGGGAATTGTCATGGGCCAGTTCCGTGGAAAAGTTGATGGTAAGGTTGTAAGTGATATCCTGAAACAAAAGATTGAAAAACATATAAATAGTTAATAAGAGTGATGAAAATGCTGAAAACGGGACCGATGGCATTTTTTTGCCTGGTCCTTATCATTTGTTCCGCAACACCGGTACTGGCTGGAGTAGAAGTTGCGAATATATATCCTCTTACTGATGACTTTAGCAGTGATTATCATTATCCTGCATGGAGTCCGGATGGAACGCAAATCACCTATATGAATGATAAGGCAATCTGGATAATGGATGCAGACGGAAGTAATCCCCATGTCATTTATGATGGAATGAAATGGGACGGAGATCCCTGTTTTTCTGCAGATGGGAAGGATATTTATTTTGCCTCAGAATCCCGAAAGCCCTATTCTTCTACATACCTCAATCTTTTTAAGATGAATGTTGACGGGTCCAATATCACACAATTAACCGATGGTGCAGACCGCCGCTCACCTTCAATCAGTCCTGATGGGTCAATGCTTGCATATTTATCCAATATCGCGGGTAATTATGACATATGGGTAATGGATATAACAAACAAATCACATAGGCAGTTGACCTTTACATCAGAAGATGAAGGCAAACCGTCATGGTCTCCTGATGGGGATGAAGTAATTTACTCTTTTAAGGATAATTTATGGTTGACAGATGTAGAATTTGATAAATCCAGGCAACTTACCCATGGTACTTCCAATGATGTCGATCCTTTTTTCCTGCCATCAGGGGAAAAGATAGTGTTTATTTCTGATCGTGGAGGAGAAACCAATCTCTGGTTGATTGATACTGAAGATGATGAGAGACAATTGCTTACCGATGACAGGAAAGTTGAATATTCTCCTGCAGCAGGTCCTGATGGTAAAAAAATAGTGTTTGGAGCCAGAGCAAATGAAACCTTTGATCTCTGGATGCTGGAAATGGAAAATCCTGAAGCCAATGATGGTTTTTCCGATATCAATGTAGAAGACACTAATGTGGAAGCAACGGAGGGTGAGGATATTTCGTTAACCTCTGAAAACAATCAGAATATGGATGAAGGCTCCGGTGGATTGATAGGTAATAATCTTGCTTTGTTTGCCGGAGGGCTTGTACTTGGCATAATTTTATTCCTGGTAGCCAGATTAATTTTCAGGAAAATATAATTGTGTATTTACAACTAATTGCACTTTGAATTAATCTTTTATTCTTCCCATCGAAATACTTATAGCCTACTTTGAACCTGTATAGGCAGGTTCCGATGATGAGTGCAGTAATAGGTTTGGAAGATGGGACAATTGTCACAGGCACCGGTTTTGGTGCCGAAGGTACAGTTTGCGGAGAACTCGTTTTTACTACTCAATATACCGGTTATGAGGAGGCACTAAGTGACCCTTCCTATAAGGGCCAGATCCTTATGTTCACTTATCCCCTTATTGGTAATTATGGTGTCAGCGATGAATGTTTTGAATCAGATGGTGTAAAGGCCGAAGGCCTTGTAGTCAGGGAAGCATGTCCTGACCCTTTTCATCACAGTTCAAAACGCACCATTTACAAACTCATGGAAGATGAGGGAAAACCCGGTATTGCCGGGGTTGACACCCGGATGCTCACCCTGAATAACAGGGAGCATGGTACAATGAGAGCTGCCCTTATTAATGGAAGTGATGACGGCGAGGCAGCTGTGCAGCTTGCAAGGGAGCAACCCAAAATATCTGATATTGACTTAATTTCCAAAGTTACATGTAAAGAAGCATATACTGTAAAGAGTAAGGTTAATACTGCTGATAAAAAACACGTTGTACTTATTGATCTGGGTATGAAAGCCCATATTATGGATAGCCTGCTTGCAAGAGGGATGGATGTAACAGTAGTTCCTGCATCAACACCTGCTCCAGCAATAAGTGATTACGAACCTGATCTTCTTTTCCTTTCCAATGGTCCCGGAGATCCACAGAATGCGATGGATGCCACAAAGGCTGTCAACTATTTTGCATCGGAATTGCCCATTGCAGGTATATGTCTGGGTCATCAGGTTATTTCAAGGGCTATGGGCGCGGATACATACAAGCTTAAATTCGGACACAGAGGGGCCAATCAGCCGGTAAAGGACCTTTCAAGTTCAATTGTACATATTACTTCCCAGAACCATGGATTTGCCGTTGATAACGATTCTCTTGAGGCAACTGATCTATACACTACAGAGCTCAATACCAATGATAATACAATAGAAGGTGTGTCACACCGGGATCTCGATATCCTGAGTGTACAATACCATCCGGATGCACACCCTGGACCAATGGATACTGAAAAACGATTCTTTGATAGAATTTATAAAATGACAGGGGGCGATAAATGATGCCAATAAGGACTGACATTAAAAAGATAATGCTCATAGGTTCCGGTCCAATTATGATCGGGCAGGCCGCAGAATTTGATTTCTCGGGAAGTCAGGCCTGCCGCTCCCTGCGTGAAGAAGGATTTGAAGTCGTACTTGTAAACTCCAATCCGGCAACTATCATGACAGATCCGGAGATGGCGGATGCTGTTTACATTGAACCTCTGGAAGCCCCGCTAATCGGTGAAATCATTGAAAAAGAGCGGCCCGACGGTATAATTGCCGGATTGGGTGGACAGACGGGCCTTAATGTTACAAGTGAACTTGCAGAGCTGGGTATACTTGAAAAATACGGCGTAGAGATGCTGGGTACACCTCTTGATGCAATCACAAATACCGAGGACCGGGAACTTTTCAAGCAGACCATGGAAAACATCGGGGAAAAAGTTCCCCGCAGCAAGGCTATTTCCTCTTTGCAGGAAGCAGAAGAAGTGATAGATGAACTTGGTCTTCCCATTATTGTCCGCCCGGCCTATACCCTGGGAGGTGCAGGCGGGGGAATTGCCCATACAAAGGAAGAACTATTGCAGATCGTGGATAGGGGAATCCGGCTGAGCCGCATAAATCAGGTGCTTGTCGAGGAAAGTGTCCTGGGCTGGAAAGAATTTGAGTATGAAGTAATGCGTGATTCAAATGATACCTGCATTGTTATCTGTAATATGGAAAACATTGACCCTATGGGTGTCCATACAGGTGAATCAATAGTAGTTACCCCTTCCCAGACACTTAATGATGAAGAGCACCAGATGCTCAGGACCGCAGCTATCAAGATAATCCGGGAATTGGGTATTGAAGGTGGATGTAATATTCAGTTTGCAACAAAGGACGGCGAATATCGTGTAGTGGAGGTCAATCCTCGTGTGTCCCGTTCTTCAGCTCTTGCCTCCAAGGCGACCGGTTATCCGATTGCCCGGGTAACCGCCAAGATTGTTGTGGGAATGGCACTTGATGAAATCCTCAATGATGTTACAAAGAAAACCCCTGCATCCTTTGAACCAACCATTGACTATGTGGTTACAAAGATACCCAGGTGGCCTTTTGACAAGTTTGTAACCGCAGACAAGACACTTACCACGGCCATGAAGAGTACCGGTGAGGTTATGGCTATCGGAAGAACTATCGAAGAGTCCATGCTAAAAGCCATCCGTTCTCTGGACAACGATATGGATTTTGATGTCAAAGGCAGGGATGATCCGGAGATTGTCACATTACTCAAAACGCCGACAAGTGAACGGCTTTTTGTAATCTATGAGGCCCTGAAGAAAGGTTATTCCATAGAACAAATTTCTGAATATACGGGCATAGACCATTTTTTCCTGCAAAAAATGGCCAATATTGCAAATATGGAGTCCCGGGTTGCAGAACAACTTTTCCAGAACGGAGAAGCAAACATCGATCTTCTTCTCAAGGCCAAGAGAATGGGATTTACCGACAGCAGGATAGCCAAATGTTGTTCAAAGACCCGGGAAGAAATAAATGATATACGCAGGGATGCGGCTATCACTTCCACTTACAAGATGGTTGATACATGTGCGGCAGAATTTGCTGCAGCGACCCCTTATTATTATTCATGTTACGAAACCATGTGCGAATGTGAGCCCACAGACAGAAAGAAGATCCTGATTCTGGGTGCCGGTCCCATACGTATCGGGCAGGGAATAGAATTTGATTACTGTACGGTGCATGCAGTTCATGCTATCCGTGAGGAAGATATAGAAGCCCATATCATCAATAACAATCCTGAAACGGTTTCTACTGACTATGATACTTCGGATAAGTTGTTCTTCGAACCCCTTACTCTTGAAGATGTAATGAATGTCATTGACAGGGAAAATCCTGACGGGGTACTCGTACAATTTGGAGGCCAGACCTCGGTCAACCTTGCAATCCCCCTGCAGAAGGAACTTGCCAGGCGCACAGACCTGAAGACGAAGATCATGGGAACTTCTCCTGAAAATATGGATGTGGCAGAAGACAGGGAAAAATTCAACCAGCGTCTTGCAAAAATGAATATCAATCAGCCGGATGCAGGCTATGCAACCTCTGAAAAGGAAGCCCTTGAGGTTGCAGATGATATTGGTTATCCGGTCCTTGTACGTCCCTCCTATGTACTTGGGGGAAGGGCAATGGAGATTGTTTATGATTCCGCAGATCTGGAGCGTTACATGATAGAAGCTGTCAGGGTATCACCCGAACATCCCATCCTGATTGATGATTTCCTTGAGGGCGCGGTGGAGATCGATGTGGATGCTGTCAGTGATGGTAAGGATGTCCTGATCGGTGCTATCATGGAACACATCGAAGAAGCGGGAGTACATTCCGGTGATTCTGCATGTGTGATTCCTCCCTATGACCTCTCTGAGGAAATCCTTGAAACGGTTCGGGATTATACCAGAAAGATTGCTATGGCACTTGAGGTAAAGGGTCTTATAAACATCCAGATGGCAACCAAGGATGGAGAAGTTTATGTACTGGAAGCAAATCCCAGGTCCAGCCGTACTATCCCCTTTGTATCAAAGTCTTCGGGGATTCCCCTGGCAAAGATCGCTGCACAGGTTATCATCGGTCACAGTCTCAAGGATCTTGGTTACCTGCAGGACAGGGAACCTCTCCTGAAGCATTATTCTGTCAAGGAAGTCCTCCTTCCGTTTGACAAATTGCCAGGTGCAGATCCGGTGCTTGGCCCTGAAATGAAGAGTACGGGTGAAGTAATGGGTATTGATTATGACTTTGGAAGAGCATTTTTCAAGGCCCAGCTAAGTGCTGATAATCTCCTTCCGCTGAATGGAAAAGTATTCCTGTCCATCAGGGAGCGGGATAAGGAAGCAATTGTGGAAATTGCCCGCAATTTGCAGGAAATGGGACTTGAACTCATGGGTACAAAAGGTACCGCGCGCTATCTTTCCGATAAAGGTATCAGTATGGAGGCTGTCATGAAAGTTCATGAAGGTAGCCCCAATGTGATTGATATGTTAAGGAGGGGCGATGTTGCCTTTATCATAAATACTCCCACATCCCGCCAATCCAGGAAAGACGGATATCATATACGCAGGGCAGCGGTGGATTTCAAGGTTCCATACATTACAACCATACAGGCTGCGCGTGCTTCAGTTGAAGCCATTAAAGCAATGGCTGAGGGCAGCAGCACGATTAAATCAATTAACGAATATCATGAAGAAATCCGCCGTAACAATTAAGTTTACGGCTGATTTCATTCCTTTTTTATTGTTTAGGTTGAGGTATTAATAATGGTCAAAAAGGCAGTACTGGCTTATTCAGGTGGTCTGGACACTTCAATATGTGTTCCCCTGCTTAAGGAAAAATACGATTGTGATGAAGTAATAACAGTGGCAGTGGACGTAGGACAGCCCCGCGAAGATGTCGAGGAGGCTACCAAAAAAGCCCAGGACATCAGTGATCTGCATTTCACTCTTGATGTGAGGGAAGAATTTGTAAAGGATTATATTTTCCCTCTCATAAAGGCCAACGGGGATTATGAAGGGTATGTAATGGGAACATCCATTGCCCGTCCCCTCATTGCTAAAAAGGTCGTGGAGATCGCAGAAAAGGAAGGGGCTTCGATGCTTGCCCATGGCTGTACAGGTAAAGGCAATGACCAGCTGAGATTCGAGGCTGTATTCAGACTTACCGATATGGAAGTTGTGGCTCCGATGCGTGACATGAACCTGACACGTGAATGGGAGATAGAGTATGCAAAGCAGCATGGCATTCCTGTCTCTGTGACATCTTCCAAACCCTGGAGTATCGATGAGAATATCTGGAGTCGCAGTATCGAGGGCGGCAAACTGGAAGATCCGGGTTATATCCCGCCCGAAGAGATCTACAACTGGACAGTGGACCCAACCCTGGCTCCGGATGCACAGACCATAGAAATAGGTTTTGAAAGAGGCGTTCCTGTGTCCCTTGATGGCAAAACCATGGATGGTGTAACTCTTATCGAAAAGATGAACAGGATTGCCGGATCCCATGGAGTCGGAAGGACTGACATGATAGAGGATCGTGTGCTGGGATTGAAAGCCAGGGAGAATTATGAGCACCCTGCTGCTACCGTTTTATTGACTGCCCACAGGGATCTGGAAAAACTCGTGCTTACCCGATCTGAACTCAAGTTCAAGGCTATGGTGGATGCCGAGTGGTCCGAACTTGCCTACCTGGGGCTTGTGGATGAACCCCTGTATGAAGACCTGAATGCCTTCATAGACTCCACACAGCAGCGTGTTACAGGCACTGTGACTGTGAAGTTGTACAAAGGTAACGTCTACATCATGGCCAGGACTTCACCCAATGGTTTGTATTCAGAGGACCTTGTATCCTTTGACAGCAAGGTCATAGATCAGCAGGATGCTGAAGGTTTTTCCAAGTACCATGGCTTCCAGGCACGCCTGTATCGCAGGTTTGTTGCCAATAAATAATTTTAGTGGGGGACTTAATGTCCTCCCAAATTTAGATTGAGGCCTACCACTCCAATTACTACAAAAAGTATAGATACCATTTTTACTGCCGTGGCAGGCTCTTTGAACCAGAATATCCCGATAGCTGTGATCATTGCAGTTCCCATTCCAGCCCATATTGCATAAGCTATGCTTACGTCTATTCCTTTCAGGGCAATCGTAAACAGGGCAAAGCTGATACCGTAAAACAGGAATATCCCGATAGAGGGCAATATATTGGAAAAACCATCAGATAATTTCATGCAGGTGGTGCCAAACACTTCAAAAATAATGGCTCCTATCAGATAGATATAACTCATGATTCTTTTTGGAGTTATATCGTATAAATAGATTCATTCCTCTAGGTGCATAAGGATTAATAGAGAAGGCATAGGTATCCTTTCCTATGCCTCCATTATCGTACCCCACCGATAATTAACCCGCTCGGGTCCCACCCCGACAGGTTATGTTGAGAGAAGTTTTCTCCCAATCACCACATAATCTAATAGTTTGGTTTTGTATATAACATAATCTCTCTTGATTTTTTGATATCAATATAATATTATAGTCCCATTGAAAATTACAAAGAGATATTAAATTCACCGTATGAAATACTTATTCGAAAATAGCTTGCAGGCAATTTTGATATTGTATATACAGCAACATATCTGTGATACTTAAATGTTTTGAATTTTTGAGAAGTTGGATTTGAATATAGTTGGTATTTAGCCTGTAACAATCAAAAGTATATTGAGAACATGGATGCCCAACCATGTTCTCATTTAGTCCTCCACTCCAAGTATCAGCCGTAGTCCCCCAACTCGGCTGATCCAGCCCGGAAAAATGCTGCACAAATCCCGGACAATTCCTACATTCTCATGGACAAATATAACACAACCGCCTTAAAATCCGATAATGGCTTCGTATATTTGTAAAGGGTTAAAAATTTTCAAAGCCGTATTAAGAATCAAGATCATTCCTGCTTCTTTCTGGATTCGATAATCTCCAGACCGCGACGAAGCATCACTTCTCCCAGGAAAAGCAACAGGGCAACCAGAATGAAATACATCTTCCAGCTGACAGGTTCCATACGACTCTGGAGAGAGTTCTGCCGGGCGTCTGTGAGGAGGTTTGCTCTGGCTTCCTTTTGGCTATAAACCTTACCGCCATTTCCGGCAATAAGGGAAGGTAAGTCTTCATTCAACCCAACATCCCTGTACTCAATGGCATAGTTTACAGCAATTGGATAACCACTCACATAATGCATCCCGACTGTTTTCGGGAAAATCTGGGCTTCATAGGTGTTTTCCCCTACAAAAGCCAGTTCAAGTTCATCGCCCCTGTATGTAAGTTCCGGAACCTTCTCATCATACATTGTAAGAGTGAGTGTGGCAGGTAACCCGAACCATGTGTCTGGTGCCTCCACAACTGCTCCCTCTTCGGGTTGTGGATTGGCTACAGCCCAATTTACAGTTGCTGATATCAACTGTGAATTGTTACCGGAATACATCTGTGAACTCCAGCCTCCAGCCTTGCCACTATCTGTGGTGATCGAAGCAACTCTTCCAAGTCCATATCTCCATGTGGTTACAATAGGTTTCCCATTTGAGGCAACGACAAGCCTGTTTGCTCCGGGTTTTGGAGTAACATCATTGTAGCCGGTTATGTTTGCTTTCACATTTGAATTCTGAGTTATGAAATGTGAGGGATTGAATTCGAAAAGCTGGTAAGATGAAGTTGATTCATTTTCATTTAATGGTGGTTCAACCGATTCATCTGGAATAATATTGGCCCGTTGTCCTGCATCCAATTTGAAGTAATTATTGGTTGTACCTTCTATGTTCTCAACAAGTTTTTCAGCATATGCATTACCCGACCCATCTTGCTGGGAAGGAGCTGAAGACCTAATATGAACAAAATAGAAATTCACATTATCTTGCTTCAGGTCTTTGGCTATGTTTAGGCTTTCTTCATAGGAATCTTCTATACCCCCATCAGAGATTATTACCAGGTCCAATGTCTCTGTTTCTGTATTAAGCCATTCTTGTGCAACTTCAAGACCCTCGTGAAGCAATGTTTCACTTGTGGTGCTTGGTCGCAATTGACGCATTTCTTTTTCCAGAAATTCTCTGTTGCCTGCATTACCAAGATACTTCAATCCATCAGAAACATCATGTCCTTCCTTGCCAAAAGCGATGACTCCCATATAGGCTCCTCTTAGTTCCTCCTTCTGGACTAGGTATATCGCATTACCCAGTACTTCTGAAAGTGTGCCATGTTTTTCAGTACTAGGAGATATATCAAGTACGAGGACAATATCCCTGCCTCCTTTCCATTGTGTCGGAGTGGAAGTTACCGGTAATATATCCTCAATTGAAGAATTCAGGTAATCCCCATATTCGTAAGAACGCTCTCCTCCAGTAACAACAACTCCTCCTCCATTGGATACATATTGCTTCAAAGCTGCCACATCAGATTCGGATATTCTGTTGCCGGGCATATTATCGATTACCACAGCTTTTTTGGAATCAAGATCAGATATGTTGGAAGTAGTAGAGGTATCATAAAGGTTGTATAGGATATTGGAGAGCGGTGAGTCCGGTTCATCAGTTATGTACTGTACTTTGGGTTTCGGTACCACGTATACCGATTTAGTGAAATAGTTATTGATAGCCTCAGCTTCATCTGCCTGTCTGCTCAGTTCAACTTTGATTTCATTTGCACCCAGATCATTGAATTTATAAGGAATCTGATAACTTCGTTGCTTGCTGCTCTGTGTGAAGGTGCCGCTACGTATCAATTTATCATCTGCATAGGCCTTGAATGTATATTCCACAGGTACTTCTTCTGCCTGTGAAACAATTATTTCAAACTGGTATTCATTCCCTTTGACTGCGGTCTTGTCACCTTTTATCTGAATACTGAGATCGTTTGATTCAAGTTCCGGTGTAACTGCATATACAGTGGACCCTACATTTTGTGCAAAATCCAGCCCTTCTTCAAGGTCCTTACCATAGTTATTGTTCCCATCAGTCACCAGCACTACCTGATTATCACTGCTGGCATACTGCGCCACAGCATCCCCCAGCGCTGTCTTATCACCGGTCAGCCTGACGAGACTGGTCGGTGTTTTGGTGGCAAGGCTTTCGTAGAGTTCATCGGCCACTCCTTCCTCGAAGAGCTGCATGCTGTTGGTTTCATCCGAAATAATCACAAGATTCGGGTTTTCCTGCTCTGTAACCTGGCTTACCAAGGTAAAGGGAGAGGCTAGGGCTACTATCAACAGGGACAGAACAATTGCCCTGGAAATAAGCAGTTTTTTGTTACCACCCTTAAGCATAAAGTATAGAGCACCTGCAATAACAGGTAATATAAGTGCAAGGACAATGGGTTGTTCAAAGGAAAGCATCAGAGTTCACCCCGGTTGCGTATAATCAGAATCTCAAGTATGGCCAGGAGTATGGCCAGTATAATCAGGTAATTGTCCAGATAGTTCTTTGCTTCATAACTATCCTGACGGACAATATCAGGGCTGTCCCTCTTCTTGTCAGAAACACGTTCCATTACTTCCGATCCTTGCCTGGTAGTGTCCGATTCCCGGTCACTGTACAGGTTGACCGCCACGGTACGTCCTCCTATCTTATAAGTCCCCACTTCTTCGAAAACTACCTTCTGTGTAGTCATTGTACTCGTGGGTGTCTGTACAGTCATTTCACGGGCAAGGGATGTGACGTCTCCTGTCTCCAGGTTATAGTCACTTATATCCCCGCTGCCACCGAGCCAGGCTGTAAGCTTTGCCCAGAGCACTGGATATTCGGGCAGGTTGTGGAAATTGTTCCAGGGCTTGCCCAATTCGTCATTGAAGCCGAAATATACCAGTGTGCCATCTCCCACAGACCAGTGGGCAAGTAAAGGATCTCCCTGCTCAGTTGCAACCAGCACGTTTGCATCATTGCGCGGTGTGGCATTGAGGTATTTATGTATGGCAATCTCGTTGAATTTCACATCATCGGTCAAGCTTGAGGATTGGACAACTTCCAGATCGATACCCAGAACACCCTGCGATTCAGCCACATTATCGGGTATAACAGGAAGCATATTCTGGAATTGGTCTGTGGCATTGCCACTTTCAAGCATCTGGCTGGCCACAACCACAACCCGGCCGCCATTGTTCAGGAAACTGTCAAGCCTTTCCACCTCGTTGGATGTAAGGGAGCGGTTTTTCAGCCCGATGACCATTATCTTGTAATCATCGGTGGAAGAAGGAATCCCTTCAGACGTAGAAATATTCACAGAAGCCAGGGTAGAAAGGGCAATCTTTGATGGTAACTTTTCTTCATCCGAAACAAACAGGGTTTTCGTATCCGATTGGGTTGGAACCATGACATATGCATTATTGTCCGCAGGAAGGTTATCCTCATCTGCTATTGATATTGATGTAACTCCGGTGGACAGGGGATTCACACGAAACTGGGCAGTATCGGAAGGGCCCACATTGAGAGAGCGCTTTACCGAACCGGCCGGGTTTTCAATTTCTATATCAACCCTTTCGGTAAAGTCATTATAATTCTTGACAACACAGGTATACACATAATTTCCATCTTCAATATCTATCCAGCCGTCTATTATTCCCACATTGCCCACTGCTGAGCCTACATCAACAAAGGCAGTATCAATTCCATAGGACTGGGCAAGTTGTTTTGTAGATACCGGATCTTCTCCTTCCCAGCTGGCAAAATCGGATACTACCACAATCTTACCCCCTCTCTGAGAAAGCAGTCTCATCCCTTCAGACATTGCCCCGGAAAGGTCAGCTATCGTGTCGCTAGGCTCGATACTGGCAAGCGCATCGGATGCTTGCGAAGAACCTGTGTTCTCAACAATGATTTCCGGACTGCTTTTGGCCAGTATTACACTGTTCTTCTTGCTGAGATATCCTGCAGCCAGGCGTGTTGCATCATCAAGCCGATTGCCTGCCTGCATACTTGCAGAAGCGTCAATGACAATTACAGTATGTTCATCGCTCAGGTCCTCCTGAGAGGTGTAAAAAGGCGCTGCTGCAGCGGTGGAAAGCAGTATTAGTACAAGCAGCTGGATAAGAAATAGCGGATCCTTCAGCAGTTTCCTTATCGATGAAAAACGTTTTTTCTGCTTTTCCACCTGCATTAAAAACATCAGGGAAGGTATACTTAGCTGGACGGGTTTGGGCCTGAGAAGATAAATTATTATTAAAGGGATCACACTTGCAAGAGCGGCCAGGGCCATTATGTTATCAAAGGGCATTACCATCGCCTCCTGTTGCTCAGTGTTTCAAGGAAAGCCTCAAAGATTGGTTTCTCGGTTGAAAACTGGTAAAAGTCCGCTCCTGCATGGTCACAGGCTTCCTGTATCCTGTAGACATGCTCATTGAGCAATTCCTGATAATTCTTTTGGAAATTCTTGCTGACATAGGTTTGCAATTCTTCACCACTTTCCATATCAGTCAATTTTGCCAGACCATCGATTTGCAGATCCGTTTCAGTTTTATCCATTACCTGTATCACAATGAGTTCATGGACTGAAAGCCTGTATATAGCGGATTCAATGGATTTTGGGTCATCCAGAAAGTCAGAAATTATTATTACAAGCGAGCGTGAATGTATTGCTTTTTCGTATTGTTTCACGCATTCTTCAATGGATGTCTTGCCCCCGGTTTCTGCTTCTGCCAGCCTGTCGATAGCCCTGAGCAGGTATTTCCTGCCACGTTTTGGCTGGCTGAAACTCACATCGGTGGCAAATGTGGAAATTGCAAACTTGTCATTATCTTTTGTTACAAGATAGGCAAACCCGATAGCAAGCATCGCCCCATATTCAAATTTGGTAGGCCCATCCGATGAAAATTCCATGCTGTTGCTTGCATCCAGCAGGATATGGTTAGTAAGGGATTTACTTTCCTCAAATTCCCTGACATAGAGTTTTTCGGTACGTGCATAGGCATTCCAGTCAATAGTCCTTGGTTCATCGCCCCAGTGATACTCCCTGTATCCACGGGTATCCAGTCCCTTCCCACTGTGGATTGAGCGACGGCTACCGGCGTACACACTGGATACTCGCTTGCGTACCATAAAAGAGAACCTGTCAAGTTCCTTCAGGAAACTAACATCAATGCTATGTCTTTTTTCAGTCATTGAAAGGGCCCTTTGTTAGTTGTGGGAAAAGATCATTCAGTTCTTTTGATAATTTCACCAACAACCTTATCCGGAGTGATTCCCCTGCGCTCAGATTCGAACGTCAGCATTATGCGATGCCGCAGAATTGGATAAGCCATTGTATCCACATCTTCCTTGCTTACATAATTACGCCCGTGAATAAGTGCGCGGGCCTTGGCTGCAAGTACCAATCCAATAGAGGCTCGTGGGGAAGCACCGTATTCCAGATGTTCTTTCCAGTTACGTGTTGTCATAACTACCCTGATGGCATAGGCCTTTATGTCCTCGGCAATAGGTACTTCCCGGGTCAGGCGTTGCAGTTCCAGCACCGAACTTTTCTTGAGAACCCTGTTTACTTCAGGTATATCCACCATGGTGTAACGTCGCACGATTTCTTTTTCCTCATCAAAAGAGGGATAATCAAGCAGGACCTTGAGCAAGAACCTGTCCAACTGGGCCTCGGGCAGAGGGAATGTACCTTCCATCTCTATAGGATTCTGGGTTGCCAGAAGGAAGAAGGGTTTGTCCAGGATAAATGTATCATTTCCTACAGTCACCTGTTTTTCCTGCATTGCTTCAAGCAGGGCAGACTGGGTTTTAGGGGATGCCCTGTTTATTTCGTCTGCAAGCACGATGTTGGCAAAAACAGGTCCTGCTTCGAATTTAAATTCCTTGTGCCCGCCGCTTTCCTCTATAATATGAGTGCCTGTGATATCCGCAGGCATCAGGTCCGGAGTACACTGGATTCTACTGAATGTCAGGTCCATGACCTTTGCAATGGTGGATATTGTAAGGGTTTTTCCCAGACCCGGATTGCTTTCCACAAGTGTATGCCCATTACACAGGATAGAAACAATAATCTGCTCCACTGTTTCCTTCTGTCCCACAATTACCTTTGAAATCTCATTGAAAAGATTGGTAAAAATATCACTGGTATTACGGTAGATATCCGCTTCACCTGATTGAGAACTTTTGTCCATATAATTACTCCTGCTACATTATCTGGTTAATTCTTCAAAATATGATTTTATGATTGATTCATACCCCTTTGGTAATTCTTCACGATAAGCCGGAGCTGTCATCTGTCCGACTTCATATGATGAAGAAGGTTTAAATTCCGGCTGGTTTCCATCTTCTTCACCGGTAGGTGTAAAACCGGATTCTGATCCCGGCGGTATACTCAGGTCCACCTCTTCGCCTTCCACCACGACTACCACCGGTTCACCTGTAATATTCTCTCTTCCATCCTCGTTTCCTTCTCCATCAGAAGGGAAATAGTCTTCAGGCGTATCACCATTACCGGGAATCCCGGGGATGTTGTCGATTATTTCTTTCATTCCTTCGGGAGTTATGTCTGTGCGAAAATCCGAATATATAACTATGCCAAGGGCTGAGGTAGTGAAAATTAAAAGGATAAGTGTAACCTTGAGTTTCTTCCTGTCAAGAAAAGCAGATGAATGGATTTCCTTTGTACCTTCCAGTACTGAATGAATCAAATCCTTAACTATAACATTGTTCAGATTACGGTTATCATAGGCTGTCCTGAGCCTTTCTTTCAGGGCCGGATATTTCTCTTCTGCCAGTAAGATAACTGAAGTGCTCTTTTCTCTTCTATAGAGCAGCAGAGTTACTGTCAGGGAAATTCCAATGGAAATAAGAAGAAGGGCAATAGTTGAAAATGAAATTGTCAGTGAAGCAATATCATAACTTTTCCCGGCATATAATTCCAGAGCTCTTACAAGTCCAAAGACATTTTCCATATTTATTAAAAGCAGGACAGTATAAATGGCAAGGGTCAGGATGACAAATTCTGCCAGTTTGAACAACCGCTGGTATTTGCGAACAGCCCTTTCCTGCCGATTGATGAATTGTTCTAGATCCTCTGCCCCGGTCATCGAATTTCACTCTTCCATATAACTTTGGTAGGAACCCAGATTCTTTAACATATAAACGTTCTGCTTCAGGTTGTCAAGCGCTTCTTTTACGTTGGGATCATTGATACTGCCATTCATATCGATATAGAATACATAGTCTCCCAAGGACATTTTGGAAGGACGTGATTCAATCCTTGTCAGGTTGATGCCTCTTGTAGCAAGTTCCCCCAGCATCTCATAAAGGGCACCCGGGTGGTCCCTATTAAGATAAACGATAATTGAGGTTTTGCAGTCATGTGTACAGGTTTGAATTCTTGGATCTTGCTTTCTGGCAATTACTACAAACCGGGTGAGATCAGGTTTCCAATCCTGTATATCTTCTGCAAGAATGTCAAGCCCAAAACTTTCAGACGCCTTTCTGGATGCAATAGCAGCCATTTCCGAAAACTCCGTTGCCAGTTTGGCGGCATGCGAAGTACTTCCTGTAGTCCTGATTTCCACATCCGTGTAATTCTTCCGGATGAAATGGCGACATTGTGCCAGTGCCTGGGGATGGGAAAGAATTATTCTTATATCCTCTTTCCTCCCCCTTGAAAGCAGACAGTGATGGATATGAACCACAACTTCCCCAATGATTGAAAATTCATGCTCCAGCAGCAGGTCAAGGGTAACACCGACAGAACCCTCTATAGAATTTTCTATTGGTACAACACCATAGTCTATGGAATTTTCCTGAAGGACTTCAAATACTTCTGAAATATCCTTCAGATATGAAATATCCGGATTTGTTTCAAGGTGTGCTTTCCATATATTTGCAGCTTTTTCTGAATATGAACTTTCAGGCCCCAATATGCCGATTTTCATTGGTTTTTATAAATGACTGATATTTAAAATAATTTGTGATAAAATAGCATATAGATAGGTCTGCAACTCCCGTAAAAACCTATCAATTGCGCATTATCCTGAAAATCATTGTCAGGCCTGTGAGATTAATAACTCCTATCAAAATTCCTCCCACAAGGTGCATGTTGTTTTCCGGGGAAGTAGTAGAGTCCTGATTTTCATCTTTTTCCTTTATTTCAATTACCCTCTCGTTTTCAATGGATAGCGTCTCTTTGTATGTCTTACCACTGCTATCAATCACTGTTTCCAGAGTGTATTGTTTATTTTTCTCCAGACCGGTTATGTAGTACACGGAATCATTGCTTCCAGAACAAACTTCTTCGCCACTGCTGCTAAGTTTCATACTGGTAATGCTAGGTGACATGACCTTTATCGCTGCAGATTCTTTCAGGTTTTTTTCCTTTCCCTCACAAAAGGAAGGCCTTTCTGGAATGCCAAGTGTACTCAACAGAATTGGTGCTACATCTTCCTGGCCAATAGTTTCCTGAATTCGTTGTTGTTTAATGTTGGGGGACAAAATTATCAATGGCACATTGCGAACCTCATTTGCAGAGGCATATTTGTCTGATTTTGCCCCACCTCTTGCTTCAGCATCAGGAAATGCCATACCATGGTCGGAAGTGATAACCAGTGCCAGATTGTTTTCCTGGCATTTTTTATAAAGAGGCACTATCATAGAATCAAGGTTTTCGATACACTGACTATAACCTTCATAACCCCTGTAGATTCCTGCAGTTTCAAGCGCGGCAATATTGACGGTCATGAAGTATTTTGTATCCCTATCTTCATTTTCAAGGATACTGATAGAGTCCATTGCTGCATCAATAGCCAATTTATTGTATGTATAATATCTCTGGATTGTCCCGGAAGGCGTACTTTCCACTCTGGAGAGTGCTTGGGATGCATGTGATTCAAACTCTTTTTTAAGAAGTGGCAGGACATTCATATCCTTATTCCCGGATATCTCAACCTGCATTACAGGTTCATTTATGGAATTGGTTGTGTCATGGAGAACAATGTCATTTTCTGCAACTACTTCTTCGGAGTCACCTCTCTCAAATATCCCAATTGTCAGGTATCCATGTTTCCTGACAACATCATAAATACTGGCATTATCATAACCCACCATTGTGTCATCTGCATCCCTGTTACCTGTTATGATAACATTGTGTCCGCTGTTACCTTTCAGCTCAGGGACATAAACAGAATCAAAAATCGCAGCCTGATTATATATTTCTGGAAGATTTGACAAACAGGGTTTTTTGAGAACGGAATCATCGATTGCTTTTATATCCAGCTCAGGATTAATGTAACCATTGCCAAGACCATCAACTACCAGTACCACTACACCATCAGGAGTATTTGTATTTCCTGCTTCAATAAATGTTGCACATCCGGCCAGGTTTATTGTTATGCATAACAATAATAAGAGGAGAAGTGTTTTTCCACTCTAATGGATTTGTCTTTTAGAAAATTTCATCAGGAATAAAAATAGTGATTCATATTAATATTTTATGCTATGCTGTTTTATTTTTACGTTGAGAGTTGTTTTCCAGTTTACTATTATATAAATATATTTCTTTATTTTAAGTATATCGACTCTAATTTTTTTTCTTTAATATATAATCAATATCAATCAACATGTTTTACTTATAAATTATAAAATATATATTTTATATAACAATTATATTTATATATAAGTTTGTAATGCACCTATTTTGACTTTATTATATAAGTATTATGTATATGTATAATGTATTTTTGTTTGCCATGCAGATAATATGATTATAAAAGCAATATCAAAAGAGACTTTTTTTCAAAAAATAAAAGTTTTGTTCTTTAATTGACTTTTGCAGAACTTATATATAAAACATATATGTAATACAAATGTTTATATATAATAAAATTACAAATTTAATTGATTATAATGTGCCTCACGCAATGGCACATACTCATAGATTGGAGTGTTGAAAGTATGTCAGAATTGACTCAAAAAACCAGATTAACGAATGCTTTAAAGGGCGAGTCTGTAGACAAAGCCCCGGTTGCCTCTGTTACACAGACTGCAACAGTAGAGCTCATGGAAATGACCGGTGCATCCTGGCCCGAGGCTCATTCAGATGCTTCCAAAATGGCAAAACTGGCATTGGCATCCCATACTGAAGCCGGGCTGGAAGCTGTAAGATATCCATTTTGCCTAACGGTCCTGGCTGAAGCCATGGGTTGTGAAGTGAACATGGGTACCCAAAACAGGCAACCCTCAATAACAGAACATCCCTACACAAAAGGAACTGACGATCTCAAAATGCCTGATAACCTGGCTAAACTGGGCAGGATTCCGGCAGTAGTTGAAACAACAGGTATCGTGAGAGATAGTGTAGGTGAAGATGTGCCGATCATAGCAGGAATGGAAGGACCGGTTACCCTGGCCTCAGATCTGGCCAGTGTCAAAAAATTCATGAAATGGTCTATCAAGAAGCCTGATGACTTTAACACCATCCTTGATTTTGCCACTGATGCATGTATCGAATATGCCAATATCCTTCTGGATAGTGGAGTAGACATGATATGTGTGGCAGACCCGGTCGCATCTCCTGACCTTATGAATCCGGCCACATTCAATGACACCCTTAAACCCTGTCTTGCAAAATTTGCAGAAGCTGTTGATTGTGTAAAAATACTGCATGTATGTGGCAATGTAACACCAATCCTGGATATGATGGGAGATTGTAAATTTGAAGGTTTGAGCATTGAGGAAAAGGTAAAGGATGTAAAGGAAGCCAAAAAGACAGTTGAAGGACGTGCTACACTTGTTGGTAATGTTTCCAGTCCTTTCACAATTCTCAGTGGAACTCCTGATAAGGTAAAAGAGGAAGTGAAAAAGGCTCTGGATGATGGAATTTCTGTAGTTGCCCCTGGTTGTGGTATTGCTCCAAATTCCCCTCTTGAGAATGTAAAGGCACTGGTTGAAGGAAGAGATGAATACTTTTCCTGATTGTATAGGGGATGCCTGATCGCATCCCTCTTTAAACTAAAAGAGGTGGTTATATGAAAGTGGGAGTTGCTATTGATCTTGGAACCAGTGGTTTCAGGGCTCAGAAAATAGATATTGAAAGTGGTGAAATCCATAAAACGGTGATTACCATGAACAATCCTCTTCCGGGGGCCAATGTCATGGATCATTTGGATTTTGCCATGAATTATGGACAGGATCTTGCCCACGAACTAGTAATAGGTGCTTTCCGGAATATTCTTGAGGAACTTGGGGTTCATTCATCTCCTGACAGAATCGCGATTTGTGGAAATCCTATCCAGTTATCCCTGTTTCAGGGAATACCAATTGATGATCTTGCATATGCGGGACAGAGAAAAAAAGCAAAATATAACATAAAAGAACAGGAACGCAAAGCAGCTATTGTAAAAAGTATCTTTATTCCGGGTCTTGAAGATCTTGATAATTGCAGTGTTGTTATTCCTCCTGCAATCAAACATGAAGTTGGAGCTGATGCTCTTGCACTTATTGTTAAATCTGGTATGCTGGACTGTGCAGACATTTCAATTGCAACGGATTACGGAACAAATGCCGAGATGGCTTTGAAAGTAGGAAATGTAATATATACAGGCTCAGCTGCAGCTGGACCAGCCCTGGAAGGACAGGAAATTGAAGATGGTACGATTGCCAGGCCTCATGCGATATCGGATGTGTCTTTTGAAGATAAAGCACTACGTAATTATGTCCTTAATGATGAAATGGATACTGTACAGGGCGACCTCGTAAAACCAGACGATGGCACGGTAATAGATAAGGGAGACATAGAAGCACATGGTATTACAGGAACAGGTGTAATTTCTTTAATTGATGAATCTATCAAAAATGGTCTTGTAGTACTCCCAAAGATCAATCTGAAAAACAGCGTCATCCAATTGCAGGATGGAATAAAGTTTAACGAACATGATCTTGTAGAAGCTGGCAGGGCAATTGGGGCCATAAGGGCAGGTCATATAACTCTTTGTAATGCTGCCGGAATAGGAATGGAGGATATACAAACTGCATATATGTCAGGTGCTGCAGGAACCTATATGGATGCTATTAAGGCGCACAATATTGGTATGATCCCTTATGATGTAAGCAAAATTAGCCAAATTGGAAACACTTCCTTGATAGTTGCCAAAGAAATTTTGCTTTCTGAGGACAGATTATGGGAATTGCAGGAAATTGCAGAGGAAATCGTTGGTACACATGTCATGTTTGCTATGGATGATGCATTTAAGGATGCCTACATTCTCGAACTTTCCTATTGGGGAGAAGGCATGCCTTTCAAAGTCCTTAAAAAATACCTGAAGAAAAAGAAACTACCTACAATAGATGTTGTAAAATCGGTTCCTGATGTTGAAAAGCGTGTAGTGAAAGATATTCCTGTACTGGGAGAAGAAGGCCTTCATGTTCTTGATAAGGTTGGAACATATCTTACAATGGTCATTGAAGGCTGTGAAGCCTGCCATAAGTGTGTAAAGGTCTGTCCTAATGATGCCCTTTCTATGGAAGATAACAGAGTATTGATACGTACTGATCTATGTGATGGTGCTCATTGTCAGAAATGCATACATGCTTGTCCACATGATCTGTTTAAATGGGAAAATCTGGATGTTATGATGCAGGAACCATCAACTGAACAATAATCGATGGAAAGGTTTAAACGAATGAAAGTACTCGTTGTGGGAGGATTTTTAGGAAGTGGGAAAACCACTACAATCCTCCGCATTGGTAAATATCTTGGGGAAAAAGGTCAGAAAGCTGCTATAATAGTAAATGAAATAGGTGAAGTTGGAGTTGATGCTGATATCATCTCCAGTTATGGTTTTGATTCTATAGAGCTCACAAACGGGTGTGTATGTTGTACTCTCAAGAGAGATATGAGGTATACAGTAGATGAAATATATAGGAAAATGAAGCCGGATATACTACTTGTTGAACCCACAGGTATTGCATTTCCTGGTGTAATAAAAGAAGATATCATGCTGATGAATTTAAAAGATGTTGAGTTTGCACCTCTGGTAACAGTAATTGACGGCAGCCGTTTCAAGCAAATAATGAAAGAAACGAAACAGTTTTCCAAAAGACAGATCATTGATGCTGAGATACTGGCCATCAACAAGGTAGATCTAATAGAAGATTTGTATATACCGATAGTTGAATCTTCAGTTCAGCAGATGAATCCTCAGGCACATACAGTCCGTTTTTCCGCAAAAAGCAGGGATGAAGAGTTTGCCGAATTCATTAGTACACTATTAAGTGATGAAACATCCTTTGAGGTAGATAGAAGGAAAGAAAGTATCAATAAAAGCCCTGATGCAGAAGAAATTGTTGCAGCTAGTGGGGATAATTCGATAGAGTATTCAAAAATGGCTACTTATGCATCTGAATACAATCTTAATCATGATTATATTGAGCCTGAAAAAGCCCAATCAATAGTCTCAAACCTGATGGAAGATCTAAAAAAAGAGATAATAGTGATGAATCCGGAATTTGTTGGTCACATGAAAGTGATTTTGCAAGCCGGTACTGTAAATGTACGCTCCAGCGTCACAGGAGCCGAAGAACAAACTCAAATTGAAACTATAGAATCATATTCTTCTCACCCTTCTGTTAAGATTCTCTCTGCAATTTCAAATGTTCCTCGTTCGGAATTAATGGAACTTGTGGATTTCTTTGTCAAAGAAAATTTCACAAATCATGGTATAAAAATAGTGAAAACTGCTGTCCATCAGCACAACCATGAAAGTCACAACCACGACAATCACAATCATTCAGAAGGTGTGTAAGGTGCAATGTTTCTAAAGGATACGCTCACACCTTATGAACACGAATCATCGATTGGAGTGAAGGAAGCGAGTCTGAGGTGTGAGCACATTGCCAATGAAATAGGATATATATAATAGTTACGCAATCCCCTTATATATATGAGACTGATTTGTTTTGTATAATATTAAGTTTCGATGTATTTGCATTGGCAGGAACATTATGGAAAAACCTACTTTAAAAAAAGGGCAAATTTATCTTGAACCCGCATTAGACTTTCTGGATATCGGTATTCTTCTACTTGATAGTAAATTTAACATAATACATGTAAATTCCAAAATGGACAGTTTTTTAGGACATCCTGGAAACCTTTTTGGAAAATCAGTTTTCGATATTGAAATATGGCCTTTCACCAAAAAAGAAATTGTTGAATCCCTCGAAAATATACCTTCTAAAAATGAACCAACGATTTATTCCATTGAAGATAGTGCAGGTGAAGCCTACAATTTTACAGCTCATTATTTGAATCCTGCTTTGCCTGATGCACCGGCATTTATGGTCACACTTGAAAATCATCCTTTTTCTGAAAATGAAACTGAAAAATTTGAAGACCTGCTCTCCATTTTCACATCGGGTATTTCTGAAGGAATAATCATAATTCAAGATGAGCAAATCCAGTTTGCAAACCGTAAATTCGGAACAATTGTTGGTAAAACGTGGGATGAAATAAAAGGTACGCATTTCCTGGATTATTTTCCGATTCAATATCGTCGGATGTTGTACAAAAAATATACCAAACGTATTGAAAAGAAAATATACAGGGAAATGACATATGAGGTCGAATTGCTTTCAACATCAGGTAAAGTCACTCCTTTTGAGTTGTCCTCATCACTTGTTGAGTATGGCAATCGACCTGCAGTGATGGTTGTATTCCGGGATATATCAGCTAAAAAGGAAGCAGAGGAACATCTCAAAGAGGCTGAAAAGAAATACAGGTCGATTTTTGAAAAAACACCGATTGGAATAGTTTATTTTGACAGGAAAGGTAGAATAAGACATTCCAATGAAGCCTTTAAATCTATATTTAAATCTTTTATTGCTGAAAAGGCAGAACCTGAAATTTTTGATTATATTCCTGATAAAGAAGTATCTGGAGAGATTAAACAGGTGCTTTCCGGAAACGCTCTTTCTTACAGGGGAGAATATGAGGTAAATACTCAATATTCATCCAAATCGATAAAAATCACATGTAATTCTTTGCTCCTCGATGGTGTTTTACAGGGGGGGATAGGCATCTTTGAAGATATTTCCCTGCAAAAAAGTGCTGAAAGCACTCTTCAAATGAACAAATCCCGCCTTGAAGCCCTTTTAAAATTAAATCAGATGGAAGTATTTTCTTTCGATGAAGTAGCCCGTTTTGCTCTTGAACTTATAGTTGAATTTACAGACAGCAATAGGGGTTACCTTTGCAAGGTGGGGCTGGATGGCAAAACTGAAAAAATACTGTATACTCCTGATACAGAAGATCTGGAATCATTCGTATCTGGAAGAATTGAAAATCTTGATTTCAAAGATAGAAAATACAATGTTTTGGATGCGGGAAAGACTGTTGAAATACCAATTTTCGAAAATGAGCAGCTCGAAATGGTTGCAGGGTTTAGCAGGAATATAGCCTTCAAAGAAATGGAAAAAGATCAATTAGAACTTTTTATACAGGATATATGGACTACGATAAAACATAAAATGGCCGAGAAATCGTTACGTGATTCTGAAAACAAATATTCTTCTCTTGTGGAAAAGGGCAATGATGCAATAGTAGTAATTCAGGATGGTAAACTTAAATATGCAAATTCGATGTTTTGTGAATTTGTAGACAACGATTGTGATTCAATAATTGATACGGATTTTAAGAATTATGTTGCTGAAGAATACCGCCGCATGGTGGCCAAAAAAAGCCAGCAATATATACAGCAAAAGGAGATGTCTCATTCCAGGGATGAAATTGAACTGGTTACAAGGAATGGTAAAAAAATACCTGTAATCGTAAGCACATCTGTGATCGACCATGAAGGCAAACCTGCAGTAATGGCATTTATAAGCGATATTACACAACAAAAAGAAAAGGAGAATGAACTTCTTGAAACGTTTAAGGTCCTGAAAGTGCTTCAATCTGTAATTCGTACCAGTCCTGCGATAGTTTTCTTTTGGGCCCCGGAGGAAGATTGGCCGGTGGAATTTGTATCTGAAAACATTGAAAATTTTGGTTACAGGCCCGAGGAATTTACTTCTGGAAAATTACAATATGGGGATATCATACATCCTTCTGATCTGGATTATGTCCACCAGAAACTTGCAAAATATTCAGATGAAGGAATGTCGGATTACAATCTGGAATACCGCATAATCACAAAAAAAGGAGAGGTGCGTTGGGTTGAAGAACGAGGTTCCATCCAATATGAGAATAGTGAAATAAGCCATTACCAGGGAATAATCCTTGATATCACTGAAAGAAAAAGAGTAAATCGTTTTTTGGATATTGATACCGATATTGGGAATTTCCTGACTCCCACCGGTGATATGCAGGAAATGTTTGATCAGTTACTCGAGCTAGCTCTTCATATCGAAGGGGTGGATGCAGGTGCCCTTTATATTGTTGACAAATCCAGTAAAGACCTTAATATTGTAGCGCATCGTAATATTTCCGATGAATTTGCTGAAAATCATTCTACAATTGAAAAAGATTCACTTAGAGGGAAGTTCCTGTTAGTACAATATCCCGTATACAAACTCTATTCTGAGATCTATCCCTTCTCTAAATCCAAAAAAGGCAAAGAAAACCTTTTGGCAACAGCCATTATCCCTGTAATAACCAATGATAATTTATCTGCGGTATTGTTTTTGGGATCTCATAAAAATTATGAGATTCCATATTCTATACGTAACTCGCTTGAAACTGTGGCAAACCAGATAGGTTCTGTACTTGACAGGATAGAAAAAGAAGCAGGTATCCAGAAAAGCCAGTATGATTTACAGGTTCTCTTTGACACAATATCTGAGATGATTTATGTAGTGGATTCAGAAGGTTGCATCCTTTACTCCAATCTTAACGTTTCAAAAACCCTGAAATATTCCAAACAGGAAATAACAGGTATGAATTTTATAAAAATTCATTCACATGCTCAGGTACTTGATGCTGCAAATGCCTTTAATGAAGCACTCAAAGGTAACAAACAGCAACACTTGTTCACTTTGATGGACAAAAACAATAATCTAATAAATGTCGATACTACAATGCAAAAGGGGGAATGGAACGGTAGTGAGGTAGTAGTAGTTGTCAATAGAATTGTTGAATGACGATAAATTCATAAATTATTACTACAGAGTAATAGAAAATCAGTAATGCAGTTAGAGTGGGGCAAAAATGATAGATATCAATCCTAAAAACATCTTGATACGCTACAACATATTGGTTGAAAGCGACATGACTCCTGAAGAAGTGGCAGAACAGCTGTTCCCCACAGATCCCCACATTCGCCGAGTTGCCAAATCTGTTTTTGAAGGTGATGAAGATGAAGTTGTTGCTGGTTTGCAAAAAACAATTGATTCCGGAGTAGACCCCCTTTCACTTATAAACAATGCTCTTATGGCAGGAATGGAAGTAGTGTCTACTCTCTATGATTACGGATTGTTGTACCTGCCGGATGTTATTATCTCTGCCCAGGCAATGATTGAAGGTATAGAATACTGCAAGGAACAATCAAAACAGGTTCATGAATCAAAGGGTAAGATCATTTCTTATGTTGTGGAGGGTGATATACACGACATCGGAAAAACGATTGTAACTGTTCTTTTACGTGCCAATGGTTATGATGTTATTGATCTTGGAAAAGATGTGCCTGTTGAAGAAGTTGTGGCCGCAGCCAAAAGAGAAAAACCCATCATGCTTTCTGGAACCGCTTTGATGACCACAACAATGCATGCTTTCAAAGATGTGAATTCGCGACTGCTTGCAAGTGACATAAATGTACCTGTGGTCTGTGGTGGAGGTGCTGTTACTCAGGATTTTATTTCCGATTATGATCTAGGGGTATATTGCGAAGAAGCTGCAGACGTACCAAAAATTGCAGATTCCATCCTGCACGGATTGAATATAAGGAAATTAAGGGATACTTTCCATAAACACTGAGGAGATCCATATTATGTCTGTTAAACGTTATTCTTCCATGGAATATGACAATTTTGAAGACCTTCTTTTTGGCCACTCAAAATATCCTGTGAAAACCGGTCTTGATCTGGAAATCGGTGCTGGATATACCACTGCTGAAGTCAATTATGCTCCCCGTCCGGATGCGGCTGAAAATAAGGCTAAGCTTGTAAACGAATACGAGCGTATTACCCGTGACATAATGGAAAGGATGGTCCAGGTTGGTTTTCCATCAGTAGTACTTGAAACTGAACATGTGCAACAGATGACACACAATCCTGAATGGGGGGCTGATATTGCAACTGCTCAAAAAGCTATCATGGAAGAATATCATGATGAATATGGTATCAAATGTGCCCTCAGGCACACAGTGGGTGATGTCAGGGGAGATAGGGAAAGCATCGATCTGCGGGGAGATGCTTATTCCCGGATACTTGAATCGTTTGAGCAAGTTGCTTCTTCAGGAGCGGATATGTTGTCGATCGAATCCCTTGGAGGTAAAGAAGTATTTGATCATTCTATCCTGAGGAATGACATGCGGGGAGTAATCTTTTCAGTTGGTATACTTGGCGCGCTTGATGTTGAGTATATATGGAAGGATATCTGCAGTATTGCAAAGAAAAATAAAGTAGTACCTGCGGGTGATACGGCCTGTGCACAGGCAAACACTGCAATGTTTGTTGCAGGGGGACTCCTTGACTTCAAATTATCCCATAGTGTGGCATCTGTTGTAAGGGCTATTTCCGCATCAAGATCCCTTGCTGCATATGAAGCAGGTGCAATTGGTCCGGGCAAGGACTGTGGTTATGAGAACAATATCATTAAAGCAATTACCGGTTACCCCATTTCCCAGGAAGGCAAAGGTTCCACATGTGCCCACTCGGATCTGATGGGCAATATGGCCATGCAATGTTGCGATCTATGGTCCAATGAATCTGTGGAATACCGGGGAGATTTTGGAGGAACCACTGTACAGTGTTGGGGAGAAACCCTTTCTTACGATTGCAGCATGATGAATACGGCATTGGAAGCCGGAGTTGGTAAAACCCTGCGTGATGTGCTAATGGTTTCGGACAGATACAGGGATCCACAGGCATTCATACTATCTTATGACAATGCGTATCGTATTGGTGAAATAATAACTGCCCATCCGGATGATTTGTACCTGAGGGGAAAAGAGGCAGGCATAAAAGCTTGTGAATTAATAGAAAGTGGTTCTGAAGGATTCCTGGCGTTATCCAAGTTTGAAAAAGCCACAATAAAGAAAGCCCAAAATGACCTAAAATCATTGGACGAAGACATGGAATCTTTTATTTGTAATTGCCTGGATACCTATTCATCTGAAGTGGAAACCTTTAATGCATCAAATTATGGCCTTTGATTTCTATAATTTTAACTACTAATTTTGTTTTTTCAGGTTCTCCTATATATAGTTATTTCTATTCATTGTGTGATAATTAATTTATTAGTAATGTCTTTTTGAAAACGCTATTCTGCAACGTGTGTATAATTAGAAGTATTTTATGTATATATTAAATAGTAATTATGTATTTATATTATTTATTCAATTGATCTTTATCATTATTATATATAAGTATTGTTGCAACTAAAAGTAGTTATTTTTTGAATAAAGGTGTATATACTGAAAAAAAAAGCAACCTATAGCCACTTTTTTGACTGTATAAATATATAGATATGAATGCAGAATAATCAGCAATCTTTATATATAAGCACCAAACAATAGAAATGTTTATATATGATTATATCGCATTTGAATATGAGGTTTGATTAAACCTCACAATTGATTGGAGTTGGGCCAATCGCCATCAGGCATTGACCCTAGATATATTTAAAACAAATATGGAAGGAAGTGTAGAATGACCAGTTTGGACTTAGACCCCAGTGAAATTCTGGAAAGGTATAACGTCAAAATGGAAAAAGCAATGACGCCGGATGACGCGGCAGCAGAACTTTATCCAAAAGACGATCTGATTCGCCCTATTGCAGAATCAATCTATGAGGGAGAAGAAGATGACACAGTAGAGGGCCTTAAGAAAGCAATTAAAGCCGGTAAGGATCCAATTGCTTTAATTGATGATGCCCTGATGGTGGGAATGGGAGTGGTAACAAAACTCTATGATGAGGGTATAATTTTCCTGCCAAATGTAATGATGTCTGCAGATGCAATGCTTGATGGTATTGATTTCTGTAAATCCCAGGCCAAGGAACCACCTGTATCCAAAGGTAAGATCGTATGTCATGTTGCAGAAGGTGACGTGCATGACATCGGCAAGTCTATTGTCTCAGCCCTCCTGAGAGCAAATGGTTTCGATGTAGTGGATCTTGGACGTGATGTGCCGGTAGATGAGGTAATTGAAGCTGTGAAGAAAGAAAAGCCAATGATGGTAACAGGAACCGCTTTGATGACCACAACAATGTATGCATTCAAGGCTGTCAATGACAGGCTTCTTGAAGCAGGTATAAAAGTCCCATTCCAGTGTGGTGGCGGTGCTGTAAACCAGGACTTCGTATCAACCTATGAACTAGGAGTATACGGAGAAGAGGCTGCCGATGCACCAAAGATGGCAGAGGCAATTCTTGCAGGCGCAGATCTTGGCAAACTCAAGGAACAATTCCATCAACACTGAAGAGGTGAGCAAAATGACAGTAAACAGATACACCAAGATGGCATATGCCAGCGCAGACGATATGATTTTTGGAAACTCTCCCAATCCTGTAAAAGCAGGTCTGGACTTAGAGATTGGTGCGGGTTACACCACACCTGAAGTAAACTATGCACCAAGGCCAGAAGCCGGTGAGACCAAAGAGAAACTTGTGAAGGAATATGAGCGTATCACCCGTGACATAATGGAACGGATGGTTCAGGTAGGTTTCCCGGCAGTTGTACTGGAAACCGAGCACGTTCAGCAGATGACCAATAACCCAACCTGGGGTGGAGAGGTCGCAAACGCACAGAAAGCCATTATGGAAGATTACCATGATGAATACGGCATCAAATGCGCTCTGAGACACACTCCTGGTGACATTCGTGAAGACCGTGATTACCTGCAGCTGAGGGGAGAAAAATACAATACCCTTATGGAATCTTTCGAAGAAGTTGCATCAAACGGTGCAGATCTCTTATCCATCGAAACCATGGGTGGTAAAGAAGTCTTTGACCGTGCAATTCTGAGAAATGATGTGCCAGGTATGCTTTTTGCAATTGGTTGCCTGGGTACTATGGATATGGAATACATCTGGCAGGACATTGCCAAAGTTGCCAAGAAGAACAATGTCGTCGCAGCTGGTGATACTGACTGTGCACAGGCAAACACTGCAATGTTCATTGCAGGCGGACTTCTTGACAAGAACCTTGCCCACACCCTTGCAATAATTGCCAGGTCTATATCCGCCCCACGTACCCTTGCTGCCTATGAAGCAGGTGCTGTCGGTCCGGGTAAGGACTGTGGCTATGAGAACACCATTGTAAAGTCCATTGCAGGTGTCCCGATTGCCCAGGAAGGTAAATCTTCCACCTGTGCCCACTCCGATGTAATGGGTAACCTGGTAATGCAGTGCTGTGACCTCTGGTCCAATGAATCCGTAGAATATCACGGTGAATTCGGTGGTACAACTGTACAGTGCTGGAGTGAATCCCTTGCATACGACTGTGCACTGATGAATGTCTCCCTCCAGACAGGTCAATCCAAGAACCTCAGGGACATGATGGTTCTCTCCGACAAGTACAGGGATCCACAGGGATACATCCTGGCCTATGACAATGCCTACAAGATCGGTGAAGCAATTGTCAAGGATTCAGATGATATCTATCTCCGTGCAAAGAACGCTGCTGTAGAATGTGTGAACCTGCTTGAAAATGCAGATCCCAAACTACAGATGACCAGATTCGAAAAGAACGCACTTGCTGATGCAAGTGAAGCTCTGGCTGGACTTACTGATGATTCAGATAAGTTCCTCAGCGACTCCCTTGAACAATACAAAAAGGAAGTCAAGGTATTCAGGCCGGAGAACTACGGTCTCTGAACGGCAAACATACAGACATTTAGCTGTGGACTCCTTTAGGGGTTCACAGCCCCAATCACCTTGTAATCTTCTATATAGCGTAGCTAAGAAACAAGGAGGAGATATAAAAGCAATGCAATACTTACAACCTCCCTTTACTCCTATTTTTTAGTTTAAATTAATTGTGAGTTATTGTAACTTTTAGTCTGTATCGATCTATTAATTCAAATGATAGAGGTGATATTTATGGAAGGAAATATTGAAATGGTGCAAGCCGATGTAGCCGATAAAACGGCCAACCCGGCACCACTTGGTTTCACGGGTCTTGGGCTTTCAGCAGTTTTACTAAGTCTTACATATGTAGGTTTATTCCCACTTGACTCAATGGTAGTCTCAATGGCAATATTCCTGGGTGGATTCGCCCAGGTGTTTGCAGGTATAATGGCATGGAAGAAAGGAGATGTATTTGCTGGAACTGCCTTTAATGCATTCGGGCTTTTCTGGTTCTCACTTGCAGGGCTGATTATTTTACAGTCTCTTGGATGGGCCGCTGCAGCTGAACCAATGTCAATGGCTGCTTATCTCTTCATATGGGGTGTTTACACCTTTGTGATGCTCATAGGTACCTTGAAAATGTGCAATGGCAGCAGGGTCATACAATTTGTGTTCCTTACCCTGTTCATCCTGTTCATCCTGCTTGCAATTATCAATGCTACAGGAATGACCGGTTTACTTGTTATTGCAGGTATTGATGGACTCCTACTCGGATTTGGTTCACTGTATGCAGCTCTTGCTATGGTACTAAATGAAATTTGTGAGAAGCCTGTGGCTCCAGGTATTTAAAACAAAACATATGGGTATATTTATGTCATTTATTTTGGAGGATTGGAAATGTACAGGAAAACATTGTTGGAAAAATACTTTTTCCTATTTGTATTCCTGATTTTTTTTGTTTCCATACCAAAGATATTGTATGGATATTTTTACGATATAGTCTACCTCGAAACAAGTGGGTATTATTCACTGTTAAGAGGATTTACAATTGTGTTTATTGCCGGTACTTTTTATGTTACTTCCCTCTCACCCAATTCCCTGCATCCATATGGTTATTCTAAATATGCAAAAATGGGTCAGTTTTTGGTGGCTCTTGGAATTGGAATAATTTCGTTACTTTTAATAGGCCATTCGATTATAGGCAAATATAGTTATCATAAAGTCCCCTTTGTTGATATATCAGGATACATTATAGTCCTGCTTTCTGCCATGTTTTTTCTACTATTAGTCCATTCCATGAAAAAGATCCAATTCCCCTTGCAGGAAGATAAAAAATATAATAAGTCTAACAACATCAGAGAAGAAGTGGCTTTAACTATAATTACATTAATAGGTTTGATAGGTATTGAACATGGATATTTTTTTATTGATATCGTGCTTTCAATCTTTTTCTTTTCATTTTTGGTTAAAGAAATCCTTTCTTTAATTTGGGAGAGCAGCATTTTTTTGAGTGATAGATTTAGCCTTGATGAAAAGCAAATCTGCAATCTTGTAAATTCAATAGAGGGGGCCAGCGAATGTCACAATGTAAGGGCACATGGAACTGATTCCGACCTTTATGTTGACCTGCATGTGCGTATGGACCCCAAAATAAAAATCATTCAGACCAAACCAATCGTTGAACAAATAGAATCATCCTTAAAAGCAAGTTATTCATCAGTCAGGGATGTTACTGTACATATAGAACCTAAAAAGAAGAAGGGAGATTTTATATGAAATATAGTCTGGGCATAGATGCCGGCGGAACTTATACTGATGTAGTCATCATTGAAAACAATTCAGGAGAGGTAGTTAGTTCAAACAAAGCACTTACAACCTATCCTGATTTGCTTGAAGGCATTGAAAATTCAATTGATGGACTTGATTTTCAATATCTTGAAGATATTGCAGTAGTTTCTGTCTCTACAACTCTTGCCACAAATACGGTCCTCGAGAATACAGGATATCCTGTAGCACTTATACTGATTGGGGAACACGGAAGTGAAAGTGAAGGTTTTCCTTCCCAGCATATATTTCATGCAAACGGTGGCCATGATCACAAAGGTCTGGAAATGCAGGAACTTGACATAAAAACCATCGAATCCTTTGTTGAGAATGTAAAGGATAAAGTATCTGCCTTTGCAATTTCGTCTCATTTCAGTATCCGTAATCCGGATCACGAAATAAAAACAAGAGAAATGATTCAAACAATTGTTGATATGCCAGTTGTTTGTGGTCATGAACTCTCCCAGGACATCGGAGCTTATGAAAGGGCTGTAACAGCTACACTGAATGCACGGCTCATTCCTGTAATAAAGCAATTTATTGAAACTATAGTTAAGGAGATAAGAAGAAGAGGAATCAGTGCCCGACTCTTGATGCTTAAATGCGATGGATCCGTAACTGGTATTGAAGATGCACTCAAAAAACCTATAGAAACCGTATTTTCAGGGCCTGCTGCAAGTCTCATAGGAGCTTCTCATTTAAGTGGAAGGCATACCTGTGTCACAATAGATGTGGGAGGTACAAGTACAGATGTTTCATCCATTTCAAAAGGAGTACCTGAACTAAGTGAGTCCGGTGGAATTGTAGGAGGATGGAAAACCAGAGTACGTGCAATTCATATGGAAACCTCTGCAATGGGGGGAGATAGTGGTATCTGGACGCGTAAAGGGGGACTTTTCATAGGTCCTCGTCGCGTAATTCCCCTCAGTCTTGCAGCAGAAATGTACCCGGGATTCGTATCGAAATTGAAAAATGCTTCTCATCCACAAAGGGATATCTGTGATGAAAATATCCAACCAGCTAGGTTTTTCGTTAAAAATGGTTCTGGCAAACATGAGTTAACCGACTCTGAAAGAAAAGTACTTGATGTACTTGGCAATGAACCTATGTCTTACAGGGAACTGACCTCCATCTCCAGAAGCCACATTTCATCAAATATGCTGGATTCCCTTATAAGCAAACGATTTATCCGGGTTATAGGTTTTACTCCGACAGATGTATTACATGTACTGGGAGATTATGAACAATGGAATGTGGAAGCCGCATCAATCGGGGCTGACATTCTTGCAAGATTTGCTTTTAGCAGTAAGTTTGAAATTTGTGAAACACTGAAAGAAAAATTCGCTCTCAATATGGCATATGATTTGATGTGCTTCTCCCTACCAAATATAGAAAAAGAGAGTATAATGGATACACTGACCGGTAATTATTCTGCTACCTTTAAGATGAAATTACCTGTAGTTCTTATCGGTGGTCCTGTAGCTCCTTATGTAAAATTACTTGGAAAGATTGTGGACGCTGATATAATCCTCCCCGATCATGCAGATGTGGGAAATGCGATTGGGGCTCTATATGGTAAAGGAATAAAAAGGCTTGAATACCTTATAAGGCCTGCATCTTTATCAGAACCTGATCAGGATTTCATTGTTTTTTCCCAAAATGGAAGAAAGAGTTTTCAAACTTACACGCAAGCCTATGACTATTCCATAGATAATGGCAAAAATGTCCTATTTGAATATATGAAAAGCTGTGGTATCAAAAAAGATCAGATATCCTTCAACATAAAGGAAAAGAAAATAATTCCTGAGGGGTGGAAACATCCTCCTATGGAAACACAATTGACAATTATGGGAATAGGTACATCCCCACTTTAATTTCAAAATGTCGTATCTTTGTAGATTTCAATACCATTCCCTGAAACTCAACCTATATAAGTTTTATTTGATCTTATTTTATAAGTAACAAAAAGGGTCAGGAAAAGGATAATTGCAAAACTCGCAAAGATTGTTTCTAACCCCATTATTCCTGTCAGGGCTCCTGCAAATATAGGCATGATTGCAAGACCTCCGTAGGTATATGTGCTGTAGAGGCCCATTGTGATCCCTTTGTTCTTACTCATTGATGCCAGCAGTGTTGGTAATCCGACCATCGCAAGTCCTGAACCAGACCCCAGCAATGCAAATCCTACAAAAGGCAACTATATGGTCGCCAGGGTTCCTGAAGCTGCTACCACAATACCCATATTGATCATTTGTTTTGATTCCATGGATGTATGTGATACCCAAATGGAAGATATCATTGTGCTGATATAACTTACTGCAATGGCAATTCCCAGTTCGGATTTGGAAAGCATGCCTGTACTGTAATCAGGATACAACGAAAGTAATACACCGTTGGTACCTATTAGTACAAAAACGATAATCCAGATTCCTGTATAAGATCTGTCTACCAGAAACCCGGAGGTCGTAGAGACCTTTTGCCGAATTTCAGCAATGATCGGAGACTTCGATTTTTCTTTATTCCTCCCATTTTGGTACAGGTATCCTATCCCTGCAATAAGGGTCAAGAAAGATATAACAGTAAAGGCCATTATACCATATTTTAAGCCTGTAGTAGCCAAAAGACCACTTAAAGCAACACCTGCAGCAAGTCCTGCATTTAAAAGAAAATTAAATTCTCCCATATACTGTTTTCTCCTGCTGAATGAGCCAAGGTAAGAAAATGCCGCAGGGAAAAATGCACCACATGCAGTTCCTTCCATAAATCTTGCAAGAATCAGCAGGTGAATTTCATTGGTAAAAAGCATTATAATTCCTGAAAAAAATGTCAACAACAGGCTGATCGTCACAAATCTCATGAACCCATATCTTTCTGCCAGTATCCCAAAAGGCAACATCGTAAGCAAAGCTCCTATAAAGTAGGCAGAAAAAAGAAGACTTGACAATTCAACTGCATGATTTCCAGACCCGAATCCTGCAAGTTCAGGAAGAATAGGTATCACTGCATTGGACAATCCCATTATAGTAAATATAGATAAATAAACAAGTAATCTACCCTTTTCCATCCATCTACCGCCTGTTGAACTGACTGCACAATGGAGGAGTGCATTAATAACAGTTGCTATTGCTATCTGAAAATATTATAACAAATAGAAATGTTCAGGAAAATGAATATCTAAAATGGCCAGAATGAGTTCGAAAAAAGTTAGATTAATAAGCCCTTTGTCAACGCAGGACTCGGTATTTTCGGAAGAACATCGAAGATTTAAGTACAGAAACGGTTCCATTATTACGCTTGACGATATAATCTCCCGCTTTGCCATTTACGGTTCCTCTCTTTGTTTCCACGCTGAAGTCGGTCAACATCTTTAAAGCATGACCCACAGGGGTTTTTTCATTTGTTTCCATCATTTCCGAAACTATAGTCTCTTTGCTTAGTTCACTCATATTGAAACCTCCCTAGAATAGACCCGAAAATAATTATGATACTATAACGTATATACCTAACCGATGAATTAAAATTTTTAATTAGTAAATATTCATTAATTTGCAAACATTGCATTTATCCCTTAATAAAACCAAGTGATATTTATGATAATTACCCTAATTGGAATGGCCGGTGTCGGAAAAAGCACTATTGGTAAACTTCTTGCCTCCCATTTAGGCTATAGCTTTGTTGATGTAGATGATCTTATCAAGCAAAGAATCGGTGGACAATTACAGGATTATCTTGATGAAAAAGGAGATTCAGCTTTTATCAAAGTTGAAGAGGATGCCATACTGGATTTGGATTTAAAGGACAAAATGGTGATTGCTACAGGTGGTAGTGCAATCTACTCAGAAACTGCAATGAAAATCCTTTCTGAAAAATCTTTAATTATACTGCTTGATGATACCTTTCCAAATATTAAAAAAAGGATATCCCACCCCTGGAAAAGGGGGCTTGTGGGCTTGCGGGAAAAAGGAATTAGGAAATTGTATCTGGAAAGATGTCAATTGTACCGGAAATATGCAGATATTGTTGTTGACATCAATGAAATGACAAACAAAAAGAAAGTTGTAGATGATATTGTGGAAAAGAGTAAAGTATTCTATAGTTCCACTTTTTGATACTTTCAGTTTGTGAGTGCCTGTATTGGTGCCGGTATACGACCTGCTTTTTTAACAAACCCTTCCGAACTGAATTTGTGGACAGGCATGACCGGACAGCTTCCAAGCAATCCTCCGTACTCAACAATGTCTCCCGTATTTTTGCCAGGTGCAGGAATAATACGCACTGCTGTTGTTTTCCTGTTTATCATTCCTATAGCCATTTCATCGGCCATGATTGCCGAAATCGTAGAGGCAGAAGTGTCTCCGGGAACTGCAATCATATCCAAACCCACCGAACATACAGATGTCATTGCTTCGAGCTTATCCAGTTTCAGTGAACCACGTTTCACAGCCTCTATCATTCCTGCATCTTCACTTACAGGTATAAAAGCCCCACTTAGTCCGCCTACAGAAGATGATGCCATTGCACCGCCTTTCTTTACGGCATCATTCAACAATGCAAGAGCTGCCGTGGTTCCGTGGGTGCCACAGCTTTCCAGCCCCATTGCCTCAAGGATAGCTGCTACACTATCACCAACTTCAGGTGTGGGTGCAAGTGAGAGGTCCACTACTCCAAAATCAGCTTCCAGTCTGCGGGATACTTCCCTGCCGGTCATCTCTCCCATTCTTGTGATTTTAAAGGCGGTTTTCTTTATACACTCAGCAATTTCCCCAAGGTCAGGATTATCTAGGTCCCTTATAGCAGAATTCACAACACCGGGACCGCTCACGCCCACATTTATGACGCAATCAGCCTCACCGACTCCGTGAAAAGCACCAGCCATAAAAGGATTATCTTCCGGGGCGTTTGCAAAAACTACGAGTTTAGCACAGCCAATACCGTCCCTGTCCCTGGTAAGGTCTGCAGTTTCTTTAATCACATTTCCCATAAGATGCACAGCATTCATGTTTATGCCGGCTTTCGTAGTTGCCACATTAACAGAAGAACAAACTTTTTCCGTAACTGCAAGAGACTCCGGGATTGCATTAATAAGCCGCCTGTCGCCAGCTGTCATCCCTTTGTGGACAAGAGCGGTAAAACCACCTATGAAATCTACTCCAATGTCATTGGCTGCTCTGTCAAGAGTCTGTGCAATGGAAACTATCTCTTCCTGTGTGAAAGTTTCTGCAATTGTGGCAATTGGTGTAACAGATATACGTTTATTGATTATGGGTACTCCATACAATTGTTCGACTTCGTCGGCAACATCAACCAATTTGTTGGCGCGATGTGTTATCTTTTCATAAACATTGTCATTAAAAGTATCAATATCAGGATGGGCACAGTCTCGCAGATTGATTCCCATTGTGACAGTTCGTATGTCAAGGTTCATGCTGGAAATCATCTGAATGGTTTCCATTATTTCTTCAGGATGAATGAACATTTATACCACCTCTTTTGGGAATTCAGATACGGTGCATGAAACGGAATACATCGTCTTTCTGTACCTGGATCTCAACACCAAGTTCATCTCCAGCAGCATTTATTGCATCCTGGAACGCATCAAGGTCAAATCCTTTTTCTTTTGACTCTGTAAGCATTATCATGGTGAACAGGTCTTCCATTATAGTCTGGCTTATATCCACAATGTTCACCTCGAATTGGGCCAGTACATTTGTTATATGTGCTACTATCCCTACTTTATCTATTCCAATTACAGTGATAACAAAACGTGTGGATGTCATAATCAGTCCTCCTCGATATGTAGAATACGGTGGAACTACGATTTCATCATATTTAATAGTGCATCAAGTTACATAGCGGGATAACAAAAATAAAACATAATTTAAATAAATTTCCAAATATAGTCCCTTATGTATCAGAGCAATTCTAATAAAGTTTACTTGTTCAATTATAAAAAATAATTTTTAATAAGTGTTATATATGATGCAGTTGCAACTTCTAGTTACACAATAAAAGGGTGGTTAACACATGCCTTGCTGGGAATATGATATAAAACCTATAAGAACTGATGACTGGAGTAAGACAAAAGACGAATTGAATGAAATGGGTAACGAAGGTTGGGAATTAATCAAGTTCTGTGGACCTTTGGATGGACAGGGAGATTCTGATGCTTTTTTCAAAAGGCTGGTTGATGAAGCAAATATCTGAGTGATTTTCACTCTCCCATTTCATCCATATCTTTGCATATGCAAAATTTGCATAATGCAATTTCCACATCTTTTTGTTTGTTTTTTACAGGACAATAATATGCATTGTCCTTTTTTGCAATTTTGCGACCTCCGGGGAATTCCATATTTAAAGGATGGAGGGGTTTACCTGCAACAAATATTAGATATATTGAAGTCAATTTGACCATATCTGTGAACAACTTGTTTTTTTCATTATCCTCCTCCCGCATTAAATCGATACGCTGAATTAGTTCCAGGCAATCTTTCCTGTCAAAGGTTGGGAGTTGAGGGGTTGCCTTGTATTTTCTAATCTCATCTATGGTTTCATAAAGATGCCTGAATAATTCCTCGCCATACATCTGCCTGTATTTTGAAGGGAGGTTTTCAGTACTTTGCAATATTCGGGATCTTATTTTCATAAAATCCGAAGGAGTAAACCGGTTTGCCTTGTTTTTGAGATTGGTAATCAATTCTTGCCCATTGTCGACATGATCGCAGATCATACTTATTTCCAGCCACATTTTCCGGATCTACATATCCCCTTTTTTTCAAAATATTGCTGATGGTAATCTTCTGCAGGATAAAATTCAGAAGCAGGCTTAATTTCTGTAACTATAGTGTTGAATTTGCCTGATTCCTGTAACTTATGAAGAGAACGTAAAGCAATTTCTTTTTGTTTAATGTCATGATAAAATATAGCAGAGCGATATTGTGTTCCAATATCGGGACCCTGTCTATTAGGTGTTGTGGGGTCATGGATATTCCAGAAAATATCCAGCATTTGTTCATAACTTACAATTTGTGGATCATAAGTAACCTCAACAGCTTCAGCGTGGCCTGTGCGCCCGGTACAAACTTCTTTGTAAGAGGGATTGGACATACTCCCTCCAGTGTAACCAACCTGTGTACTAATAACGCCTTCAACTTCTCTGAATGCTGCCTCAACTCCCCAAAAACATCCTGCAGCAAATGTCGCTTTTTCTATCGATTTCAAACTCATGTGTAATCCCCATTATCTCATTGATTTTCTGCCAGATATAATTATTCAATAGTTTCTAGGGAATGGTTTATATACTATGTTCGCATATACTCGAACAATCTATTTTTACTACATCGAGGAGGTAAAGAACATGAATGATCGCAAAAAAGATGACAACAATGGAGATGAAAATAATTCTTTTGAAGACATCGAAGACCTTCTTCAGTATGTTTTTGAAAAGATGAGGGAAGGTAATGACAATAAACCCTTCATATACGGGTTTTCCATTGCTCATAATCCCATGAATAATGATCAATTCAATGAACAGTCACCGTCAGCAGAAGAAACACCAGAGGATGTTTTTGTAAAAGATCAAACTCCCCAGGTTGAGACATTTAAGACTGACGAGGAGGTTTACGTAACAGTTGACGTTAAAGTTGAAGAAGACCTTGTGTCAATTTCTTCACGCCACAATGAAGTAGACGTTGCGGTCCATTTCCCGGATGCTGGACGCACTGAGACACAACACGTAACTCTGCCTGCAAGTGTTGATCCAGATAGTGAGTCAATCAGCTGCAACCACGGAGTAATGGATATTAGGTATAAACGAAGAGTGGCTTCCCCTTCGAATTGATCTTATTTTAATTTATTTCTCCTGTTTTATTTGCCAATTAAAGGGATTTCTTTCATCCCAAGCATAAATTAATAGTGTCAAGTAGCATTCGTGAAGAAGTAGGAATGGTTTTCCAGCACTTTAACCTCTTTCCTCATATGACAGTCCTGAGAAATGTCTCACTTTCTACCATTATTGTGAGAGGGGATAGATAAAAAAAGCAAATATCCGTGCGATGGAACTCCTCACGAAAGTTGGATTAAAGGACAAAGCAAATGCTTATCCAGCCTCCTTTCAGGCGGCCAGAAACAGAGAGTGGCAATTGCAGGAACTCTTGCAATACATCCGAAAGTGATGCTATTTGATGAACCTACTTCGACGTTGGGTCCTGAAATGGTGGGAGAAGTATTGGCTGTCATCCGGGACCTTGCAAAAGAAGGTATGGCCATGGGTTGTCGTCACGCATGAAATGGGTTTTGTAAGAGAGGTAGCTGATAGGGTCTTCTTCATGGACGACGGCTTGATAGTGGAAGAAGGTAACCCTGGGGACCTTTCCACAAATCTTTCTTTTTTATTAGTTATTTATTAAGATTTTTTTGAATTTTTCATTCGGAAAAGTATGTTTCATAAAGTGTACTATCTATAATATATATAATACAATTAATGAATGAACGTTTGTTTTCAAAAGTATTCATTTTGAAGCATATATTGAACTACTATAAAATACCACATAGTATATTTTATAGTAAATATGTTTTAATATACATACTTTTATGTTGTTAGTGCACAACGTTACAAACAAAGCATGCAATTCTCACTTAAAAAACACAGTATTTATGTGACAATCCTGAAAAGTGAGAGATAAAAAAGTAAATAAATATTATAGTAGTATATTTATATATGCATAATTAAGGCAATACTCCTATGAGTGGCGTTTAGAAAAGGATATGAAAGACATAGCAAAATTTCCACTTTCATCTCATACTTGAATAAAGAAGCGAAAGAACTCATGCAAGAAATAATTAAGAATAAAATTATAAGATTATATGTATATATACTTTTATTGTGCGCTACCCATATACCTAATAGACAAAAAAGGCCATATAAAGCATAGGCATATTCACGCCATAATCATAGGGTACTCCACAAAAAATAACTATTCAATCGCCCCCTTATTTTATAGAGGTCCTCCTGGCAAAAGTATCTGCCTTTACCTATATTTTCCTACATTCATATAATATATGTGAATGAATTTGACAACTAGGTGTTAAGCACAGATTCAGTAAACATAATTATTTCATATACTATATGAATAGAGTGGTTCCACTCCACTACCGCCCCATTTAGTGTACAATAAAATAGAAGAAACGCATATTTGTCAAATATAAATATTCTGTTCATATATACTATGTAACAGGTGAGATGTACCTGGCCAGCATTTAATATGCCAACTCTCACTCAATGTTACTTCACTTCACAAGATAAACATAATAATTAAATTGAGGATTTCTCCAGGAAAAACTTTGCACTTTTATTATGCAAAACATTAATAATTAAAAAGAGTGCACTTAAGATGAAATTTACTAATGTAACTATTTTTAATTACTTATACTATTTTAATTTATTGTAATTAATATATAATACATAAAATAAAATAAACTAAATAATTTTAAGTTGTATATTTTATCAAAATAGTTTTAATGTTAGTCCGCAATATTCCATACAAATTTAACATAAAAAATAAAAATGTTTTTGCAAAAAAAAGAGCGCCAAAAAGTGAGAATTAAATCTCCAGGTAATAACCAAACAATTCATTGAATCGTGGATATTTTTTCCTTGCATTATAGAGATACTGGCGAACATATTTTTCACCCTTTGATTTTTGAATCATAGCTTCGATTTCTCGAGAGGAAAATACAGCCTCTAGTTTTATTGCAGCAATGTTTTCAATATCGGATATCGAGTTACTTTCAACTAAATTGGTACAGTCTTGTGAGGCGTTTTCAATAATTGACACCGGATATTCCCCCACCCACTCCCATGCAGGATCGAAAAGAATTATCCTTAGAAGAGAGCAATCTCCACAGCGACATACTACTGCCTTATAATCCTGAAAATTATGATAAGTGAAGGAATACAACAGACCTCCGCATTCACTACACACCCCCATTTCATTTACTTCTTCTTCAAAAGGAGGAATTAACCTATTATCATCTATGCACAATAGTTTATTTGGCAGTGAATAGCGCAAGGTTGATTTATCAAAAGAAACATTCATTATATTAGGCCTCTATTAAAGTTACAGAAACAACATTACATTACAAACATATAAATAGTTTAATTGTATATATATGAATTAATACATAGATAGGGGTAATTCTATGAAAGCTATTAGATCTAAGATAAAAAACCGTCTCAAAAAGTTCGTAGAACTTGACGTGAGCGGACTGCGTACCCATATACTATCTATTCTTCTCAACGTAAAACAGTTTACGGTTGATGATCTTCACGAAAAGATCAACAAGCAGTTCGACGTATCCAGAAGTGTAGTGGCCTCCATGGTTGGTTATATACATTCAAAATTGGGCATTTTAAGGTCCCATAAGGAGTCATACAAGACCCCTACAACGTACTCACTGAAAGAAGAGTATGTGGACTTGATACAAAATGCCATTACCGCGCGAGAAAAACCATCTACATGAATGAGTATTCATGGTATCAATAAAGGATGCCCCACGCACATCCACAACTCTAATAATACGTTCTGATTCGGGGTCCCGGATTACCCATTCCAGAGATCCTTATTATAGCCTTATGCGCAGGCTTTTTCAGGAAGATGCTACCGCACGTCGTGGTCAGCAATTTCTGACTATAATCGAAGAACGCCAAAAGAGTGGCAATGCTGTTAAAACAAGTGAATGGGAGTCAATAATGAAAGAGCTTGACGTTGGACGAGCATCTTTCTATGCAATGCGCAACAAATTACTTGGTGCGGGACTCATATCTAACAAGAATAAGGAATACCGTTTATCCAGTCAGTTCAGTAAGGATCTTATAGATATGGCCAACTGGTGGTCTACTGCTATATTAAATAAAGACCCGGATGAAATATAATTCCCGATAATTTTATATACTAAATATCCAATGTAGGATACGTTTTCGTAGCAGCCCGGTAGTGTAGTGGTCAATCATGTGGGACTCTGGATCCTGCAACCTCGGTTCGAATCCGTGCCGGGCTACTGAACCTTTTTTGTTAATATTTCAAAACTTTTTTACTTATTGCTATATGACTGATCTTAAGTGTACCATATAAATATATACAAGAGATACTGAGATATTAGTCATAGGTAATTAATCTCCAATATACGATGTGTTGGAGGCAATAGCATTAAGAAAAAGAAGGATGAACCGAATACAAAATGTGTCGAAGCTGCATTGAGAAAGCGGACACATGATCTGGAAGAGCGGGTCAAGGAATTAGACTGCCTCTACCAGATATCCAGAATTGTCGAAAAGAGAAGCGATCTGGATACAATTTTACAGGAAATCGTGGAATTCATTCCTTCCGCCTGGCAATACCCACACATAGCTTGTTCAAGGATTATCCTGGAAGAAAATACATTTACAACCCCCAATTTCCAGGAGAGTCAGTGGAAACAGGCCTCCCCCGTAATTATTGAAAACCGACATGCTGGTTACCTTGAGGTCTTTTACCTTGAAAAGAAGCCACATTCAGATGAGGGGCCTTTCCTCAAGGAGGAGCGCAAGCTGATTGACGCCTTAGCTGAAAGAATAGGAGATGCCATCAAACTGATGCGTGCAGAGAAAGAACTCAGCATCTACCGCAAGAAGCTGGAAGAAATCGTAGAAAAGCGTACTTCTGAACTGACCCTTGCCAACCAGCAACTACAGAAGGAAATTGCTGAACGGGAACGTGCCGAAAAATCCCTCCGTGAATTTGAAGATATGAGAATAAAAGAGATTCACCACAGGATTAAAAACAATCTGCAGGTAGTCTCCGGACTGCTGTATCTTGAATCGACAAATTATAATCCCAATAAAGTAGTGGAAGCTTTCAAACAAAGTGAAAACAGGGTGCGTTCTATAGCCCTTATACACGAAAAGTTATACCAATCCTGCGACTGCAAAACCCTCGACTTTTTGGATTATGTTAATGAGCTTATGGAATATCTTATGCACTCCTATGATCTTGATACTAACAAAGTAATTGTAAAAATCAATGTGGACAAAGTCCATCTTGAGATGGACAGGGCCGTACCCCTTGGAATCATAATCAATGAGCTGGTTTCCAATGCCCTGCAACATGCTTTTAATGAAGGACAGGATGGTGTAATCGATATCCATTTCGCTAAGGAAAATAGTGGTTATAGCCTAATTGTGCATGACAGTGGTGACTTCCCAAAAGAAATAGATTTCAAAAATGCAGAATCCCTTGGGCTGCAACTTGTAACAAATCTTGTTTCCCAGATAGACGGCACAATCGACCTGAACACATCTGAAGGTACGACTTTTACGATACACTTCTGACCACAGGAAACTCGTATCTGGCCTATAAAAAGTAATGATAGCAACCCTGGAGAAGGTTGCTGAAATATTTTCATTTCCCAATACTTTTTTCGGTTTCCATCACCTTCAGATATATCCTGAGTATCGAATCCGGATTCAGAGAAATGGAATCAATGCCTTCCTGCACAAGGAATTCGGCAAATTCCGGGAAATCACTTGGCGCCTGACCACAAATTCCGCTGTGCTTATTGTTTCGTTTTGCACCTTTTATTGCCATGGATACAATCTCTTTTACAGCCTCATCCCTCTCATCAAAGGTTGAAGCCAGAATCTCAGAATCCCTATCTACACCTAGTGTGAGCTGTGTCAGATCATTGGACCCGATAGAAAAACCATCGAAATATTTGCTAAACTCATCGATCAGGAGTACATTACTGGGAATTTCACACATCACATATACCTGCAGGCCGTTTTCACCCCTCTTAAGGCCGTGTTTTCCCATCTCTTCGATAACTTTGCGGGCTTCCTCAACACGTCTGCAGAAAGGAATCATCAGAATAAGGTTGGTAAGTCCCATTTCATCCCGAACCTTTTTCATAGCCCTGCATTCAAGGGCAAACCCTTCCCTGTATCTTTCATCATAATAACGCGAAGCTCCCCTGAAACCAAGCATGGGATTATTTTCCTTTATCTCAAAATCTTCCCCACCCAACAGGGTTGCATATTCATTGGATTTGAAATCGCTCATGCGCACAACTACAGGCTTTGGGTAGAATGCAGCTGTGATTGTCGCGACACCTTCGGCAAGCCTTTCCACAAAGTATTCCTCTTTATCCGAATATCCCTGTGTCAATTTTTCAATCTGGTCGACTACATCCAGATCTTTGACTTTTTCCGTATGGACCAGTGCCATCGGATGAATTCCTATATAGCTGTTTATAATAAACTCAAGTCGAGCCAGTCCAATTCCATCATTGGGGACCCGGGACAGTGCAAAAGCTTCTTCAGGATTACCCAGATTCATCATTATTTTTGTTTGGGTCTTGCTGACATCTTCCAGCTCTGTGGTTTCCTTATGAAATGCAAGCTGGCCTTCATAGACCCTGCCTGTGTCTCCTTCAGCACAGCTTACCGTGACTTGCCTTCCCGTTTCAAGGATTTCTGTGCTGTCATCCGCCCCCACAACCGCGGGAATATCGAGCTCACGACTGACAATCGCTGCATGACAGGTCCTGCCTCCTTTATTGGTAATAATAGCTGCCGCATTTTTCATCACAGGTTCCCAATCAGGAGTGGTTGTATCTGCCACCAGGATTTCCCCAGGTTTAAAGGAAGACAAACCAGAGACATCCTTGATAACCTGCACCCTGCCCGAGGATATCCTGGATCCAACACTTCTGCCTGTGACAAGCACCTTGCCTTTTTCATCCATGTAATAGGTTTCAAGCACATCTTTCCTTTTTTGGGATTGTACGGTCTCCGGCCTTGCCTGAACGATGAACAATTCTCCTGTATCACCGTCCTTTGCCCACTCTATGTCCATGGGCATTGCCTTATTCGATCTGCCTGAATAGTGCTTCTCAATAGTGGCAGCATACCTGGCAAGCTGTAGTATTTCCTCATTGTTGATGCAGAAGATTTTCCTGTCACTTTCAGGGACTTCCACATTACGCGTAAGTACCCTGGAATCCCCCCGGCCGTAGATCATCTTAATCTCTTTGCTGCCAACCTTTTTGCGGATAATGGGCTTATAACCTTCCTCGAGGGTTGGTTTGAATACGTAGAACTCATCCGGATTTACCAGCCCCTGCACGATATTCTCACCTAACCCATATGAGCCGGTGATAAAGACCACATCCTCAAAGCCAGTTTCTGTATCGATGGTGAACATCACTCCGCTGGACGCAAGATCGGAACGCACCATTTTCATTATGCCAATAGACAGGCCCACATCAAAATGATCGAATCTGTTATTTATCCTGTAGGAAATGGCCCGGTCGGTGAACAAAGAAGCAAAACAGCGACTACATGCATCATTCAGGGCATGGTAGCCATGGATGTTGAGGTAGGTTTCCTGCTGGCCTGCAAAGGATGCATTCGGCAGGTCTTCAGCAGTGGCTGAACTGCGTACTGCAACATCGGTATCTGCACCATACTGTTCACACAGTTTGTCGTATGCAGTTTTTATTTCATCCCATAGATCTTCAGGGATAGGTGCATCCAGGATTGTATGCCGGGCCTTTTTGCCGACATCAGCAAGGTTGCTGAGATTCTTCGTGTCCAGTTCATCCAGAATCTTTCTTAAATCCCCCACCACACCTGCTGAGTCCAGCACATGCCAGTAGGCTTCAGCAGTGATAGCAAAACCGTTAGGAATCCTTATATCCTTATCAGTAAGTTCCCTGTACATTTCACCCAGGGATGCATTTTTTCCTCCCACCAGGGACACATCATCAATCGTAATCTCTTCAAACCATCGTATGTATTTGTTATCGCTCATTGTAACCCCACTACTATTTTCAATTAGTTGATTATATGATTCAGGAAAGTATTATGTGTTCCTGTGGGTACTAAAAATCTATAGGTGGACAAACTGCGATACTTTTAATAGCTATTAAAAAGAATATAATTGGAAGTTATGAGATTAAATTATCTGGTGGTCAAATTAATTCCATTCTGGTTAACCGCAGGTATAAATGGTTGTTTTGAATTTGTTCAGACTGGAAGGAATCATCCTGCCAGGCATTTTTTATAGAGTTATCATTGGTGCGGTCCAACTATACATCAAGAGGAGAGAAAGGGTGTACGACAGTAATACTACATTCAGGGAAATTGAAAATGAATGGATAACCATGTCTGATGGCTGCAAACTTGCAGCCAAAATATGGTTACCAGAAGGTGCGGATGAAAAGACCGTACCTGCTGTTCTTGAATATATTCCTTATAGGAAACGTGATTTCAAAGCGATTCGTGATTCCAAAATACATAGATATTTTGCCCAAAAGGGTTACGCGGCTATAAGAGTGGACTTGCGGGGTAGCGGGGATTCAAATGGGGTACTGGAAGATGAATACCTGCCCCAAGAACTCAATGATGGTATCGAAATCATCGAATGGATTGCCTCACAACCCTGGTGTACTGGCAATGTAGGAATGATAGGCATTTCCTGGGGTGGTTTCAATGCTCTCCAGATAGCGGCAAAGGATACACCCCATCTAAAAGCGATAATTACAGTTTCATCATCTGATGACCGTTATGCAGACGATGTTCATTATATGGGAGGTTGCCTGTTAACGGATAATCTTTCATGGGCCTCAACAATGTTTTCCTATAACTCTCTTCCACCAGACCCTGCTATTGTAGGGGATAAATGGAAAGAGATGTGGCTGGACAGACTGGAAGGAAGCGGACTATGGCTAAAAAAATGGCTTCAGCACCAGAGAAGAGATGAATACTGGAAGCACGCTTCAGTTGCAGAAAATTATGAAGCTATTTCCTGCCCTGTATTTGCAGTAAGTGGATGGGCGGATGGATATTCCAACACTGTATTCAGGCTCATGGAAAACCTGCAGGTTCCACGCAAGGCCCTTGTCGGAGGATGGGGACACAAGTATCCTAATTTCGGTGGAGAGGGGATCGGAATTGACTTTTTGAGAGAAGCCACACGCTGGTGGGACAGATGGCTTAAAAAGATTGATAATGGAGTAGATAAAGAACCCATGTTACGCCTCTGGATGCAGGATAGTGTCTCCCCTCTTATTTCAAGTTGTCCTGGCAGATGGATAGCAGAAAATAATTGGCCTTCTGCCAACATTGAAAATCAAGAATTTTTATTGTCAAAAGGTAGGATCCATCTTGAAGAAGATGAAATCAAAAATGAAGATATGAGGATTAGGAGTCCCTTAAGTGTTGGGCTATTTGCAGGTAAATGGTACTCATACTCAGAGTCAACAGATCTTCCCCATGACCAAAGCGAAGAAGATGGAGGAGCCCTTGTTTTTGATACACCTGAATTAGAGGAAGATATTGAAATAGTTGGATCTCCGGAAGTAGAACTCGAATTAGAGTCAGACCAGCCTATAGCTATGATTGCCCTGCGACTAAACGATGTATGCCGGGAAGGAACCTCCACAAGAGTTACTTATGGACTTCTGAATCTTACACACAGGGATGGTAATGAAAATCCCGCTGTGCTTGAAGTTGGTAATACGTACAGGATTTGTATAAAAATGAATTACGTGGCACAAAATTTCCCTGCGGGCAATAAAATACGGCTGTCTATTTCAACTTCGTACTGGCCTTTTGCATGGCCGAGTCCTGAACCTGCAGCTTTGACTATAAAGAGCAAAGGTAAACTCATACTACCTGTAAGACCAAAAAGCAAAGAAGATGACAAATTACCAGACTTGGGAGAACCGATATTATCAGAACCGATCCGATCCACACTTCTGGAGCCTGCAAAGAGAGAATGGACAGTGCAACATAATCTTGCAACAAATGAAGTGAAACAACAGATAATCAACAATGATGCCTTCTTACGGCTGGAGGATATCAACTTGGAAATTAGAAAAGAAACAACTGAAGTCTATTCTTATCTGAATAATAATTATGATACAGTTAGGGGAGAAGTGGAAAGTACAAGAAGTCTGGCACGTGGTAATTGGAAGATAAAAACACTTACAAGAACAGTACTTACGTCCACACCTACTCATTTTCAAATTCGGGCAATCCTTGATGCTTATGAGGGTGATACACGAATTTTTAGCAAAAGCTGGGATGATTTGATTCTACGTGATATGATTTGAGGGAGAAATATGAAGAAAAATATTTTTGTTGTAGGAATGGATTCCTTCAATCTGGAAAAACTTAAAAAAGTGCCAGCTGCCGAAGGATGTGTATTTCATTCAGCTATTGATATAGATGAGATACGGAATGTGGAAAATTTTGATATGGATAAACTATTATCAACTGCAGAAAGCAGAATGAGATCGGTTGAAGGTGGACCAACCGGTGTAATAACTTATTTCGATTTCCCTGCACAGGACATGGTTCCAATTCTGGCATCAAGAATGGGTTTACCGGGCCCGAGTTTTGAAAGTGTCCTTAAATGTGAACACAAATACTGGAGCCGGTTAGAGCAGCAAAAAGTAATTTCAAATCATATACCCACATTCTGTGCATTTGATCCTTTTGCTGAAAATATATTTGATACTATAAATATGCCATTTCCTTTCTGGATAAAGCCTTTCAGATCATTTCGTTCATTCCTTGCTTTTGAAATAGAAAACCGTGGGCAATTTGAGGAAGTAATGGAAGAAATACGTGAAGGTATTAATTTTATCCATAAACCATTCATGCAACTTTTACAGGACCAGAATCTCCCTGCTGACATAACTCAAATGAAAGAGAGCTGTATTGCAGAGACACCTCTTTACGGAAGACAATGTACCCTGGAAGGCTATGTGTATGATGGAAAAGTAAAGGTTTATGGTGTTGTGGACTCTGTAAGGGATCAACATTTTTCTTCTTTCTCACGTTATGAATATCCTTCATCATTACCAAAATGGGTCCAGAAAAAAATGATTAATGTTTGCGAACGATTCATCAGATCTATTGAATTTGATAATTCGGCCTTCAATGTTGAATTTTTTTATGACCCATTTCATAAACAGGTATATCTGCTGGAAATAAACACGAGAATATCCCAATCTCATGCTGACCTTTTTGAGAAGGTTCACGGAGTTTCACATCATCAGATCATGCTACAACTTGCACTTGGCGAAAAACCAAAACCTCTGGGAGACGAGGGCAAATTCAAGCATGCAGCAAAATTCATGCTCAGGACATTTGATTCCGGTAAAGTAATTGCAGTTCCGTCAGATGAAGAAATTGAGTCGGTTATGAATGAAATGCCTGGTACAATAATCAAAGTGCTGGTTCAAGAGGGACAGCAACTATCAAAAATGGAGTTGCAGGACAGTTATAGCTATGAACTTGCAGATATTTTTATAGGAGCAGATAAGAGATCCGAACTTGTAAATAAATATGATCGGGTGGTTGAGAAGATAACTTTTAGTATTCAAAAAGAATTTTAATATTATTTAACAATACATACTTGCTTAAATGTTCAAAGGTCTATTGAATATTTAGGTAAGTATACCTCTCTTCAATAAATTTCTATTTTGGATTTCCAGGGATTATGTAGTGATTTTTTAGGATGAGTTATCCTAATCCCTATGTGACACTACAGATTTTGAAAAAATTGTAATCCTTGAAAGCCTGCTTCTCAAAAAAGTAAGGAGCGCCTTAAGTGAGCCTATAAAGGGCCGGGCCTGGCTGGCAATCGCTAAGAGGATATAGAGTTACACGGCAGTACATATTGTTGTTGAAAAAATCCTAAGAAACAGGGTAATGTATTCTGTTTAAGCTTACAATCCAGCCATAACAAATAACTTTTTAACTATCAGGATAGATGTAAATACTTAGAGCATCATCTAGCTGAAATAGTTATTATGAATAATAAGCGGAGGATCACATGTTAGAAGTAAAGGACCTTACTGTTGAGGTTGGTGGAAAAGAGCTGCTAAAAGATGTAAACTTCAAAGTGGAAAAAGGTTATACAAATATCATTCTGGGGCCAAACGGTGCAGGAAAATCTGCTCTTTTGATGACATTGATGGGATTTAGTGGTTACAGGATAGTAAGTGGGCAGATATTATTCAAAGGTGAGGATATTACCCATATGTCTATTGACGAAAGGGCAACAAGAGGAATCGGGATTATGACCCAGCGCCCTCCGAACATGAATGGGGTCAAACTGAAAAACCTCTTAAAACTGATAGCAGGGGATAAGGACATGGAACATATGGCAGAATCCCTTGATATGATGCGATTCATGGAAAGAGATATTAACGTGGGATTTTCAGGCGGAGAGATTAAAAGATCCGAATTATTACAACTTGCTGCCCAGAGACCATGTATATATTTGTTTGACGAGCCAGAATCAGGTGTAGACCTTATGAGCATTGACATTATCGGAAGCACAATTAATAATTTGATTCATGGTGATTCAGCCTGCCCCGGTGACCGTAAAGGCCATGGCAAATCAGCTTTAATCATTACACATACAGGTAAGATTCTGGATTACATAGAAGCAGATCGTGCTTATGTCCTCTGCAACGGAACAATAATGTGTGAGGGTAATCCAAGGGAGATGCTTCAGGAGATCAAAGAAAACGGTTACGAGGAGTGTATTACATGCAAACTGAAGAAAGCCTGAAAAAAAGGGCAGAAGCAGCACTACAAAAGGAAGCTGCATACGGAGAAAAATTTGATCTGGATAAGTATTCGATTGCTCCAAAGGAAACTAAATACACTGATAACCTGAAGGAACTCGATGAAAAATCCCAGAGAACTCTTCTCAATGTAGGAGTGATTCCCAGCGGGGAAGGCAGAGGTGGCAGCCTTGTAATGGTTGATAATGCCATATCCCATTCTTCAGTTTCCGATAAAGAAATTGAATTGATGCCTCTTCACTTTGCAATGCAAAAGCATGATTGGCTTAAAGATTATTCCTGGAATCTGGTGCCAGTGGATGCAGATAAATACACTGCGACCAGTTATCTGGAAAACGCCAATGGTTATTTTATAAGAGCTCCTGAAGGAGTCAAAACAAAATTACCCATCCAAACCTGTCTGCTAATGGGTTCAAAAGACGTCTCTCAGACAGTCCACAACATTGTAATCGTAGAAGAAAATGCCAGGCTGGATGTAATTACAGGCTGCTCCACAAGCAGCGATGTGGATAAAGCTATGCATCTGGGCATTTCGGAAATGTATGTAAAGAAGGGTGGTACCCTGAACTTTACCATGATCCATAATTGGGCAGAGCAAATTGGTGTACGTCCCAGAACAGTAATTCATCTGGAAGAAGGTGCTACCTTCATCAACAATTATGTTACTCTCAAAGCGGTAAAATCCATTCAGAGCTATCCGACAGCACGCCTTACCGGCAAGGGAGCATTTGCCAGGTTTAATACCATTGCAGTGGCACATCCCGGTTCTGAATTGGATATTGGTAGTCGTGTTATATTTGATGCACCCAATACAAAAGCAGAGCTTGTCTCCAGGACGATCACAACCGGTGGAACCGTTATTGCAAGAGGAGAAATGATAGGAAATGAAGTCCAATCAAAAGGCCACCTGGAATGCCACGGACTTGTCCTGAGCAAAAAAGGTACACAGAGAGCAATCCCCATCCTTGAAGCAAACGTGGATGATATTGAACTGACACACGAAGCAGCTGTTGGCAGGATTGCAAGGGAACAGGTAGAATACCTGATGGCGCGTGGTCTTTCCGAAGAAGATGCTGTAGGAATGATAGTGCGTGGTTTCCTGGATGTAGGTATTTCCGGAATCCCGGATGAGCTCCAGAAAGATATTGATGAAACAATTGCACAGATAGGCAAAAGCGCAATGTGATGCAAAAAGCATCACATATTCTCTATTTTTAGATCAATCACTTACCTTTTTTGCAGCTTCATCCAGTTCCCTGAGTTTTGTAGGAATAGGATTGTCCTTCAGAAGTTTTGCCATATAAGCAAGATTGTTTACCATATACCTGACGGTCCTGTTTGTGTAAAGATGCCTGTCTCCTCCTGCATCAATATAACTTGGGCCCGGACCCGCATCTCCCACCCAGTAGCAATCAGCATTAGGTGGAATTGTACAGCCAAGATGGGTCAGATTGAAAAGTGTATTTGCAGAAACATTGTGTGCTCCATCCTCATTGCCCGTCACAATAACTCCAGCTACCTTACCGTAAAGTGGATATTGCCCTGTTTCGGGGTCAGCATCTGCATAAGATCCATCCAGTCTTTCAAGTACCATCTGTGCCACTGCAGATCTTACTCCAAACCATATGGGAGATCCAATTATTAGTATATCACAGGCTTTTATTTTTTCAAGAATCTGTGGCCACTCGTCATCGCCTCCTTCATCAGAAGAAACACCAAAAGCTATATTGTGGTCTACAATGCGTATTACCTCACTATCTACACCAAGATCCTGAAACAGTTCAATTGCTTTATCGATAAGGGCTCTTGTATGCGATACTTCAGGTGATTTTTTCAGTGTACAGTTTAAAAAGAGAGCTTTCAATGACATAATGAATATGTTGGTCAGTTGTGACATATAACCTTTTCCTAAAATGAAATGAGTCACAAATGTAGCAAATTATAAATAATTTTATAAACAAACAAATTGTATCAGGAATTTTATATACTGTCACATATGCTTGGAATCATGCTTGATGATGCCGGATATGATGTAGAGGTGAGAGAAGGACCTGGAGGGACTTTTGTAAATTACAAAGTCCTTGAAAAACACCTGATGTCCTTTAAATATAAAAATACAGATTAAATTTCAAGCATCCTGTCAAGGGCTTTTTTTGCTTTTTCCCTTACACTTTCCTCTACAGTCACTTCATATTGCATTTTTTCCATTGAATCCAGCAAAATAGAAGGTGTAACCATTTTCATGTTTGCACATGAGGCAAAGGGAGATGCAAAATAGAATGTTTTATCGGGATGCTCTTCCTTGAGCCTGCATAGAATACCATTTTCCGTCCCGATAATAAATTCGTTTACATCTGGTTTGCCCGCTCTTTCAATAATTCCCGAGGTACTGAGTACGGCATCTGCCATTTCAACAACGTCGGGCCTGCATTCCGGATGAGCCAGGAATTCAGCATCCGGATGCTCCTGCTTTGCCATTATGATTTCTTCCGGCATTATCTGGTGATGAACCGGACAATAACCTTCCCAGGAAATAATTTGTTTTTCTGTGTGAAGGGAGACATAATGTGCCAGGTTCTTATCTGGCACAAATATTACTTTATCTTCTTTAAGGGAATTTACCACATTGACTGCGTTTGAGGAAGTACAACATATATCGCTTTCTGCCTTTACAGCCGCTGAGGAATTCACATAACATACAACTGCAGCATCAGGGTTTTTTGCTTTTGCTTTTCTGAGGGATGAAACATCAACCATTGCTGCCATAGGACAATGAGCATCCTTTGCAGGCAGTAGTACCTGCTTATCCGGGGAAAGAATAGCCGCACTCTCCGCCATGAAATCCACTCCGCAAAATATAATGACATCGCAGTCATGTTCCACTGCCTGACGGCTCAGTCCCAGTGAATCACCCGTATAATCTGCCAGTTGCTGTATTTCGCATCGCTGGTAATTATGGGCCAGAATAACAGCATTCATTTCTGTTTTCCGTTCTTCGATTTTAGCAATTATTTGATCCATATAAATCATCTTAATTTTTAATTCACGGCGTTAACTATATTTGAGAGGCAAATATATTAAATTGTTGGACAATAACTTAAACAGGTGATATTTTATGGAAAAGATAGATATTAAAGTTAAAGGAATGGCATGCGGCCACTGTAAGATGGCAGTTGAGAAGGCATTACAAAAGATTACGTCTGTATCCAAAGCTGAAGTAGATCTTGAAAAATGTGAAGTCCACGTGGAATATGAACCTGATATAAGTGTAGAGGATCTGAAAAAAGCTGTCAGGGATGCAGGTTACGAGGCATAATACAACCATGGCTGAGATTCTTTTACATGTAAGCGGTATGAGTTGCGGACACTGCACAAAAAGTGTCCACGATGCCCTTGAAAAACTGGAAGGGGTGAAATCCGTAGAGGTTAATCTTGACAGTGGCATTGCTACAATCAATTATGATCCTTCATCCACAAGTGTTGAAACTATGAAGGAGACTATTAGCCAGGCCGGATATTCTGTCGAAGATCAGGAAGAGAATGCATGTGAGGGAACCTGTCCTGTAAGTATTGAAGAAATATCGAAACAGGATGCTGAAAAGACCCTGTCATTGAATATTTATGGCATGTCCTGCACTGCATGTGCCAAACGTATCGAAACCGGCCTTGAAAAAGTAGATGGAGTACGGGAAGTCTCTGTCAACTTTGCTTCTGAAAAAGCGTCTGTGACCTATGATACAAATAAGCTGGACTTAAGGGAGATACGCGATCGCATAGAATCCCTTGGATACGGAATTCGTAGTGACCGTTTGACTCTGAATATTACCGGGATGAGCTGTGCTTCCTGTGTATCCAATGTAGAAAAGGCGCTTAAAAATCAACCCGGTGTACTTGAAGCAAATGTACATCTATCCCTGGAAAAAGCGGATATCATTTTCGATAGTTCCATAATGGACCCTGAAGGGCTTATCAAAGTCATAGAGAACACAGGTTATGGCGCGTCAATACCGGAAGATACAAAAAATAATTTGAAGGACAAACAAGAACAGGAAAGAATTGAGCAACAAAAAAATGTTTTGATAGCCTTTGCTCTGACATTGCCCCTCACCCTTGGTGCCATGCAGGGAATGCTGAGAATTGATCCTTATGTGCCTGATATTCTCGCCAACAACATTGTTCAATTCACCCTGGCAACCCTCACTCTGGTTTTCCCCGGCAGACAGTTTTTCACCGGAGCTTTTCGGGGATTGCAGCACGGGTCTGCCGATATGAACTTGCTGGTAGCCTCGGGTACCGGAGCGGCCTTTATTGCAAGCACTGCAGCAGCCTTCCTGAACCTGGGTGCGGGATATGAACATACGTACTTCGATTCGGCTGCCATGCTTATCACATTCATCCTTTTCGGACGTTACCTGGAAGCCAAAAGCAGGGGCAAGACATCAGAAGCGATACGTAAACTTATGGGACTGCGGGCAAAAACTGCCCGTATAATCATGGATGGTGAAGAAAAAGACATTCCTGTCGAAGAAGTAAAACCAGGTGACATCGTTGTTATAAAACCCGGGGAAAAGATACCGGTTGATGGTGAAGTCATAGAAGGTGATTCTGCTGTTGATGAATCCATGATCACAGGAGAAAGCATCCCTGTCGAAAAAAGCACTGGAGATACAGTCATCGGTGCAACGATAAACAAGACGGGGTCATTCAGGTTCAAAGCTACAAAGGTCGGTGCTGATACCGCCCTATCACAGATCATAAAACTGGTGGAGAGGGCCCAGACATCAAAGGCACCCATCCAACGCCTTGCAGATATTGTAGCAGGGTACTTTATTGTCATTGTGATGACCATTGCCATGCTAGCATTTTTCTTCTGGTTCTTCATAGGCTACGGCACATTTAATGTTGCTGAGCTTACAGGTGTTGCCAGCCCTTTCCTTTTTGCATTGCTGATTGCCATCACGGTGCTTGTTATCTCATGTCCCTGTGCGCTGGGCCTTGCTACACCTGTTGCCATAATTGTAGGTACGGGTATGGGCGCTGAAAATGGAATCCTCATACGTGATGGGGAAAGTCTGGAGACTACTCCCAAAGTAGACACAATCGTGTTTGATAAAACCGGTACCCTTACAATTGGTAAACCCTTCCTCACAGATGTTGCAACAACAGGCAATTATGAAGAAAACTACCTGCTTCAGGCAGCAGCTTCAGTTGAAAAACTTTCCGAGCATCCGCTGGCTGAAGCAATCGTTGAAGGAGCAAAATCCAGAAAACTCCAGCTAAAAAACATATCCGGTTTTGAATCATTTTCTGGAAAAGGAGTTGCAGGAGAATGGGATGATCATTCAGTGATTATAGGCACCAAACGCTTGATGGAAGAAAAAGCAATCTATCCGGGTGATGTAGCCAACTATTCGAATAGGTTTGAAGATGAAGGGAAAACAGCAATACTGGTCGCCATCGATGGTACAATCGCCGGTGTTCTTGCTGTTGCCGATGTATTGAAGGAGGAGGCACCATCAGTAATAGCCCAACTGCAGGAAATTGGACTTGGAGTTGCCATGATAACCGGCGATAACAGCAAAACTGCACAGGCAATTGCAAGACAGGCAGGAATTGATACGGTCCTTGCAGAAGTATTGCCCGCTGATAAGGCAGCAGAGGTTGAAAAACTGCAAAAGCAGGGCAAAAGGGTAGCAATGGTAGGGGACGGGATCAACGATGCACCGGCCCTTTCTCAGGCAGATGTGGGAATTGCCATGGGTGCAGGAGTGGATGTCGCCATCGAGTCTGCGGATATTGTCCTCATCAAGAATGACGTGAAGGATATTTTAAAGGCCCTGAATTTGAGTAAACTTACGATGAAAAAAATCAAACAAAACCTTTTCTGGGCTTTTGGTTACAATACACTTGGCATACCCATTGCAGCAGGTGTGCTCTTCCCGGTATTTGGGCAAACACTAATTACACCGGCAATGGCAGCAGCATTTATGGCTATGAGTTCGGTCTCTGTGATGACAAATTCCCTGCTGATGAAAAGGAAAAGGATTGAGTAATTATGGATAAGAAAAATGAGAATAAGACCAGGATCCTGGCTCTTGCAAGCTCTATGATTACAACAGCCCTTTTTGCGGGAGTTGCCATCTTTGTCAATAATGAAAATCCGGGCAAATTTACAGATGTTGATATTGTCGCAGGCTCGGTTTTTGTATTTCTAATAAGTTTTATCATTTTCCTGCTCATCTGGCCTATACTTTCTGATAGATAATCCAGATTTGTTTTTTTATTTCATTACATTGCAGATATACAATAAACGAGATTGTTGTTACTTGTTAGCATGAATCACGGTCTCACAATTCACAAATATATTTAAAATATTGTTGTTTAAATGATTAAAACTTAAATCATGAATAAATATGATAGTTAAAAGGCAGGGCTTAATATGCAAGAAAAAATAAAAGAAATTTCATCACGTGTCAAAGAGTTGCGTGGTTTATCCGGTATAAGTACAGAGGAAATAGCCTCCAACCTTGATATCTCACTAGAAGAATATAATAAATACGAATCGGGAGAACTTGACATCCCTGCAAGTATCCTTTTTGAGATTGCACAACTGCTCAAAGTTGATATGACGGTGCTGCTTACCGGTGAAGATCCAAGGATGCATATTTTCACCATTACCCGTAAAGATGAAGGAGTAAGTGTGGAAAGAAGAAAACAGTACCAATACGAAGGACTGGCTCCAAATTTCATTCACAAAAAGGCAGAACCATTTGTAGTTACCGTTGAACCCCAATCCAATCAGGATTCCACCCCCAATTCCCATCCCGGACAGGAATTTGATTATGTACTTGAAGGGTCCCTGAAAGTTACCATCCATAACAATGAGATAATTCTCAACGAAGGTGACTCAATATACTTCGATTCAAATTACAACCATTCAATGCAGGCGGTCGGAGACAAAACTGCAAAATTCCTTGCAATAATCTTCTAAATTCCAAAAATAAACAAAACGGGTGCAAGAATGACCTCACTTATAGATAATTTTTTGGCAAAAACAGATTTTGAATCATACGATGATTTCCACGCTAATTTTAAGATCAACATCCCTGAGAATTTTAATTTTGTATATGATGTTGTTGATGTGTATGCCAAGGAGCAGCCTGAAAAAAAGGCTCTTGTCTGGTGTAACGATAACGGTGAAGAAAAGATATTCACTTTTGCTGATCTGAAATATTACAGTGAAAAATCTGCCAGCCTTTTCAGTAAATATGGAATAAAAAAGGGTGATGTGGTAAAACTTACCTTAAAGGGAAGATATGAATTCTGGGTATGTATACTGGGATTGCACAGAATTGGTGCCATCGCTCTTCCCGGCACGCATATGCTAACAACCAGGGATCTCAAATACCGCATTGAAAGAGCAGACATACAAATGGTCGTCAGTAATGCTGATGAAGGGCTTTTAGATCACATAGATGAGGCACACAAGGATTTCAAAGATGTGCTCAAGCACAAATTTGTAATTAACCACAATCGTCCCGGCTGGATTAATTTTACAGAAGAACTGGAAAAATCACCCGCCGAATTTGTACGTCCAAAAGGAGAGGAAGCAACACAGAACAATGACATATCCCTGATGTATTTCTCATCCGGCACAACCGGCTTCCCGAAAATGGTACAACATGATTTTACATATCCCCTTGCCCATATACTCACAGCCGGCTACTGGCAGAATGTAATGGACAATGGTCTGCATCTCACAGTAGCAGATTCGGGCTGGGCAAAATGTGCCTGGGGAAAAATCTACGGCCAGTGGATTTGCGGCTCAGCTGTCTTTGCTTATGATTATGAGAGATTCGATGCCAGGAATATGCTGGAAAAAGCCAGCCATTATGGTGTGACCACATTCTGTGCACCACCTACAGTATATCGCTTCCTGATAAAGGAAGACATGAGCCAGTACGATTTTAGCAGTCTCAATTACTGTGTGGTTGCAGGAGAGCCTTTGAATCCCGAGGTGTATGAAAAATTCCTGAAATATACCGATCTCAAACTAATGGAAGGATTCGGCCAGACAGAAACAGTTGTAGCCATTGCAACATATCCATGGATGGAACCAAAACCCGGGTCAATGGGAAAGCCCTCACCAATCTATAATATACAGTTGATGCGTCCTGACGGAAAACTTGCCGATGTTGGAGAAGAAGGAGAAATTGTAATCGATACATCACAGGGCAGACCCATAGGTCTGTTTGCAGGCTATCGTGCAGATCCTGAAAAGACAGAGGCAGCCTGGCATGACGGTTATTACCATACCGGTGACATGGCATGGAAAGATGAAGACGGATATATGTGGTTTGTAGGACGAGCAGATGATATCATCAAGAGCTCTGGTTACAAAATAGGGCCATTTGAAGTTGAAAGTGCACTTATGCAGCATCCTGCGGTCCTGGAATGTGCAATCACTGCATCCCCTCATCCTGTACGTGGGTAGGTTGTAAAAGCCACCATTGTACTTACCAAAGACTATGAAGCAAGTGAGCAGCTCAAGAAAGAGTTGCAGGATCATGTAAAGAAGGTTACCGCACCCTACAAGTATCCGAGAATTGTGGAATTTGTACCCGAACTTCCCAAGACCATAAGTGGCAAGATTCGCAGGGTAGAAATCAGACAACATGACGACGAAAAGGGAGACAATTGATTTATATTTCTTTTTCCTTTTCTACTTTTCAGATCATTAGAAGGCATCAAGAGTTGATTTTATGAAGGAAGAAAAAGCAGAACCATATCCTCTAATCAATATTATTGAATGCAAAGGCTGTGCCAGATGCATTACTGCCTGTCCAAAAAACGTGCTGGAAATGAGTGATGAACTCAACAGAAGAGGTTACCATTATGCCCAGTATAAAGGCCAAGGATGTACCGGCTGTGCCAATTGTTATTACACATGTCCGGAACCTCTTGCAATAGAAATACATATCCCTGTTAAAAAAAGGTGTTAAGATATGGCTACACAACTTACAAAAGGTAATGATGCGGTGATAATAGGGGCACTCTACGGAGGATGTGACTGCTACTTTGGTTATCCCATAACCCCTGCAAGCGAAATTCTTCATGAGGCATCCAGAACCTTCCCCCAGGTCGGCCGTAAATTCGTACAGGCAGAATCCGAAGAAGCCGCAATAAGCATGGTATTCGGAGCAGCTTCTGCTGGACACAGGGTTATGACCGCATCCTCTGGCCCGGGAATCAGCCTGAAACAGGAAGGTATATCCTATCTTGCAGGTGCACAGCTTCCATGTGTAATCGTTGATATCATGAGAGCCGGACCCGGTCTGGGGAATATCGGTCCGGAACAGGGCGATTATAATCAGGTCGTAAAAGGTGGCGGACATGGGAATTATCGTAACATCGTGGTTGCACCCAATTCAGTCCAGGAAATGTGTGATTTGACAATCAAGGCTTTTGAGCTGTCTACAAAATACAGAAATCCTGTAGTGGTACTGGCCGATGGTGTACTCGGGCAGATGGTCGAACCACTGAAATTCCCTGAAAAAGCAGTCAGGCCGGAAATAGATAATTCCTGGGCCGTAAGAGGAAACAAGGAAACCTACCAGAACCTTGTAACTTCCATTTTCCTTGACTTTAGCGAACTGGAAGAATTCAATTATGAGCTGCAGGAAAAATATGAGACGATAAAGGAAAGGGAAGTCGATGTCGATGAATACATGATGGATGATGCAGAAATCGTCCTTGTGTCCTATGGAATTAGCAGCCGGATCTGTCGCTCTGCTGTTGAACTTGCCCGCAAGGAAGGTATCAAGGCAGGACTTTTCAGGCCTATTACACTTTTCCCGTTCCCCGAAAAAGAACTGGCCGATCTTGCCGAAAAGGGTGTCAATTTCATTTCAGTGGAAATGAGCAACGGACAATTGATGGATGACATAAAACTGGCAACATGTTGCAAAAAACCTGTGGAATTGGTTAATCGCATGGGTGGCAATCTCATTACAATGGACCAAGTACTGGGTAAAATAAGGGAAGTCGCAGGCAAGGAGGAATAAAAATGGAAGAAAAAGTTATAAAGAAACCGGATTCCCTCTACGATGAATTCACACGCAAGGGTGGAGCCGCTCCGACTGCTACCCACTATTGCCCGGGTTGTGGGCATGGCATCCTCCACAAACTTATTGCTGAAGCCATGGACGATCTTGAGATTCAGGACCGTACAGTCATGATCAGTCCCGTGGGATGTGCTGTTTTTGCCTATTACTATTTCAATTGTGGCAATCTGCAGGTAGCCCACGGCAGGGCACCTGCAGTTGGAACAGGCCTTTCCAGATCAGAAGGGGATGCAGTTGTTATCTCATACCAGGGTGACGGTGACCTGGCTTCCATAGGCATGAATGAAACAATCCAGGCTGCCAACCGTGGGGAAAAGATGGCGGTATTCTTCGTCAACAATACCGTATACGGAATGACCGGAGGCCAGATGGCACCCACCACACTCATCGGCGAAAAAACAGTGACATGTCCCACAGGCAGGGATCCCAGGTTTGCAGGATATCCCCTGCATATGTGCGAACTGCTCAATAACCTGGACGGGCCTGTCTTTATTGAAAGGGTATCGGTGTCAGACATCTCCCATATACGCAAGGCCAGAAAGGCAGTCAAGAGGGCTCTTGAGATCCAGAAGGAAGGCAGAGGTTATGCATTTGTGGAAGTGCTTGCAGCCTGTCCTACAAACCTGAAACAGAATGCCGAGCAGAGTACAAAATTCATTAATGAGGAAGTGGAGAAGGAATTCCCGCTGGGTAACCTCAGGGACCTGGCTGAAAAAAGAGAACCACTTCCCTGCCCTGTAAGTGATTTTTCAAAGGAAAGTATCGATCAAATTTACAATATCGGCGATTCCGCATCCCCTGATGCTGTGGAGGATCCGGGATTTACACGTGTACTTACCAAGATTGCAGGGTTTGGAGGCCAGGGGGTGCTCAGTATGGGTCTGATACTGGCCCGTGCAGGATGTCGTGCCAAACGATTCACTTCCTGGTATCCATCCTATGGTCCGGAACAGAGGGGAGGTACATCCAACTGTTCAGTGGTTATTTCAGGAGAGGAAATCGGCTCCCCTGTAGTATATGAATCTGATATCCTGGTTGCCATGAACCTGCCATCACTGGAAAAATTTGCCTCTGATGTCAAACAGGGAGGAATTATCCTTTATGATGCCACTGTAGGTGACTTCAAGGCTCCTGAAGGTGTAAGGGCAATTAAAGTACCCGCCACCCAAATTGCAAAGGAGGGAGGCTCTGAAAGGGCTGCCAATACTGCAATAATAGGTGTATTAATGCAGCTTGGAGTAACAGGTCTTGATATTGGGGACTATATGGAGGCCATTGAAGAGACTTTTGCAGCAAAGCAGAAACTCATACCTCTCAACCAGCAGATATTGAAAGAAGGAGCAAAATGGGCTTCTGAGAATCTCTGATATCATACATGGAAATGATATCAGCACTATTACGACCAATTGATATGGATTATCCGGACAACCGGATAATCGTTTATCTTTCTACCGCGGTATTTGTTGCAGCTATCTCATATCAGATTCTTTCAGGAGAACAGCTGATTGAGGCGATGATATCGGCTGGTAGAGCTGCTCTTTCTATCTTTTTTGCGTGGGCACTTACAAAAGAGATTGACCCTGATTATCCACATGCAGCATTGATTGCTGCTGGCATTGGGATTTGTTGTCTGTTATTTTTAGAGATTCCATTTATATTGCCCCTTGTATTGCTCTTATTCCTTTTTCGAATTACAAACCGAACCACTGGGATAATACCTACGCTGTTTGACAGTATACTGATCCTTCTTACAGGCACATACCTGATATATACAGGAAACTGGATGCAAGGACTGCTAATGGCTTTTGCTTTTTTAATGGATGCCAGACTAAATGAACCCGTCAAAAGACATTTCATTTTTGCTTCTATTGGTCTTATTATCAGCCTTTTTGTTCTTTACGGAAGTAATATCGAAATCCTTTTTCCATCACAATACAAGATTTTTATTTTACTGCTATTAATTGTGTTTTCCATTGTAAAGATTATAGATGCTGAAGTTCCCCGCACTTTATCTGATGTGAAATCAAAACCATTGCCAAAGGAAAGAATAATTGCCACCCGTATGATTGCGCTCTTAACTGGCTTGCTGACACTATTTGTATGTCTGAATTCATTTAGTTCAATTTTCCCTCTCTGGGTGGCAATTGGTGGATCAACTACATATTATATAATACAGAAAATCAAATGAGGGGAAATTGATATCAGTTATCCAATAAAAATAGTCAGAAATATCCTCGCATCCATTCTGGTATTTTTGGCAATTGGAATTATCGTAACTGAATTTTTTGCAGATACTATTTATTTTTCTCTTTTTTGGGAATATCTGCAGGTTTGGTTGCAGCAATCATAGTTCTGGTTTACCTGCAGATAAAGCATACCTGTGGAGAATGGAATTGGTTGAAATACGCTGGACAGAAGGGATTGATGGTTTTAATGAGGTCTATCAGGTACGCAGAAAAGTATTCATCGGTGAACAGAATGTCCCGGAAGAACTCAAAAGCGATGAAAATGATCCGATCGCCAGGCACATAACAATTTTTGATAAAAATAAACCAATTGCAATCGGAAGGTTGTTTGAAAAAATTATATGTTTTACACAGGCAGGGTATGAGGATTTGCCCATGTGCGGATACGCATGTATATGGGATAATACAAACTAATAAATAATATTGGAAATATACAAGATGTAGCATGAATCTTCGGTTGTTGTTTTTAGTAAGTATCATCTTTTTATTGATTCCATCGGGTAGTGCAGGGCAAAATCCAGAGGCGATGCAGAATCAGAGTGACTGGATTTTGCTCAAGCATTCTCATATAAATACAGATGAAGCAGGTTCTTCTATCCAGACCCAATCAGTAGTTCCTTTCGAAAAAGGATACTATATAGTGCAATTTACGGGAATCATCCAGCCAGAGTGGCAAGAGGAAATCCAAAATATCAGTGGTATTTATGGTTATATCCCTGAAAATGCCTATGTTCTCTATCTTAATGATACAAAAGCCAATCACATAAAGGCACTTCCCTATTTCAAATGGATGGGTAAAATAAAGCCTGAATATAAAATAGAACCCGAAATAAGGAAAACAAAGGGAAATATCACACTCAATATCAAATTATACAAAAATGATAGGGCCCTGAATACAACGGATTATATCGAAAAAATGGGAGGAATTGTGCTATCCGGCAATTCCAGATTATTGCAAGTGCATATTAATTCCTCACTTATTGATTCTATTGCTGCTTTAGAAAATGTTGAATGGATAGAAAAGCATCATAAACCTGTCATCTTAAACAATAATGCCTCCAGAATAATGAATGTAACAACCATTCACCAAAACTATAGCCTTACAGGATCAGGACAAATAATAGGAATTGCAGACACCGGAGTGGACACCGGATATAACAATGAATCGATGCATGATGATATAGAAGGACGTATCATCAATATCTCCTCATGGGGAGATGAGGATGCCTCGGACACCCATGGTCATGGTACCCATGTTGCAGGTTCAGCACTGGGCAACGGTTCACTGTCCGGAGGAAAATATAGCGGTACAGCCCCTGCAGCAAATTTGGTTTTCCAGGCAATCGGGGATGAAGATGGTGATCTGCCGGGTGTCAGTACTTCAGAAGATTTATTTGAACTACTCAGCTTTGCATATGCCAAAAATGCAAGAATTCATAGTAACAGCTGGGGAAATTCAAACAATTCCTATACGACTTATTCAGAAGTTGCAGATGAATTCATATGGAACCATACGGACATGTTGGTATTGTTTGCCGCCGGAAATTATGGTGAAAATGGAAGTTACACTGTGGGTTCACCTGCCACCGCCAAGAATATTCTCACAATCGGCGCCACGGAAAATCTGAGGCCTGAAAAAGACTCATTAGGGGATAATCCAGATGAAATAGCTTCTTTCAGTAGCCGGGGACCTACCGCTGATGGAAGGATCAAGCCCGACCTTGTGGCACCCGGGACCTGGATTATTTCCATCCGTTCAAGCAAAACAACCAATGAATCTATTTTCTGGGAACCACTCAATGACAGTTATGCCTACATGGGTGGCACCAGCATGGCTACTCCTCTTGCTGCCGGCACATCTGCTCTTGTCAGACAATATTACATGGAGAACCTATCCATAAGCCCATCTGCTGCATTGATCAAAGCAACCCTGATAAATGGGGCTGATGACCTTGGTTACAACAGAACAACACAGGGATGGGGAAGAATCAATCTCACTGCATCTCTTTATCCACCAGCACCTGCTGAGGTGGCATATTATGACAATATATCCCTGACTACCGGTGAAACATGGCAGACAAAACAATATGTTAAATCAAACCAGACACCTTTTAAGGCAACTCTTGTGTGGACCGATCATCCGGGAAGCACTAAAGCAGAAAAGGTGCTTGTGAACGATTTGGACTTTACAATCATGGTACCTAACGGCAGCATTCTTTATGGAAACGGTGGTGAGGGACCGGATCGGCTCAACAACATTGAACAGGTATTATTGGCTTCTCCTGATACAGGAAACTATACGTTATGTGTAAATGGATCAAATATTCCCGAAGGGCCCCAACCTTTTGCGTTTGTAGTTTCTGCAGATATTGATGTCACACCTCCAGCATCAATTACTGACCTTCATGCATCAAACATTGGATGCACATGGATCAACTGGACCTGGTCAAATCCGGATGATACTGACTTCAACCACACCATGGTATATCTTGATGGTGAATTAAAGGGAAATGTATCCAATGAATACTACAATGCAACCGACCTGTATCCAAATACAACCTACGAAATCGCCATCCGTACGGTTGATGTGAATGGTAACATCAACACAACCTGGCAAAACGATTCTGCTACTACAGATGAAGATACCCTGCTCCCCGTGGTTTACTCCGCATCTCTGGACAATTATACCCCGGGTATGGATGAAACGATCACTTTGAATGTCAATGCCACTGATGCAGAGAGTGGTATAGGAAATATCACCGCATTTATGGACGGAACATCACCGTCAATCCCCCTGGATTACAACACTACCTCCGGAAACTATACTGCTACCTTCTATGCTGAATACGGCTGGCACAGTATGAATATTTCTGTGACAGATAATGCCTCTAACACTCGCTGGGATAACAGTACTTCTTATGAAGGAAAAGATGTCACCTCCCCTGTTATCACTTCGGTAATTCTGGATAATCACATCCCTGAAGTTGGAGAATACATTGCCTTGAAAGTCAATGCCAGCGACAACATCGACATTATGGATGTCACCGCCTACAACGGTTCGATGTCCACTACTGTAGAACTGACATTAAACGATGGCAACTATACTGGTAACCTCCTTGCAAACCCCGGTCTCAATGCAGTGAATGTCTCAGCTACCGATACCTCCGGTAACACGGGTTGGTATAATGATACTTTTTACATTGCAGGAGATGATGAAAAACCCGTTATCAGTAATGTAAGCATTGATAGTCCTACTCCTTTTATTGGTGATCCTGTAATACTAGAGGTAAATACAAGTGATAATATTGGTATCCTCAATGTCACCGCCTACAACGGCTCGATGTCTTCTCCCATAGAACTGATTCTGGATACAGACGGCAACTATACCGGCACACTAATCGCAAATTCTGGAATCAATACCGTAAATATTTCAGCTACTGATGCTTCTGGCAATACAGCATGGGATAATTCCACCATCTATGACGGTCAGGACAAGCCAGGTGATTCCAATAACGAAAAAGGAAGTAGTGGAGGAGGCGGAGGTTCTGCAACAGGTGAGGAGTATTCCAACATAAAATTCAAAGATTTTTCCATTCGATCAGTCAAAGCTGAAGTACCCACCATCTATAATTTCGAAGAAAAAGAAAATCCGGTCATCGATATCGACCTTATATCGTCGAAAAATAGTGGCCAGGCAAAATTAATCATCGAAGTTCTGAAAAACACTTCGACACTAACAAATGAGCCACCAATTGATACAGTGTATATAAATCTCAATATTTGGGCAGGTAGTAGTGGATTTGAAAATCACATCCGGAATTCTTCAGTAACTTTCAAGGTGGAAAAAGAATGGATCACACAAGAGAATATCGACATCGAAAACATTCGTTTGGAAGTTTTTGAAGACGGTCAATGGATTTCACTGCCAACAGAATATATCGATGAGGTTGGTAATTATTTACATTTCAAAACTGCTACCGATAAATATCTAAATTCACCATTTGTAATTGCAGGAAGCGAAATGGAACAAAAGTCCAATGCCGAAAACGATAATGTTATTGCTGAAACTAATAACTTGAATACACAAAAAACAGACACAAATGAAAGTGTCAATAATGTATCAGGAGAAGCAGAGAAAAATGTATTAGGTTCAGAAAAAGTGATGGACAAGATGCTGCCTGCATGGATTTTGATAATAGCATTTATTGTAAGAAGAAAATTGGAATAAAAGATATAATTCTGTTATTTAAACAGATCACATATCTTTCTGACTATTCTGATAATAAATCATATTTTCAACACCTTTGCGTTCAGAGATATCATAGAACAACACCAGTGTACCCAGTAGTTTACCTGCTTCATTACGAATGGGAGAGCCGATTACATCTACAGGAATCCGGGTTTTGTTTTTAGTAACAAGCACTGTATGACTACCAAGGCCGTAAAACATACCTTCCTTCATGACTTTATGGATAGGATCATCTGCCTTTTCACCAGAAACTTCATTCTCAACCACGAAAACTTCTGACAAAGGCAAACCAATTGCTTCATCCTGATCCCAGCCGGTTAGGGCCTCTGCAAATGGGTTAATGAATTTGACCAGGCCTTCTTCATCTGTTGCAATTACTGCATCCCCGATACTGTTGAGCACAGCAGTAAGCCATTTCTGGCTTTCTTTGAGCCTGCGTTCCATTTCATATTTGTATAATGCAATTTCTATGTTTGTACGCAACTCGGACTCTTCAAATGGTTTGAGGATATAACCAAAAGGCTCAGTGAGCTTGGCCCTTCGCATTATACTGTCATCGGCATAAGCTGTAATATAGACTAAAGGAATATCATAATTGATTTTTATGAAATGAGCAGCTTCTACACCATCCATACCGTCTTTGAGCATTATATCCATGAGTATAAGATCCGGCAGGTCATCCTCACAGGATTTCAGTATGTCCAGTGCTTCACTACCACTGTAAGCAGGAATAATGTCATAATCATTCAATAGATAAGCCGTAAGTAATTCGACATTATCAGGCTCATCGTCGACTACAAGAATTTTTGTCCTTATCCCCTCATCTGCCATATTGACACCTGGTTATTATAGTTCCATCTGAACAGTATTGAACAGTATCTATCAAGTAAATTTCAAAAACCTTTGGTATTTGATTTTGTATATACATAGTTAGAGAGGGTAATATATAATGATTACTGATTAAAATCAGCAGTCAGCCTATTACATTCATATTAGATACCCATATTGAAGGGGTAATAATACTACCAACCATCCGGACATCATCTCCGGCACCTTTCACATTCCTGAGCAACTCAAAAATATTGCCTGACACCATAAGTGACTTGATCGGTTTTTCTATCTGGCCATCCTTAATCACAAAAGCATTGCGACCTTCCACTGAAAAATCCCCGGATATCGGGTTTGCGGTATGTGCACCTATTACATTTGTAACAAACACACCATCTTTTATCTCAGAAATTATGTCAGAAGCTGGATAGTCAAAAACTACATTGCGGGTGCCAACGCTTGGAGTGGAAGTATATGAACCTCTTACAGCATTGCCTGTACTGGACCGTTCTTCCTTACCAGCAGTATAGGAATCATAGATGTAAGATTTGAGTAAACCATCTTTGATAATCCCGGTGGATTGTGAAGGAGTACCCTCATCATCAGAAACCGAAGATGCAATACCTCCATTCAGGATACCGTCATCAGTTATTGTAAGGTTTCGGGCTGCAATATCGGTATTCAGTTTTCCTGTCAGGCTGGATCTGCCTTTCTGTATATTATCCGCCTCTAATGAAGATAAGAATGAAGATTCAATTATGTCCGAAAAGGCAAAGGGATGAAATACGACATCTTTCTGTCCGCTTTCCACAGAAACACCATTTTTGCATGAATTGGCCAGGTTTGCGGCTTCTTTCCCGATTCCATAGAAATCAATATCCATATCACGGGATATACGGAAATCGTATGCTGTAGATGGAACATCAGAAGTTGTGATCACATCAATAAAACCCGATACTGCAGTGCCCTTTTCCTCAACTTCAACACTATTAGTGTTCATGATAAGCTGGTTGGAAACCATACGAGAAAAGGAACCCGAAGGGGCCATTATATCGCTAAAAGAACAAACACCATCGATCATTTCTTTTGTCAGGGAGATGCAATCCTCAAGCTCAAGTTCATTGACCTTCTTACTGAAAATGCCATTCACAGCCGGATATTTACCATTAGAAGGTAGATTTTTCCAATCTTCATCTGAATTGCGCACCTTTGCCATTGCAATTGCACTATTCACAGTTTCCTCAAGCCGATTGAAAATGTTGGTACTTGCAAATCCTACTGCACCGTCTTTAACAACCCTTATCCCCAGCCCCTGACCTTGTTGGTTCCTGGCACTTTCGATAAGATTGCGACGGACACTTGCAGAAGTCACCTGATTTTCTGAGATAAATACCTCAGCCTCATCTGCTCCATATTTATTGGCAAATTCAAGGACTTTATTGCCAATATCGTAATTTTCCATTACTGGACACCTCCCACAAGGGCATCCGAAATAAGAAGATGGGGAGAGCCGTCTGATACCGGAACCGCCTGACCGCTTTTGCCACATCTACCCGAATGCATTTTAAGATCGTTTCCTACAAGTACAACATTTTTGAGGATTTGAAGAGTATTGCCAGACAGGGATACATCACGCACAAGGTCTCCGATTTCCCCATCTTCCACAATATAGCCTTTCTCGGCATTAAACTGAAAGACTCCTTCACCTGTATTAACCTGTCCACCACGGGAACCCGCAAGGTATATTCCGTCACCCAGTTCTTCCAGCATTTCATCAAGATTTGAATTTCCATTGTCAACATATGTATTACTCATTCTGACAACGGGTGCAGAATATCCCTGACTGCGACTGTTACCTGATGCGCCACCGAGTTTACCTGCGGTTTCTCTGGAATGTAGATATGAATTTAATATTCCATCCGTGATAATATCCGTTCTATGAGATTGCATTCCTTCTGCATCAAAGGGATAGTAACCGAATTTATGAAGGGTAGGGTCATCTATTATATTTACAAGGGGTGAAGCTATTTCTTCACCTATTCTATCTGCCAGGATTGAACTGCCTTCCAGCACCAGATCGGCTTCTGAGGCGTGCCCAACCGCTTCATGGGCAAATACTCCGGCAAGTTCAGGGTCAAGAATAACGGGACCTTTACCTCCTTTTGCCTGACGGGCACCCAACAAATCCACAGCTGTCTTTCCGGCAGATTGTGCCTTTTCCAGGATTTCAGGGTCACGGAACATTTCATAACCGCATACGTCAAAGTTGCTTTCTCTTCCTACCTGATAAGCTGCACCGTCTGAAGCAATGGCAGAAATTGCAAATCCAACTCTGGTAAGTTCATATTCGCAATCCGCACCTTCAGAATTTGTATAATGAATCTTCAGGGTAGATTCAGAGTATGATGCTGATGTACTGCTAATACCCTTACATGAAGCGTTATTGGAAAGATCTTTTAACAACTCAACCTTTTCTTCAACCGGAACATCCCGGGGATTTTCCTTTATAGAAGGCAGATTGTCAACATTGGGTTCACTGTAAGATGCAAGAGATACTTTTTCTCTTGGACTGTGTTTATCCACATCAGAAGCCAACTCTATAGCTGCTTTTATTGCAGCATCGATACCATCGACACCTTCAGATGAAGTATAACCCCATGAACCGCCACAAAGAGCACGTACCCCACAACCATTACCATAGTTGGTTTTTATGTCCTCTATCTTCCCATTGTCGAGAAGGATAGAAGTTGATTCACCCTCTATCCACCTCACATCATGAAATTCTGATTCTCTCATTTACTGGATTTCCTGTAAGTATTGTTTAACCGGGCACGGAGTCGGGAAGTTCCAGATCAACTTTCATATCTGTCAGCTCCTTGAGTTTTTCCCGCATTCCTTCCTTTTTGGAGCCCACAAGACTGTGCTCTATAACTTCGGATATTGTTTTGACAGGAATTATTTCGACCTGATCCTTGTAAGCTTCTTCAATCAATACATCATCCTTGTTTGTCCAGGGTATAATAACTTTTTTAATTCCACCCTGGGCTGCGGCTTCGATCTTGTAGGTTACACCGCCAACCGGCAATACGTCACCTCTTACAGACAAAGAACCGGTCATAGCCACACTCTGATCAACAGGTATGCCTTCAAGTGCCGAAATTACGGCAGTTGCAATGGATACAGAAGCACTGTCTCCCTCAACTCCTTCATAGGTACCGACAAACTGGATATGAATATCCCTATTCATTATGTTCTCGCCTGTTACCTTCTTGATAACTGCTGACACATTAAGAACCGCTTCCTTGGCAATATCCTTGAGCATACCGGTGGCAATTACTTTGCCTTCAGCATGTGATTGAGGAGGAGTTACTTCTGCCATTATAGGCAAGACGATTCCAGAATCTCCGCCCATTACAGCAAGCCCATTGACCTTACCGACAGCAGCACCTTTCCTGGAAAACAACTGGTAATCTTTTCTTCTTTCAAGATAGCTGTCAGCAAGCTGTTGTTCTATGGAGCGTGCCATGTTCTTGGCTGCAAGTACATGTTTTGCAGAGGTAATCTTTGCACTCTCAGCATGTGCAATATCTCCTGCTACCCTCACAAGTCCTCCAAGATCACGCAATTTCAAAGTTAGATGGCCTTTTCTTCCGGCCCGTCTGCGTGCTTCCTGTACGATTTCATCAACTGCGGACTGATCAAAATCAGGTATATGTCCATCCCGCTTAACTTCCTGTGCCACGAACCGAACAAGATACTTGCGGTTATCAGCAGTGTCTTCCATGGATTCACGCATGTAGAGCTCATATCCATAACCCTTTATACGTGACCTGAGTGCAGGATGCATTTTTTCCACAGCATCCAGATTACCTGCAGATACCATTATAAAGTCACAGGGAACAGGTTCTGTTTTCACAAGGGCACCGGAACTGCGTTCTGACTGACCTGTAATCGGATATTCTTTCTCCTGTATTGCCGTAAGCAGGCTCTGCTGGGATTCAATTCTGAGAGTGTTGATCTCATCAATGAATAGTACACCCTTGTGGGATTTGTGAATGTCTCCACTCTCTACCCTGTCATGGGAAGGAGTTTCCAGACCTCCTGACTGGAATGGGTCATGCCTGACGTCTCCGAGAAGGGCCCCTGCATGGGTACCGGTAGCATCAATATAAGGAGCATTGTCCTGTTCGTAATTTGAAACCAGCAGTTTTGGGACCATCATTTCTTCTTTTGGCATAAAGTTCTTTGCAAGAATCAGCATCATTATAGCTGCAATGATACCCCAGAGAAGTTGACCCACATAGAAAGAATACATCACAATACCAAAAATAAGGAACATCATCAACATATTCCTTGATTGGGATTTCTTTCTGGCCTCCATTTTATGAGCCATAACAATCTCCCTGCCCTTTCCGGCAGGAACAGTACGAATACGTGGATTGTTGTTGTCTTCAACGTTGGGATATGCAAGGATATCCTGCAGTTCCTCCTTTGGAAGCAATTCTGCCATTGCCTTTGCAAGCATGGATTTGCCGGTACCTGGAGTACCGATCATCATAACATGTCTTCGCTGGCTTGCAGCTTTTTTGACAACCTCCACTGCATGCTCCTGACCAATGATCTGATCGATCAATAGTTTAGGCACTTCGATGGAACTGGTGGTGTCAAATGATTCTTCCAATTCCTCATCTTTAGAAGCCATTTCTTCCGCCATAGTTTACTCACGTTTAAATCAATATTAAAAGTTCACAATCTCTAGAGTCTATCAAAAGTATATAATCAATGTATTGGCATGATGCATGAAGTAAACTCATTTCTGATAAATATATTTAACCGTTCAACTTGTCCTTTTCGGGAAAAATTGCATTGCATATTGTGACAATAATGTTTGTTTATTTCCAAGTCCATAACATAATTACAGTGAACATAAAGTACAATAAATTTGTTAAAAGGAAGAAACATTCTATATATAAAGACTTGTATAGTAATCAGCGGTGTACCAATGGAAAGGCTATCTACAGGAATTCAGGGTCTTGACAAAAAGATTGGTGATGGATACCCGGGGAAAAAAGGAATTCTTATCACCGGTGCTCCCGGATCAGGTAAAACGATTTTTGCAATGCACGCAATAAACCAGGCATGTACAGATGGGAAAAAATCTGTAATAATGGCAACAGAAGAGACCGAAGAAGATATTACCCAACAGGCCAAAATGTTTGATTTTCCTTTTGACAAATATATAGAAAGCGGTTTACTTGAAGTTGTAAAAATCCTGGAAATGAGAAGCCGTAGCGTAACTAAAGCTGCTGAAATGATAGATGGATTGAGTTTAAAAGAGGTTGACATCATAAGCCTGCCTGAACTGATACCTTATGATGCCGAAGTAATCGTAATAGACAATATCGGAGTTTTCGCAATTGGTTTAACACCGCGTGAATTTCGTGATCAGTTTGATACACTGAATCTTTTACTTTCACAAAAAGATGTGACAACACTTTTTGTAATGGATGAGGCTGCCCACCAGATGACCCGTGGGGTTGCAGATTACTCGACCTTTGGCAATATCGATTTATTGGTAAAAGAAAATCCATATACAGGAAAAATGGAACGTTTTGTTTTCATACCAAAGATGAGAAATACACCCATTTCACTTGACCCCATCCCGTTTGATATTACATCTAAAGGCATAGATATAAAGGGTAGGAAAGATAATTGACAGCACTTTTTTTAAAAAGACTTATTAATCAAGTATCCCAACCATAACATAGAAAATATGGAAAGCGAAATCCCACCCAAAATACTCATCGTAGATGATGAACCACAAAATCTGGATCTAATGGAAGCATACCTTTCCCACTTATATGAAATTACGCTGGCTGAAAGTGGAGAGGAATGCCTCCAAAAAGTGGAAGAAAAAGACATAGATCTTATTCTTCTTGACATTATGATGCCGGGTATGAGTGGCTATGATGTTGCTAAAACTTTAAAGGAATCAGAAAGTACACGCCATATCCCGATCATTATGGTAACCGCACTATCTGAAAAAGAGGATCGCATTAAAAGTATTGAAGTTGGTGCCGATGATTTTCTTACAAAACCCGTAAACCGTGTGGAACTCCTAACCCGTGTAAAGTCATTGTTGCGCATCAAAAGCCTCCACGATGAGCTGGTGGCTGAAAAAGAACATCTTAAAATGCAAAACCATATTCGCAGGGTTTTGACCTCAATTATTCCCGCACTACTAAGTAGTGCGCCACCTGAACAGAAGAAAATAATCATTCGTCAAATGGTTGATATGGTAGAAGATATTGTACGTAGTTCATGCACTGATTGTGAGAAGGAAATTAAAGATTCACAAGATGTAGCCAGAATTTGCTGTGAGGCCATGAATCAACTGGGAGCCAGTTATTTTGTGGACGGTGACGGTGATCAAAGTGGGTGTTCAACAATAAAAGCACACAAGTGTCCATGGGGAGAAGAAAGTAAAATAAACCCCATTATGTGCAACCTCACTACCGGTGTATTCTCAAAGATGGTAAACGGAGTCACCGATGGAGAAGTTAACGTCAATAAAACAATGGGTAATGGGGATGACCACTGTTGTTTTGATATTTGTATAGAAGGAGAATGAGAGTTCATTCTCCTTTGAGTTTCAGGATACGGATTGCCATATGGGCAGCATTTGCCCCGTTATCAATACCAACAGCTGCAACCGGTACACCGGGTGGCATCTGTGCTGTGGACAATAATGCATCCAGCCCCCCAAGCTTTGCACCAACAGGCACCCCGATAACAGGTTTGCCAGTCTTTGATGCTATCACACCGGGAAGTGCGGCTGAAAGTCCGGCTATCGCAATGTAAACGAAAGCATCGTCCTTACCTACATATTCTTCCAGTTCATCGGGATTACGGTGGGCAGAAATTACCTGTACATCATAACTGTAATCTGTGTTGTCCAATACATTGGTTACACGATTCGAAATCGCCCTGTCCGATTCAGATCCCATAACTATTGCAATATCTACCATTTTTGTACCTCATTTTAGGGAAGATTACCTTCGCCGCTTAATTCATGTTGCCTTTCTATATTCATCTGTATAAGGAGATTGAAAATCTGCTTTACCACAGTGGAGTCTAAACCTTTTTCAATAGCAATAGACACAGCTCTTTCTATCACCACATCATTTTGCCTGTTGTCATTGATAGGAAGGTTGGCCTGGTGTTTGTATTTCAAAATATCATCTGCAAATTCAACTCTTTTTGCAATGAGTTCCACCAGTTCCCTATCAATATTCTCGATCTCCTGTCTTACATTTTCGATTGTCATAAAAACCAACAGTTCCCTGGTTTAAATTGCTCCCTCATTATTGATCTTCGTCCTTATCAGCTTTCCGCCTGTACCACCCTTTTCCCAGGCCTTTGCAACTTTGTCCAGAACGGAGCTATCTCCCATTGCCACATATGCAGGACCGGTACCAGAAAGGGTGACGCCTTCAATACCACTTTCAAGGGCTATCATCATTGGTTCGGTATCAAAACCCAAAGCACCACAATAAAGAAAACCATTTAATGTCATTGCTTTCTCAAATTCCCGATGGATAACAAGGTCATAAGCCATGTCTATCCAGGGTCCAATTAATTTTGATCTTGCTACATCAGTATCCGAACTATATGCCTTTTGAGGAGGAACAAAAACAAGTACTTCACTATCTTTCTTGATACGTTTAAAAAGGATATCTTCCCTGTTATCAGTTACTACCACACCACCAAAAAAAGATGCACAGGCATCATCGAAAGCCCCCGTGATTGTCACTCCGGATTTTTTGGCAGCTTCGACTCCCAATTTCACCATATCCAGAGGTTCCATTGATTCTTTTATGGCATCCAGAGTAGCAATAATAACAGCATTCGCCGCAGCACTGCTACTTTTTAGCCCGCTTGCATGAGGGATTTCACTTCTTGTATGTACCGTACCCTGCATTTTCAAATTAAAAAGATCGAGAGTTATGCCAACTGCATTCTCGATCAGCGTGGTATCCATATCCTCATTTTCTTCAATGCTGCCTTCTATAGGACCATCGCCCTGTGATAATTCAACCCTGGCAAAAGTCTTGAGGTCCAATCCAAAAGCTGCACCTTTCCAGGTAGAAATTGCATTGAGGATGGTGCCTGCACCCAAAGCTTGCCCATATCCTGTTACAGTCATGAAAAATCTCTCCTTATCTCAGAGTTGCTGTTCAAACATTTCTTTAAGCTTACTTATATCAGCAATAACCGATTCCCGTTCTAATTCAACGGGATTTTGCTCCCTGCTGTATTTATCCGTCAACTTGTCAATAAAATCAAGTTCAACATGAGCAGAAGTAAATTCCGGACGGTATGAAGACAAATCTTCAAGCGGTATTACTGCAACACTGCCCTTTGTAGTCTTTGCTTCCAATCCTTTAACTACAAGTGAATAATTGAATTCCAGGAAACCATATGTACGAGCCAGGTTCCTGGAGGTATCCTGAACCTGTTGTGCCCGTTTTGCATTCATACGCCGATAGGCAGCAGTTGAATCTTTATATTCCAGAAAACAGACCCTGTTTTCTCTCCACCAGACAGCATCATATTCTGCAAGAGTGGATGAATTGCGGGAAGCCAGAACATTGAACAATACACCATTTACATCCGAAATGTCCAGATTTTGTCGAAAATCATATTCAGATTCTACAATATCGGGCCTGGTGCGCAGGCTGTAAGGCTCTTGTTTTCTAAATTCCAGCATAGATGGAAATAAAGCTACCTTTTATTTAAAATTGACCAAGGAAGAGAAAAAAGGGAAATTATCTCCTTATATCCTTCTTCCCCATTTTGATATCTCCGACACCCAGGAAAGTAAACCTTGTTTCCATTGGAACACCGACCCCATGCACCTGAACATCCTTGCGGTCAACATCTATAGTAATTTCACCCTCGTCCAGTTCGGCTTCATGCATATAATCCATTATCAGTCTATGACCGATCTCTCTGGCAGCCTCCACAGCCTCTTCATGGGACTTGAAAGTTTCATTTCCGCCGGGATAGAACATTGATACTGAAGAAGGACGCAGATTATATTTGGATTCGCCAAAATTCGGACGAATCAGAACTTCGATACGCTTTATTCCCTTACCTGCAAGCGCCCCTACAGCATTGCCCACCTCGGCATATTCAGGCAGGATTATTTCTGCATCTACTAACCTTTGTATATCATTTACATAGGCCTGTACGGGACCTCCAAGCAGCACCACGGGAACATCCACATGAAATCCGCCATAATGATTGCCACGGACAACTTTATTGATCTGTGAATCCTCGAGATCATGGAAGACATAGGAAAGAAGGTTCTGTGCCATGTTCTTTGCAACTTCATCCTTAACTTTACCGGCGATTTCATCGGCATCCAGGTCTGCAAAATATCCAAGTATTTCTGCACCTACTCTTGATGCTTCAATGTCCCACTCATCATATTCCCCAAGAACATGAAGGGCGTCCGTTGGAGTAAAACCTATAGCCTGTACCAGACGTTTCTGGATCAGGCTTGCCATGACCATAGGCGATGGCAGTGCCTTGCTGTCCCAGTAGATTTCACTCACTGTCAGGGGTTCATCCTTTATTCGAGAAAGAAGATCTTCTTCACGATCTGTAAGTTCAATGGGTTCCTGTTTGGTCCTGATAAAGAATTTAGTGGGCTGGATATTTTCCCCCAGCTGGCTTTTCAGGATACTCTGCCCTTTCTTGAGTTTTGTAACGATTTCCGGATATTTACTGGCAGCCACACAGAGAGGAATGACCCGACGTGGACCTATGAAAACATTATGATTCTTGACCCACACATGACTGTCCCCACCCATTGCAGAGGTTTCCATTCTGATGGCTTCTACCTTGGTTGGCCAACCACCAACAGTTGCCCCTTCATCTGTTATTTCAGGGAGATTATCAATAACCATAGCAACGTCTGTACTTGTACCTCCGACATCAATGACCAGACAATCTTTGCTTTTGGCAAGATATGAAGCCCCAACAAGGCTTGCTGCAGGACCGGTAAATATTGATTCTATCGGGTGTTTGAGAGCTTCTTTCATACCCACTATGGAACCGTCGCATTTGAGCATCATGAGTTTTGCATCGATTCCCCTTCGACCTATCTCAGATGCAACTGTTTCCATAAACCGGGTAGATATGGGCAAAAGCTGGGCGTTTAGATAGGCTGTAACACCTCTTTCATATGCTCCCAGGGACTGGGAAAGTTCATGACCACAGATTACAGGCAAACCGGTCATTTCATCTATAACTTCCCTTGCCTTCAATTCATGTTCCGGGTTTCTTACACTAAAATATGAAGAAACCGCAAATGCTGATACCTTATCCTGAACTTTTCCTACAAATTCTTTTATAGAATCCATGTCAAGGGAATTTTTTTCGTTCCCTCCGGAAGAATGCCCCCCCTGTACTGATATTGAATACTTGATTGATGAGTCGTTTGGAACCTCTTCCCCTATCATGATAAGGGCTACCGGATAACCTGTGCCTTCCAGAATAGTATTGGTCGCAAGAGTAGTAGAGACCGATACCAGAGATACTTTTTCCATGTATGACTGGTCCAGACCGTCAAGCACTTCCTGAATTCCATCCAGTAAATCCGGATAGGTCGTGCGGGCCTTTCCATGATCAATAATCTTCCCATCCGAATCCCGCAGGATTACGGCATCTGTATATGTTCCACCGGCATCTATACCAAGACTGTATTTCATTTGAACCCTCTGGCAATTTTTTAATTAGAAGACTATGATATTTAATTTTAGATCAATTTTTTAATTCCTCTAATGCAACAATACCGTCAACCTGCACAACGATAAAACTTTCGCTTTTTTCAAGTAACAAAGGAGGTTTTTCCTTATTACTTAAACATAATGAAATACTGAAAATACACCTGTATTTCAGCAGTTGTGTTTACATTCAATAACCATCAATTTTTCAAAAAACGAACGTGTCTCAGCTACCACATAGGCACTGAAACCCTCTCGCTCCATGATATCAAATACTTCCCTCCTACCTGTAAGGGAAGAAATGAATAGCAGAACACTCCCACCGGGTTTGAGATAGTCGGATACTTCAGCAAAAAAGGTTGCTATAATATCCCTTCCCTCAACTCCTCCATCAAAAGCATAATTGAGCCACCCCTCTAACTTTTCTTCTTCGGAAGTCGGGAGATAGGGGGGGTTAAACAGTATGACATCAAAATATGCTTTTTTTGTGAGTCCGCCAAAAAGGTTACTGCGGAAAACCTGAATACCGTTTTTATATGCGCATTCAAGAGCATCAGGATTTATGTCACAACCTGTAGGTTCTACGTTCTTATTAGCGGCAACCACTGCAGAAACAAAGCCGCTTCCCACGCCCATTTCCAGCACTTTCATGCCATCACTTATGCGGTCTATTGCAACATCTGCAAGCAGGAAAGAATCTTCCGCAGGTTCATACACATCATTTTCAATGCTAACAAAAGCATTGCGATATGAAATGGGAGCCATTAGTTATCCCTTGCTTCATAGATAATATTTGATATGGTTGCAAAATCTTCAGGGAAAAGCTGCTCGGCACGTTTTCCCAGGAAATCTTCAGGAATTAAACGAAGAATATCTTCCTAGTCTGCCAGAGGAGGATTACATTTTGTAAGAGCATTTTTCATTTTCTTGCGCCTCTGGCCAAAGGCAGCCTCCACAACCCTGAAGAAGAGTTGCTCATTCTTCACCTCAAAAGCCGGTGGCCGGGGTACCACTTCAACTACTGCAGACCAGACTTTTGGAGCGGGAGTAAAAGCAGAGGGAGAAATTTTGCGAAGGAGTCTAACATCAGCAAAATACTGTGTATCCACTGAAAGCCGACCATAATTCTTAGAACCTGGGGCTTCTACCATTCTTCTGGCAAACTCGTACTGATACATTAAAATCCCTTTTTCAAAACCGTGGTTAAGAAGGCGGAAAGTTATGGGAGAAGAGATCGAATAGGGTAAATTTGCTACCACTTTATTGAAGGTAGGCAGTTCAACCTTCATTGCGTCCCCTTCAATTATATCAATATTGGATACATTATGGAATCGATCCTGCAGCACTGCCACCAGACGGGAATCCCGTTCAATCACAATAACCCTGCCTGCCCTGGAAACCAGACGCTCTGTAAGATTACCGATCCCGCCACCTATCTCAAGAACGACATCATCAATTTGCAGGTCTGCAGCTTCTGCTATTGAATCCAGTATCGGTTCATTTACCAAAAAATGTTGGTCAAGGGAGCCACCCCTGATCCCATATTTTTTAAGAATAGAGTATACCAAACCTACACCCTTTATTCATTGTGAGGGCGGCGATGTGGCCTCGTGAAAAGTCTGTACTTGATATTATCGTCTTTCAGTTCTTCGATGATACGATTGACAATAGCTTTCTGGGGCGTATGTACTCCACCCACACGTTCATGGAGTTCTTCAAGACTTTTGAACTCACCTTTCTTACGTTCATCAATTATTGCCCACATGAGTTTTTTGCCAATACCGGGTAAAAGCTCTAGCATGTGCTGGCGAGTAGTTATGGGATGAGCTTCATTGAAGAACTTTACAAAACGTTCCTCATGATGTTTTACCGATTGTTCCAGTACATATGGAAGTTCAAGTTGTGCACCACTGGTAAGATCATGGTAATGAATCCGATGCTTGACATGATCAATTTCTTCCCTGTCACCTTCTCCAATATAAACCCTGGACTGTATCTGAGGAGTGACTTTATCCTTGGGGACAAGTTCCATGAGTACGAATTTAGAATCACCCACTGCCTGGACTAAAGGTATTTTCTGGTATGTGGGACGCGGATCATTAGGATTTCCATAAGGAAGATAATCCAGAACCCATGCGTACTCTTCTCTTTCAGCTTTTTTCCCCTTTGTATTCATTATATCCTCCACGGAGCAAGTAAGACTATTGATATTATCTAAAAGAAAAAGTCGTATATGGAATATAAATTTATTCCATATAATCCATTACGAGTTCAAGGATGGTGTCAAGCTCTTCATCTGTAAGAGTGTATCTCTCTTTGGCATAAAGTGTACGGAGCTCATCCCTGGAAAGTGGCATTGTGTCCACTATCCGAATTGCAATCTCCGGTTTCATTTTCTCCACTTCAAGCAATTTGTTGAAAAACTCGCGTGCCTTTTCAGCACTTGTCCTTGAGAACATGTCTGCATGGTTTATGGCTTTACGCAGCTCATATCCAAGCTCTTCTTCATTATTGACACGTTCTTCCAGAATCTGGTGGAGAATTCCCCTGACCTCGGGTAACGTAAGTAATTCTTCATCAAGAACTTTTTTAACTATCATTGGAAAGCACTCATCCATTCTGCCTTGAGTTGACCTGCCTTAAAGACAGGAATAATGCAACAGACTAAACTATCAGAGGCAAGGCAGATATAGCTATTTCTGCAAGCCTGTGATATTTACATTTCTGACCAGAAATCAGTATTTCTGGGGTTTAAGGTGCTGGGGCAGGACAATTACCTGCTTATTTGCATTTCCTTCACGTACCTCAAGGATGTAGGCACGTCCACGCTGAGAGAGTACCTTACCGGTCTTTCCCTGATATCTGGGATTTGGCATTCCTTTCTGGACACTGGGATCAATATCGATATGAACTCTCTGTCCTTCACTGAAACTCTGGATAGCCCTGCTCACAGGAGAGAGACCTCTTTCCCTGATTGTCTTTTTAAGCTTGTATCTTGTACAGTATCTTTCACCATTTGATTTTGGCATAATGTTCCTCCGTTGATGATATATAAATTATAATTCGGTTAATTAGATCTTCACATCGACCACATCGAGGTCTTCAACCATTGCATCAATTCCAAGCAAACCGGTGAGGCTCGGGGTCGTGCGTCCCTCGTCACTGGATATAAGCTCTTTCACATAAAGCCCGCCTTCACAATCAACCCTGATTATTGCATGATCCTGATGATATTCGAGGAGTTCTATCGAATGCACCTGACGTTTCCTTACAAGATCAGCCCTTCGATGCGACACCCTTTGAGGTGTGCGCTGTTCGATAAGATTACCCTTGAATACCTCAAGAGCAGACCTTATGGCGTCTTCCGTAACAGGGGCATTGAATGTAACTTTAAGCTTATAAACTTTATCCGCCGTAGAGTTCTTAAGGGTCTGAATTCTGGCCTTGTCCGCAAATTTGAGACCTTCAACTTCAATTTTACCGTCAGCTTTGTTGTTTATTTGTTCTTCCAGATCAGAAAGATTGTAGTCACGCCTGCCCGGATTAAGAGCTTCTATCACAAAAGGGCGACCTGCACCAAGCATTAAGGCATCGATGTCTTCCCTTCCCGCACCGTGGAATTTAGTATCGTCACTGTCAAATGCTTCAATTACAGGTTCACTGACCAATTCATCCACGGATTCAGGATATTGCTTACCTGTATCATCGCAGCTCGGACATCCCTTGCCCTTACATTTGCGGCAGGGCCATCGGGTCTGGGGTATGCCGCGCACAAGTTTGCGATAGCGACCTTCCACGTATACCGAGCGGATTTCCAGTATAATTTTTTCTTCTGCTATGTCAAGCATAACAACAACATCAGGCATCTTGATGTTTACTTCCTTGCCGCTGCGGGCTGCCAGGCGTTTTCCTATCTCCCTGTTAAGTTCGGTTTTCAGCTGCTCGGCATAATCAGCCCCGCATTCAGCCCAGAGGATCTCTTCATTCTCAGCCAGCAGTCCACTAACCTTTGTACCCACGACAAAAGTGGAATAATCGACCCCTTCAAGAGCCTTTATAGCTCTGTCCACCCATTCATCCAGATTATCAAAGAGCCCAATGCATACCCAGCATTCTTCTTCCTCGCAGGATTCATTCAGTGTCTTACATGCGTAAGAGTTGGAAGGAGCGAGTTTTTCCAGTAGATCCTTATAACCTTCTTCTTTCATCATACGTGCAGCTTCTAAAGAGAGGGATAGTTTGATAGCCTCTCCTCTTTCAGCATTTGTCAGGCCGGTAAGCAAGCGGGCAAATTGCCTGCCCATACAATTGTCGCATATTGGGCCTTCCTCAATGATTCGTGCTGCTGTTTGCATTATGGTCATGTATTCACTTCCAATAGCAAAAAGGTTAATATTCTTTTTCCCTGCGGTCAAGTTCGTTGTGCAAAATTGTAATGCAATGGTCTGAATGGAGCGATATCGGACCTATATTAAGTTTTATTGCACCGGCTTTTTCTATCTGGGCCTCTTCTTCTTCAGTAACACCATTGTGATCACCCAAGATAAAGACCATGTCCCCTTTGGGAAGGGTTTCTTCACGGATTTCCTTTCCGTCTTCAAGCAGGTAATAAAGGGAGCAACCCCGGGATTTGAATTCTGAAAGAATGGAGGATAGGTTTGCATCACGCACGGTGACACCAGGAGTGGAACGGACCTCAAAGTCAGAAGAATCCTTATCGAGTGCCTTTTTGATCAGGGAGCCGCTGCTTCTTTCATCCGGATTCAGGTAACGTACAGTCTCACCATCGAATTTTATAAGCCTGCCCGGGTCGGGTTCTCCCAGAAGCAACAGGTGGACCTGTACATCCCGGCGCAAGTCATGGGAGAGAAAAAGGGCTGAATTTACACACCTGCACAGTATATCCATCCTGCCGGCAGAACCAGGCAGGTCATTCAGGGAAAAATCATCGGCTGTATGAGCCTTATGGGCAATAATGAGAAAATGTTTCATGATATGTTATCCTTTTAGTTTCTGATGCCGATAAAATATTCAGTACTATTTAAATTTGATTATGTATTTCGCTAATACAACAAGTTTGTGAACTACCACCCTATGAATAGGGTGGCTTCCTGCTTCATTATTGAATCCAGCGACTCAATTCCACAGGCTTAAACTGTAGTCCCTACAGCACCGCCATTCATAGCACCTACAGATATTGTCAAAATTATGAAAGGCGTAACTACAAAAAGAGCATTTCAAAAATTCCCTGAACTGAGAAATAAAGAATTTTGGGGAAAACATTTGTGGTCTCCAAGTTACTACAGAGGAACACATGGTCAAGTATCTGCTGAAACGATCAACAAATACATAGATGGTAATAACAATAGAGGAGCGTAATTCATCCGCCGTTTAAAAACGGTGGTATTCTTACTATGTCTCGATAAATTTAAAGGAAGATTAAATTATTGTAAATCCAACAGGAGTCACACAAATGGCAGACGAAATCGATTATGATATTATTGGGAATGACATGCAGCTTGTAGAGATCGAACTTGACCCTTCCGAAAGTGTAAGGGCAGAGGCCGGAGCCATGATGTATATGGGTCAGGACATCAAAATGCAGACATCAACCGGGGGTGGACTTTTCAAGGGACTCAAGAGAATGGTTACCGGTGAGAGTTTCTTCATCACTTCCTTTACCAATGAGGGCGACGGCAAGGAAAGGGTCGCATTTGGTGCACCTTACCCGGGCAAGATCATTCCTATAGACCTGACAGAAGTGGGTGGAAGTTTCCTGTGCCAGAAAGATGCTTTCCTTTGTGCTGCCAAAGGTATAGAGGTGGGTATTGCATTTTCCAAGAAAATCGGTGCCGGCCTATTTGGAGGAGAAGGTTTCATCCTCCAGCGACTTGAAGGGGACGGTTTGGCTTTTGTGCATGCCGGTGGAACGATAATCAAAAAAGAACTGGATGCAGGAGAGACCATGCGTGTGGATACCGGCTGTCTTGTGGCTTTTTCTGAATCTGTGAACTATGACATAAAATTGATAGGCGGATTTAGGAATGCATTGTTTGGAGGAGAAGGAGTGGTCCTTGCTACAGTATCAGGCCCCGGTACGGTGTACCTGCAGAGCCTGCCATTTTCCAGGCTGGCTGACAGGATTGCAGCTGCAACGGGTCTTGGCCCAGAGAGAAACAGGGGCGAAGGCGGCGGTTTGAGCGGCATTCTCGGCGGCGATAAGAAATTCTAAGGAGTAACAATGATGCGCATACTTGCAATGTCCGATGCACACGGAAATTATACACGCATCCCTGCCATACTTGAGAGGGCAGGGGATGTGGATCTGATACTGGTTGCAGGAGATATTACCAACTTCGGGCCGGATGAGCAGGCCCTGGAGATGATGGGGATGTTTGACAAAACAACCCTGGCCATTCCGGGCAATTGCGACCTGCAGAGTATCTGCAATCTTCTGGATGAGTCAAAGGCCATAAATCTCCACGGCCGTTTGTGGACCATGGGAAATGTGGCTTTCATAGGGATGGGCGGATCCAACCCCACACCCTTCAAAACTCCCTATGAAATCGAGGAAGAGGAAATTGCAGCAACCCTGGACAAACTGGCTGCTGAAGGAAGACAGAAGGGCGATTACCTGGTGCTGCTGTCCCATTCACCCCCTTACTGCACGCTGGATCGCATCGAAGCCGGCAATGTGGGCTGTAAGGCCGTAGCCGATATGCTGGGCAAGGTGGACCTGATCGTCTGTGGCCATATCCATGAGGATAAAGGGGTCATGGAAGTGGAAGGTACAACTGTCGTGAACACGGGTATGGCTTCGGAAGGATCGGCCGCTCTTATTGATCTGGATGAGAAGTCAGGCAAACTGGATATCGAGATGCTGCAGGTCTGATCTCAGGGGTCGATTTCCAGCAGGTCCGAGGCGATATGCACCTCACCTTTGAACCGGCTGCGCAGATATTCCAGTGCTTCCTGTTCACGGCCCTGCATTTGCGGGTAAAGATGGGTCAGGTAGAGTTTGCCGACATCAAGCTTGTCGAGATAGGGCTCCAGCATTTCCGGTGTTGTGTGGCAGTCAACATCAAACCCCAGGGGAAACGAACATTCATGGATGAGAACATCGGCCCCCTGTGCCAGTTCCATGAGGGAGTCGCAGGGCTGGGTATCCCCGGCATATACCATTATTTTCCCTCCATCCTCGAGCCTGTAACCCAGGGAGGGTACACTGTGCACTCCTGCAGCACAGCTGAGCCGACAATCACTACCGTCAAGTGTAATTTGCCGGCCGGGTGTAAGTTCGGTGACACAGAGGTCAAACCTGCCCTGTAAATAGGGATACAGCCCGATCAGGCCGTCCAGCCAGTCCCTGGTACCATGTGGCCCGTAGATGACGCAATCGCTTTTCTCGCACAACCAGCGGCTCTTGAGCAGGGGCAGGACATCGGCCACATGGTCCAGGTGGAGATGGGTCAGGATGATTGCATCAACATCCCGGGGATCACGCCCGCTTTCAAAGAGGCGTTGTAGCACACCGGCCCCGCAGTCAAATAGTAATAAACGGCCGTTCTCGGTCTCAACCGCAATCCCGGACTGCACCCTGCCGGGCCAGGGGATTGCCACACCGCTACCAAGGAATTGTATTTTCATGCTTACCATAATAAGGTTTAAGTAACTTAACTCTAATTATGGATTCCGAATGGCTTTATAAAGCTCATTCATTCAACCACCGGCAAAGGCTAATTCTAAAACATCTTCCTGCGAGGGTTGCCCAGCCCGGTCAAAGGCGCCGGACTTAAGATCCGGTTTCGAAGGAATTCGAGGGTTCGAATCCCTCCCCTCGCATCGCTTTTTTGGGATATAGGTAACTCTATTTTTTTTGTACGCAAAAATTTTAACCAGATGCCATTCAAATTTATTCTCGAAGTTTGTCTGAAATATGCATTAATGAAATTTCAAATCAAGTTGTTCTAACCTTCTAGACCAACTTTTTTCATGCCTCTCTTTTTTCCATTTTTTTGTCTGCTCTGTATCAACAAAAACACCCGGTATATTATCAATCCAAGAAGGGTTACACAGATTGAAAATATATTCTTTTACAGTGTTTTCAAACTTAGGCATAAAATTGGGTAATATTTCGGACTCAATAATTTCTTCTTTCATTTCATCAGATATCTTTTTGAAATTGATATTTGTCATGATTTGAGCTTCAGGAAGCATTTTGTAATTTATGGTTTCTTTTACATCAAATAAGCATAAAATTCCATACCTTGCAAAGTAGAACCCAACTTGTTCAATTGTTGCTCCATCTATTTTTTCTTCGCCAATTCCACCGAGTCTACCGAGAATGTAGTAAGCCATAATCTGATTGAACATATCTTTTGTAATCGATAAATTTCGGCTCGTTTTTATATCAATTATTTTGTTGTCGATAACAATATCTGCTTCAGCACCACCAAGGAGTTTAGATGCATCATTAAATCTAGGACTTAACAAACAGTGTGATTCAGCTTTAAATTGATTAAAATCAACAGCATTTATTAAATTATTTAAGTCTTGGATATCTTTAGGATCAATTTTTAAAAATGGATTTTTTTTATACCTATTCGCTGAATGATAGTATTCATCTAAATGTGCAAGTAAAATAGAACTTATCAACAAATCGGATGTAAGAATACCAGTATCTAAAAATTCCTAATATACTTTTACTGCAAAATTGAAATTATTTTTTGCCTTTTCATAGATTTCATCTGAAACAGCATTATAGATATGTAATTCACTATTGTTTCTTTGAATTTCCATTATATTAAGAGATTCTTTTGCAATGCAATTTTCAAGAATGGAATTTTTGTTGTGATACATTAAATGCGCTTTCAGTAAATAATCAAATGCCGTACCAAGTAAACAATGTTTAGAAGATATAACTGGTGCTCTGATGTCGCCTACTAATTTTCTTTTTGGTTTTTCAAAGGCATTTGAGAATAAAATTTTTGCATTTTTTTGTTTTAAAAACGGTGTTAATCCCATATGTAATAAAAAGTGTAGAATAAATATATAATTATTCCAAACGTATATTTCATATCAACAATTTTCATAGTTTCTAATAATTTTTCTCACATTCCTTGCCTTAAAATTCAACTCTCCTTCCTTTGCTCTTTTTCTTCAAATAAGCCAACGCACTCCTATGTTTAATTCCAATCATTCTTGCCTCTTCAGGAGTCAAACCAAGAATGTATTGTCTGACTTCTTCCTCATCAATGAACTTTTGAGGCTTTACAACATCCAGCTCCTGTTCATCAATATCATTAGCCTCTTTGCCAATATACACAAACCCATCAATATCAATATGCTTCCTCTCAAGAGCTCCAATATCACCCTCAAACTTATGCTCCGGATAGTTCTCTAAGGATAATTTGTATTACATGAAACAGAATGCTAAAATTGATAAGCCATTTACTCTAATACTAATATTAAGGAAAAGCTGGAGATGTAGGAATAATGATAATGACAGGTACAAAAGGAGACACACAGGAATGAACGGAATTAACCTTAATGTCATACCATGTGAAACAAATTTAAAAACCGATATTAAGGACAATGTTAATCCCTGTCCAGTTTGTAACGTTTCAGGTAGTTTTGTAAAAAATATTACTGTAAGACATATGATATATGATGACCTGTTAGAAAATATAGGTAATTTTGACTATTATTTATGTATGAATGAAGATTGCAAGATTTCTTATTATAACAATGATTTCAGAGTTAAATTCGAAAAAAGTGATGTAAAAGTACCAATATGGTTTAAAAAAGGTGCAAACTCGAAATATGCCTGTTATTGTAGTAAAGTAACAGAAGAACAAGTTATAAACGCTGTGATTAATGATAAGGCAACTAATATGAAAGAAGTTTTAGAAATCACAGGAGCAATGACTAATCCAAATTGCCAGATAAATAATCCTTCAGGCAAATGTTGCCATCATACAATACAGGGAATTATAGATAGAGCATTAATTGATTAATATAATTTAAAATATTTCATTGGTGACATGTTTTCCACAGGAAGTCGAAAGGAGGATAAAGTAAATGAGCGGCGATGTAGTTCATTATGAACATAGTCATTTTGATTACGATTGGCTAAATGACAGTATGTACATTTATCCTCGGGACCGCAAATACAAATCCTCATTGATGTTAGATGACATCATCCTTGACGTGGACGAAAATAACAAGTTTGTCGGGATTGAGATACTTGATGCATCCAGGAAATTCAATATTAGTAAATATGAGATGCGTGAACCTGTTGAACTAAATGTAAATTTTGAAGTGGAAGACAGTAAACTTACTCTCAATCTGAAAATGACTTTTGTAAAAAGGAATCATCCCGTTGCAAAGACCGTTTCCGTTACAGGTAACAACGAGATGAATTTGTCCCCGGGGTCAACCACCCTGGCACTGGCATAATTTTTACTTAAATTTCACTTAGTGTTTCGGTCAAAAATATAGCACCTGAGAAACCCGAACTGCTGAATCCACCCGACCCAACTTTGCCTTTTATTTTTCTCACTTCACTTAAGATCTGTTTTGGAAGGATTTCGAGGGTTCGGATACCTCACTAGCATCGCACTAATCACTTGGAATATAGTTATCTTCGATCTTTTGTACGATAGTTTATTTTACATACCATTATGAAGGAAATCAAAAATAAAGTTACTTGCAATACAAAAAAATGAACAGGATTAGCAAAAAAGAACTGAATAAATAAGTGTGCGATGTCTTATGACATTGAACTTCTTTCTTTTATTCTTTTTATTTAGAATTTTTTCTTTTTTACGATAGCAACCTCTATGACTGAATAAAACAATCAGTATTGCAAAAATAAACTGGCATCTCCACAAGTCTATCTAGATAAAATTTAATCAATTTGGTTAAATTTATAAATGTAGGGTTTCTATTCTATCGAAGTTATCAATAACAAATGCATACCCATTTAATCCATCTATGCCTGGGTAAGTACAAAAACGTTAGATTAATGGAGATATACTAAATGGGAAAGATTTCTCTTTCAGAGTTGGAACAATATTTGTGGGATGCGGCTAATATTTTAAGAGGACCTGTGGATGCCTCTGATTTCAAGGCGTACATCTTCCCTTTACTGTTCTTTAAAAGGATCTCAGATGTTTATGATGAAGAATATCGTCAAGCTCTGGATGAGTCCGGCGGGGATGAAGAATATGCATCATTCCCTGAATTGCATGATTATATAATTCCTGAAGGGGCACACTGGAATGACGTTAAGGATACATCTACCAATGTTGGACAGGCACTCCAACATGCGTTCCGGGAGATTGAGAAAGCGAACCAGGATAAATTATACGAGATATTCGGAGATGTCAATTGGGGTAACAAGGAACGATTATCCGATGAACTTCTCAATGACCTGATAAACCATTTTTCGAGTAAGAATCTTTCCAAATCATATGTCGAACCTGACATGCTGGGCCAGGCTTATGAATACTTAATTAAAAAATTTGCAGATCTGACCAATCGCAAAGCTGGAGAATTCTATACCCCAAGAACAGTTGTGCATTTAATGGGCAATATTCTCAAACCACAGGAAAAGGAATCCATATATGATCCTGCATGTGGTTCCGGTGGTATGTTACTGGAAGCGGTCCACTATGTAAATAGTAGTGGTGGAGATGAGAGGACCCTGAAACTTTATGGACAGGAAAAGAATCTCACGACTTCATCCATTGCAAGAATAAATCTGTTTTTACATGGAATTCAGGATTTTCAAATTATCAGGGGTGATACGCTAAGAAATCCTTCATTCCATGAAGGCGACCAACTTTCCCAGTTTGATATAGTTATTGCCAATCCACCGTTTTCTCTGAAAAATTGGGGACAAGAGCACTGGTCTCATGATCCTTTTGGCAGGAATATCGCAGGAACCCCGCCCAAAAGTAATGGGGATTATGCCTGGGTGCAGCACATGATTTCTTCTATGGCCCCGGTTACCGGAAGAATGGCAATTGTACTTCCTCATGGTGCTTTGTTCAGAGGGGCAGCGGAAGGTAAAATCAGGAAAAAACTGATTGAAAACGATATGCTTGAAGCAGTGATTGGTCTTGGTCCGAATCTGTTTTATGGTACAGGAATTAGTGCATGCATTCTTGTTTTCAGGGCCAGAAAAGATGAATCAAGGAAAAACAAGGTCCTTTTTATCGATGCTTCGGAGCAATTCCAGAAGGGACGCAACCAGAATTTCTTCCTTCAGGAACATGCTGATAATGTCCTTGACTGGTATGAGAAATATGAGGATGTTGAGGATATCAGTAAACTGGTAGATATTAAGGAGATTGAGGAAAACGAATTTAATCTTAACATTTCCCGCTATGTCAGGAAAAAACTTGTTGTCGAGGAAATTGACCTGGAAGAAACTTTCCAGGAACTGAATCAGGCCTATGATGAATTCCTTGAATCTGAAGAAAAAATGAAATCATTACTGAAAGAGGTGGGTGTATTATGAGTGAACCAATTTCCCAGCAGCAATTGGAACAGTATCTCTGGGGTGCAGCAACACTGCTTCGGGGTGTCATTGATCCCGGAGAATATAAGAGTATAATATTCCCACTGATGTTTTTCAAACGGATTTCGGATGTGTATGATGAGGAATACCAGCAGGCCCTTGAAGAGTCCGGCGGAGATCAGGAGTATGCTGAGTTTGCAGAGAACCACAGGTTCCAGGTTCCAGCCGGTGCTCACTGGAACGATGTCAGGAATGTTTCCATAAATGTGGGACAGGCGATCAAAACTGCAATGGATGATATTGAGAAAGCCAATCCTGACAAACTTACTGGTATTTTCGGAGATGCGAACTGGACCAATAAGAACAGACTCAGTGATAATATCCTGATTGACCTTATTGAACATTTCTCAACCGTCAACCTTTCTATTACAAATGTACCACAGGACGAATTTGGTAGCGGTTATGAATATCTGATTAAGAAATTCGCCGATGATAGTGGTCATACAGCGGCTGAATTCTACACCAACCGAACAGTTGTAAGACTGATGAGTTTAATTGTGGATCCCAAATCCGGTGAAAGCATTTATGATCCCACATGTGGTTCCGGAGGAATGTTGCTCAATGCGGCTCTGCTTGCCAAAGAAAAGGGGCAGGAATATCGAAATATCAAATTATACGGTCAGGAAATCAATATCATAACTTCTGCTATTGCAAGAATGAATATGTTCCTGCATGGGTTCGAAGATTTCTATGTCATAAGGGGTGATACTTTATCAAATCCTGCTTTTGTGGAAGATGACCGGGTTAAAAAATTTGATATCGTAATTGCCAATCCTCCCTACTCAATAAAGAAATGGAATAGGGATGGCTGGATACACGATTCATGGAACAGGAATACCTATGGCACACCTCCACAGGGTTGTGCTGATTATGCATTTTTCCAACACATCATTGCATCCATGAAAGAAGATACTGGCAGATGTGCGATACTATATCCTCATGGAGTATTGGAAAGAAATAATGAAAAGAAAATGAGAAAAGAAATTATAGAAAATGACCTTATTGAATGTGTCATCGGGCTTGGAAAAAATCTGTTTTATAATTCATCTATGAAGTCCTGCATCGTAATTTGTAACAAAAACAAGCCAGAAAATCGAAAAAATAAAATTTTGTTTATCGATGCAAAAGATGAAATCTCCATTAACACGACACAGGCAAAATTGGAAAGTGAACATATTGATAAGATCCATGCTGCGTATTCGGATTTTAAATCGATAGAAAAATTTGCAAATGCAGTGGACATAGAAGAAATTCGAGACAAAGATTACAATTTAAACATACGTATGTATGTGGACAATAACCCTTACATTGATAGAGTTCTTTTGGATACTCCTTTAGAACAATATGTTGACGATTGGATGAAAAATAGTGAAAAAGTAAAACAATCTACGGATGAATTAAAAGTGGCCTTGAAGGAGGTCATAGACAATGGATGAAAAAATACCAAACGGGTGGGAAATTGTAAAATTTGGAGATGTCGTTGGAAAAGTAAGCGACAAATTCCAAGATAGAAGTGCATGGCATTTTGAACGGTATATTGGCGGGGAGCATTTTGATGAAGGTGCAATACGTGTTACGAAATCCAATCCCATAAAAGGTAATGAAGACGTAATCGGATCTGCTTTCCATATGCGATTCAAACCGGGTCATGTTTTGTATGTATCCCGTAACCCACGTTTACGCAAAGGAGGGATGGTAGATTTTGAAGGAATTTGCTCAAATACTACATATGTATTACAAGCTGATGAATCCAAGCTATTACAATCACTTCTTCCATTCATTATCCAAACAGAAGCCTTTGTGAAACATACTACAAACTCAGCTCATGGTTCTACTAATCCCTTTTTGAATTGGAAAGATATTGCAAATTACAATCTATTGTTACCTCCAATTGAAGAACAGAAGAAGATGGCTGAAATATTATGGTCTATGGAAGATAATATTGAGAAGAATGAGAAATTAATTAAAAAAAATAAACAATATAAAAAAATAATGATAAACCAATTATTGACTAAAGGCATCGGGCATAAAAAGTTCAAAGAAACTGAACTTGGACGTATCCCTGAAAATTGGAAACTATCTAAGTTATCAGATATCATGAATATTATAGGTGGGGGTACACCAAAGACTTCAGTTACTTCTTACTGGAATGGAAATATACCTTGGATATCAGTAGAAGATTTCGATTCTAACTCTAGATATATAAGTTCAACAAAAAAAACAATTACAAAAGAAGGTTTGGATAATAGTTCTACTAAAATATTACCCAAAAAAAGTCTAATTATTTCTGCTCGTGGTACTGTGGGGTTAGTGTGCCAATTAAATAAAGAAATGGCTTTTAATCAATCTTGCTATGGATTAATTGGAAAAGGGGATGTTATTGATGATTTTTTATATTATTCTCTCCTTTTTAATATTGAACAACTAAAGCATAATGCTTATGGTTCTACATTTAACAGTATCACCAAAAATAATTTTGATATTGTTGATGCAGCGATTCCACCAATTGATGAACAAAAATTAATTGTAGAGAAATTAGGTTTATTCGAAAAGGTTTTGTCTGATTATAATAAACAGTTGGAAAAAACTAATACATTGAAAAAGAAACTCACCAACGAGTTCCTATCAGGTAAAATAAGAATTCCAGAGGGGGTACTGGAAAATGTTCAATGAGGCCAATTCAGTCGAAAATTTAGTTCGAGATCTTGTGGCAGAGATGAGGTGGGATTTTGTCCCGGCAGACACACTTCCCAGAGAAGAATCCGAGGTTCTGGTTGAACAGTACCTAGTAAATTCATTGGTCAAATTGAATCCTGCAATTGCTGAAGATCCCGGGCGTGCAAATGAAGTTTTGTATAAACTCCGGGCTATTATCCAGAGTTCCAGAGGAATGGGACTTGTGAGGGCAAATGAAGAATTTGCCGAGTGGCTGCGCAATGAAAAAACCATGCCTTTCGGGGAAAACGGGGATCATGTATCTGTTAAATTGATAGATTATGAAAATATTGACAATAATGATTTCATTGTAACAACCCAGTACACTTTCAAATCCGGCCAGGAAAGACGTCCAGACCTTGTTTTGCTGGTAAACGGTATTCCCCTAGTTGTAGGGGAGGCAAAAACTCCGGTCAGGCCCGCAATATCCTGGGTGGACGGGGCAATTCAGCTGGAAGAATATCAAAAATCCATACCGGAACTTTTTGTACCCAATGTCTTTTGTTTTGCCACCGAAGGAAAAACCTATCGTGTTGGCTCAATCAAATTGCCGATTGAAAAATGGCAACCCTGGAGAAATACAAAAGATGATGTCTTTGAACAGCTGGAAGAAGTCAAAAACTCCATTCGCAGGATGCTCAAACCGGAAATTGTTCTTGAATTACTGAAAGATTTTACCTTGTATAGCACCTCCAAAGGCGGCCAGCAAATCAAAATCCTCTGTCGTTACCAACAATATGAGGCCTCAAAACAGATTGTAAAAAGAGTAATTGATGGTCGGGTAAAAAAAGGTTTAATCTGGCATTTTCAGGGTTCAGGAAAATCCCTGCTAATGGTTTATGCAGCAATGCAGCTTCGCCATAATCCACATCTTCGAAATCCCACTGTAGTTGTGGTGGTAGATCGAATTGACCTGAACTCCCAGATAAGTGCAACCTTCAATGCTTCAAACGTACCCAATGTGGTTATTGCCGATTCAAGAGAGGAATTACAGACACTCTTGCAACAGGATACAAGAAAGGTAATCATTACAACCATCCATAAATTCGGTGAAGCAGACGGAGTTCTCAACGAAAGGGAAAACATTATCGTACTTGTTGACGAGGCCCACAGAACGCAGGAAGGAGATCTGGGTAAAAAAATGCGGGATGGCCTGCCCAACGCATTCCTTTTTGGCCTGACCGGGACACCCATCAATACCAGAGACAGGAACACCTTCTGGGCATTTGGTGCGGAAGAAGATGAAAACGGTTATCTTAACCGATACTCCTTCGAACAATCCGTAAAAGACAAAGCTACACTACCAATCTATTTTGAACCAAGGCCTGTTGAACTGCATATTAACAAAAACATAATTGACAGTTCATTTGATTGGATGGCCCAGGAAAATAAACTGGAATATGGAGATAAAGCCGAATTATCCGACCATGCCGGTAAATTTGGAATTTTAACCAAGGCTCCTGACCGCATAAGTAAAGTCTGCCAGGATATTGTTAGTCATTACAAAAAACATGTGGAGCCGAATGATTTCAAAGGACAGGTAGTTGTTTGGGACCGTGAAGCATGTCATCTGTACAAACAGGAAATTGACAAATACATGGACCCGGAAGAATCGGCAGTTGTAATGACCTTGCGCAAAGGTGATCCTAAAGAATGGCATGAAATGTATGCTTTAACAGATGATGAACAGGAAAAATTACTGGACCGCTTCCGGGATGTCAATGACCCACTAAAACTGCTGATTGTCACTTCCAAATTATTGACCGGTTTTGATGCACCAATCAATGAAGTGATGTACCTGGACAAACCAATGAAAGACCACACTCTTTTGCAGGCAATTTGCCGTGTAAACAGGCCTTACCCAAATAAGGATCATGGATTGGTTGTTGATTATCTGGGTATATTCGACAATGTTGCAGAGGCCCTGAATTTTGATGTGGAAGAAATGCAAACCGTCATTTCCAATATTGACCTGTTGAAACAGGAATTACCAATTGCAATTGAAAGATGTCTCAGCCATTTCCCGAATGTTGACAGGGAAATCGATGGTTACGAAGGCCTACTTGCAGCTCAGGACTGTTTGAGAACTGATGAAGAAAGAGACCGCTTCGCTGCGGATTATTCCTATCTGGCCAGACACTGGGAAGCGCTATCCCCGGACCCATTCCTGAATGAATATGAAGATAATTACAAATGGCTAACTCAAGTGTATGAATCAATAAAACCGCCAAGTGGAAATGGAAAACTCATCTGGCATGCCCTCGGTGGCAAAACTCTGAAATTAATTCATGAAAACGTCACTGTTCAGACAATCAGGGACGACCTTGAAACCCTCATTATGGATGCAAGTATCCTGGAACATCTAAATGAAAAGGATGCAAAAGACAAGGCCAAAAAACTTGCAGTCAAGATTGAATGGAAATTGCATGTTCATGTCGATGACCCCCGATTCCAGGAACTTGGTGAAAGGCTTGAAAAATTGAAAGAAATGCATTATCAAAACACCATTAATAGCATTGATTTCTTAAAGAAACTCCTTGAAATCGCCCGGGAAACCGTTCAACTGGAAAGAGAAACTGAAGCTGAACCTGTGGATGATACAAAAGAATCTCTTACCAAACTATTCCTGGAATGCAAAGTTGAAACAACGCCTGTAATTGTGGAAAAAATTGTCAATGATATCGATAATGTTGTCAAATACACCAGGTTTGATGGCTGGCAATGGACAACTACAGGGGAAAGGGAAATTCAGAAAGCTTTACGTCAGACTTTGTTGAAGTACAAATTGCATAAGGAACAGGAATTATTTGATAGGGCTTATGAGTATATCAGGGAGCATTATTGAAAGGATAAACGTTGCTGATTCGTAATGAGATGTATCCCTCTTTAAATAATCCTTTTACTCAATTAGTTAGGTAGACTTCAAATTGGTTAATCAAATAATTTATCAAATTCTGTTCTATAAACATTTCTTTCATTGATTCTTGTTATATATTCATTTAACTTTCCACGTATTAAGTCTAGAAATTCTGAAGTATCTTCTCCGTAAATCATAAAGCTTCCAGAAGCACAAGTGACATCGAAATTATTACTGTTTATCAAACTTTGAATCACTGGTTGGTGTTCCTCTTGGAAAATTTGTTCAGTAAAATTATATCCGATTGCCTTTGTTGTTTTTTCTTCTACTTTTGAATTGTATTTATTTTCTTGTAACAATAAATTGGCAAAATCAACCTCATCGTAAAATTTAGTGAATTTTCGATTTTGAATATCTGTATAACAATCAGGACTTGCACTTAAGTCAAAAAAGTAAAATTCACTAATTATATCTTGTTTTCTATCTAAAAAATTAATTAGAGTGCTGATTTTGTTGTTATCATAAAGAATTTCGTAGAAGTCATAATCAGACTCCAAATTAATATCGATGTGTGAACAATTGGATATACCTTTTCTCGCTTTTTGGGGAATTATTTCTGCACGAATGATACCATAAGGCGCTTCAGCAACCATTGTTACAAAATAATTATTGTTGAGGTTCTCAAGTATATCATTTTCTAATAAATCATCAATCCAATTTATTACTTCAGATTCTTCAACTTTTACAAATGTATATTCTGAGTAATAAACTTCTTTCTTGTTGCAAACATCAATAAACTCAAAAATAGAATTAACAATTTCAATTTTAGTTTTCAAAGGAATTTTTTTATTCCTGAATTTTATTGAAAGCATTTATTTATCCCTTTCCACAAAATAAACTGGAGAATTTCCGATTTTAAATGGCTTCTCATTATGCTTATAGATCAATAAATCGTTTTTATTTCTATCTCTTTTTAATTCCCTTGCTATTTTCTGAGAAATTTTTGGTGCAGATAATATACAATAATTAACCTGGCAATATTTATTTTCATTGAATTTTGTTTCAAAATAACGTTTAAACTCTTTCAATTTACTTTCGACTTCATGAGTTCCATAATTGATTGACTTTTCTTCTATTAATCCAATTCCCACAGAATAATGTATTTGATCTGGTCTCTTTCCCCTGTAAGATGAAAATAATCCATTTTTTTGATTATTTATTTCATTCTCATTCACAAGTAAACAAATAAAACTAAATTCTTGATTGAAATCATTTATTGAAATTGGAGGAGAAAGGTAAAAGTCCTGAAGCTCAATAGGGAACTCTTCTCTTTCAGGGAAATCATTTTTTGTTAACATTATTTTTCTGCCTAAAGGTTAATTGTGATCTTAATTTATATATTACTCTACTCAAAAGAAACATTAAAAGTATAAATTTTTCTCATATTATATAGGGTTATACACTTTATTAATGATATACTTCAAAGTTCCCAATGCAACATAATATACATTTTGTTACATTTTCAGGAAAAAGTAAATTTATTATCTTAGTAAATTCACATTTCATGAACATCACTTTCTTCTTTCAAGTTTAATTGTAAACATGATTCCAAGAAAACAATCAAAGCTTCTTTGAATTCTTCAACATCTACAAATTCACTAATATATTTATCCTCACATTTTTTAATTATTTCAAGGACACCTTGTTCTTTTGATTTACGAGGTTCAGTTGTATAAAAGTGCTCTAATTCCCCGGTCAATATGAATATATTTAGTTCTCTTAATTTAACAAGATATTGTTCAATTTCCTTTTTCACACTTTCATTTTTGATATCATCCAATCTTTTATATGTACCATTGTTTTTCTTAATAATGTCAAATATTTCTTTAGATCGTTTTTTTGCATTATCCAGATTTTCAGATGAAATATCATTTATTATTTCCTCGCATATATTAGGAATATTCTTAATTTCATCTTCATTTCTTATTGTTTCAATTACCTGAGACTTTAATTCACCTAGCTTTTCTTTTTGTTCAACAAAGCCAGTTTTATTAAAATAAGTATCCAATCCATCTCTGAAAAAATCAAAATCACTTATAACTAAATATGGTATATTTATAGATTTCAGTACATTGGCATACTTCCAGAATTCATGTTTGCCGCCACAACTTATAACAGATACATTATATTCATTCATCCAATTTTTACCAAGTTTACCATCTTCACATTCAAGACGTTGCCCAATTTCTCTTGCTATATATTCTAAAATATATTTGTCAGCACCTTCAACAAGAATGACTGCATCAGCAAAAAACATCTCTGAATTTTGCTTTTTTATAAGAATTTGTTTTGATTTTATATCATCAAAATAGAAATTCGTGGCGACACTTTTGTTACCATCTTTTTTGACAACAATTAGGTTGATACTATCATCAGGAGTACAAACGAACTCTGGTGAATGAGTAGTAATTATGACCTGATTCTTATTATCATCTAAAAAATGATCTAACTTATCAGAAATTACTCTTCTACCATGAGGATGTAAATAAAGTTCAGGTTCCTCAATTGCCAATAGTGAACCATTTGTATGTGCCACATTTCTCACATAGTAATCAAAAAGGGATATTATCACCGAACTTTGAATACCTGAACCTTTATCTTCCAACTTGGTGTTAAATCCATCATTTACGTATATCAATGTACTTTTGTATATATCCTGTCGGGTGTCAGGATTAAATTGAAAGCTGATGGTTGTATTTGGAAATGCTATTTGCGTATTCCCTGAACAGATTCGATTTTGCAAATCTCCAAATACCTTATTTGAAGCTTCTTTTACACATTCAAACGCATAATCTAATTCTGGATTTTCATTCGGGATACATTCCTTTAATAACTTTCCATACCATGTATAATTTGCAATTCTCAACTGGCTTTTTGGATCTCTAAATGATGGAACGATCGCACTTTGCAAGAAAGTATTTCTTAAATTGGCATTCATGCAAACATACCAATCTGATTCGTTTGTTTGTTTATAAAAAAAAGTCATCTCTTTAACATAATTTCCATCTTCATCTTTTTTACAGAAAAAGGCAAATGCAAAATGGCCATAATTTTCCAACTCTTCTTCACAACTTCTGATACAATATGGCTTATCTCCGATCCATTCTTTTTTATATTTTGACTCATATCCCTTATTCAGTTCTGCAGCAAAATCTTCTGACATGTAATATAAAAAAGAATTTTTGTCATTGAAATCAATATTAGTTTTCACATGATTTCCTCTTTTATTCTTTATTTTAAAAAAAGCTCCTTTAAAGTTAGATAGATCTACATGTTCTTCATCATTTTTAATAATTTCACACCAAATGAATATGTCTTCATCTGTATTTCCTTCAAAGAAATCATTATCTGTAATATTATTAGATTTATTCCATGTAGGAGATTTTTCTCCAAGAAGCAAATCAATAGCTTTAATGATATTGCTTTTACCTGAATTGTTTTTTCCAACAATTACATTTTTTCCTTTTTTAAAATCTAAATCTAATTCCTTTATTGATCTATAATTTTCAATGTGGATTTTTGATAAGTACAAGTCAACACCCCAGACAATCATCAATTTTTATCAATCGTACTCACTACATTTTAATAAACCTTTTCAATTTAAACCAAGATATTCCTAAAAACCTATGCAGTTGATGTAGAGGAACGATACTATATGTTATCTGCATCACATATTTATTTATATACAGATGAAAAAGAATACTTTCAGTACGCATCAACTTAATTTATATACCACAAAAATAATCTAAATAGTAAGTAACATCAAATAATCTTCCAAACGAAACAATGGTGAAACTATGAAAGCAAACTCAAGAAAAAAGAAAAGAACCGGATGGAAATCAGGAACAGTAAAAAAATGCATAGATGGTGACACTCTCGAAATGACGAACGGCGACAGAATAAGACTTAGTAAAGTTCGATCTCCTGAAACTTATCAAAAAGGTGGAAACAAATCGACTAATGTATTAAGAGGAATGGTTAATAAATGTAAAAAGAAAATACAATACAAGCCCACTTCAACAAAAGGAAGTTATAATCGAATTGTTGCTGAAGTCAAAAATAAAGATGGTTCAATAAATGAAAGAATGCGAAAGAAAGGTTACAAATCAAAAGGCAGATAAATGTTTATTGGGAACCGTATAAAATAAATGAAAGGAAGAATTTCATTCATTTCTTATTCTTTGAAGATGCGGATTGTGCACGGGATTTGAATCCTTGATTTTTACCCGTTTTATCAGCATGAGATTTGGGCTCTGTAGAAACCCTTTCCTCTTATTTCCACCAAGATGTTATCATTTAGATTCATGCATTTCTCTTCATTGATGGTTGTACCATTCACAAATCCCCTTATAATCACAGAAATAACAGTTCGGCTCTTCCCTGATCTCAAAATCCTCGGCTTTGATGTCTGCCACAATCTCCCTGACACCATCAAGTACTGAATTGATCTGTGATTGGTTCACATCCATTAATCTGAGGTCCCGAATGTTCGGATTGACATACATCAGCCCTGCTTTGACCGGATACTTTCCATACCTCTCCCTGACAGCCTGACAGTACAGGGCAAGTTGTACATCCTCTGGCATTTTGTTCTTGCTCAATGGACTTTTGCTGGTCTTGTAATCGATAACAATATACTCGCCCTCAGGAGTTTGGTCGATGCGGTCTATCACTCCTCCAAACTGTGCTCCGTCAAGTTTCAGATTGAACTTTTCCTCCACAGCAATCGTTTCATTGACATTACTTTTCTCAAACTCAAACCAGTATTCCAGCATTTGCCTGACTCGGTCAAGTTCCTGCTGCTCGTGGGTCTGCGAATCAAAAACAGAACCATCCCACGTTTCATCCAGGATACGATTGGCAAGTTCCATATCAATGGATTTGCCCTGCATCCTGTACCTGGAGAGTTGTTCAAACACAGAATGCACATCAGTTCCTGTCTGGAAGAATGTCTTTTGTGGAATCGGTATATTCAGTACATTGCTATACTTGAACTTCAGGGGACATTCCATGTATTGCCTGACCTTAGAAGCTGAAAAACGCATATCAGAATCTACAAGAGGTGGCATTTCTTCATTGACCAGTGCCTCCAGCTCCTCTATATCCCTGGGTGTAGTCTTCAAAAAGTCTTCAATATTAAAAACAGCCAGATTGCCTTTATCCTCTATCTCTTTTAACTGGGTAAGCACCACCAGTGACTCCAGTGCCTGCTTCATCTGGCCCTGGCCGGCATACATATTCATAAGCCTGAGATATTCATCCTGTTTCTTTTTCAATGGAGATTCTGTGACAACAGTTTCAGTATCCTGCAATCTGTCAGTTTCAATGTATTCAATCAGGGGATTTGATTCATAATCTAACTGTGTTACAAACTCACTGGGTTTGACACCCCGTTTGTTACCTGCATATTTTTCAGGAAATGTGAGATACAGTTTTTCCCTGGCCCGCGTCATGGCTACATAGGCCAGCCTGCGCTCTTCCTCCAGGTGCAGGATCTTATCCTCCACATCCCTCTGCACACCTTTCTCAAGTTCCCGGGGAACTCTGAATTGCTTTTTGGTGAATCTCAGGGGCAGATGCCGGTCAGCCAGATCGCAGACAAAAACAACCTTTGCTTCCTTACCCTTGGACTGGTGGATAGTCATGACCTTGACAGTATTTTCCTCACTGGTTTCCTCATCCCCGATATCCAGGTTGAAGACAAGTTCCAGATATTCAACGGCCCTGGCAAATTCAGAACCTCCATCCACAAGTTCCAGATCTTCCACCATACTGGTCAGGGAATTGAGTATATGAATATTCCTTCTGGAAGTAAAGGTATCTGCAAGCAACTGCGATTTGTAAAGATCCGTTTTCTCAGATAACAGATATTTAACAGTATCAGAGGGAAGATGATTCTTCCTGTAATCGATGAGTTCATTGAGCCGGGTAAGGATGGACTTGACAAGTGCCTTTTGTATTATTGGCACATCATCAAGATAGTGTTGCAGCACAGAATATATGCCATCTCCTTCCAGTTCAGTCTCCCGGCTGAGTTTTTTTGCCATTGTATTGATCTTCTGGAGGTCGTGCTCACTTACTCCTTCCCTTGCCAATATCCTGGCAAAAGCAATTCCATTATTGAAAGGATCAGCGACAATATGCATGTAGGCCAGGGCTTCCTGTACAATGGGATAATTTTTAAGCTGCAGGTTGCCCACATATTCCACAGGGATCATTTTGCCTTTCAATGCATCACTGTACTTTTTCCCGTCAGCACGTTTCCGGGTAAGAACAAATATCTCATCAGGCGCAATATTCTCTTCTTCAATCAGCCGCTGAATCTCGTCTGCAACCCAATTGGCCTCACTGGTGTCATCAGGGGTTTTTACCACCTTTATTTTCTCTCCATCCCCATTGTGGGAATGCAGCGTCTTATCTTCCCTTTCCGGGTTTGTTGCGATCAATTGCTGGGATAATTGTACTATCTGTGAGCTGGACCGGTAATTGCGATCCAGGGGTATTTTTTCAAGGGATGCATAGTAATCCTGCAGTTGTTTGATATTGGAAAGATAGGCACCCCTGAATCTGTAGATGCACTGGTCATCATCGGCCACACAGGTCAGGTTGGTGCCATCGGCAATTAGATTGATAAGATAGAGCTGGGCATAATTTGTATCCTGGAATTCATCTACCAAAACGTAATCATATCTGTTTCGGATCTGATTGCGAACAACTTCATTGCTTTCGAGCAGGCGACATACCATTGAGATCATGTCATCGTAATCCATGAAATTATGATCCCGTTTGTACTCCTGGTAATGTGAATAGAACCTGGCAAGATCGGCAAGTTTGAGCAGATCATCCCTTTCTTGTTCATCAATGTTTTCATCCAGCTTTCGTTTGACATACTCCTGCAACTCCTGCGGACCCACCAGATGATCATGTAACTGCGAAACGCCTTCCAGCAAACTTGTAATGAGATCATAGGGCCTGTTGGGGATCGCAATATTCTCAAAACCAAAAGAATCGATATTGTTTATCCCCCAGACATGCGAATGTTCCTGTGAGATAAGTCTGGTACCCTGATTGATGCCAGCATACAGGGAGAACTCCTTGAGCAGGTCATTGCAGTAGGAATGAAAGGTGGATACCGTAATTCCGCTGGATTCTCCAATACGGTTTTCAATTCTCTCCTCCATCTCCCCTGCAGCCTTTTCAGAGAAGGTTAAAGCAAGTATCCGGTCAGGAGAAAAGCCTTCATCCACAATATTTACGACCTTTTCCGTAATGGTCAAAGTTTTGCCAGAGCCAGGACCTGCGAGTATGAGAAGTGGCCCGTCTGTATAATCAACTGCTTGTGATTGTGAAGGATTGAGTTTAATATCTCCCAATTTTTAGTACCCCATTTACAATTTTATTATATAGCAAATGATTATATTCATTTTGTATAAGTTTTGTTATTTTTTTGAGTGACTGAGGTGTTGCAATATTATTGAGTCAGTATTGATAGTATGTCATGTTTGTCAATATATCAGAGAAATGATTAAAGAAATGGGTGCAGAAAACCTTATTCCAATACATACTGAAAAACCAGAAATGTTTTTCGAGGAAAAATCATAAAGTACTCCATCCGAGCAGCGATCATTCTCCCCAACCAATTGCCCCCCATTGATTGAGTCTATCCTATAGATGTTTATTCAAACTAAACGGTTTATCAATCTTGGATCTACGCTTCATAATCGTGCAAAGTATTCTTAAAAAACCCACCTTCTTCCATTCAGAATAAGACATGTAAAGGACCTTCTACCTCAACTCCTCTGAATTATCCCTTTCACTCTTATAGACAGGATTCACAAACACCAAATTCTTTCGGAAACAGAAGTGAATGAATGGTTTGTTCTACTTTTTGTTCACATATTTATATGGAATCGTCACTTTCTTTTAAGGACACTTTCCTGATCCAAAGTAATGCATGGGATATAATTCCAAGAACAGGCAATTCAATCAACGGACCTATTACAAGGGCCAATGCAATAAAAGGCTCTTCTGGAAATGCAGTTAATGCAATCGCCAGCACTATAGGGGAGTTACGTGCAAGCGTGGTCAGGTTCAAACTGGCAGTATCCTGATAAGAAAAATTGAGATATCTACCGACAATTTGCCCTGTAATAAATACGATAACAAAGAATAACAGAACAGGGAGGATGAGTTTCAATAATATCAGTGGATTCTGAACCAGTTGTTCACCCTGTGAAGCAAACATGGATATTATTGCAAGGTTTAGAAAAGAGAACTGCAAATGATCAAGTTTAGGAAAAATCCTTTTCTCAAGCCAGTATTCGCCTTTTAGTATTGGAATGGTCTTTTTTGTAATAGGGGACATAAGGAAAGGAACAAAAAGCACAAGAAGCACACTTTCAAACAATATGCCAATATCAATTGTTGCGATTGTTCCGGCAAAGATCAGCAGATATACCGGCAGCAATATTAACTGGAGAATCAGATTCATCGGGAGAATAGACGCAGAAAGTGGCACATTGCCACGTGCAATTCCTGTGAAAAGCAGATACCAGTCTGTACATGGAGTAACCATCAACATAATGAAACCTATCCAAAGAGCAGGCACATCTCTTAAAAAGATAAAACCGAGGACAAATGCCAGCAGTGGATTGAAAATGAAATTAATACCGCCACTGACACTCGCAAACTTCCAATTTTTAAAAGAATTTCTCAGTTGGTTAAGAGGAACCTGTAAAAATATCCCATACAGCATAATCATCAGAAAAGGAACAATAAAAGAGGCTGCGTAATTTCGGACAGTAGTGTTTTGCCCCAGAATTAATCCGGCAATAACAGAGCCTAATATGAAGAAAGATTGATATTTTTCAATATTGACCATTTTGTTCCCCTATAAATTATACAGTTAATTTGTTCTCGATGACAGGAAAGGACCGATTATCAAATCTGTTCACACTGTTACAGAAAATATTCCTCCAAATGACTTAAACGTTACTTAACGTTCTATGTCTTCATTACAGGGTATGGAGTATAAGGGGGAGGAAATCCACTATTTTATAGTGAATGATTTACTTTATGAAAAACCGATATGATGGGCCTGGCAATCAGGTTGTCAGTATACTCCATCACTTCGACACAGCCCGGAGGTCCGCAAAAGGCATGGGTTTCTTGTAACGAATGTGCAGAAATATACAATTTTTTTGCACCCATTTCGTTTGGTTTTTTTTATTCACAAGGGCAAACAATTTTTCCAATTCCTTTTCCGCGATTTACATCGATATTTTTAAAGCAAACGTGTTATATACATATCGTTCCAATTACTAATAGTCTAATTTGGGCGAGTAAAAAATGATTAATCATGATCAAGTATTTGATACAGTTATAAGATATGTCACTTTTTCCATTCTTTATATACTGTTAATAGCAATAATTGTGGGATTGTTAAATCTTATCTATAATGTTGGATATATCACATATGAAATTCTTGGCGGCAATTTTATCCATATAAGTTTCATCGATGTAGTTGTTGGCGTTCTTACAATTTTTATCCTTATTGACCTTTTCAAGACTTTCGTTGATTATCGCGAACATAAACGAATCAGACTTGTATACATAACAGATGCTACTATTTTGATAGTTATGCGTGAAATAGCAGTGGGCGTTTATGTAAGTCGAATCGAATATGAATTTATTTTAAGTTTATCAATATTACTACTTGTATTAGGTATAATACGACTATTATCTGTAAAATATCCTAATACTGACGGCAAAAATAACTAATACTGATTGCGACACTGGACACTGTTCAGTCAAGAAATAAATAGGTTTTTCATCCACTATTTAAAGGGGATGAAAAATGGAACTGGATGCATTATTGGATTTAATGCCGGTAGACATTAAATCTTTCGTGCAAAGGAAGAGTAGGACCTAAAAGCCATAGCACTATCCATACTTGTGTACCAGCACGGACTGAGTTTGAGGAAAACTTCCGAACTATTAGCATATCTTGGTTAACCGATGAGCTACGGGGAATACATTACTGGGTACAGAAATTCAGCTGGTGCGTACAGTCTTATGATGGTAAATTACCAGAAACAATAGTAGTTGATGAGACAAAAGTACAGATTGGAAGCGAGTAATGGTTCTTATATGCGGCTATAAATCCCGAATCCAAAAGAATAGTATATCATAGCAACATTATACTGCTCAAAAATCAGGTTTTATCTTTCTTAAGGCAAATGTACCAATCGGAACATTTCAATTCCTTATCTTCCATACGCTTCTTTGCATCTTCATAGGAAAGAGGAGTAGGTACTATGACATCATCACCGGGATTCCAGTTAACAGGAGTATCTACTTTTTCCGAATCTGTTTTCTGGATTGCCTGAAGGATACGTTTTATTTCATCAAGGTTTCTGCCATTGGAAATTGGATAAAAGGCCATATAGCGGATGCGTGACTCCGGGTCGATTATGAATATTCCCCTAACCGGTTGGGTATTTATGATTTCGTTTTCATCAGTTGCCTTGTTCGCCCGAATGTCCTGAATGTCCTGAATATATCTCATATACCTTTTGTTCTCAGAAGGCTGGAGCATCCCATATTTTTTTACTATTGACAACCCCTGGTCTTCTACTATAGGAAATTCCACATCTATGCCCGAGATATCATTGAATTCCACCTTTTCCTTTATAGAGCGTAACCAGGAAATGTGTGATTGTACACTGTCAACTGACAGGCCAAGAAGTTCGGTATTTAGCTGCCTCAATTCTGCCTGCATCTTTGCAAACATGATAAATTCAGTGGTACATACAGGCGTAAAATCTGCAGGGTGGCTGAAAAAAATTACCCATCTACCTTCATAATCTTTTGGAAAATTCACTTCCCCATGTGTGGTACGGGCCCTGAAAGAAGGAGCAATTTCCCCCATCATTGGAATTCTGATAGTCATATATTCATTTTGTTCCACAATAACACCCCATTTGTCTGATCATTCTTATATTCAGTTTGTAGTTGTATATTTAGGTTTTTACAATTTTTACTTCGTCTATTTATAACAAGGGTTGCATTTTTATCCTACCATAACCCGCATTTCAAAAAAGTGAACGTGCTATTTTTGATTTTACCCTCTTGGAATTAGTGCATATATATATTTAAACTTTTTTTAAAATTTAGATATGTTGATATATATCAAATGCCTATTCTTAACTAACTAAACAAATCTGAAAGATATAATAAAGTATCTGACAGATTGGGAGTGGTATAAATGGTGGAAACAAGTTTAACGGAGAGTTTATACACGGCTATAGGGGATGCCTTTTTTTACATTCCTGCAGTAATTGCCGTAATTATCTTTGTACTGATTGGCTGGATAGCAGGCAGAACACTGGGAAAAATAGGAGCGAAGCTGATTGAGAAAACCGGTTTGGATGCTACGGTTGATAACACATTTATAGGAAATATGTTGCAAAGGGCTGAAATTACAACGAAAGATTTTTTCGGCGCTGTAATTAAATGGTTCGTATACATTATATTTGCTGCAATAATTATTGATTATCTGGAGATCGGTGTAGTAGCAGATTTCATAACCTTGTTACTTGCTTATGTACCGCTGGTTATAGCAGCATCCATAGTACTTGTAATCGGTCTCATAATCGTTGATTTTGTTGCCCGCACAACCGCAACTATACTTTCAGCAACAGGCGTGGATGAAAAACTGGAACAGGGACCCGCAGGCGGACCTATAAAGGCATCAAATATGAAACCCTCGGCAATGATCGCCGGAGTAATAAAATTATTTGGTTACCTGTTTTTTATTGCAGCCGCAGCCAACATCTTACAGCTGGAACTGATTACTGATTTCCTGGTTGCTGTGACAGCATATATTCCAAGATTGCTACTGGGTGTTTTAATTCTCGCTCTCGGTTTGCTATCAGTGGATTTCCTTATGGATTACGTAAAGGCCACGATCCAGGAAATGGATGTAGAAGGAGCTGAGGTATTTACTCCATTGCTTAGAGGATTTTTGTTCCTGGTAGTGATCCTCATTGCACTGGATACTATGCTTGTGGATACAGGTATTCTATATACATTCCTGGAACCATTGGGATGGGGTATTGCTGTAGTAGTAGCCTTTAAGTGGGGTATAAAGGACGCTCTTGTGGAATACGCAAAGCAAAACAAGTAAAACCCCTCTTTCTTTTTTTCTTCAAATAACTAATGTTCATGTAATGCAAAGCACCCTGGAGGACCTTCTCTTCTTTCAGTTAGAATCGGACATATCCAGAATCTGCTGATAGACTCATCTGAATTGTCCTTTTCAATCAGATTCAGAAACTGTAAGTGCAACAATCAACCTGAAAGGCTCCTGCAAAAATCCTGAATGAGCAGCAAGACCATCAGTATTAATATCCTCAGTCATTCTATCTCAATTAAAGCCTGCCCATAATTGAACATAACATTAATTTTATACATAATAAGATTAAAAATTATACGAGGAATCCTGAATTTAAAGGCGCTGGCAATTAATATTTCTGGTAACGTTCATTGCGGTAATAATTGCATTCATTCTTTTGCAGGCAATTGCTACACCCCTCGAAATGATCGAGAGAGCGGCAGGTCTTTTTGCATATTATTTCATCTTTCTGGCAATCCTGTCCTCTGAATACATGAAATAATATGAAAAAGGTGTTCGGACAGGGTTTTATCAGGGTTCACCATCATCTTGCACGTCCTGGGATTTCACTGATGCTGCTTCATCCAATTGCATTTGCATTTGAAAAACAAAGCATATCGGTCTTTATCCCTGTATTCTATCCGTTAATGGACTTTCTGGAACTTGCAGGCAGACCGGCTTTTTATCTAATTATAATAGCAGTCGCAGCAGGTATTTACAGGAAACATTTATCCGTAAGTAGAAAAGGATCCACTACTTGAACTATCCGGCCTTTTTGCTGGTCTTTATCCATTCCTGGTTAATTGGAACTGACCTGAATTCCGGTATTATGCAGTTACTCTGGGTTTGCATGGCCCTGATAATCACAGCAATATTTGTGCACAAGCACATCATACCAAAAAGAGTATGTGAATTGTAACGTGGTCCAAACAATAAAGTATTCAAATTAAAAGACTTAACATCCTTTGCATTCTTGCATTCTGTTTCATGTACTACAAAAATACTAAAACCCAATTTCTTCTTTCAAACCCATTGGTCCCATTTAAAAAGAGGTGTTTCTAATCTATAAATGCGGCTATTTATTCACCTCACAGCCATGTATATATTGAGGAGATGATACTTCCCAGGAATTACGGTGGATCTTCCATACCAGACCGCTAATATTTGTCTGGTGAAATTAGTTCTTAATAGCAATGCCTTGTGTATTATCCGGATATTACCTTAACACAAAGCATGAAATTTTAAAGCCGGTTTAACATTTCAAAACAAAGAGTATATATGTAATATTCAACTACATTAATATTAATCAGTTCGCTTAATAATGGGGTGATATGAGCGGGCTGGGGAGTGGGGGTACTAGAAAAGGTAATTACCCGCTCATCAATAAAGAATGGGTTTTCGCTGTATATACATGTTTTGCCCGAATTTCTAACCTTAATAATAATTAAAGGCATCTAGCTAAAGCATTGTACATAAATTCATACAAATACATCATAAAGGCAGTAATAATATTACATACAGATCTAAACCAATTCATAATGAAATGAGCATTAAATAATTATTCTGAATGAACATAATATTGTCATTGATGATTGCATTTCTAGATCATTAAAAGGGAATATCGAAATGCCTGAAGAAAATAAGCGCAGGACAGCATTCATAATAGCTATAATAGTAGGGTTTCTTGATATCCTTATACTTTATCTCGGGACAATCAGGCCGGCCCACATAGGCTGGGCGGTAGCCAGTACAGGAATAATAACTTTCCTGGGAACACTGATGTTGATCAACCATCTTTCCAAATCCACAGATTTCGATAAAGGAGAAGTCAGGAAAGCAATGACAGGATCTTTCATCGTGGTTTATTTTTCACTTGTATCCCTGCTTACATTAACCGATATAGGCATCTCAGATACAGAGTTAGCCAAAACCATAATCGCGCATTTCACCTACCTTGTAGGAATCGTTGTTGTATTCTATTTTGGATCCAGAGCAGTTGAGAACTATTTAGATCTGCCTCAGAAGCCGGAAAAATAATAATCATTTCAAATATTTAAAAAAGAAGAGACACAAAAATACCCGTCCCTTCTTCTGCATTTATTCCAACAACAGATATTCAGTAATGTTCACTTTTACCGGGAATCATCCTGTGGACCCGTTGTTGATACTTCCTGTATTCATCACCAAACTGTGCCACCAGCCTTGTTTCCCAGTGCAGCGACCCCAAGTAAAGGTATATGCTCGCCAGCAGGTATATCACAAGCAGGTTTACCGTCATGAAGGGAGTAAACCAGATGATAATCAATCCCGTAAGCAGGAAAGGGTCCCTCACCCACCGGTATATACCCTGGATTTTCAGGGACTCAGCATTATTGGCATTGGGACCGGCCAGCTGGGCACCAATTCTGAACCTGTGTGGAGCATCCTGCAGAGCCCTCGGTGCAACCAGGGCGGCAGCCAGCTGTACCCCTACCATCAGCCACCTCCACGGAGAAGGTACGATGTATAAAAGAGGGCCCGGATTTTTGTAGAGCAGGTAGACAAGCGGCAAAATCGTAATAACTGCAATGAGGCTGTATGCCGGCATATACAGCGTTTCTGCCCGTGAACCCAAAACCCGCATGAGTCGGCGTTTGAATGGCAGGCTGGCCAAGAAACTGTGAATGGCTGCAAACGCCACAAGACAAAAAACAAGGATAATCGTAGATGAAACCAGTTCCAGCACTCTCCTTTTTTGTATGAATAAACCTTTTTATTATTTGTAATCTAACAGTAACCTGTAATATCTTTGGATAAACCAACTATCTAAATGTTACGAAAAATATTGTGATTTTGTTCTGGATGCAATAACTACAAGATAAAGATAATATTTATTTCTGTTTTTCTTTTACATGACAAAAATATATTAATTTAGCCCTAGTTCATTACAAATCAATTTATCAGGCAGCAAATACCACATTGAATATTTATGGTTGGTGAACAATTTTTCTATTGGATTGGTGAAAACACTGCTACGATCACTTCTGTTGTCAGTATAATCACAGTAGGAATATGGGGTTTCTATGCACATCTTTTGTACAGGGATTGCAGTAACTGGATTCATCCCAGGATATTAATACAGCAATCCCCGGCAGCAGGGCAAATTCACTTTGCTTGCTTACCAATATGAGTGAAAAGATACTGAATGTGACATGTGTATTTGTGGTTGGATACGGAGAAAAGAGGAGTATCTATAAAAAGAAAATTACTGATTACGAACAATTCACTACCGAAACCCAAACAGGTCAGATCACACATATAAAAAGTATACAGGAAAGGTCCCTGTATCCGGGGGATTTGATCTGTCTGGGTAGATTTGACTCACTGTTGCAAAAATTAGAAAATACAGACAATGATCCGATTCGTAGTCTGGAAATACGGGTTGTAGCTTTTTTTGGTGCCAGGGATGAACCAATAGGAGCCTATCGAAGATTTCTGGTTCATTCAGAACAGGGAGGATTTATAAGGCAAATTAGTCCAAATGGTCTGAAAACAGAACAGATGACCACGTTTTTACAAAGAAGGGAAATTGGATACTGGATACAGGATTGTCTCAATGAAGAACCCGACTGAGAAAACTTATTCAAATATTAACAAGTTACTCCAAAAAACTCCTGGCAACGTAGTTTGTTATTGCCATACTTCTATAATATACTACACCTAAATTTACCTTAACCTGATAATTCGTTTTATGAGGAAAAGACAGTATTTACAATTTAAGAAAGACAAATATCAAACCTGATCTTACTTACAGAATTTAAGCGGAAGCACATATATACAATACTGAACGATATTTTATATGGAATAAATACAGCAAAAATATTCTTCGTTTGGGGAAATGGGGATGAAAGTGTACTGGGCTACCATGCCTTTGAAAACAAAGTTGATCCTTTCAATAGTCATAGGCCTTTTCTTGGTACTGGCAGCTACAACTGCAGTCATTATTTCTACAGCGACCTTCCAGCAGGAAAAACTGGCATACCAGCAATCGATTGAAACCACAAAAAACATCGCTAACAAGTTTAACGGCGACATGCAAAGTAATCATGCAATCGGACAGACAATTGCTAATTCCATGGTGGAGTACGAGTCGGGAAACAGGGATGAAGTTAATGCTATCCTGAAAAGATTGCTGGTTGAAAACCCCAACCTTATCGGAACTTATGTTGCTTTTGAACCGAATGCCTTTGACGGCAAAGATGAATTGTATGCCGATACCTTCGGGCATGACTCTACCGGCCGTTTCATACCCTACTGGACCAAAATCGGCGGGTCCCTACACCTTGAACCTTTACTTGAGTATGAAACACTGGACTATTATCAGGAGCCAAAGAATACAAAAGCTGAAGTTATTACCGAACCATATCTGTACCAGGGAGAATTGATTGTAAGTTATGTTACACCGGTTATCAGGGATGGGAAATTCATAGGCATAGGTGGTGTGGATGTTTCCCTGAATTACATTGACGAGGATGTTAACCAGGTAAGGGTCTTTGACACAGGATATGCACTTGCAACCAGTAAGACGGGAATCCTATTGTCCCATCCTGTACATAAGGAATGGATCGGAACAAAGACATTGACAGATTTTGAAGACCCGGAAATCGTTTCAATGGCAAAAGATATCAAAAACGGGACTGGGGGCAACATTGAAACTCTGGACCCTACTACGGGTAAAGAAGTAATAATGTTCTATGAACCAGTTAAAACCGGAAATTATTCTTTCATCCTGGTGGTACCAAAAGACGAAATGCTTGCGGGAGTAACGGCTCTCAGGAACAAACTGATTATTGTTTCTGTTATCGCTCTTTTTTTCATGGGGGGTCTGGGTTACATGATTGCATTATCCGTTACAAAGCCGATTGAGGATATTGTTGATGATTTCAAGCATATATCGGATGGTGCCCTGCATGGTAAACTTGATTCGAGAGCAGACACTGAAGTTGAGGTTGATTTTAAAGAAATACCTGTAGGTTTAAATGAGATTCTGGATGCACTCAAGAAGAATTCCGATGAACTGAGAAAAGCAAATGAGGAACTTAAATCGCTGGACAGGATGAAGGATGAGTTCCTTTCAAATGTCAGCCATGAACTGAAAACACCCCTTACATTAATCAAAGGATATACAGAACTGCTTTGTGAAGGAAAAATGGGACAACTCAATAAAGAGCAAATCGAAGTGCAAAATAAAGTTGTTCGCAATGCAGAAAGATTAAAGAGATTGGTTGATTCCCTCCTCTATCTGAGTAAGATACAGGCATCAAATGTAGAATATGTGTTTGAAACAGTACATGTTAAGGAAATTATAGAAATTATTTTAGAAGATATGAGAATGATAGCGGATCTAAAAGGGATTGAGCTGGAAATGAATTTGGAAGAAGATCTTCCCAAAATCAATGGTGACAAGGACAAACTCACGGACATGATTACAAACATCGTAGATAATGCCATCAAATTCACTCCCAGCGGAGGCAAAGTAACCGTTACCAGCTTCAAAAAAGAAGGGGACATACATATTGTTGTGAAAGATACAGGAATCGGTATCCCTGAAGACATGATCGATAATCTTTTTCAGCGTTTTTACCAGCTGGACGCCTCACGCACACGTAAGTATGGGGGAACCGGCCTGGGCCTTTATATTTCAATGACAATAGCACAAGCACACCACGGGGATATATGGGCCACAAGTGAGGGTGAAGGAAAGGGTACAGAAATGCACATAGAAATTCCCATATCAAATCGTAATAATCATTTATAATTTAAAAAATCAATCATACCCCCTAGGCGGGGAATTATCCTGTGAACCCGTTGCTGATACTGGCGGTATTCGTCACCAAACTGTGCCACCAGCCTTTTTTCCCAGTGCAGCGATCCTAGGTACAGGTAGATGCTCGCCAGGATGTATATCACAAGCAGATTGACAGTCATAAAAGGAGTAAGCCAGATAATAATCAGTCCCGTAAGCAGGAAGGGATCCCTTACCCAGCGATAAATCCCCGGATATTCAGGGAATCTGCTTCAGGGGCATCTGGTCCAGCCAGCTGTGCACCTATCTTAAACCTATGGGGTGCATCCCACAAAGCCCTGGGAGCAACCAGTGCAGCAATCACCTGGCCACCAACCATCAGCCAGCGCCAGGGAGACGGTATTATGTAGAGGAACGGACCGGGGTTCTTGTAGAGGAGGTAGACCAACGGCAATATTGTTAACACTGCAATGATACTATAGACCGGCATATACAATGTTTCTGCCCTAGAACCCAGAACCCGCATGAGTCGGCGTTTGAAAGGCAGGCTGGCCAAAAACTGTGGATCGCTGCAAATGCTACCAAACAGAAAACAAGGATGATTGTGGATGAAACCAATTCCGATACTCTCCATTTTTTGTTTGAATAAACCGTATTCAACATTTGTAACCTGAAGAATCTGGCAAAGCTTTTGATGTTAACCAACTATCTAAATGTTACGATAAATATAGTGTGATTTTGTTAAATTTACGTAAAGCCAGAAGAGCCATGAAGTTCAATAATAATAATAATAATAATAATAATAATAATAATAATATGTATTGAAAGGAAATACCAAAAAGCACGGGCTGCTACAATGATTCATTCAGCCCCTAGATTTTCAGGGCAAAAAGATATTAAATTCGATTTTTTGCTATAACAAATCATTTATTAGGCAGCAAACTCTTTGATAAACATTATGATCGGTGAGCAATTCCTGTTCTGGATTAGTGAGAATACGGCTACTATCACATCTATGGTCAGCATTATCACAGTCGGGATATGGGGGTTCTATGCACATCTTTTGTACAGGGATTACAGTAACCGGAACCACCCCAGGATACTAATACAGCAGTCACCGGGCACCAGAGCAAATTCACTTTGCCTGCTCACCAATATGAGTGAAAAAATACTAAGCTTCCCCTGCGTATTTGTGGTTGGCTACGATGAAAAGGACAGCATCTATAAAAAGAAAATCACTGATTAAGAACAATTCGCTACTGAGACCCAAACAAGCCAGATTACACATATAAAAAGCATTCAGGAAAGGCCCTTATATCCCGGGGATCTCATCTATTTGGGGCGATTTGACACCCTTCTGCAAAAAACGGGAAATAGAATACTGGATCCACGACTGTCTCAATGAGGAACCCGATTGAAGAAGGGGAATTCTAAAAAGGCATTCACCCATAAGCTAAAGGAAATAACCTTTGCCATTGAAATTTGCTACTGGTATATGTCTATATAGCAAACCCTTAAAAAAGTGAAGCTGTAGCAAAGCTCGTCGGTTTAAAAGAGGGAATGACCTTAAGGAATCCTTGAGCTTATGTTCTACGACTAAGACTGGTTTTTGGAAGATAGTGATCTTGAGAAAGGAATATAAGAATAAGATCCTTTTTCTTTTCATTATTTTCAGGTAAAGCTAACATGGGATGACATGCATGATTTTGTGAAAAGCCATAAATAGACAGAGGCATCACTCAAATGTGGGAGTTGAGGGTGTATTATGTCAATATTCAAGAATAGGACAGATGCCGGCCGGAAACTGGCCAAGAAATTATCAGCATATGCAAATCGGCAAAATGTGATTATATTAGCGCTTCCAAGGGGAGGGGTGCCGGTTGCATATGAGGTCGCACGACAGCTGGGGGTAGGGATGGACATTTTTCTGGTTCGCAAACTCGGGTTCCCGGGAATGAGGAACTGGCAATGGGTGCCATTGCAGCCGATGACATCCGGGTGCTGAACGAGGATATAATCAGATCCTTCGGGATATCCGACAGGACCATTGCCGAGATTGCGGCCGATGAGCGCCGTGAACTGCAAAGAAGGGAGCGAACCTACAGCAAGAATCGTCCCCGTCCAGATGTGGAAAACCGAACCGTGATCCTGGTTGATGATGGACTGGCCACCGGTGCCACCATGTGGGCCGCTATCACAGCAATCAGAAGCAGGCACCCATCGCAGATAGTGATTGCTGTCCCAGTTGCTTCCGCCGATAAGTGCAGGGCCTTTGAGGACGAGGTCGACCGGATCATCTCCGTTGCCACCCCAGATCCTTTCTATGGCATAGGTGCTTGGTACGGGGATTTCAGGCAGATAACGGATGATGAGGTCAGCGATATGCTGGAAAAGGCCTCAGACCTGCCAGCTCACAGGGAAGTTAACCATGGATAGAGCCGGCAAGAATTATAAGTAGCAGGAATTTCAAATATATAACTGAGTAAATGGGGGTAGATCAATTTGCAAAAGGACAACAAGAACTCATCAATTCAGCCGGAGCCGGTACCTAAGCCGGAGCCTGAACCAGAACCATCTCCTGAACCTCTTCCGCATCCGGAACCTACGAAAAAACCAACAGATAAGGACAGAACTAAATGAACAGTGGGGGACAAAGGCAAACCAAATGCTACTGCCGAAATACCAGCTGTGCCAGTGAAGTCTGCTCGGAAAAGACAGTATTCAGGTACGATTGCGTAAACCATGATATCCAGAATTTATATTGCTCATTGTGAGCGGGATGAAAAACTTGCCCAGGAATTGGCCCGTACCCTATGGGCCGTGGAACTGGAGAATTTTTCCTTCCTGTCTAAAAAAACTGTAGGACTCTCAAGAGCGGAACTAATAAATTTTGGTATAAATCATTCAGACTGTGTGATTGCCATCCTCAGTCAGGAAGGAGTGGAATCTCCAGCTGTGAATCAGGAGGTCGGCCTGGCGGTTGGAAGGGGTCAACTGATAATCCCCCTGCTGGAAACCGGGGAGGAACTGCCTGTCCTGATACGTCATCTGCACTCTATCCGTTTTTCCAGAAAGAACTATGAAAATGCACTGGGACAGGTAATACACACTATAAGGCAGCTCACCCGTCTGAACTGGCTAAAGATAAAATGTCCAAACTGTGGAGAAGTAATGACCCAATATATAGCTCCTGAAGAAGAAGTCGAAACAGCCCTGCTCGCAGGAAATGCTCTTAAAACCATATGCACCTACTGTGAACAACACCTTAGCCTGAATCCTCAGACACTGCGTCCTATATTAGCAGATTCCGCACAGCCTTAAATCGTAATATTACAGAATTTATTTCGGAACCTATTTGCAAATAGGTGTCTGGTATGAGGAATTCGGTAGATTAGTGACTAAATGGTCTGTGATTACTGGATAAGGCTACCGACCTGTTGGCAACACCAAAAGGGATTATCAAGTAGTCAGAGAAGACATTAGCCCAATTTACAATAAAAATTAAAGGAAAAGAAAATAGTTTATTCACCAGTTAAATGGTGAATAATCAAATCATTCAATACAGCAGTTATTTCTCGCCTTTTCTCAGGCTTTTCATCTTCTCAAGTTCCCCCTCAAGTTCCCGAATCTTCATTTCATCTATCGAATCCGCATAATCTGCAAGTTCCTTATCGGCTGTCTGAAGCGTATTGTGCAGCCTTTCCACTACATTCTTCTCCAGATTCAACCTCTGTTTCCTGGTCTCGCTAACAAGATCCTCGACAAGTACCTTACCTTCTTCCTTGCTGATGGCACCTTCCTCGATCCTTGTCTTTACAAATTCCCTTATTCGCTCTTCGGACATAGCTGCCAATCCTGCACCAATCAATGCAGTTGCGCCTAAAAGACCCATCTTCTTTATCTTTTCCATGCATAATACCCCATTACTGATCAGATAGGATTCACAATCGGCATGAATTAAAGTCAACCAGTAAGTCAATCAACTATATTTGAAAACAGGGAAAACCTTCCATCTGTCTTTATAATAGCAACGGGTGACCAAATGCCGATTCAGAAATTCACAACTCCCCGATTTGTGTTTCCCATCCAGATAATAATAGGTACAACTAAATATATATTTGTTGGCCCTCAAAGAAGAGGCTACAGTTTAATTTTATAAGTATTTATTATGTTTATCTCAGGAAGAAGATTCTTCCTGATTATTGAATACCTGATTACCCAGTTCAGTTACATCGTAGGTATCCGTTTCAGGATTGTATTTTAACAAACCATCCTTTGCCATTTTATCCAACATAGACTTCATTATATCGTCTGTCATTGTTTTGACCCTTTACTCATTATTAAATAATATTCACAAACCCCGCCTGGGGGACCATAGGCATTAAGGCAAAATTAATACGTGTTGTCAGAGTATAATTAATATAGTATTTCAGAGGGGATTAAATGAACGGAATAGGGTATTATGGTTATGGATACCATAATGTGGTGGGTTTCTTTGTATTTGTCCTGATTATAATAAGTATCGGTTTATTGATTAAATGGTACCTCGGGAAAAATAAATAAAATACAGAAATTAATTTGCAATTACCTAAAATATAAATTGTGATTATAAGAGGTGAAACAATGGACAAAGGATTTTCAAAAGATTTGAATGAATTGATGCAATTTCCCACAGAGGGAATCTTCAGTACAGTACTGGCAAAATCAGACAACTATAATTACACACTGATGTGTCTTGCAGGAGGAACGGATATTGATGAGCATACATCCACAAAAACAGGTGTGGTTCAGGTCCTGAAAGGAAAGGGTGTCTTCCGTTTATCTGGAAATGAAATCGAAATGAAAGAAGGTACATTCATATTCATGCCTGCAAACGCACCTCATTCCCTTCAAGCCCAGGAAGACCTCGCAGTACTTCTGTGTCTGACCAAATAAACCAATTACATGATAAAAAATTATGATTTGACCTGCCATTCATAAGAATAAAAGGGAGTCGGGGATGTATGAAGATAATACTCATAAATGGTTTTCCGGGAAGCGGGAAGACGACCACAATCAAGGAAATCGCAAATAGTTTTGCTGATAAGGGAAAAAAGTTGTTATAATATTTACCGAGGAAGGGGAAGTCAGTTATAGTGATATCAAAAACACAAATATAATCACAAAAGAAGTGATAAATGCCTGCGTTCCCTGCAGTCTCAGGTTCAATCTGGAAAGTACCTTGAAAACTGCAACCAGTGGATCAAATCCTGATTTTGTGATTATCGAACTTCTATCAAGTGCATCCTCGTCCCAGATAAAAGCAAGCCTTGAACCGATGAATATCCCTGATATGTCCTTTGCTCCTATCGTAAATATTGTAGATCCTAAAACTTTCATCACTGATGTTGATAAATTGCCCAAATTTGTCATCGACAGGATTAGAGAGGCCGATATAATCTGTTTGAACAAAACAGAATCTTCAAAAGATGAAAATATCAGAGATGTAAAAGATTTTCTCCGTAATGCCAATCCTGATTCAATCATAATGGATATTTCTGCACATAACCCTGATGACGATTTTAAATCTTTCATGGATCAATTAGTAAATTATGATAAATCATAATCACAAAAAAGAGTCATTATAAAAGGTGGGGAAAACATGATATTCGAGCGTATTAAATCAGAAGGGATTGCACATCTGTCATATTTCCTGGGTTTCGGGAAGGAGGCTGTGGTAATAGATCCACGCAGGGATTGCCAGATTTATGTGGATCTGGCGCGCCAAAATGGAATGAATATAAAATATATTTTTGAAACACACCGCAATGAGGATTACGTGATCGGTTCACAGCAATTGAAAACTCTCACAGGTGCGGATATATACCATGGAATATATCTGGATTTTGAATATGGGAATGCCTTAAAGGACAAACAAAATTTCACATTCGGTTCACTGAAACTAACAGCCCTGCACACACCGGGCCATACAGATGAAAGTATGTCATATGTGCTATCAGATCTTAATTCAAATGAGGTTCCTGTAATGGTATTTACAGGTGACACATTGTTTGTGGGGGATGTGGGAAGAACAGACCTAAATGGGCCCGACAAAACTTCACAGATGGCATCAAAACTATATGACAGCATTTTTAACAAAATACTGCCACTGGGAGATGAAGTAATACTTTGTCCCGCCCATGGTGCCGGTTCTGTTTGCGGTGGTGCTATCTCACAAAGGGAGCACAGTACTCTGGGACTGGAACGCATTCATAACCCCGTATTACAGAAAACTGACAGGGACGAATTTGTAAAGCATAAACTTGCAGAGCATCACGAGTATCCCCCTTACTTCAGGAAAATGGAAGAATACAATCTCAGGGGGCCACCAATCCTGGAATGCCTGCCTATTCCCAAAATGCTTTCCCCACAAGAGTTCAGGGAAGAAATGGAAAAAGGGGCTGTAGTTGTGGATACACGTATGCCTCATTCATTCGGCGGAGCCCATATCAAGGATACATACAGCATATGGCTGGAAGGCCTGCCTTCTTTTGCAGGCTGGGTTCTGTCCTATGATAAACCGATACTTCTTGTCATGGAAGAAAAAGAGCAGCTGGATAAAGCTGTAAAATATCTGGTACGTTTGGGCTATGATAATATCAAAGGTTTCCTGGAAGGGGGAATCTCCGCCTGGTATATGGAAGCTTTACCTGTAGACGGATTCCACCTCATATCCGTGCATGACCTGAAAAGGAAACTGGATGAAAATGAAAGGATGGTTATCCTGGACGTGCGGGGCCAGGATGAATGGGAAGCAGGACACATAAAAAGATCCACACATATATACGTAGGGAACCTGGAAAATAACCTGGATAAGCTGCCCGATAAATGTCAGGTAGTTGTGTATTGTGGTTCTGCAAGACGTTCCAATATAGCGGCTTCAATTTTGAAAAGAAACGGATATAAAAAGATATATAATGTACTTGGTAGCATGGCGGCATGGAAGACTGCGGGATATGAAATCGTGAAATGAATTTATTATGATTACATAGAAGTTGGATAGCACCGATATCTGAAAATGGTTAAATAATTGAATTGGTTAACAGGTAACAATGAAATTCATAAAACCAATTGTTGCCATTTTCTTCCTTTCTGCAATACTACTTACCAGTGGATGTGCAGACGACACAACTCGATCTATAGTCCAATCCGGTGTTGTGGAAATCGAAGGGGAAAATATCAGGGAAACCGTACAGTATGATGAGGAAAACATCGATCTGTACATAAATGGTGACTCCATCAAGGTAGTGGTTGAATGGGGTACCCGCGTTGATAGCGCCATTATTACCGGCAACAATATCGAAGTTCTATTCAAAGATGGAGCAAGTATTGAGAAAATTTACCTGAGTGGGTCACGCATAACCGTCATTGTGCCAAAAGCCCAGTATCCGGTTGTACAAAAGGAAGGCAATGATCTGGGAGTTATATACTATTAATCCACTTTCCCTACTCAAAACATAGATGCGAATAATCTTCTAATCAGCGTTTCTGTCTCTTTACATTAGGCCCTTCACAGGTATCCTGCACAACAAATCCCTCTTGCGCAATTTTTTCCCTTAAAGCATCTGCTGTGTCCCAATCCCTGTCCTTTCGGGCCTGCTCACGTATCTTTACAAGTTCCATGATCTCTTCTGGCACTTCCTCACCTTCTTGTGCAAAAATACCAAGGGTATCTGCAAACTTCCTGTAGAGGGAAAGAAGCTTTTCAAGTACATCCTTATTCCTGCCGGATTCAAGGTACTGGTTGGAAATACGGGATAATTCATGGTAAACTGCGATTGCTTTCGGGATGTTCATATCATCTTCAAGAGCGTTCCTGAAATCATCTTCAAGATTGCCAGACAGGTCTATCATTTCCTTATCAGAAGGATATTCATTATCATCCGCTCCCTTTATAGCGAATTGCAGATTTTCCAGTGTTTCCCTTAACTTGAAATAGCTATTTTGTGCATTTTGGGCAAAGGAGTCGGAAAAATCCAGTTTCTTCCTGTAATGCACGGACATAAACATGAAGCGTACAACTTCTCCCCCATATTTTTCAACCAGTTCGGGAAGAGTGAAAACATTACCCTTTGACTTGCTCATTTTCTCGCCGTCAACTATCAGGTGTTCCCCGTGTATCCAGTACCTTACAAAGGGTTTACCTGTAGCCCCTTCAGACTGGGCAATTTCATTTTCATGATGGGGAAATATCAAATCCACTCCGCCTGTATGGATATCAAGGGAAGGCCCAAAATGATTCATGGACATTACCGAGCATTCCGTATGCCATCCAGGCCTAATCTTACCCCAGGGACTTTCATAGTAAATGCCCCTTTCAATCTCTTCCTGTGTGGATGCTTTCAGCAAAACAAAATCACGGGGATTATCCTTATCGTATTCATCGACATCAACCGATGCCCCCACCTTTATTGAATTGAAATCCAGTTTTGAAAGTTTGCCATATTCCGGAAAAGCCGCAATCCTGTAATACACCGAGCCATCCTTTTCATAGGCAAGTCCTTTTTCCATCAGTGTTTGGGCCAGCTCTATCATTCCATCCACATTTTCAGTGGCCCGGGGATAAGAAGAAGCACGTTGTATATTTAGCATATCAAGCCCACAGAAAAATTCTTCCGTATATTTTTCTGTAAATTCCTTCAGGGACATGCCCGCTTTCTTTGAATCACGGATAGTCTTATCGTCGATATCTGTTATGTTCATTACAAGATTCACTGTGTAGCCCAAATACTCCAGGATACGTACCAGATTATCGGTCATCAAAAAGGTTCGGTAATTGCCTATATGCGGAATATTGTACACCGTAGGACCACATGCATAGATCGAAACTTCCTCTTCCTTTAAAGGATGGAAGACTTCCTTTTTCCTTGTTAAAGTATTATACAATCGTAACATTCAAACAACCACGTGTTACCCTAATTTACGCCTTTCTATTTTAATCAATACATTTTATTTTCAACGGTTTGATGGCTGCACCAACACTACCCATAAATTTTCCTCTTTAAATACAGAGAATTTGACCTTCAGGAATCTTTTCACAATATCCATGTTTGTTCTGGCATGACTGGTTACAGATGTTACTTTAAAGCGCGATTGTCCATTGGCCAGTGCCATATAGGGGATTACTTGATCGCACATAAATTCATCAACTGTTGCACCTGCATTTATGCACCGTGAAAGATTTTCTGCAGCATCAATTCCTACATCCTCAGCCTTTACACCACGCTCCCCGAGACTATCCGTCCCAACAATGGAATTTTCAAAAACTGCCCAGAGGACTACTCCTGAACCGGTGGAATAAGAGGGGGAATATTGTGCATCAATGTTTATTGGTACATCATATCTCTGCGCAAGGTAATCCTGTATAGCATCAACTTCCCTTACAGACACATCTGCTCTTTCGAGGTCCGATGATGAATGAGCAACTCCCTTTATCTCCAGCAGTTTTCCTCTTTCATAAAGGTCAATGGCTTTAATACCATCTTTAGGTGGTTCTACATTGACCAAAACCTTGGCCCCTCCACGAGGATAGTAACCCTCCCTGAGAATCCGGATAGTCACATTGAAACCCATCCTTGAAAGAAAGGGACAGAAAACATGCTTTATATAAGCAAGTGGCGGACTCCATTTCCCATGGGTAGCACCTCCATGAATGGAGACCTGTATTTCTTGGCCTGCCATGGTCATCGGAATCAGAAGTGCCTGCAGGACAAGGCCGATTGAACCTGCTGTAGGGATTTCTATTTTTATGTGATCGGATGTTATTGGACCAGGAACGAACTCAATTTCCGTTGAACTTACCGATACTCCACTCACTTCTGCATTACACAACTGTGCAACCGCCATAATTCCGGCCACATGCTGGGCTCGCAGACCCGGAACTTTCCTTTGTGCACGGATATTGATGATTTTCACAGGTATCCCTGTGACCGCAGAAAGGGCTACAGATGTTCTTATTATCTGTCCGCCTCCTTCTCCAAAGGAACCATCTACTAAAATACGATCACGCATAAAAATAAATCACACTTCTTTTTTTACTATTTTACCTGAGCACTCTTATAATTACCTTCTGAGTTACCCTATGAAGACCCGGGCAGGATTGTTAGGCATAACCAACTCCTTCTATTCCCTTTGCCTGCTTTGTCCTCAATTCTCCTCTGATATTTTCATAGTATCTTGTGGTTTCGGGAGTTACTGAGGGACCTGTTTCTTCCAGAGCTTTCTGGAAATGTTGCATCTGAACTTTACTGGCATTAATATCCTCACGTAAAGCAAACCTTCCGGCCTTTTTACACACAGCCGCAATATCCGCACCCGTAAAACTGTCTGTCTGTTTCACCAATTCACTGAAATCTACATCACCAGCAAGCATCATATTGCGGGTATGGACTTGCAGGATTTTGTTCCTTGTTTGTGAATCCGGAACAGGAACCATTATCAATTCATCAAACCGACCCGGCCTTAGAAGAGCCGGATCAATGATGTCCGGACGGTTTGTTGCACCGATGACCACAACACCCCTCAATTCCTCAAGCCCGTCCATTTCCGAAAGCAACTGGTTCACAATACGCTCTGTCACCTGTGGCTCACCTGCTGCTGCACCTCTCAAGGGTGCAAGGGCATCCAGCTCATCAAGGAACACAATAGATGGAGCAACCTGACGTGCCCTTACAAAAACTTCAGCTATTCTTTTTTCTGATTCACCATACCACTTGGAAAGAAGATCACTACCTTTGGCAGAAATGAAATTCACATTAGACTCATGGGCAATCGCTTTTGCTAGCATAGTCTTACCTGTGCCGGGTGGTCCGTAGAGCAATACTCCTTTGGGTGCATCCACACCTATACGACGGAAAGAATCCGGATACTTGAGTGGCCATTCCACAGCCTCTTTGAGAAGGCTTTTTACCTCTTCAAGTCCGCCTACATCCTCCCAGGTTACATTTGGAACTTCAATAAGAATTTCCCGCATCGCCGAGGGTTGTACTGTTTTTAATGCCTCATTGAAATCTTCTCTTGTGACCTGTAATTTATCGATGATTTCCCGGGGAATTTGTTCAGCTTTAAGATCAATTTCCGGCAGTATCCTGCGAAGAGAGCTCATCGCCGCTTCACGACATAATGCTGCAATATCCGCACCTACAAATCCATATGTAATATCAGCCAGTTCTTCCAGGTTCACATCTTCAGTTACGGGCATCCCTCGAGTATGTATCTGAAGGATTTCAAGCCTGCCATCGGTATCCGGCACACGCAATTCAATTTCACGGTCAAATCTACCCGGTCTTCTCAATGCCATATCCAGGGCACCTGGCCTGTTGGTTGCCCCTATTACAATCACGTTCTTACGCTCTTTGAGACCATCCATAAGGGAAAGTAGTTGTGATACAACCCTCCTTTCTACTTCCCCGGTAACTTCTGCCCTCTTTGGGGCTATAGAATCAATTTCATCAAGGAAGATAATAGAAGGTGCATTTGCTTCTGCATCTTCGAATAGCTGACGCAAATGTTGCTCCGATTCTCCATAGAATTTCGACATAATCTCCGGTCCGTTAATAGAAATAAAATAAGCATCAGACTCATTTGCCACCGCCCTTGCGAGCATTGTTTTCCCGGTTCCCGGAGGACCCTGCAAAAGAACTCCTTTGGGAGCATCAATTCCCAACCTGTCAAATAATTCCGGATGTTTAAGGGGAAGTTCAATCATTTCCCTGATCTTACCAATAGCAGGTTTTATGCCTCCCAGGTCTTCGTACATTACAGTAGGAATAGCATGTTCCGGAGGAAGTTCAACCGCTTCGGGTAAAAGTTCGATCTCTGTCCTATCTGTTATCTTTACTATACCATGAGGAGATGTTGAAATTACCTGCAGCTTTATTTCTCCCAGTCCAAAGGAAGAACCAAAAATATCCTGGAAGAAGTCTTCGAACATAAGGCCGCCACCCAATGCTTTCTGTTGACTGCTGCTTGTAGTTGATATGAAATCACCTTTTGAAACAGGTCTGTTCTGTAATACCGAACGAAGCATTTCTCCAGAAGCTGCTATCTTGACTCCCTTGCTTACAGGTGATAATTTCACATTCTTTGCTTCCTTCCATTGGGCTTTGCGAACCTCTATATAGTCACCGATACCTGTATTGGCATTTGTCCTGACAAGACCATCCATACGTATTATATCCAGACCTTCATCCGATGGGTAAGCCCTTGCAGCTAATGCTGGCGTGTTACGACTGCCAATGACCTCAACCACATCAAGCCCCTGCAATCCAAGTTTATTCCTGAAAGATTCATCTATTCGGACAACGCCTTTCCCCACATCTTTCTGTATTGCTTCAGCAACTTTTAGTTTTACAGATACATTCTCATTTCCAGCAATAATAACCACCACCCAGCTTACAAGTAATCTGTAATATAATCGACAGGATCTGAATAATTATCGTATATTTTTTGCCGACATTACCTGTCAAATTAGAATACAACTTTTCCCCATCTAATGTTTGGGTTTTAATATATTAAGCATTTCGGCAAAATATTTTCCTGCCATTTATTTAAATAAATTAATACAAAATCTACAGAAAAACACAGGAGAAATGAGAGTAAGGAGTTTGATCCATTACTCTCAATCGTACCACCACTCCCATCAGCCAAAACCCGTTTCAGGCTGAATACAAGGTGAGAGTCATGCTGCTAACTCCCCCTTACAAGAAATTGATAGACAGATTCCTATATATAATAAATGGGTAAAAATACAATGAAGCGGTTTAAAACATAAGTGCTATTAAAATTTTTAAACCTATATAATCCAGTAAAGTTACAGTATATCATAACCCAATCTGGAAAATTCTACAAGTAGCACTATAAGTACGAAATTACCCACAAAAAGAGGTGGAATCAATTTTTTCACTGAAAATCCACCAAATGCAAGACCTATCGCCAAAATATCACTGGGCAGAGGGGTCAAAGAATATAGAAATATAATAAGAATGATCAGTTTATCATTGATTTGTTCCAGTTTTGCAGCCAGCTTAATTACTTTTGCCTCATATTTTCCCGGTACGCATTGTTTCCCTTTCCTGCCCATGTAATAGAATAACAGGTCACCCAAGGTGAGACCAAGACTTGCAATCGCCCCCAACCAGACCGGATTTACTTCAGACAAAGCTATTGTTATAAGAACAGTATAAAATGTAGTAGAAGTAAATGTGGAAACTCCTCCAATCAAAGACAACAGGAAAATAGCCAGATAAGTATTGTTAATACCCAAAGTTGATACTATCAATTTTGGAGGATAGTAATGAAGAAAAATTGACCACGTAATAATAAAAAGAGCTATTAAAACAAAAATAATAATATTATTATGTCGACTGGATGTATTATTCATCCGTTTTTTGCATAACCTTAACAGATAATCTGAATAATCTGCTCTCTTTCCTGTCTTTTTTGCCAACATTGGTCCCTGCGAAACATTGAATAGTAACTAAAATTTGGTTTCAGAAACCAAAAAGACAACATAGAATATTCAATTAATTAATGCCTGTGTATGACTACAATACCCAAATTACCATCAACTGTTACTTCATCACCTGTTTCAATTATCCCGGTCGCATCAGGAATACCGGTCACACAGGGAATCCCGTATTCTCTGGCTATTATAGCCCCATGTATAAGCATCCCTCCCCTTCTCTCCACAATCCCTCCAGCAAGCGGAATGACAAATGTCATATTGGGATCGATGGAATCACATACCAAAATTTCACCGGCATGAATATTGAAAAGGTCTGTATTTTCGTTTATAACCCGCGCAATCCCTGTAACAGAGCCTTTACCTGCAGGCTGGCCCTGGATCTGCCTATCTCTGGCCTTCTGTTTTGATAGGACATTTTCCTGTGTTTGTTTGACGAGAGGAATGTAGGTATCGTTGAGGAGTGCAGCTATAACTTCGCAAGTTTCGATTTTATATTTTATACCCCTTTCTTCCAGCCTGAGTTTGCCATCCCTCACAGAAGATAGGTATTGTCCTTCTATTCTGCCAAGGTATATGTTATCATCATCCCGTAGCCTGTAACTTGCCCGGCCCAGATCTAGGAGTTGGCTGGCCCATTCCCTTTCTTCATCTTTAAAATTAGAAAGAAAATCCATTTCCATCTTTTTTACATCTTTTGAATTTGTCCCTATTGAAACAGGAGCAACCCCAAGTTCAAGGATCAAACGTATGATATCATTTTCTTCTGCAACATAAGCAGACCTTCCGAAATTATCCATGAAATTATCAAAGAGCTCTTTGAATTTTCCTTCCAGAATACCATTTTCTACTTTTCTTCGCAGAGCCGTATCTTTTCTAATCAATTCTGCCATATGTTCAAGTTGCCCATTGCGCCGGATACTCAGCAATTTAGAATCTGCGAGTAAATCCACAAATTCATAAGGATCCTGTGGTTTTACAACATCATTGTAAACCTGGCCAAATAATCTCATCCCATGGGCAAAAGGTATGAACTCTCTGGTGTAGACTTCATCCCATTTTTGGTATATTTCCTGTCTACGAGAGATCTCAGCTGCAAGCTCAACATTGTTGAGTTCATTTAAATTCAAGCCAGATAGAGCATTAGATTGGGAAATCATTGCAGGAATTAAATCCTGTTCTATACGATCGCGTAATTGCTTCAGGTTCTCGAAAGTCCTTTTCAGGGACATGTACCACTGTTTTTCATTGTTTTGTACATTTGTTATTGGTCTTGACTGGAGAGTATACAATTCATTGTTAATTATTGTCCATTCCATGTCCTGAGGCAAACCAAATGTTTTTTCAGAAGAGAGGGCCATTTCATAAATCTGTTTGACCTCATCGGTAGTAAGAGGGGTTTTGTGGGATAATAACTGTGGAATTGACCCCATAGTTGTGCCTTTTTTTGACAATGAAACAATCCGATCCCTGCTTGAAGGGACAATATGCTGCACAATTGAACCTGATAACTTATCCAATTGCCAGCGATCGGGCTCCACATCTCCTTCTACCAATCCCTTGTTAAGCCCGTGAATGGCTTCTATTGTCAATTTGTCCGCATTATTAGGATCTGTGCTGAATACAATTCCTGAAACATTACCTTCTATCATTTCCTGAACCATAACAGCCATTGAACTGTGCTCTATGTCAAGCCCCAGTTCCTGCCTGTACAGAATTGCAGCATCAGACCAGAGGGAAGCCCATACGAGTTTGATGTTTTCCAGTATTTCTTCTATACCTGTCACATTTACATATGATTCGTGCAGACCTGCAAATGATGTTTTGCTTGAATCTTCGCCGGGTGCAGAGGATCGTACAACCACTGACCTTTTAAACAAATTTTTTGGTACCTGTGCTTTGATTGTATCGACTAAAGCCGCAGGCATCGGAGTGTTCATAAACATATTCCTGATACGCAAACCTGCATCCCACATTTCCTCCCATCTCATCTTTGAGAAATCCTTTCTGGCAAATTCTATTGTGAGTTTGCCCTTCAGGCCACTGCAATCCAAAAATTTGTTATATGCATCTGTTGTGACACAAAAGTAGGCAGGAACCCGGAAGTCATTTTCAAGAAGCCTGTGCAAAGAGTAAGCTTTGCCTCCGACAATATTCATATGCTCTTCCCGGATTTCTTCCATGGGAATTACAAGATCTGTCATGACATATCGATCTCCACAACATTCTGGAAACTTGTCGCCACAATATATTTTTCGACCTGAAATTTCATCAGTGCAGATGAAGAGTTCTTAAGAAAACTGCTAAGATAGGGGTGTTTGTTCTGATAGAGATTGACCATTTCAGGGTCTTTATCTATTTCTTCCACCTTTCCCATTGCGTTCAAAACAGTGGCTTCCTTAAAGTCAGATACCGTATTGGATCGATCATCTATCATCAAGGATGCTTGCCGGGAAGAACTCAAATTTGAATATTTCCTTGTAAACTTCGGCGTAACAAAAAGAAGGTACTTGAAATTTTCACTTGCAGCAAAGGCCACAAGATTGGTGTAGGGTTGACCATTATTCTCTGTAGCCAGCACTCCAAGTAATTGATCTGTAAGCAGGCGAGACATTATTTTCTCAGGATCTGATACTTCCATTAGAAACTCCTCATTAAACCCTAAAATAAGATGAGTCGTGAGTATTTATGCGTTATCGATAAGAAATGTGGTTTCAATTGCAATGATTAGGGGAAAGTTTTTAGCCTAATGTATTGAAAATGATTTATAGGGTAATCAGTGCTTTTTAAAATAGAGGAGGGTACAGGAATGAAAATCGTCAAATGCAGGGACCTGGGTTTCAAATGTAATTTCATGGCCACAGGCACTACACAGGAAGAAGTAGAAAAAAAGATGCTTGACCACATCAAACAAGTCCACGGAGATGAACTGGAAAAGATGTCTGAAGACGAAGTAAAGGAGATAAAGTATCGGATATCAACTCTCACAGGACGTGGGTGTGGCTGTGGTGCACTATAAATAATATTCTTTGAATTAATCAATCCGTATTACATCACTTATATTCAAAATTAGCAGGAGCAATTAAAATGACAGATGATCCCCTCGACACTATAAAAGAAGCAGATTCCGAACTTTTTGGTTTAATAGGACAAAGCGGTGAATTGACATTCTCCGAAGAGGGAATACCCCTACAATACAAATTCCTGATTGCAATGGCACTTGATGCATCAGAAGGAGCGGAGAACGGAGTCAGAAACCTTGCAACACAGGCAATCAATAACGGAGCTACAAAGAAGGAAGTGATGCAGGCAGTACGGATAGCCAACTATATTTCAGGAATCGGAAGCGTATATACTGCTGCAAATGCATTGAAGGATATTGTCTGAGACTGCGAGGCAACATCCTTCAGTATACCTTTTGGTGAATTACAGGGTTTTCAAATATTCAATCAGGTCGTTGAGATCCTTTTCTGACATATTCCAGCGCGGCATCGTATAATCCAGTCTTTCCCCCGATGGATCAATTCCTTGTTTAATAGCCATCTTGATGGTTTCATCAGTATAAACCGGATGGCCTTCGTGTTCATCCTCATGATCTTGCTCAGCAGTCAAAGTTTCATAAGTAATATCAGGAGGCACTGCAGTACCCATCATTATCGGCACACCACCTTTTCCATCAACGCCGTGGCAACTTACACAGCTGCCACCATGTACGCTTAACCAGCGAGGACCGCCCTGAAATGGTATTCTTTGTCCATCTTCATTAAAACCCGTATAATATATCATTTCACCGTTACTATCAAATTCGCTGATAATGTCAAAATTCGACGGTGATGATGGAGACGTTTCAAAACCATCCGGATACATAGTTCCCGGCTGTTGCCATCCGTACTGCTGGTATGATGATGGAGTATAAAGGAGATTCATCATTCCAACAAAGATAAACACAACCCCAATAAACAGTAGTAATATCAACATATTTCTTGACAAATTTAATCCCCCATTACATTTAATTCGCTGAACATTAAATAGTAAACGGGCAAGAATCTTATGAGATAAGAACAAACGAAATATATAGACTTCATAGGGAGTAAATACTTGTACTTTGCAAAAATATATGATACCAGAAATAAGAATATGATCGGTGACATATTAAAATAAATAATATTTTCCTTTCATTCAATCAGTTGGATAAATATGAAACCAGATCTTATGGTGGAATTGGTTTTGGGTTTGCCCTTGTTAAAAAGTATATAGAAATACATGGTGGACAAACCTGTGTGGAAAGTGAAGTTGAAAGGGGCAATATCTTCCATTTGGCTATACCTATAAAGGAATATGGTGTGAGATGATGATAAGGAATTTCAGGGGAAAGGAACCGACAATACATGACAGTGTATTTGTTGCAGAATCTGCGGAAATCATAGGAGATGTCAGGGTTGACAGAGACTCAAGTATCTGGTTTAATGCCACAATACGTGCGGATATGAATGAAATAAATATAGGAAAAGGGACCAGTATCCAGGATAATGTGGTAATCCACAATGACACGTCCCGAATGGTCAAGATTGGTGATTATGTCAGTATTGGGCACGGAGCGGTGTTACATAGTTGCAAAATCGGAAATAATGTGCTTATAGGTATGAATGCAACTGTACTTGAAGGTGCGGAAATAGGCGATAATTCAATTGTTGGCGCCAATGCACTGATAGCACCCGGCAAAAGGTTTGGGCCTGCAAATGTAATTACAGGAATCCCGGGAAGAATTAGAAGGGAAGCAAATGATAAAGATATAAAGATGATTGAAGAAAATGCTGCATCCTACATCGAACTTATGAAAGAATACAAGGAACAATGATACCTCCAGAGAAGAGATATCAAACCTCAAGTGCAATTTGCCTGGCAAGCGCAATTCTACATTATCAATATTGTTCATGTATGGTCATATCATAAATGACAAAGTAGTAGGACATCTGCATCAATTTCCTGATTGTTTCTTCGTTATCTACAAGATCCTTTTTCACCAAGCGGGTTCTCTGAAGCCTACGCCTACGGTTGTGGTCCATAAGATTTAAACCTGATTCTAGAAGCTCGTTTTCGATATCGTCTGTTTCTTCAAGTTTTAATCGCATGATCAGGTAACTCTTCCTGGCTTTAAAATTACAAAATTATCTGCCGAACCGTCTTTTGCCAAACCAATATAATATTTGAAAAATTGCATTTGATCACACTGATAAAGCAATTCAGCACTGAAAGGAAAATATTTATATTCACGGCGAAGACAAGTATTACTTGGTAAGGGGGTATTTTATGGTCGATAACGAGCAAGAAATTTTGGACACGGCGTACGATAAGGGTTTTGAGTACGAAAGAAAATATGGTTACTGCTCTCAAGCAGTTCTTTCAGCAATTCAGGATATTTTTGGTGGAATAGATGATGAAGTGATCCAGGCATCCCACTCCCTTGCTGGCGGAGGTTCACTGGATGGTGATGGAACCTGTGGTGGATATGGTGGAGCTATGATGGCTATCAGTGCCTTTTTCGGCAGGAAAAGGGATCAGTTCGGGCAAGGAGACGTTGCGGATTGGATGGATTCATCTAAATTATCAAAAGAAGTTAGAGAAAAATTCATTGATGAATATGGTAGTATCATCTGTAATGATATCCAAAAAGAAATATTTGGTAAGTCCTACAATCTGTGGGATCCCAGGGAGTTTGAAGCTTTTGAAGAAGCTGGAGGGCATGATGATAAATGCCCAGGTGTAACGGGAAATGCAGCAAAATGGACGGCAAAAGTCTTGCTGGATGAAGGCATTGAACCAAAACTGTGAAAATAAAGGTGCCAGATCTATAAAGTGATAATAAAGCACCAATATCTAAAAATTAAATAATGATAAATTTATGATTATGGTCCTATACATTCCTTTTTTTGAGAGACCATCGATTTTGCAAATTTATGCGCTTTTTGCAATCTGATTCTGTCTGGCTGCTCTTTGGCCAAAACACACATATTAGCAAAAGCTCTCATTTCCGGATCATCAGAGTCCTGTAGAATATCCAGTACTTTCCGGGCAACTTTACCCTGACAGTTGAAAGTACCTATAATATTTGCCTCGGATGCCATTTCTTTAGCTGTGGATATCCAATCCAATATCAATCCTGTACCCTCGGGTACCGCATGAGTCATGAACAAAGCAATATCTTTACCAGAAGTTTGATTACTTAAAAATTTCTGCGCTTTTTCTGGCGGATAGAATTGATTGATCGGAAAACCAATAAAGGTTAAATTATAACCATCCAGATTATTAACTTCATCTAATGGTTTCATTTCTTTTTGTTCATCAATCCCATCATAAATTGCTTCTGCAACTTTCTTTGTATTTCCTGTTCGAGTTATGTATGTTATTAACACTTTCATTTACTCGCACCCCACTAAATCCCACAAATCATTAGGGACCAATCATATAATTCATTTTGGATTATACACATTATTATCCGGTATATAGAAAAAACTCATTTATAACTATAAAAAACGAGCATGAAAATACACTGTATTAATATTTAACTTTTTTAAATAATAGTTACCGAATTTTAACCAAAAACTATATAGGTACATTTCTCTGTATAATAAATGGGGGTATATAATGAGTGAGAAAATTGAAAATATACTAATCGCTACTGATGGATCTGAGAATGTAAAGAATGCGGTAGATTGGGGTATAGATCTTGCAAAATCAACCGATGCAAAGGTCAAGGCCCTGTTTGTCATACCGCCTGTAGGTGTTCCTGCTGCAGTCCGTGGAGAAAGTTGGGCTGAAGGAGCGCGTGCCCATTTGGAAAAAGAAGGCAAGGAAGCCACTGAATATGTTGTTGAATTGGGTAAAGCAGCTGGAGTTGAAGTAGAACCAGTTACCGTTGAAGATCATCCATCTGAGGGGATTGTCAACTTTGCGAAGGAAAACAATATGGACCTCATCGTAATGGGAACACTGGGTGCAACAGGTCTAACCCAGCTCTTATTGGGAAGTGTAGCAGAAAATGTCGTCCGTCATGCGAAAACATCGGTGATGGTAGTCCGATAAATAGACAAACAAACTATAAATAATTCAAAGATGGAGTTTTCCATCTTACTATTTTTTAAATCATAATCAGCTAGCGAGTCTCACTTTTTAAAGCAAGTAATCTTAAGCTATCCCGGGAATAGATAAGAAAGTTCCGAACTCTTCGTTCTGCTAATTATATCCCAAAAAAATCATATAGATATAGTGATGAGCAGGGTAATAATGCAGGATAAAATTGTTTTATCCACCACCAGACCACAATGAAAGGAGTTTATAATACCTGATGTAGTTTATTTCCTTGCCCACCAATATATAACAATTGTATATAACTCTTCAAAGTACTATTATCTTATTATTTTTGCCATTTTATTTCTATTTCAATCTCTTTTTGTCCTTTTTCAATTTTGAAACCAAATTCTACGTCCATGTTGCCATCAGGTATCTCAACATGTTCTTGTCCGATCTCTATTTTTCCAGCCTCAATCTGGGTCTTAAACTCATCCAAAAATCCAATAAGTTCCTGTTTATTGTATGAATACTTCTTTTCAATTTCCTTATCTGGTTCTGTCATATTCCCACTCCATGTTTGAAGAATCAGTATATGATATTTAACATAACCTGATATATATTATAATGGGTAAGAAGAGTCGGGAAATTAATCCTCGACGCTGCCACTTAAAAGATAAAACATAAAGCCTGGCATATTGAAGAATATGGGCGGTGTTTGGGAGTGGGGGTACTAAGAAAAAGAATTATCCGCCCATAAACCTCGTTAACCGAAATTGAAGGCATATATTGTATATACATTTTTCTATTGCCAATTTTAATTAAAGTCAAAACATACATAAAAACCAATTAAAATGCTATTGAAAATTCTAATTACATACAATATTTCTGGCCCTTTTGTATATATATAAAGACTTCATTTACTAATTTGGAGTGAGAGGAAAGGGAACTCTCACAAAAACCAGTCGTAATAGGGGTTGCGACTGAAAAGAGGAGTGGGGTACGAGTTGAGAGCATTGGGTAAGGGCCCCTTTGCTCTCAAATCCTCTTGACTATTTGACTTGTTGAAAAGCTAACTGTATTTTTACCATTGCCTGCTTCAGCAATTATTACAATATCCATGCCCGGAAAATAGGAGCGATTAAACGGTTTACAACTCTCAATCAATTAATCGTTTCAGTTCTTTCAGTGAATAAGTGTTAGCAACATCATCCTTTGTAAGCCAGCCCCTACGTGCTTGTCCAACACCGTATTTCATGAAATCCAGTTGTGCAGAAGAATGACTGTCGCTGCTGATGCAAAACTTAAGGTCATATTCTTTGGCTTGTAAAATCAGGTTGTCATTAAGGTCAAGCCTTTCCGGCTGGCTGTTTATTTCCAGAAGTTTACCGTTTTCTGCAGCTGTTTCGAATATTTTGTCAAGGTCAACCTCGTAGGCCTCCCGAATACCAATCTTGCGACTTGTAGGATGCCCCAGCACATGCAGGAATTCATTTTGCAGGGCAGTAATTATCCTTTCCGTCATTTTCTTTTTGGGAGACTTATAACCGGAATGAATAGATCCCACGACAATATCCATTTCCTCAAGAATATCATCCGGACAATCCAAACTTCCATCAGGAAGGATATCGACTTCAATACCTTTCAGGATTTCTATATCAAAATCATCGCGGAGTCCATCTATTTCCTTCCACTGCTCTTTTACCTTATCGGTCCCCAAACCACCGGCGATCTTGCGGGATCTGGAATGATCAGTGATACCAATATACTCATATCCCAGTTTATCGGCCTGTGCGATCATAGAATTGAGGCTATCCGTTCCGTCACTGTAAGAAGTATGGACATGCAGGTCACCCCGGATATCTTCTAACTCCACCAGTGAAGGAAGTGTATTTTTTGCACATTCCAACTCCCCCCTGTTTTCCCGCAGTTCCGGCGGAATGAAACTTAGACCCAATTTTCCGTAGATTCTATCTTCCTTTTTTCCTTCAAGCTTTTTTTTGGAATCCTCTTTAAACAATCCATATTCCGAAAGCTTATAGCCTTTCGAGAGGGCAAGATTTCTCAGTTCGATGTTATGATCCTTCGAGCCTGTAAAATACTGTAATGCTGCTCCATAACTGCTTTCAGGAACCACTCTCAGATCTATATGACCGCCGTTTTGCAATATTATTGTACTGCGCGTCTTGCCCCGGGATTCAACCTCGTCCACATTTTCAAAATTGACAAAAGCATCCATGACTTCTTCAGGATCCGAAGCAACAACCAGTATATCAATATCCCCAATCGTTTCCTTCATCCGCCGCAGAGATCCAGCGTAATCTATTTTTTTCAGGGTAGTATTTTCTTCCATATAGGATATAATTTCTTCAGCCAAATCCGTTGCTTTTGGCAAAAGCATGCGTTCATGGCTTTTTTCGTATTGGGAGATTGCTTTATCCAGATTTTCTTCAGTCTTTTTTCCAAAACCTTCAAGTTTGCGAATTTCCTGATTGTTAATTGCCTCTTTCAGATCGGGGATTGATTGTATGTCAAGTTCATCCATGAGTTTTTTTGCTTTTTTAGGACCAAGCCCTCTGATCTTTATGATATTACTGGCACCTCTGGGAGTTTCCTTTCTGATTTTTTCAAATTCCCGCACAGACCCGGCTTCAATATATTCAACAATGTGGTCTGCAATACGGCTGCCAACACCGGGAATGTTTTCCAGTCCTTCCCTGCCCTTTTTTGAGTAAAGCCCTGAGATGTCTTCCCTCATATCCCCTATTTTTCTGGCTGCTTTGCGGTATGCACGGGGTTTCCACTCTACTTCTTTATATTCAAATATATCCGCAATCTCATAGAGCAGTTTGGCTATATCCCGATTGATCATTTCAGATGTTTCACCTCTTCAACTGTAGTGGCATCCCCAGGCCCTTTGTCATACCTTATTCTAAGGAAACGTGGAAAACGTAGCGCATATCCATTCCCGGAATTTTCCTGACCTGATGTATGAGAGGGACTTGAAGTAATCTCCGATCCAATTACTTCGATGACAACAGCTGGTTCAATATAGTTATCTGGCTGCATATTACTGTCTATCAAGATGTTGACAGGTTTTTTTTCAATGGAGTATTTTTTTAGAAGATCGTTGATTTCCTCAAAGTCTTCATCTTTGAAACCCGTACCTACTTTAGCCAGAGTTTCATACCTTTTTTCACTTTCATTGAGCACAGCACATAACAATGCTCCAAATGAACCTTTGCGCCTTCCTTTACCATAATAACTTCCAACAATCACCAGATCAAAGGTTTCTCTTACATCTTCAATATATTCCTTTTTCCACTTGACCCACAACCAACCTCGTTTTCCCGGCCTGTAAGTGGATTTAGCCTTCACTGACTTGATAATTATACCTTCCATTCCCTTCTCCACACAATCATCGAAAAAATGCTGTATCCGGGAGAAATCTGCACTCACAACCCGACCTGCAAGTTTTACTTTTTCTGTCTCTACGAGATTTTCTTCCAAAACCTGCCTCCTTTCAGGATATGACCATTTCATCAGAGATTTGCCATTGAGATATAAAACATCAAAGAAAAAAACGGTAACCGGGATTTTTTTCACGTATTCCTCAACATGGTACTTTCGCCTGCGCTGCATAAGTTCCTGGAAGGGACGAAACTCCCCTTGCCTATAGGCAACTATTTCTCCATCTAAGACAATTTTTTCAGCTTTTACACTTTCGCGAGCAGCCTCGATGACATCAGGAAACTGTGCAGAAATATAGGTCAACCGCCTTGAAAATGCCTTTATATTATCTCCGTCCACATGTACCTGAACCCTTTCACCATCATATTTTTCCTCAGCTGCCATTGTTCCGGAGAATTTCTCATTAAGCTCCTCCATAGTATCTACCCTGCTGGCTAGCATCATCTGGACAGGTCTGCCAATTTTAATGGAAAACTTACCCAGTGAATCCATCCCGTGATTTGCCAGAGATTCGCCGAGCTGACCGATATCAGTACATATATTGTATGTATCTTCCACTTTAGATGTATTATCCCGGCTACCTGTAAAAGCCAGGGCCAGAGCTTCCAGAAGAAATTTCTCACCAAACCCGAGTCTCAGATTTCCCTGTGCAATACGCATTATATACCGGGATTCCAAAGGCCTGGCCTTTGACAGAACTTCTGCGAGTAAGTTTATCTTTCTTTTTTGACTGCCCTTTCCCGAAATGTCCCTTATCTGCACAAAATGTTGAAAAACATAATTGAGTGTAAGTGAACTTCGCTGTCTCTCATTAAGAGCAGAAGCCACATCTCCCAGATCCCCTTGATTCCCAAATGCTATCTCTACTTTTTCCTTATCCACATTATAGGCCCGGGAGATGGCTTGTATACCGTATTTATCTCCAATTCCCAGGTCGATTTTTTCAAAACGGGGACCGATTGTACCCAGTGCAAGATATGCAGTTATTTTCACTTCTGCCGGCTCAAGACTTTGAAAATGCTCCGCCAGCAATTCAATTATTTTCATATGAGATGTGGAATTGTCTAGTTCTTCATAAAGTTCCACAAGTTTGCGAAATGATGCCATGCCCCACCTCAAAAAATCCTGTATAATCCTTGTGTTTACTACCAGAAATAGTTTTAGATGGTCTCATAGGCGATAATTTTAACAACCATCAAAAAAGAATGATGTATGGAAGGTATGGGGATAATTTATAACTGCGGTGGAAGTAATTATTTCATTCTGGTTTAACCGCAGGTGTCAGAAAGCATAATAGTCTATTCGCATGCCTTTCATTTAATAGGAGTGGGAAACATGAATGGAAGTGCACCTAAATTTTTATCAGCAAGTACTATCGAAAAAGACAAAGTCGAAGACCTAAATGGTGAAGATATTGGCCATATAGAAGAACTGATGATTGATCTTGACTTTGGTACGGTTGCCTATGCAGCCCTTTCCTTCAAGGACAAGTTATTTGCAGTTCCCTGGGAAGCATTGTCTCTGAAAGAAGGAGAGCATAGGTTTGTATTTCATCACGACAGGTCTCTGCTTGAAGAGTCGGAAGGATTTGACAGAGATAATTGGCCTCTGTCCAATGAGCGCAAATGGCTGACAGATGTCTATTCAAAATATGGATTTGCTCCTTACTGGGAGAAATAATCTCCCAGTTAAGGTTTGTACTGGATAGTATTTCTCACACTACACTTTGTTTTCCTATCAGAAGATCAGTGTACCAATAATACGTGCAATACGATAAGTTTCTTACAAACAAAAAACAGCGTAAGCTCTGGCCTTTTGCATAGCATTGAATGAATTGTTAGTATAACTATATTTTTATTCAGAAAAAGCAAACTTTAGAATAATACATACATATAATTTAAGGAAAGTATGAGATAGTGGGAACATCACCGCTATAATGTTCCCACTTTCGTACCACCACTCAATTCAGCCGCTCCTTCTCTAAAAACGATCGGCTTCACATATAGAGAGTTACATACCCACTACTCTCCTTATTATATGATGTGAATCCATCAATAAATAAATTATGGACCATATTTATTAGAATGTTATTCTTTGGACAGCGAATGCTACTGAAAATTGTTTTTCAAATTCAGTCAGTCCTTGATTAAATATTCCATAAACCAATTTCCTGCAACCTTAGCTACCTCTTCCAGTGCTCCTTGTTCCTCGAAAAGATGAGTAGCTCCAGGGATTATCTGGAGTTCTTTCTTGCAGTTTAACATTTTTAATGCCTCACGATTCATATCTATAACCTGATAATCTTTCCCTCCAACTATCAGAAGGGTAGGTGTTTCTACATCCGGAAGTGCCTTTTCTGCCAGATCAGGTCTGCCCCCTCTGGAAACCACTGCACCAATTTTGTCTGAACGTTTACTGGCTGCACTAAGGGCAGCTGCAGCACCTGTACTGGCTCCAAAGTAACCGATATTCAAATTTTTGGTAGCCGGGTTTTGGAGGACCCAATCAGTGGTTCCTATAAGACGTTCAGAAAGAAGATCTATATCGAATCTCAAATGTGCAGTAACATTGTCGATTTCTTCCTCTTCTGGAGTTAATAGGTCAAAAAGAAGTGTGGCCATTTTGTTCTGCCGCAGCATTTTTGCAACAGTTTTGTTACGTATACTATGCCGACTACTTCCACTACCATGGGCAAATATCACAATTCCCTCAGCACCTTCAGGTATTTCCAAATCACCCTCAAGGATAAAAGAATCCATCTGGATACGTACAGTTTCCTGGATTTCATTAACAACCATATTTAGTCCTCCTCTGATTTTTGTAATGCCATACTTTTTTCCAGCATATCACAGACTTCCTCATCGGTTACCTGCCTGAACTCCTCATACCAGGCACCTACACCATAGAAAGGTTCCGGAGTGGCGCCACAAATTATATCGTCAACTTCCCTTTCAAAAGTCTTACATGTATCTAAGGAGGCAACAGGCACAGCAATTACTATCTTTGATGGGTTTTTGGAACGCAATGCTTTAACCGCAGCTAGCATAGTGGCCCCCGTAGCCAAGCCATCATCAATCAGAATCACAGTACGATCCTTTACTTCTGGACGTTTACGGTCTCCCCTGTATAACCGTTCTCTTCTTTGAAGTTCTCCACGTTCATCAGCTGCAACTTTGGCAATCGTTCTATCGGAGATACCAAAAGACCTGATTATATCCTGATTCAGTACACGGATATCTTCAGAAGCAATAGCGCCCATTGCCAGTTCTTTATTCTCCGGGACTCCGAGTTTCCGAACCAGGAATATATCCATAGGTACATTCAGTTGTTTTGCAATTTCATATGCAACCGGAACTCCACCCCTGGGAAGAGCAAGCAAAATAACGTCCCTTCTGTTTGCATACTCACTTAATTCACCAGCCAGTTTGCGCCCGGCATCCACCCTATTCTTGAATATCTGCATGATCTACCCTCAACTCCCATATTGATGTGGGTGACACAGCTATTTAGGAATTGTCCATCAATAGATTACCTGTAATAATTATAAATGCAAATATTTTGAAATTGGAATTCATAACTTTTTGCAGTATGGCTTGCAACGCGATTTCTGCTAACATTAGCCCAAATATACCAGCTTTTACTTGTACAATAGAACAAAACTTAAAATTGCAGATTTATGCTATTTTAACTGATAATTAGCAGCAACAACTTACAGCAAAAGCAGAGATATTATCAGTAGCATCTAGTATCCCTAATTCGATTAAAACAATCACACAAAACTATATGCGGAAAATATGTGTCTATCATTAAAAAACGACAGGCAGCATCATTCCTGAATAAAAAAGAAAAAGATTTTTAAAAATAAAACAATTATGCCAGAGAATTATTCTTATCTGCTATTTCATCGTTTAGTGGATTAAGTTCATCGTGATATGATTCTATATAATTAGAAACCTCTTCTGCTTCTGGATATCTGGCAATATGATAGATAGCATCCCCTTCATGAACCAACGGCAGATTTGTCTTTCCGATTACAATCCCAAAAACTGAACTCATAACTTTTGTTTCAAACTCACCCAGAGGGTCACCTACATATGCCAATAAGTCTCCTTTTTTAACCAACGCCCCCAGAGGAGAAATCGAACGTAATATTCCGCTTTTAGGAGATCGAATCCATTGAGTTGATTTGGAAATGACAGTCTCGTAACCTTTCCTTTTTCTGGCCTTTGTCCTCATACCTAAATGATGCATAACTCCAAGTACACCCCTTACACCTGCTCGAATTGCAACCTCATCAAAACGAAGGGCTTCACCTGCTTCATATAATAGAAATGGTATATTTTTCTCACGGGCGGCTTCACGCAATGAGCCATCACGCAGTTCAGTATTAATTATGACCGGGACGCCAAAAGCACGGGCTAAAGATTCTGTTTCTGTATCATCTACCAGGCATGCACGTATCTGAGGTAAATTATTCCGGGCAACAGCTCCCGTATGAAGATCGATTATATGACTGCAATGCTCTACTATTTCTATCATCAAGATGTTTGCCAGTCTGGATGCCATTGAACCTTTTTTAGAACCCGGAAAAGAGCGGTTCAAATCCCGCCTATCCGGTAAATAACGAGACTGGGAGACAAAACCAAATACATTTACAATTGGTATGGTAATAAGAGTGCCTTTGATATTATTGATTGTCTTATGTGCAAGGACACGACGAATAATTTCTACACCATTAATCTCATCCCCGTGAATAGCAGCACACACGAGTAGGCAGGGCCCGGGTTTGCGTCCATGTATAACATGAACTGGCATTGAAGCCGATGTATGGGTATAAAAGCTGGGAATCGGCAATTCGATGGATTTCCTTGTTCCTGGCTGGATCGTATACCCTGCTATTGTTATTGGTGGTTGCATCGATTAACCTTTTCCTCTAGTTCTAGTCTTACCAAATTTACTGTTTTTCTCAATATAGTCTATTACCATGCCTGCGATATCTTTACCAGTAGTCGATTCTATACCTTCCAAACCGGGACTGGAGTTTACTTCCATCACCACAGGGCCGTGATTGGAACGTAAAAGATCAACACCTGCAACATTAAGCCCCATTATTTTTGCAGCACGCACAGCAGTAGAACGTTCTTCAGGTGTGATCCTTATAGAAGTTGCCGTTCCACCCCTGTGAATGTTTGAACGGAATTCACCTTTTGGCCCCTGTCTTTTCATGGATGCCACAACCTTACCCCCAATAACAAAACAGCGTATATCAACTCCCTTGGATTCCTTTATGTATTCCTGCACCAGGATATTTGCATTTACACCCATAAATCCTTCAATAATACTTTCTGCGGCTTTTTGTGTTTCTGCAAGTACTACACCTATACCCTGTGTACCTTCAAGAATCTTAACAACAAGTGGAGCGCCACCAACCATCTTCACCATATCTTTTACATCATCGGGTTTGCTTGCATACACAGTCACAGGCAAACCTATACCCCTGCGGGAGAGTAACTGTAAAGAGCGTAATTTATCCCTGGAACGGGTAAGCGCAACTGATTCATTCAAAGGAAAAACACCCATCATTTCAAATTGTCGCAAAACTGCAGCACCATAGAATGTAACAGATGCACCTATACGGGGAATTACCGCATCAAAATCGTTCAATTCTTCACCTTTATAGTGAATGGAAGGTTTGTGAGAAGTAATATTCATGTAAGCACGCAATACATCTATAACCTGAATTTCGTGCCCTTTCTCTTCTGCTGCTTCAATTAAGCGACGAGTTGAATAAAGTTTCTTATTCCTTGACAATAAAGCAATTTTCATTCGTTTACCTCAGGTTTTAGCCCATATAATTCATATAATGATCTTTTATCCAGTTTTCCACACATAAATGATGCAGTCGGATTTACCATTACTCTATTCTTAAGTGCATTACGCCCCAGTAACATCTTGAAACGCATAGTATCCCTGCCAGTAAGCGTTAGTTCAATGGGGTATATACAAGTGTCAAAAACAACAGGTGTTTCGATGACATAACGCATCTCCTTATGACCACCAGAATCGGTCACCTGACGTCTATCCTTTAAAGGCGTTTTGCATTCGACATAGAAATTCAGGTTTTTTTGAATGGGGTGAACCAGAAATCGGACCATATCAATATTGTTCTCTCTGTAAAGCTCGATATCAAACGCATGTAATGCAGATGTTCTGGCACCTGTGTCGACTTTCGCTTTTATGGCATGCAGTCCTAATTCGGGTAGTGCAACCCACTCTCTCCATCCAAGCATTAAAGCCTGTTCTTTTTTATTCATAAGACATCTTCGCGGTGAAATTTTTTCGACCTATCATTCTATGGAAAAGGATCTACTCCTTAACAAAAATTATTTTTACACAGATCATATATCAATTTCTATAATTTTGAGATGCAAATCCAATTTGGAGTATATATATGTTTTTACAGGTGCATTTATTGATTTGAATATACACTTAATTCAAAATGTTTAATAAAACAGGCGATGTCAGATATTGCAAAAAATCAGATTGTGGATAGAGTGGTAGTACGAGATAAAAGTTACTTTTCGTTTTGTTTATCGCCAATTGTGATATATCTATTGGAAATCGTGCCTCTAAGGAATCATAAGCCTGTACTTTATCTTATTGAAAGCATAGTAGCAGGATATTCACAAAATAGCAATTGTTTCAAAGACACAGGAGAAGAATAAGCCCCAATTGCACTATAATCCAATGAATTGTTCATGAATAATATTGTTCATAATTAATGAATCCAGATTTTTTTATATAGATGCGAATCCTAGTGTATATTATAGGAATTATATGTGGAAAATCATGATCCAAAAAAGCAAAAGCTCCGGAAAGGGCACTTTTAAAAGCCATCCAGCATGTTATCTTACAGCAAAAGCAGGAATATTGTCAGTAATATCCATATTTTTCTGGCACATATTTACACATACAGGTGCTAAAATGGTCCATACTTTACAAGCTGCTGGTATCATGATAGAGCCCGCCATGTTTGGTGAACTGTTTCAGTATCCGATATACGCAGCAATAGGACTCTGTGCATGGGCAATGATTATAATTGCACTGGCAGCCACACCAATAATATTCAATAGTCGTTTATTCTCATACAGGAAAAATATTCCTATCATTCATCCCGGAAATTAAGCCAATCTCCAGGAAATATGGGTATCATATTTTTGACGAAAATTTTCCATATTGCCTTTTTTATGATCAAAATCACTTTCACTGAATTTCATAGTGAATGTACGATCCCATAATCACTCAATGAAGACTGAAAAGTGGTGAAATTGAGTGTTAACTAAATCCAACCAATGTTTTCCGCTAACTTCATCAGGAAAACCGATGGAACATAATCAAAATTAACCTGAGTGGTATTGAAATATTAAACTACAGAACAGAAATAAAAATAGGGATTTGGGAAAGTACCCAAATCTTTTTTTGAATGAACAGAAGATTTAAACTACTTCACCGAATGCGAATTTACGCATTACTTTGGTGACTTTAACAGTAACTTCATCGCCGACTTCGGTGTTTGGAACAAAGATGACAAAGCCGCTAACTCTTGCGATGCCGTCTCCTTCTCTTGCGATATCTTCGATGGTCACTTCATAACTTTCGCCAGCTTCTACTGGTGCACTTGAATCCATATTGTTAAACAAATATTACACGTCCTTTCTAATGAAGCTTAAAACAGATAAATAACTAGTTGGAAAACATAGGAGAATAGTAAATACGGTAAAAGTAAAAACGTATAAACCTAATATTTATCTCAGTAGCCTTAATCCATTGAAAGCAATTCTTAGTACGAGGTTATGGTATATATACCTTTTGAATAGGGAGGTGTGAAAATAAAACCTCCCTGTGGCAGGATTATTTCTTCTCTTCCGACAACAGAATTTTCACAAGGGCAGCTGCAACATCTACTGAAGCATAATCTTCTTCCAGTAAGTTTTCGACCCAGTGCTCATAATTGCCAATGTGTCCATAATCAATAATCTTCTTGACGTTTTGTGACAGCATTTCTGCTCTGATATCTTCAACATCACTCTGGGAAGGAACATTTTTCCTTACGATCTTCACATTTGTGTGTTTCTGTATAGTTTTGATCTTACGAATGTCCTTACCAAAAGCAAAGGTGATTGCAACTCCCTCTTTGCCTGCCCTACCGGTTCTGCCTATCCTGTGGACATATGATTCCTCATCCTGGGGAATGTCATAGTTGAAAACAGCCTCAATACTCTCCACATCGATACCACGGGCAGCAACATCAGTTGCAACGAGTGTCTCAATTTCCCCTTTCCTGAAATTGGACATAACACGTTCCCTTTGTGCTTGCCTCATATCACCATGCATGCCATCTACAAGATAACCTCGTGCCTTGAGGGTTTCAACCTGTTTATCGACATTTTTCTTGGTATTACAGAAAACAAGAGATGACTTGAAATTGTAAATATCTATTAAACGGCACAAAACTTCGGTCTTTGCATTGTCTTTGACTTCAAAATAGTATTGTTCAATCTGGGGGACCGTGAGTTTCTTATGAACCGTCTTTACCATCTGGGGATTTTGCTGGTATTTCTTTGTGAGTTTAATGATTGGCTTGGGCATTGTGGCAGAAAATAGAACTGTCTGTTTCTTACCGGGAGCACGACTGAGAATGAATTCAATGTCCTCCCTGAAACCCATGTCAAGCATTTCATCGGCTTCATCCAACACCACCATTTTCACATCATCAAGTTTCAATGTCTTTCTCTGGAGGTGGTCCATAATTCGCCCGGGAGTACCAATTACAATGTGTACTCCTCTTCTCAATGCCTTAATCTGCCTGTCTATTGGCTGACCACCGTAAACAGGTAACATTTTAGTATTCTGATATTTGGCAAGTTTGCTCATCTCCTCAGCAACCTGATTTGCCAGTTCTCTGGTTGGACAGAGGACCAATACCTGGACTTTCTTACTCTTGACATCCAGCATTTCAAGAGCAGGTATCCCGAAGGCAGCAGTTTTACCGGTACCGGTTTGTGCCTGTCCGATTACATCCTTACCTTCCATAAGATAAGGAATCGATTGGGACTGAATAGGGGTGGGTTCCTCAAAACCCATGTCTTCAACTGCACGTTCAATGTCTTTCGATAAATTCAAATCTTTAAAAGTTAATGATTCCATGTTAAAGTTCCTTTTATATTCTGTTATCACAGTATCCTGAAAAATTGCCTGACACAGAATAGGTGCCTGTATAGGCATCTTTAGGGATAATGATGATCAATTAAATGTACTTGTTCTAAATGTTTCTTTAAACAAAAAGAGGCATGGTCCATAACAACGGCAAGTATATAAAGGTTGCCGGTAAGCAAAGCAATCCCGTAAATTAATTTTACTAAACCCCTATATGTTTCATAACATTCCGCAAAATATTTATACCAAAGTAGCCAAACACACCAGTCTAAAAGCAAAATAAACAGGCAAACCTGGCTGGTTTAAAGTATTCTACCATTTTATTTGAGCGTTTTTTCTTTTTGCCATAAGACGAAAAACATTACCTCAGTATCCTTAGAATTCAAGATTGCCTCATCCTGTCACTGCACCTTTGGAACCGTAACATTCAACCAGAAGATTCGACCCTTTTTACGTAACCATCGATATAATCTACACTATGTAAACATAATCTTCTGGGAAGGATCACGTCATTTTCCCAATCCGTCACATGGATCTTGTTTCTCCTCAATCCCATCAGTTTCAATGAGAGAATAATCCGAGAAACCCGGCGAGTTGCCAAATTTCCATTTGAATACCTTTCTAGAATTTCTTAGCCCTATCCACCTTATCCGAAGCCACATCAGAATGTACTATTGCAGGCATGCTTAATCCCAAACAAATTGAGTATTCTCGTATATAATACAGATGATACTCAACTGGACAAAATTTTATTTCAAAACAACGGGAACAAGACCCTTATATTCAGCAGCTGTCATTATACTGACATCCATTTCCTCTGCAATATCCCACACTTTTGCAGTCCGCTCCCTGTAAAGAGGATCCCTGAGCAGGTGATGGTCGTATATAATAAGCTCCGGGACACTTTCCTTAATAATCCGGATGATATTATTTATGCTGCGATCGAGATTTGTCCTGTTGAAAAGGTAACCCAATAGATAGGTTGGAGGACCATCAAGTATCAATATATCCGGATTTTCATCAATAATCCACTGAGCATGGTCTTCGATGACCGGCCCCTGCAGATCCGATGTATGAAGTAACTTTTTACCTCCATATTCTATAATAGTAGCAATCACCCATCCTGTAGCAGAATACTCGATCCCATGGAAAAGTGGACGGCTAAAGCGCACCCTGGTATTGCCAATTTTAAATTCACAGCCATCTGAAAAATGTATTTCAGCAGATACAGGTTCTACCCATTTCTCAGATGACCAGTACTTTTGCATTTTCACAAATCGTTTTCGCCATCTTGAAATTAATTCGTCTCGTCTTTTTTGGTAATCACCAAAATCCATGGAAAAAGCTAGAGGTAAACATTCCACCGGATCTTTGTAATGACATTGCATCGGAGGAGAGTATTTTAGAGTGGTCCCTTTAAGCCGACTCAACGATTGCAGGAACTTACGGGACCTCCCCCACTGTGAATGGTTTATCCACCTGTTAGGATCCTTTATCCACATATTGCTATTGAGATATGTTTTACAGGAATCTTCATCCACCATATAATGATCAAAGTGATAATGACTGATTATGATATGTTCCGCTTCTTTCATTTCTTCTTTGATTTTATGTATAGCACTGCACAGATAGAACTGTTTTTGAGAATCCGAAAGCGGAAAACTCTTTTGCAAAATTGCAGCTCCAGGATCTATGAGTATACTTGTATCAGGAGTTTTTACAAAAATACATGATGATTTAGCTCCCATTGAATCAAAGGACACAAGCCGAAATTCCAGTTCACTCGCCTGATTCATCATAATACACCCCGTATGTAAATAACCGATTGCCGTTATACTATTAAATTCAAAACCGATTTAAAATGGATTGAATCACTGAAAAATAATCAAATACCCACAGACTCATCTTTCTTACTGCCTGTTTCCTGTTCTTTCACAACATCTTTCTGCTGTGCGACTGCTTCTGCATGCGCAACTGCCCCACGAAGCCCTTTTCGCCTTCTGTCAAGGGAGCGCAAGGATTTACCTCTGCCGTATAGCAAGAGTACATCATTAACTTCAATACGTGTGGATGCTACAGGGGCCCCAATATATTTACCCCCGGGTTTCTGGATACCAAGAATCAACACTCCCTCATCCACAAGGTTCAACTCCTTCAGGATTTTACCGGCCAGCCAGTCTTCAGAACCAACTTCCAGTTCTGAAACCTGATAATCCCCACCCAGATAAATCAAACTTGCAGAATCTGATGTCTGAATGTCGGTCCATCTGGTAAGAGAAAAAGTGATAACACGACTGAGGAACCTATCAACTTTATTACTACGTGTAAAGATTAAAATTGATAACATACCAAGTGTAATGACTACGACATAACTTAGCAATGTATCAGAAGCAGGATTCAGGAAGACAAGTACCATAGAAGCCATCAGAGTAATTATTCCTGCATTCCCCACAAGCATAAGTAACATCAGTATCCTGCGGCGTACAGGATGATTCATTATTTTTTCGGATTCCGTGGTTGTAAATCCCGCACCTGAAAGTGCAGATCTCGCCTGAAAACGTGCGACTTCACGGGAAAGGCCGGTTAGGGTTAACGCAATCGTGGCTATACGATTGATAAAAAGAGACAAAATAATTACCGCAAAAACCGTAATAAATGCCGTGATCATTTCGAGTTTGCTCCTTGCATCCTATTAGAACTAAAGACATTTATCATTATCTAAATCAAAAAGAGCAATGAAATTTAAGAAAAATAATAGGAGAGGAGGAAAATTATGGCAATTCAGTGAATTGCCCTTTAATGATCAGCCGATAAGATTGGCATAAGCGGTCAACCTGTACAGAGAAAACAATCCAAATGCCAGGATAACCATTATGAAAACCATCTCATTACTCATCATGCTATGGTTTGCCTGTCTGGTAAAATCCCCATTCTCAAGTACAGATTCATTTTGGTAAATTTCCATTTACTAACCTCCGTTTATCAATTATCACATATACTGTGATGTTTAATCATTACAAATATCTATAATGATTTATCATTAATAAACTTTTCTACCTCTTATAAATCACACCAAAAATTTGCCGGTATCAGCAATTAAATACTGTGAAAAGCTCGCATGTATGCCATTTACAGATAATCCAATTTTTCTGTATCCCAGAATGGCAACTACATTATGTGCAAAGCCTCATCAATTCGACAAAGGCTTAAGAAAAGATAGCAGCAAGCAAATCTTTGTGTCGAGTATGTATATCTGGAATAAATAAAAACAGTTATACATGGATAAATGGGGAAAATACCGAATCAATGATGCACATTGCCATTACGGAACAAACTCGATCTTCATGACAATGGCTTTAAGGCCCACCACCAGAATCAGTAATAACATACAGAGATTGCAGGAGAACATGGACAGGAATAATGTCAAAAACTGTGTTCTTTTTGCACAACCCGAACCTTCAAACACTTTCGGACATTTCTGGAAAGGCCTATTATATCATCTCAAAAACAAATCTCCAGACCCTGATGAACCATACTCTGGCTGGAAGATAGATTATACCAGAGCAAACGATGAAATATGGGCAATTGATGATGATCGGGTCGCGTTTATACCATTCATAGCTGCAAATGATAGTGCCAAAAATATTGCAAAATATGAAGATGAAAACGAAAATCCTCCTGCAGGGATAAAGTATTACGGAATCTATGGAAACATGCCTGATGATTCAATTCTGAGTTATATGAATGAAAACTGTATGAACCTTCTTTTGCACATCCCGATGGCGTGCAGTAAAAACCCTTATCGATTGCTGGATAAAGTAGAAAAATACCCGGATATTAATTTTCAGCTTGCACATCTGGGGGATGGTATCCCTGAAATTATAAAAGCAGTTGGCGATCTTGACAATCTCTATCTGGATACTGCAATGTCAAACCATGAAGCATACAGGTACATGTACGAAAATAATGGCACGACTACTGAGGATATAATAACCAGCCAGCCCGAAGGAAAAGTCCTTTTTGGTTCAGATGAACCCTGGGGAAACCTGCAGGAACAACTCCAGGTCATAATTAAACTACAGGAAGACGGAAACTTTTCAGCGAAGGATGTTGACAGGGTGTTGTACCAAAATGCAGCACATCTATGGGATTTCTGAACTGCAGGATAACTTAAAATAATAGCACATCCCAAACTATTATTGCCGTACTCTATTTAATTATGATTCTTTAAAGGAGGATAAGTATGGCAAAAAAGATGTGTGCCTGGAAAAAAGATGATATAAAAGAAAATACGAAGGAATTTAAAAAACTGATCAAGAATCCATCTTATTACTGTATGAAATGTGGCCGGGCCGCAAAGGATGACAAGAACCTCTGCAAAGCCAAAAAACTTTGAACAGGTAGTCAAAAGTTACCCAAAACAGTGGATTATCAGATATCCAGATCTTCTATGTTTTCCCTTATGCTTGCTGAAGATTCTTTTAGTGCATGTTCCTGTTCTTCTGTCAGTTCCAACTCTATTATACCTTCAATACCATCACAACCAATTTTGGCAGGTACACCGAAATATATTCCTTTCTGGCCGTATTCCCCTTGCAGGTAAGCAGAAACAGGCAGGATTCTCTTTTCATCTCTCAGGATTGATTCCACCATCTGCACTATGGCAGCTGAGGGCGCATAAAAAGCGCTACCCTGTTTGAGAAGAGCAACGATTTCAGCACCGCCATGAATTGTACGTTCTACAAGCCCTGCAATAACATCTTCTCCAAGCAATTCTGGCAGAGGCGTCCCGAATACTGAAGAATGCTGGGGCAGGGGAAGCATCTGGTCCCCATGACCACCTATCACCATTGCTTCAACATCTCTTTTGGAGTAGGCAAGCTCATCGGCAATAAAACTGGCAAAACGTCCCGTATCAAGTATTCCACTCATTCCAAACACACGATTTGGTTCAAAGCCAGTTATTTCCAGGGCCACATAAGTCATGATATCAAGAGGATTGGTAACAGCAATAACAATCGATTTAGGTGCATATTGCTTGATTTTCTCACAAACATCTTTCATGATCTTAGTATTGATATTTATCAGATCAGCTCGGCTCATACCGGGTTTTCTTGCAGCACCGGCAGTTATGATTACAATATCTGAATCAACAATGTCCGCATAGTCATTACTGCCTTTAATTTTAGTATCATATCCTACTATAGCTCCTGCCTGCATCAGGTCCAGGGCTTTTCCCTGAGGTAAACCTTCAACTATATCCACAAGGACAATGCTACCGAACTCCATTTCGGCAAGTCTCTGCACAGTAGTTGCACCAACATTCCCTGCTCCTATTACTGAGATTTTAGCCATTGCAAAAGCACCTTTGATGTGATTTTATTAAGAGAATACCAAATTAGAATTTTTTATAATTAAACCTATTCTTTTGCTATTAATATTGCTTCTCCATATATATAGAGGTGTTTTTTGAAAACATTGGTTTAAAATATGCAGAAAATATAACTGGAGATGGTATATCGAATGAGAATTAACCAAAAACGGTGATAATGTGCAAGATATCCTGATTTTCGTAATAACCATCGTATTAATAACAATTCTTCTCTGGAAGATTAGATTGCCTCCTTTCCTTGTCCTGACAGGTGCAGCCCTTTTTTACGGTATATTCAGCGGGATGCAGCAAAACGCAATCGCAATGGCTACACAGGGTGCAGGCAGGATATTTGCACTCCTTGCAATTCCTATTTTTTCAGGGTCACTGATTGCCCTGGTAATAAGACAGGAAAATTTTGCTCAGCGGATCGTCTCGGATATGCAAAAAATATCCTCACGACCCACCCTCATATCTGCTATTACAGGTTACCTGCTATCCATCCCCCTCATGTGTTGCCTGACAGCTTATGTGGTAATGATTCCTCTTGTTGAAAACCTGAAAGTAAACTCCGGGATCAGGAAGAAATGTTATTATGCGACCGCGATAGGAAGTACACTTTCATTTGTCCTTCTGTATCCCCTTCCTGTTATGTACAGTATTACAAGAAGTCTTAATTTTAATGTTGATGCTGGCTTCAACCTGGCTGCGATCACTATATCTATACTTCTTTTTATCTTTGGATACCTGCTTATTTCAAAAAGAGGTAGCCACAAAGATAGATGGAAAGAAAGAGAATTGACAGGAAAAGAGTCACCTATTGGTTGGGTTCCATTAATACTGCCCATTGTTTTCCTGACAATTGGCCATTTTTTGCCGGGAGCTTCACTACTGGCGGACATCAATCTTGCTATTATTATTGCAGCCAGTGCGTCCCTGTTACTGGTAAAAAAGGAAAATCTGGATATAGTTTTTGAAAAAGGCACCCGCAACGCCGGCATTATATTGCTGGACCTTTGCGGTGCCGGGGCACTTGGAGGAGTGATTGCTGCAAGTTCATTTGCAGAAAATACCTATAATCTTATCGGACACCTAATACCTGCTCTTTTCATTCCGTTTCTTTTCGCCGCAATAATCCAGACGGCGCAGGGCTCCAGGGCCGTTACTGCGATAATAACTTCATCCATACTCGCCTACAGCCCCTATGTTTCAGATGTGGCAACCATTCCCCTGATATTGATGATTTCAGCGGGCACAATGGTATTTTCCTATGTTACAGATCCGTTTTTCTGGCTGATCCAGAGAACCACGGGCGATGATGTGAAAACGGTAGTATCGAGTTATACTATTCCACTTGCCATACTGGGTATATTACTATTCACTTCAGTCCTCCTCCTTGATTACTTCCTGTTCTGAAGTGACAACAAATATTAACCAGTAAAAAAGACCAAAGATTATGGATAAACAAATAATCAAAATCATAAAAGGCGACATCACCGAACAGAAAGTTGATGTTATTGTTAATGCGGCCAACAATTCCCTGCTAGGCGGAGGAGGGGTTGATGGAGCAATACACAAAGCTGCAGGACCTAAACTGCTGGAAGAGTGCAGGGCACTGAATGGATGTCCAACAGGTGAAGCAAAAATCACACACGGCTATGACCTGCCGGCAAAATGGGTCATACACACAGTGGGACCTGTCTGGCACGGCGGAAACAATGACGAGGACAAAATGCTGGCCAAATGTTACAGGAATTGCCTTAAGCTGGCGGCAGAAAAAGGAATAAAAACAATCGCCTTCCCCTCAATAAGCACCGGAGCCTACCATTTTCCTATACAGCGGGCAGCTGAAATAGCGATAAATGAAGTGATCGATTTTCTGGAAGAAAAACCGGTTTTTGAGAAGATAGTATTTGTATGTTTTAACGATGAAGCATACAGTAATTTCAGCAGGACACTTGATGAGAGAATAAAATAAACAAAGCAGTATATAGAAATGATCGGAATTATTATGATTTACCTGCAATGTAACCTTCAGATAGAACAATGGATTGGACTTTCATACAGGAAATTCAACATAAAGCATTATAAAAAGGAAAGTTAAGAAAGGAGTCCAGTGAATCTATTCAGCAAAAATGATTTTATTTCAGCCCACCTTCGTGGAAACATGTGAGGAAGTGTTACAAACAAAATAACAATCATTGCAAATTTTGCGATATTCCAAATCAACCCAATTTGGATAGGAGATTTTGATACAATATCCACAACACCCGCTATACCTGCTAACATGGAGATGATGCCCTCTGCAAGTAAAAAAAAACTCTGAATAAGATGCTGATACCTTTCACCATTTAACTATTGAACTTTTTTAAGTTGAACCCCTATTTGATCAATAAATGTGTTTTCAGTAGACGTTTGAGCGTCTCCATTATCCCACTCAAAGAGCTGATCAATCGCTGATTTCTCATTTATATAAATCTTTGATCTGACAAACATAAGTGCAGACTCATAAATACTGAAAAATAAACAAAACAATGCCAAAACTATGAAAGCAAACGACCAAATCCCTATATTATTTTGTGAATGTGTTATTGCTTCTAGGGTTTCTGTTAGTACTATGCTCAACGATGTTAAAAAGAAACCAATAATAACACTCGAGATTGTGGCAATATATTTGGCCTTAGTTTCTAAATTCCGGCCTCTTTCCCATTCCATTTGAAAAAGGTTAAATGCGCGATCATCTGCATCCACAATATCACTCACTTGATTCAGCAATTTGCTCAAAGTATATGTCATCCAATAGATGGAATTGATCTACTTTATTCACCAACTTCTTGTTCAATCCATGCGAAAAAGCTGCCAAATATACCTGCTTACCCATCCGAATTGCTTCGTTGATTACCGGCAAATAGTCTCCGTCTCCAGCAAATAAATACACGGTATCAATGTTATTATTGTATACTTGAGATAAGATGTCTACAGTCATTTGGATATCTACACCTTTGCTCTGCGCCCGTTTTTTCGGTTTCTTAAAAACCACTGGATAAAGGTTATGTGGTAGTTTGGACCTAGGGGGTCTCGCATAGGCCAATTTCTTAATTTGATCTATTATGGTTTCATCGGATCCTGTAATATAGGTATAATAGTTTGCCCTGATAATTTCATGAAACTGTGGGTTGACAACCGAATTAATGTGCCAAACAAAGACATCTTTTTCATGTTGAACAGGATCATTAGGTACTTTTCCATTCTTTAACAAACTTAGATAATTGAAGACAAGGTTTTCACCGTCTATGAATACCATCATTCTTCTGTAAGAAGGGACAGGGGTAGGTCCATATACAGGATTTGATAGTGGCAAAATGAGTACATCCATAATTGATTGTATCTACATCAATAATACAATAATAACTAATTAATTTATCCTTAAATTGACCACTGTTAATTGTACAAAATTATTCAATATTACTACTCGTTTTAAAATAGGACATATATACATAAAATTTTAATGTATGGAGTGATCAGTTTGTTATATGGTCATATGGAACAAAATTCGTCATTATCTAACAAGAAACAAAATTTTTTTTGAAACTTTGGTTATGGTTACAATTGCATTAATGTCAATTTGGGTAGGATTGAGTGCAAATGAAATCGCGGACAGTCAATTGCGAGTAGAAAAACTCAATCATCAGCCTATTTTTGAATTTGATGAATACAAAGATTCCACAAAATCATTTATGTGGCTAAGCATTTACAACAATGGTTACCCAGTTGAAAGTATAGAAATTTGTGAACCAATTGTTCTATTTGAGATTCATTATAATGATGAAGATCAATTTGATAAAACCAAATCATTTGTGTTGAAAGGTTTCTATGATGTATCTAAGACAGTAAATCTCAATAATGGTGAATTATTCAGATTTGGAAACACTTGGAATGACCACACTTATAAAAACTTCAATTCTACCTATAAAGGAGAAGAGGGCAATTTTTATAAATACATGGAACTTGTACAAAATATATGTGAAGCTGATGAAGGAAACCACGTATATAGTTGTAGCATTTCCACTTTTATTCAAATAAAATATACAGATATGTATGGTGATACATATGAAAGACTTTATTCCACTAATGGCGTGACTCTCTATAAAATAAATGATAATAATTTTAAAAATACAATGAATTATATTTAAAAAATAAAAGATAATGGATATGTTATTGATCTCAACAATTATTCAACTGAACATCTACATAAAAATTTATAAGAATTGATTTGTTTTTATACTACATATAAAATAAAATGCTAAACATGTGCAGCTTATGTAAATTACGATAATGGCGAATACGGTATAAAAATCACAAATGCGAGCTATGAATCTCGTTATCCAATTCGTCTGACTTTAACAGAAACAATGAAAGCAGAGAAATTTAGGGGAAATGATAAACAACATCACGCAACAATGAAGGTTTTGTCATCAAGTCCTTTTCCCATTCTTCACTTTCAAATATGCTCCACATGATTTTGCAAATGGGCATGTTTGACGGTCTTCTCGTTCAAACCAATCATAAGAATTACAAACTCCACTATTGAAATCCGTTGCTTCATAAGGTGAAACTAACCTTTGATACAACAACCCTCCAAAGATTCCACAAAATTGAACTGTTTGGTTATCTTCTAGAGTTTTATTTAATTCATGAAAAATAGTATTAACAAACAAAATTATTTGCTTTTCATATGTTGTGAGGTCACGAAACACATCATTTGTCACAAGTGTGTTGGTAGGCATTTGAGCTATGTTGGTATGAAAGTATTCTATTTTTCCAGCTTTTCCTTTGCTACAATCACCAATTCCTTTATGCGTAATAGCCGTTCGGATTTTCCTTAATTCTAAAAACCAATCCTTATAGGCTTCTTTTAATGCTTTTCTTATTTTAAAAGGGACACGTTCATCAGTAATTTCTTCTGACGCATGCTTAAAGTATTTTGAAGTTTTGCGACCTTTCATACCATCGTATTTTCCATAAACAAGATTTAGTACTCGTGTTGTACAATCCAAAATGGAGTAAAGCTCACAGTACATTGTTTCAATGATTGCGGCTAGTTTTTTATGTTGAGAATAAGAACTAAAACCTTCTTTTTTCACTTGCTCAGTATCGATATCTAACGTAATCATCAAGTCATCTGCCATTTTTTTCAAAAAACTATATTTCAAATGATGGCCGCAAACTCCCTGCAATACTGAAGAAGCATCTGAATAAAGTGGATACTCATGTTGAGTAAATTTAACATATTTATCTACTTCACTCCATTTTTCAGGACAGAAGTGAATTAAAAGTGGTGGTGGTGGGGTTATTTTTCCATAATTAATCTTTTCTACTTCCTCATTTTAAGTTTTTTAATGCTTCAAACTGAAAAAAACTAAAATTATTTTATTTTAAACCAATTTCCCCTCTTGAAAGTAGGTATCCAATTGCAGCGCCCAAAAATCCTACCAACGCTTGCCCCTCTACAATACCCCTTAATGCAAGAAATGATGCAGCAGCAATTATTCCAGCAACAAGAAGATACATGCCAATTAGATTGATAGTCCTCTCTGTTGTTCCACGATGACCCCAATCCTTTATCAAATCGAGAACTTCATCCCACTTTATTTTATCAACCGCTGGCTGTAAATTGACTGCAGGAGCAGGACCATGGTTTAAATTACCTTTTTCGTCAATAAAGTAATTACCGGGTTCAAGCAAATGATAATCATTGTTTTCATCCACATAATATGTTCCAGATTTAATCTGCTCTTGTGACTCAGCCATGCTCATTCCCCGTTATTTTTAAATAGATAAACTTTAAACATTTTATATAAATGTTTTTGTGAAAATACATAACGTGAATGTCAGTATTGTAGTTGTTTTCTCATCCTTCTAACACCCAACTAACCAGAAAACTCATTATATTGGCTTTTCATAGAGGAATATAGAAAGGAAAGTTGAAATAACTTTAAACAAATTTTGACACATGCTATATTGGTCAATGTTGAATGATAATTCAGGAGGAATAGTTGCAATCGCCACGGTAGTGCTTGTAGTTGTTACAATTGTATATGCATGGCTAACTCATGAAACAGTTGAACAATCAAAAAAACAGCAAAAGGCAGCATACATAGAAAAACAACTTGAGAAATTATATTACCCATTGGATGACGTTATAAATTCAAACTATATGTTTTACCTCATCGACATGAACGCATATATTGAAGAGGAAAATCTTGGATGTTTAAACCCCAACACTAAGTGGCATGATATTGATGATCTAGTCCAGTATCAACATCTTGCCAGTAGTCGCTTAGAAAAACCGCTTAATGAATTGTTAGAGATGCTACGAAAATTCAATCCACAGGAAGCTGCAGAGGGTACTCACTTGAAACACTGTGTCAATGAATTAAAACAAATAGTAGCCCAAGACATTAAAGAGCTAAAAGAAGAATTACACAATTTAAATTATTGATACAATCAAATCCTCATCCCATCAGTCGCATCAAATACCCCAGATAACTTCGGTACCCTCAACTTTTCACATTGAAAGTATTAAAAGCCTCGAAAAAGCATCTACATGATCATTGGTTGGCCTCTCCGGCAAGCCTTCTAGTTCTACAAGAAACCCATTATTCCAGAAGCCACGCACTATTTGAGATTCCTGTTTGAAACAATAGAAAGTAACAATGGATAACCAAAAATATTCAATTCGTGCCCTTCCACTCAATTGAAAACCAATTCATCTTACTTTTTGGAAAGAACAAAAATAATATTATTCCAGTGACAATTACTTCCAAAAACATAGAAGTTATATACGTATAAAATATTCAAAAGTTATTTATCTTAGGAACTCGTAGGGAGTATTGCAGATAAAGATAGCCTGCTCTATATGATGGGGGTATATGAGCGGGCTGGGGGAGTGGGGGTACTAAAAAAGATATTTTGTGCCCGCTCATTAATGAGCTTAACAAGAGTATAGTAATATATATAGATTGTGATTTTATATTCATCAATTATAAGCCTGATATATTCAAGAGTTGTGACCCATTCATAGACTACGCACATAGCACAATAAATAAAGTCATGCTGTAGTTGTAATTTCATGAAATCAGGCTGATAAAATATTATAGGAGTTGATGATCTTAACACGAAAATATTTGGGAATAATGGCTGATTCCCACGACAATTTAGATATGATACGCAAAGCTATGGACTTCTTCAATGAAAAACAGGTCTCTGCTGTGCTCCATGCCGGAGACCTCGTATCACCTTTCAACGTAAAAGGATTCACGGAACTGGAGGCTCCTCTTCACCTTGTATTTGGAAATAACGAGGGAGACAGGATTACTATAAAGGAATGGTTTGCAAAACAGGGAGCAAACGTATGTGGTGATTTTGGCACAATGGATATAGAGGGTTTGCATATTGCCCTCCTACACGGGATCAACGAAGAAGAAATTGAGGCTCTTGCTGCATCCGGTCATTTTGATCTCATTGTCAGGGGACATACCCACCAGGCAGGCAGCCACATGATCGGCAACACACGAGTGATAAATCCCGGGGAAACTGCCGGAGTACTTACGGGAAAAGCTACTGTTGCACTGGTGGACCCCAAAACAAAGGAAACCGAGATAATTGAACTATAAAAGAAGGAAGGAGGCGTGGTCTGACAACAACGCCCTTTAAGGTCTGCAAAACAGACATAGTATTACAAAAAATGTCTATTGTAATACTTAATTTTACTTTTCTGTTATTTTTCGATAAATACCTTTTGGCCCGTTTGTTTAATCCCTGTTTATCCTGCTCTTTTCGAAAAGTTCAAGTATGTTACTTGCTAACACCCCCCATCATAAAAGAGGTGTAAAAATGTTAGGCATAGAGGACCCCTACATATGGAGTGCATATGTTCTGTGCATAATAAGTGCCATCGCCTGCATGGCATATGGAATTGCAAAATGGAATGAAGAGGAGGAAGAGGATTGCCTGTAAGCCCGGTAGTTCTTGGTGTAATCGTTCTGGTCTATCTGATGATAGTCTTCTATTGTGGATGGATAGCCTACAAACGTACAAGAGAAGTTGACGATTACATGCTTGCAGGGCGGAAAGTGCATCCTTACATACTTGCCCTTTCCTACGGAGCGACATTTATCAGTACATCCGCAATCGTTGGTTTCGGAGGAGTTTCCGCAACGTTGGGAATGGGTACCCTCTGGCTTGTCTTTATGAATATCGTGGTCGGGATATTTGTGGCCTTTGTCCTTTTCGGATCACGCACACGGCGTATAGGTGTGAACCTGGGGGCCGTCACATTCCCCGAACTGCTGGGAAAACGTTTCAACTCAAAATTCATACAGGGTTTTTCGGGCACCCTGATCGGAGTGTTCATGCCCCTTTACGCAGGTATTGTACTCATCGGAGGAGCCCGGTTCATGGAAACATCCCTGGGAATCAATTATGACGTGGCCGTATTTATCCTCACTATTATTGTTGCAGCCTATGTAATAACAGGAGGGTTGCTGGCAGTTATGTACACAGACGCCATGCAGGGAACCCTGATGCTTGGGGGCATGACTGTACTGCTCATACTAACCTATGTTAACCTCGGTGGAATTACACAAGCCCATCAGGCCCTCACCGACATGGCATCAATGATACCGGCAGGTTTAGCCGCTGGTGGACATACTGGCTGGACATCAATGCCTGCATTTGGCACACCGATATGGTGGACAATGGTATCTACAATTATACTTGGCGTGGGAATCGGTGTACTGGCACAACCCCAGCTGGCCGTGCGATTCATGACAGTAGATAGTAAAAAATCTCTCAATAGGGCAGTATTTGCCGGTGGACCTTTTATTCTCATGATGGCCGGGGTTGCCTATATAGTAGGTGCCCTTTCCAATGTGTATTTCCTCGATACGCAGGGCCAGATTGCATTGGATGTGGCAGGAGGTAATATGGACCGCATCATACCGGAGTACATAAACAGTGCTACACCGGACCTTTTCGTTGCAATTTTCATGGTAACCCTGCTAGCAGCTGCTATGTCAACTCTCAGTTCCCAATATCATACCATGGGAACTGCTATCGGCCATGACTTTTATAAAGAATTCCTCAAGGGTGGTAGATCCGGAAAGACCATATCCGTAACCAGACTGGGAATCGCTGTTACAATCATACTGAGTGTTATCCTTGCCTACATGCTACCAATCAGCATAATTGCCCGTGGCACAGCTATTTTCTTCGGCCTGTGCGCGGCTGCCTTCCTGCCCGCCTATGCAGGAGCGCTGTTCTGGCCTCGTATGACCAGGGAAGGAGCGATTGCAAGTCTTCTTGCGGGAACATTCAGCAGCCTTTTCTGGCTGACCTTTGTACATGCAAAAGAAGCCGCTCCCCTGGGGATATCAAAGGCTATTTTTGGAACAGAAACCCTACTTACCGGTACATGGACAGTTGTGGACCCGATACTTGTTGCAACTCCCATTGCTGCCATAACCGCCGTTTTAGTAAGCTTGGCTACCAGGCCAATGCCAGAGGAACATCTCGACAAATGTTACAGGGGATGTATCAAAAGATAAGGCCAAAAGGCGCAATCTTAAAATCCTTTCCCTTTTCTTTTTTATACAGGTGATTTAACCTGCCAACCCTAACAATAATAGCCTGCAGGATGTTCGAAGATGAGATAACATGTCTCATAGAAGAGGACAATTCGGTAGACAATGTGATCATAGTCGAAAATGATGAATCATATGGCATCAGGGATAAACTCAGCAAAGCAGGAGTGGACGTTGAAACAAAAACCATGGTGAGTTTGCTGAATAATCCATTGCCCGATAAACAATTCAATATAGTTATCCAGATACTTGAATTTGCCCTGCATGCAACCCCAAAGAAACTCAAGGATGAGGTATACACAAATACCAGGAGATTGACACCCATATCTGATGGTATATTACTTTTTTACGGTTTGTGTGGCAATGTACTGTCAGATATAGAGGAAGATTTTGCCGACCATCCATGTCCGGTAGGAATACTAAAAGAAAATAACGGGGAAACAATCGATGACTGTATCGGTGCCGTGCTTGGCGGCAGACAGGAATATCTCGACACCCTCAAGAGTTTCAAAGGAGAAGGGGCTTTTTTCCTGACCCCTATGTGGGCAGCCAACTGGAGGGATATGCTGGTTTCTTCAGGATTTAGCAAAGATAAAAACGACATTGAAAAATCGAGATATGTCTTTAATGAAGTCGGTTACAAGCATGTAGCAAAGGTTGACACTGGATTTAATTATGAAAAGGATTTCCATCAAAAGGTCGATGAGTTCGCGGATTTATTTGACTTTGATATACTGCATGTACCGCCAAACCTGAATACTTTGAGGCAGTGCTACAGTAATTTCAAAAAAGAATTATATTGACCCAAAGGATACGGGTGTTTTCCATAAAGTTATTAAAGGTAATTCCTATTCTTTAGCGGACAATTAATCAGGTGATGAATTGACACGCATACTTGCAACAGGAACCTTTGATATACTGCACCCGGGACATCTCTACTATCTGGAACAGGCCCGGAAGTATGGTAATGAATTATACGTCCTTGTTGCACGGGACTCAACAATCGAACATAAACCTAAACCCATAGTTCCTGAAAAACAGCGGCTTGAAATGGTTAAAGCTTTAAGGGTTGTGGACCATGCCCTTCTGGGAAGTGAAGAGGATATGTTCAAACCTCTCAAAGAGGTACAACCTGATATTATCGTACTGGGACACGACCAGGTATTCGATGAAAAAGAACTTGAAGATAAACTTCAAAAAAGAGGATTCAATACAAAGGTAGTACGCCTGGGAAAACCCCATCAATGTACCCTTTGCAGCAGTGGTAGAATTATAAAAAGAATTCTGGAAAGGAAGAGAACAGAATTATAAAAGGCAATTCTCAATCCTTTCAAGTGCCTCTCTTATCCTTTCCTGTGAAATAGCATATGAAAGCCTCACGAAATTGTTACCACTTGAACCGAAAGCTGAACCCGGGGTAGCGGCAACGTGGGCATCAGAAAGCAATTTCTCAGCAATCTCTTCACCATTCCCATATTCGCTTACATCCGCAAATGCATAGAATGCACCCGTGGGACGGTTACAATGTATACCTATATCATTCAATCCATCTACAAGGATATCCCGGCGTTGCCTGAATTCAGCTACCATGTCCTCAACAGGTTGCTGGTCGCCTTCCAGTGCCTCAATGGCACCATATTGAGCAAACGTTGTAGCACTGCTGACAGAATGTGACTGGATTTTCTGGAAATCATGAAGGAAAGTTTCATTTGCAGCTAAATATCCTAACCTCCAGCCTGTCATCGCATAGGATTTGGAAAAGCCATTTACAGTAATAGTACGGTCCTGCATCCCTTCCATGGCACCGATACTGTAATGTTTTTCATCATAAAGTATCTTTTCATATATCTCATCAGAGAGGACCAGAAGATCATGATCAATAGCAAGATCTGCTATTTCCTTTAATTTGTCCTTGCCAAAAACACCACCTGTAGGATTGCACGGGGAATTGACAACTATCAGACGTGTTTTATCTGTGATGTGATCTCCAATATCATAAGGAAGAAAGCCATTTTCCGGGTCTGTAGGCACCCATTTAGGGTTTGCTCCTGCAAGTTTGATGCATGGTTCATAGGAAACCCAAGCAGGATCGAACAGTATAGCCTCATCACCATCATCAAGTACAGACATCATCACTTCGAATATTGCCTGCTTGGCTCCCGGTGTGACCATCACATTGGATGCATCCAGATTCAGATTGTTCTCTGTTTGTAGTTTCTTGGCTATAGCTTCGCGCAGCGGTTTGATGCCCGGAGAGGGAGAATAATGAGTTTCTCCGCTATAAAGCGCCTTGCATGCAGCATCACTGATGTGTTTTGGTGTATCAAAATCAGGTTCACCCAAACTAAAGCTGATTACATCAATGCCATCCTGCTTGAGCTGATTTGCTATATTGGCTATACGGATTGTCGGGGATTCAGCCACACGGGCCAGTCTTGAAGATGCCATTGATAGCCCCTATGAATTTATTTAGAGACGCCTGATAAGTTTTACCGCAGCCTCTACAGCCCTCTTGGAATAATCGACCCTCTGGTGAGCCTCCATACGACTCATACCGGGACCTGCAATGCCAAGAGTAACGGGCTTGTTGTATTCCAGAGACAGGTCAGTAATCTTTCTTGAAGCATGCTGGACCACTATGTCATCGTGACCCGTTGCACCTTCTATCACCGAACCAATGGTTACAACTGCATCGATATCATCCTTTTCACAAAGTTTCTTGATTGCAAGCGGCATATCGTAAACACCGGGCACAAGAATGGTATCTGTCACTTCTGCCCCCAGGAATTTCGCATGTTCTATACCAAGCAATTCCATCTGGTAGGTAAGATCCCTGTTAAACTCCGCTACCACAAATCCCAGTCTGATTGTCATTATATTGTTCTCCAATGCAGATTTTGCTTCCTAATCATACTTATAAATTATAAAATCAATTTCTCATCCACGCAGGCTTCCAACGTCCTCAAAACCCTGCCTCTGGCCCGTACCTGCCTGTTTTACAAGCTTCTCAGGCTTAAAGAGAAGGTCCACGACATTACGGGCATGCTCACGTGCACGGTTCTCCATCAGAAAAGCAAGCTCCTTCTCATCCTTGCCTTCATCTTCATGAACAAAAACCTCAATAATATGCGTATTTGTCATAAGCTGGGCCTGGATGATACCCGTGGAAGCCTCATGTGCACACATTTTATCTTTTTCCGCAGCACCGGGCATTCCCAGAGCCATGACTATTTCACAGCCCTGCTCTTCGATAAGCTTTTTAGAAGCCACCGGCAGGTCCTTTATACCCGGAACTGTGATCCGAATTATACGGGCTGAAACATACTGCTTGATCTCATCCACAGCAGCACTGCCCATATCAAAACGTGCAAATGTCGTGTCTACAATACCTATGATTTTCATAATATCTCATTTATCTAATACTTCAATTGCAGCTTCTGTTGCAGGACCCAGTTCTGAAACCACTCCACTCTTTTTGAACACTATCTCGACCTGCTGGAGAGTACTGAGAATATCCCTGTAACTTACATTGGCCATACTTCCAATACGGAAAATCTTGCCCTTAAGATGGGCCTGTCCGCCTGCAATTGTAATTCCGGCTTTCATCATTTCCTTTTTAAGGGTCTCACTATCCATACCCTCTGGGGCCTTCATTGCTGAAACAGTATTGGAATAAGCACTGTATTCATCGAGTTGTGGGAACATTTCGATACCCATTGCATCCATCGCTGCACGCACAGCAGCTGCACCAGTACAGTGTCTCTTTATCCTGGCATCCATTCCCTCTTCTTCAACTATATGAAGGGACTCCTGCAAGGCATAGAAAAGGGGAATAGCCGGTGTGTAAGGAGTTTGTGTTTTTTCCTTGTCAGCACTCTTTTTGCAGGCTTTGAGATCAAGATAATAGGGAAGGTTTTCTTTTTCCATTGCGTCAAATGCAGCTTCACTTACAGAAAGCATGGAAAGACCTGGTGGTGCACCAATACATTTCTGGGAACCAACCACTGCTACATCAACCCCCCAATCATCAACAAATACATTATCTCCACCCAGTGAAGTCACACCGTCCATTATAAACAGGGCTCCATATTTCTTCGCAAGTTTGCCGACCTGTTCTGCAGGATTCAGGATACCTGTGGAGGTTTCGTTGTGAACCATGGTAACGGCCTTTGCTCCTTCCTTTAGTTGTGCTTCAATCAGATCCAGGTCCACTGAATTACCCCATTCAAACTCCAGGGGAACAACAGAACCGTATCTTGAAGCAAGGTCTTTGAAACGCTCCCCGAATTTACCATTCTCAATGGAGATTATCCTGTCATTTTTGTCTGCGATACAACCTACAGCAGCTTCCATAGAAGCGGTGCCTGAGCCGCTTAACACAAAAATGTCATTTTCTGTCTTGAAAACGTCAGCAAGGATTCGACGACAGTCATCATATATTTCAGAAAATTGTGCTCCACGATGATTGATCATCGGCTTGGCCATTGCCCTGAGAACCCTGGGGGGTACTGGCACCGGGCCTGGCATCATTAATAGATTATCTTCAAGGTCCATAGACTTTCCTCTAATAGCTTTTTAACTAATCCACACCTAATGTAGCGCTAATATTTAACTGTAGTTAAACAGTCAGAATTAAGATTAACCGTGTAGCAACTTTATTATATCGTGCTTGGTGATAAACCCGATAGCAACTCCTTTTTCAAGCACCAGGACTGCAGGATAGCGTTCCAGCAGTGTAGATACAATACCAATATCAGCTTCAGGGGAAACTGCAGGGAAAGATTCACCCATCATATCCCCCACTTTCATTTTGGATATCATGGCGGTTTTGTTCTCAGCCATTGACCTGACAAACATGTCCTCTGAAATACTGCCTACAGGCACACCATTATCGATCACAGGAACCTGAGAATAACCATGCTCCTGCATGATACTGACTGCATGGTCCACCGATTCATCAGAAGATACAAAAACCACAAGTGTATGCATGATGTCCCTGACACATATTTTTTCTTTTTCGGATTGGTCAAAAGCAGCAAATATTTTTCTCAAGGTAGATAACCTTGGATCAACATCACCCGCCTCTATTCTTGCTATAAGGGGCTGACTGACACCGGCTCTTTTTGCCAGGCCGCTTTGTGTAAGTCCTAGCTCTATCCTCTGCTGCTTTATGGATTGGGCAGTTGGCAGTATCATTTAGTAATATTAATGTGAATTTTATTATTTAAGCAATTGCTTATTTATTGCATATAGAAAAAGAAAAGGCCGCCTATATAGGCAATATAGGTGGCTAAGATAACAGCCCCTTCCCAGCGTGCAAGTTTGCGGCCTGTTAAACCAAAAACAACAATCATACCCATTATCAATAACATCGCCGGAAAATCGTAATATAAAGATTGCTCCTCTATCGGAAGATCACTGATAAGGGAAGAAACTCCCAGAATTAAAGCTATATCCATTGTGTTGGCTCCAAGTATGTTGCCAACTGCTAGATCATTATGGCCTTTTTTAGTAGCTGAAAGAGCAGTAACTAATTCAGGAAGTGATGTGCCAAATGCTATAAGGGTCAATCCGATAACCATCTCAGGAACACCAAGCCACATAGCAATATCAGTACCGGAATCAATCAGGATGCGACTGCCACCCACCACAAGAGCAGCACCCAGGACAAAAAAGGCCACATCTTTTGAAATAGAACCGGATACTTCTTCAAGGTCTTCATAAACTTCTTCATTCATCCCAAAGATCACAGATTGTCGTCTGTAATTGTAATACATAAAAGCGACAAAAACTACCAGTAAAAGCATACCATCAACAGGTGTGAGTACGCCATCAATGGATGTTACAAGCAGCAACAAAGCCGATACAACCATAAATGCACCCCTTTTCAAAAAAGAGGAATCCTCTACAGGAATCGAGCGTAAGACTATTACGCCTCCGAGGATCAGGCCGGCGTTGCATATGGCAGAGCCCACAGCATTACCCACAGTCAACCCGGTCTGACCTAAATAAGCAGCATATACAGAAACTGTAAATTCGGGAGCTGTGGTTGCAAAACTTACAATTGTAGCCCCGATTAACATCTTGGGAATACCACTTTTTTGGGATATTGAGACTGCAGACTCAGTAAACCAATCAGCACCTTTTGTAATAAGAATCAGACCTACTATAAAAAGAGGTAAAGTATATTGTTGCATTTTTGGGACCAGCGCAATATAGTTGATACAGAATATAAAATTTAACCTGTTAAAATATTTCAGTCATCGGAAGTGATGACAAGTACCGGCCCTATATCAGCAGCAATCAACCATCGTGTGAGACTTCCAAAGGGATCGCTACGCAATGATTCTGTCCCCATTACAGTAAGATCGATCTTGTTTTCCTGTGCAATTTTGATAATTTCACGACCCGGATTCCTACTCTCAACAACCTGTGTATGGATAGCTATGCCTTGTATTTCAGCTTGCTTTGCCGCATACTCCAGATTGGCTTCTATACTTTTAATAAACAGATTGGCAAGTTTTTCATGAAACTCATCCGGAAATGATTTCAAGTTGCCTGGCTCTTCCACATAAATTATAATAATGCGCCCATTCTCCACAGATGCAATATGCAATGCGTTATCAATTACTTTTTTGGAAAGTTTCGTTTCATCAATTGGAACCAGAATGTTACGATAAGTTATGTCTTTCATTTTACCACCATCCATCTCATGTAAGTCCAAAAGCAGTTACAACAATAACAACAAGTATTCCAAGCCCAACCATCCTGACAGAATGTAGTATCAGGTTTTGCCGGGCTATTTTGCCGGAAAACATACCAAGAGCAGCCAAAACGATTATACTTAATCCAACTGAAACTTCCAGTGCATAGTTTTCCAGAAATACAAACGGCAATATAGGCACAAGAGAACCAATCAGACTGGAACCGCCATGAGCCAGAGTGTCATACAATATATTATTGCGCGTTTCTTTTTCAAGACTTGTAGATCCAAGATTGCGTAAAAGAGGTTTTTCAAGGTCAGCAAGATGGCCATACTCTACCGCACTTTCTGCAAGGTAAGATCCAAGCCCATTGGTCATTGCAAGAGCAACCGCGCCACCTAAAGCAGCATTTATTATGAGATCAGGGTTAGAAGAGACATTCGAAGCACCAATGACAACACCAAGTACTGCCAGTACTCCATCGATACTGCCAAGGATAATATATCTACTCTGATCGGGTTTTGGTTTCATTTAAGACACTCAACAGTTTATGAGTATGTATCAAGACATAGATATATGATTACAAAAAATATAACAATTTTGCATACAGGATTCGATTTATTCTGTCATCCCAACAAAGAACAAGAATCAGAAAATTCCAAAGAGCCGGAAGAGGATCTATATTCAGACAAAGCATCTTCTATCATAGTGCGCAGCTGTGAGTCATCAAAAGGTTTCATTATAGTCCCCACTGGTTTTAGTTCATGGACACGCTGCAAAATGGCCTTGTCAGATATACCGGTTAGGAAAATAAATTGGGTAGTCAACTTCTGTTTGATTACTTTGGCAGCTTCAATTCCGTCCATATTGCCTTTGAGAATAATATCCATCAAAATCAAATCCGGTTTCAAATGTGATGCCATATTTATAGCCGTTTGTCCGTCTGCCACAATTGCGCAAACAGTATACCCCATCTCCTCCAGTTTGAGTTTTATGCCCATTGCAACGATCATTTCATCCTCAACTACCAATATGCCCCCGGATTTCATGATTACTTCCTCTATTTACTAAATGCATTAAAAATTGTACAAAGTATATTTTTAGATGAGCTTTTCTTTTTGTTGCAATCAAATAAAAAAAGTACCGGCAAACCCGGCACTTCAATTCCACATATAGATAATTAAGCTTTCCAGCTGCATTTTTTGCCAGGCTTTTGTTTTGAGGACATAACTTCCACTTCCATGGAAGATTCCCAGAGACCGTGGACATTGCAGCTTTCAATTGCTTTAAAGTCTGTAATTACAGAAGTTAGACCACAATCGCCGCAAACATTTACACCCCGGATGTGGCATACTTGAAACTCTGTGGCACCTATTAATTCCTCCTGAGGAGTTACATTAAAGGTTGCTTCTGCCTTTTCTGCCGATGGTCCCAGATCCATCCTGCCTATCTTCTGATCTGCAAGATAGAGGTCTATCCATTCGATGTAGTGGTCTTCTTCCATTACATGCGGTTCAATTCCAACAGAAACCTTGACCTCATATGTACCCCCTGCTGTCATCATTGAAGGACCTTCAATAACCGGTATATGTTTCTTTTCAGTCTCCGTTGGATTATCCTTGTCTTTTAGACGGTTGATATTATCAGTCATCGCATCACCTACTTATATAATTTAAAATAATAAATTGCCAGCAATGCTGGCAACTTCAGAACCTGTAATTCTTAACCGAGTGGTAAAGTACCACTATAAAGAACAAAAGAATTACAGCAACCAGGCTGAAATAAGACACCGGGTCCCAGATGAATTTCATGCCTCCCGACTCTCCCCAGCCTACAAGGACGGTACCCTGCAGGATAACGGGTAGTACAACACAGATACCTGCCACAATGAAAATAAATAAAATGTCAAATATCTGCAGGAAAGCACTTCTTTCTTTTCCCCTGCTAGTAACTGCCATATTTAATCCTCCTCAGTCATAATATCTGAATGTATACATGTGTTCCTTTATAGAACTATACACCCTTAGACATGCAGCGGTTCCGACACCCAGTACCAGTAGCAAGAACAGTACATAAACCGGGAATATACTCGAAAGTTCGGGTGTACTGTCCCATACCGTGGTAATTATGGTGTAGAAGATGAATGATTCTGAAAAGAACAATACACCCATCAACGCTACCACAACAAGGGCATCCTGTCGTAGTTTGCTCATATATCGTGCAGTGTCAACATTTGCTTCTGTTTGTTTATCGTCCAAAATCATCACCTCCTTATGTCCTCACTGGTTCGGGCCAGCCCATCTCTTCGCCCCAGTCATGAGTGGATTCCAGGCTGCGGTATCTCCAGTTGAAATAGAAATACGCAATTGCATAGAACAACAGGCCAAATATCAGGTTATACCTGTATCCCCACTGTAGGGTTGACATGATCACAATTGCCAGGAATATTGTGAAATATGCAATCCAGGGTTGCAACGGACCAACGAATGGACGCACTTTGTTGCTGTGCTGCGGGAACATCTTCCTGAAACGAATCAGGGAAAATGGAATCATCACATAGCATACAAGTCCGGATGTTATCGAAAATGTGATAACCTGATCCAGGAAACCACTGAATGCAAACGCAATCGCAATCGGCATGGTGAAAATAACAGCCCTGTAAGGTGTTCTATATTTCGGATGTACAGCAGAGAACCATGGTGTAAGGAATTGATCTTTTGAAAGGGCATACCATGATCTGGATGAGTCACAAATAGTACCGTTGGCACTTGCAAGGCATGTAAAGAGAGTACCTATTGCAAGGAGTACTACAAGCAATTGCACACCACTGTTCGTGGCTGCCTCATATAGTGGATATACGGATACACCAAGTTGCTCGGTTGGTATAAGTCCAGAACATACATACAGAGTCATACCGGCTGCAAGCAAAAGAGTGATCATCCCTGCCTGCTGGCCCAGAGGTACTGCTCTGGAAGGATGTTTGCATTCTTCTGCACTCATAGCCGCTCCTTCTATACCCAGATAGAACCAGGGACCAAATTGCAGTGCAGCAAAGATACCTATAAATCCGTTTGGAATAGCACCGGATATTAAGTTACCCGGATCCCAGATACCTCCAAAACCTGTTACACTCATGGCAAAGAACACAAGTATTGCCGCAAATGCAGTAAAGGTCAGTGCAAAGTTAAGATTAAGCGCTGCCACAACACCCCTGTAATTTACAAATGTCAGGAAAGTGATCACTAAAAGCGTGACCGGGAATACCTCTATCTCCGGGAATACTGATTCTGCTATTGATGCCACAACAATGGCATCTGCGGCTTCCAGAGCGATGTATTCCATATAAACAGCAAGTCCAACCAGTGCCGCTGCACCGGGACCTACGAATAAACGTGCCCAGTCATAAGGCCCACCTGCACTTTTGGTAGATGCACCTAGTTCACTTGCACACAGAGAAACCATCAAATACATTGTACCGGCAACAAGTAATGCCAAAAGGGAACCAAGTATACCACCTTTGGCAACAGTAAAGTTCCATCCCATATATTCACCCACCAGCACAATCCCGACACCAAGTGCCCATACATGGTATGGTCTTAGTGTCTTGACAAGGCCGGTGGATTCTTCCAAGGGATCTTTAGTAATTTCATCTGTCATTCAATATTCCCCCATTATTTTTTCGCTACCTTCATTGCATCAAGCAACATCCAGCCGATCATGGCGAAACATACCAGGTAAATGACGCCGTTAATTATAGTCCAGGTCATTCGGATGCCTCCTATTTGTTTGTTATATCTCTACGAAAAAAAGAGCCATAAAAATGGCTCTTTCACACTCAGAATACCAGACCCAGTTCTTCGAGTTTCTTCTTTGCACCGTCATAGACCTTGACGTATTCTTCGGTCGGTGTCACGGTTGCAACATCATAGCATTCCTGGAAAGTCTTGCCTGCAGGTGCATTGGCATAGTCCTTCTCATAGCTTGCTACAAGTTTATCCAGAATCTGGTTGACAGTATTGATATCCATACCAGCGGTTGCACGTGCGACCTCACCCATCATACGGGCTTCCATACCGGTTGTCTTGTCAGTGATGACACCCTTGGCGGCTGCAACACCGGACAGGATCTCACGGCCGGATGCGGTATCTGTAATGGACTGGGCTGCAGCCTCAAGCAGGCACATCTCGGTACATGGACCGGCACATGGATAGTACTGGTTACCGGACAGAAGATCTGTGAACTCGGAGATGGTGGCACATGCCCAGCCTGCGATCATAAGGGTCTCACGAGTGTTGGTGGAACCCCAGCGGATGTGGACAGGACCATCAAGATGCCAGCTGGCACTGCTCATGACCATGGAGTTGAGGTGAGTTGCGACATCGACTATGGTTGTTTCCTCTACACCGCCGGCGTAACCACCAAAGATGGGCATCTGTTCATCCATGATGATGTCGCTGTTACCCTTGTAGTGGGCAATGACAGCGATTGCGTCAAGATCGATCTTGAGCTCGTTCAGCTGGGAGACTTCGTGGCTGTCGTTGGAGTTCATACCACCGACACAGTCTGCACCGATGTTACCCTGTGCAGACAGGGAAGTCTCAGGGCCCTAAACAGCCATACCTGGACGACCTGCCATGGAAGCGGCGGTCCTGATCTGGCGGGTTTCGGATTTGGATGCAAGAACTTCGTAAGGACTGCCGGGGACAGGAGATTTACCACGGGCAGAGGTCATTACACCGTTGACGATGGTATCACATTCTTTCTCAAGAGCGTAACTCATGTGCACGGGCATGAAGACATCTTCGGAGATTGGGGAACCGGTTGGACCACCCTGTACGATTGGTTTGACCTTGTCACCCACACTGCGCTTGCGGCAGTAAACGGCGTCACGACCACTGCCAAGCTGGAATTCCCTGTGTGGATTGTTGATTGCATCCCAGATCTCGTCTTCTGTGTATTTGACGATACGATGGGTGTCTGTACACCAGATACCACATTCAAGAAGCATCTCGAAACCGGCTTTGAACAGCCTTTCCATCTGATCCTTGTCGGTTGGAACGAATTCCTTACCAAAGTCAAGGTTGTATTTCTGCTTCAGTTCCATTGCCTTCATTGGAATGGTCATCAGGTCCCAGTCATCCTGGGTGCATTTCTCACCGGTCTGGGCACGGTCATAAAAATCATAGCAAGTTACGGATTTGGTAAATGTCATAAATTATCCTCCCGGTTTATTTTTTCATTAATTCAAGAGCAACGTTGGCTGCCTCAGCTGCGTTTTCTGCTGTTGCGTCAGCACCGATTTCCTTAATCCAGGAATCTGTGACCGGAGCGCCACCGAACATTACTTTCACAGAGTCCCGCAGACCTTCTTCTTCAAGCAGACGCATGACGTCTTTCTGACCGAGCATGGAAGTGGTCATAAGGGCAGAGCCGGAGAGCATAAGTTTCTCGCCTTTGTGGGCTGCTACTTCTTCAATGACCTTGTCGTTGGGTACGTCTACACCCATGTCGATAACGGTGAAACCGTTTGCACCGAGCATGGTTGCAACAAGCCTGTGACCGATGTCATGGATGTCGCCTTCCTGGACGAACTTGATGCAGGTTCCGACGGATTCTGAGGTCTCATCCTCTGCAAGGATCGGATCAAGAATCTCCATGGCGGCTTTCATGGCCTTGGCAGACATCATGATCTGTGGAAGGTAGACTTCGGCGGCTTCGAATTTGTCACCGATGATCTTCATACCGACAGACAGACCATCATTGATGATCTCGAAAGGAGTAAAACCTGCATCCAGGGCTTCCTGGACGAGGGGGCCAGCACCATTGATGTCCTGGTTGACAATCGCATCTCTGAGTTTATCATACATTTCCTGTTTTCCCATTAAATCACCTATATCTAACTGTACAACAGCTGTCATATCATGGACTGCTGTTACCATGAATTTAAAAAGCAATTGTATATAACCTAGCCGACCACGATTTTTCAATCTACATAAAAATAGTAGACACTTCAATAATTCAAAAAGTAATTCAAATTGACAGACGTTAACAAAGCGATCATGGCATTAAAATCGACAACGTTTTTTAAAAACTAAGATACAGCCATTTCACTATAAAGTAGGATTTGTAACCAATTTCTGATATGGAATTTCTGGAGACTAAGTAAAAATAGGGATTATGTACAATCCATAATAAGCAAACACTTATCCATAAAACCGAAACGAATATGTATCGTTCTAACTGTATCATTTGTACTTGTTAGATTTACATTAAAGTAATCTAAAAGTATATGGTTAATTCGTGAAAATATCCACGGGTGATAATGTGATTAGTGTTAATGAAAAGGGACTTGCAATAATTGATGAAATGCTGGACTGGGAAGATGAGATCAATGTCGAATCCAAACAGCTCGAAAATGGCGCTACAATAATTGATTGTGGAGTCAATGCCCAGGGGGGGTATGACGCAGGCATGTATCTTTCACGCCTCTGTCTTGCCGATCTTGCAGAAATTACCTACACCAAATTCAACCTAGACGGACTCCCTGTGCCTGCAATTCAGGTCGTAACCGATCATCCTACAATCGCTTGTATGGGTTCCCAGTATGCAGGCTGGAGAATTTCTGTTGGTAAGTATTTCGGAATGGGCTCAGGTCCTGCACGTGCCCTTGGACTCAAACCAAAGGAACTTTACAAGGAAATCGATTATCAGGATGATGCCGAAGCTGCCGTACTTGTAATGGAATCCGGCAAACTCCCGGATGAGGGAGTCGTAGAATATATCGCCAAACACTGCAGCGTTGACCCGGAAAACGTCTATATCGCTGTAGCACCTACTGCATCCATTGCAGGTTCAGTCCAGATCTCTGCCCGTATAGTGGAAACAGGTATCCACAAAATGGAATCCGTAGGTTTTGATATCAACACAATAAAGAGTGGTTTCGGTGTGGCACCAATAGCACCTATTGTTGGAGACGATACAAAATGCATGGGTTCAACCAATGACTGCGTAATCTACTGCGGAGAGACCTACTACACAGTGGACTACGGACAGGATGATCTTGAGGAATATGTCAAAAAGACACCATCCACAACTTCCAGAGACTTTGGTAAACCTTTCTATACAACATTCAAGGAAGCAGAATTCGACTTCTTCAAAGTAGATGCAGGTATGTTCGCCCCGGCAAGAATTACCGTAAACGACGTTGCATCCAAAAAATCATACACTGCAGGGCGTATCAATCCCGGGATCCTGCTCGAATCCTTTGGAATCAAGGAGGTATAATCCTCCTTTTAATTTTGGTGATCTAAGTGGAAATACTTGAAAAATCCGAAGGAATAGGTGCATTGTTGAAAAATTTTGCATCCCTGGCCAGAGAATCGCAAAAAATCATTTTTATTGGAACTCCGGGTTTTTGTACTCCTTTTGCAGAAATTGCCGCTTATTCCCTGCGTAAAAGTTCCAAGCAAATGGGATTTATAGGCAATACTGATATCGAAAATGCAAAACAACTAATTCCCACGGATATGGGAATGCAACTCGGTGATACTATTGATTATCATGCTGATACGGTCGTATTGCTTGGTGGGCTTGCCATGCCCAAAATCGGAGTGGAACCAGAAGAATTGAAAACGACTCTTGATTCGATATTTGAAAAATCGCAAAAGAAATTGCTTATAGGCATCTGTTTCCAGTCGATATTTGAAAATCAGGGATGGACCGATACCCTGGATTTCGATTACATAATTGATTCGGACATGACAGTTTCCCTGAAGAAAATATAATAAATCATCTTTACCATATACGTGCGTCCACGACAACATGCCAGACACCCGGTGAATATTTTTTTATACTCCGACACTCCATAATCTCCACAGTTCTCCCCTGCATTTTTGCTTCCTTTTTAATCTGCCCAATCGGCCTCTCAAACATTAAATTTTCAGCCAGTGCTTCATGAAAATGCAATATGCCCCCATTTTTACTTAATGCACCAATTGCAGCAGGCAAATAATCCGCTGTTCCTCCTACATATCCCATAATTACCCGGTCAGCAACTCCCTTTGGCGTAATTTCTGCACAATTGCCATGCAGGGGTTGTACAATATGTTGTACATTATTCAACCTTATGTTATCTTTGAGGTAGCCAAATGAGACAGGATTCAGTTCAATCGAATATATTTGTTCAGGTTGGGAATGCACTGCCATAGGGAGGCTGAAATAACCAATTCCGGCAAACATATCAACAACAATTTCCCCGGTTCCAAGTTTACTCATCCTGTTTTTTTCCCTGAGGTTGCCTTTGGAATACATGACCTCCGTCACATCAAGTTTGAAATAACAGCCGTTCTCTTTGTGTATTGTTTCTGTGGTATTGCCAATCACAAGCTGTCTTTTTGGCTGGCGTAAACTTCCCTTGATACCCAAATCCCTTACAACAGTGTCACAGGCAGGATACATATCCAATAATTCTTCAGCAATTTCCAGTCTCCTGTGTATTATTTTTTCAGAAATGGTAACTACTATAATGTTTCCAAGGATTTGCCAGCCGGATGGGATTATTTCCAGTTCCTCCGGATTCATTTTTCCGGCAAGCCTTTCTTTCAGACTCATTTGTTGACGGTAGAACTCCGGTTGTTCCTGAAGTTTTATTTCATATCCACTTACCAAATCTGTGACGGGAATTTCAACAAAACTTCCACCTTCAACAATGCGAGATACGAATTTTCGTCTCCGGTCCAGCAACCCCCTGGATTGTAATTCAAATCTTACTTTTTCAGTATCCCTGGCGGGTACTATAACTGCAAAATTTTCTTCCATTCAGTTCATTGAGAGGTATGTTTTATTATAAAATTCATTCGGAATGGAGCGAACATTTATATACACCACTCCCCTTATAATTCATCTGGATGAACGCTACGAACCGCACGGCCCTTTTCGCTACGAATAATGGTTTCATTGCAATTAACGGTGCCGTTAAATTGCAGATAATGGATTTACTGGACAAAAGGCCATGTTCTTTCGATGAAATTGTCCAAAATACAGGGAAGGCCAAATCCACTGTATCAGTACATCTTAACGATCTTAAAAAAGCAAACCTATTGAGAGAATCAGTAGATGCGGTGGATAGGCGAAAAAAGAATTATAATTTATCCTCAAAATACGTAGCTTGTTCACAAAAACCTCTGGATACTCATTACTACCAAAGCCTGGAAAATTTCTCCAGCACATTTTCCGGTGAAACTGATTTTTTCCAGAATGTTTTCTGCGCTTTCAAGGCAGGCTTTGAAGCCCAGGGTATTAATCATAATCCTATCGTCAAACATATAGGAAGTGACATCGGCACACAGATCGCAAATACTTTTGAGCAAGGGGATTTCTTTGACAGCCTTGAAGAGGTACGTTCTTTCTGGGAATGCTATAAATTGGGAAAAGTACAGATCGAAGATACAGATCCTCTTACTATCGAAGTGAAAGATTGTTTTGAATGTATGTCAATGCCTGTTATTGGTCACCCAATATGCTCTTTTGATGAAGGAATGCTGGAAGGCATCTTATACAAGATCACCGGTGAGAGGCATTCAATAAAAGAAATAGAGTGTTATGCAACAGGGGATAACCATTGCCTTTTCATCAAGGTATGATTACTTTTCTGAACGGATTACACCCATATCAGCATTGAGTTTTGGACCAATCTCTGCAACAATACCCGGCCCATCCGTATTTTCCCTGCATATAACGCAATGTTCCATAATTCCCAACCTTTCAGTACCATAAATATCCCTGCTATGACCTGTTTTTTTCAGCACAGACTTAAGCTGGGAGCGTGTAACTGAATTCACAATAATCCTGTCCGTAGAAGATTTCTTCCATTCCCATAATTTATCGACCTGTTGACCGGTAAATCGTACCTGTTCACCTTCATTTGTTTTGACAATTTCCACTTTAACAGGCATATATGGAATCAGACCAAAACGAGTTGCTACCTGATCCGGACTGCCGGTTCCCAGATTTTTCAGTCCGTTTGCAGTGATGGAGAACTTTTTACCAATATCTACAACAATTTTATCTTCTTTTATGGATTGTATGTAGCCGCGGTATTTTTTCCCTGCTACTGGTTCATATACCGGAGTGCCATATTTTTCCTTCAGGAAATGAATCGCAAATTCCGCATCATCTCCATCCACATCCACGACAACCCATTTATTTTTAGAAAAATCTATTCCCAACTTCACGTCAAGGTCCTTAAGGTCATCTGCAAATTTAGCAGCAATTGCATCAAGGTTCTGTTCAGTATTTGAATACACTTTTATTGCCAGTTCGGTTTGCATATAATCCCGCACAAGAGAAGTAAAAAATTATTTCCTGCCCAGCAGTTTATCGAGGACATCTTTGGTGTTACTGTAAGCAATGAGGACATCATCATGTATGGGCTCCTCTGAATTTTCAATTCTATCACCTATCATATGTATTTCCCTGCTGAAAGGCCCCAGTTTCAATTTAATACGGTCTTCACTGGCATTTGCTTCTACCAGTTGTCCGTAGATATCCTCTATCTTACTTCTTAATGTTTTAATACGTTCCAGTATTTCTCTGGACTCCCGATTAAGTTGTGTTCCTTCACTCTCTTCTTCCTCAACTGCTTCAACCAGTTCACTGTACTTTTCAGGAAGATTATCCCCAAGTGTTATAATAAAATCCCTGAGAGTTGTTACTACATCTACACCATATTCTGTCAGTTCTACATATTTTATTCTTCCTTCAGATGTGAACTGTACCAGCCCCATATCAGCCATCTTGGAAATGATTTTTGTAGTATGTGCAAAAGTCGAATTGATTTGTTTTGTAATAACAGAAGCGTACGTCTTTTTAAGAGACCATATAGTAAGGAGTGCCAGAGTTGGTTTTTCCTGAAGGAACAGGTTTTCTACTTCTTCGCGGGACATTAGAAAATCACCTGATGATATCTTGAGGACTACCTCAATGCCTATTCTTTATATATATCTTTTTGTTGTATATATATCAATACATATTAGAGAGTATTTGCTTAATCACACTGATAGGGGCATTCGTCTTAAAGGACATCCCACTGAAATGTGTCCTGCTGGCCTCATACCCTTTATCCCTCAGGTCCTCAATGGTTTTTTCAATACGTGGAGCTGCCACAGAAAGCTGTTTGCATAGCCTGTGCTGATCATAAAAGAAGGGAATATCAAGTTCATCCAAACAGGTCTGGATTATTTTACAGGCTTTTTTCTTCTTGCCAAGTGGTCTTTTTTCAATTTCTTCCATGACCTTTGAACAAAAAATATTCTCATGCAACTTCCCAAGCCAGAGAAGTCCCCCGGAATTCATTTCATTTCCACATTCCGGGCAGGTTTGTTCCATGAAAACAGAGTAGCCTTTTTTCCATTCACGGTAACTACAATTGCCACAATGTGTGACATAACCCAGCTCTTTAAGTGTGCGATCAGCGTTTTTGGCCCCGCTTTTAATTCCTACATAAGCCCTTACATAATGGCGCGTGGCGTGAGAGAGCAATACTTCCATTCCTTTCTCATGGCGTGCCAGATGACGGGCAATAGACCCCAGAAGGATCCTCAGTCCCATTTCACTGTGATATTCATTGTTAAGTGCAACTGCAGCGTACTTACGAATGCCGGAATTCAGATGAGCCCCGCAGAGAGGAGCAGTGTCAGTAGCTGTAACCTCCAGCAGGTGTACAGCAGAGCGACTGGCAGCATCCAGATAGGGAGCAGGACTTCCGAAAGGGTCCAGATCCACGATATTGAATCGTTTTTCATGGAGGAGGGCATTTGCATTTCTGCAGGATGTTTCAGCAATGTCGGACAGGCCATTGAGTTCAATGTTTTGCTCGATAAACTCACAGGCCTCTGCATCCCAGTCATTAAGTGTCGTCCTGAGACATATCTCATTTGCTATGCGCAGCCCTCTGATTCCGGAAGCTGCCATTGCATCCACATAATCGATCTCTGAAGGAGGTCTTTCTTCAAAATCGAAATGTTCCTTAACAAAAACAGAAGTTGCTGCCACGGTAATATCCCGGTTAAGTTCCATATGGGAATTATAGAATACCGGTGAGTTCACAGGCAGTTTGTCTTCAATAGCAGCAGAAGGAACCTCCACTTCGGTGGTCCCTTCTGTTATTTTTCTTGTATCCATGTCTTCCACATGACATGGTTTTTTTATTTAACCGTAATTGTCACATTCATGCCATTCCAGGGAGGAACATAGGCTTTGAATTGGCCGGTTTCGTTGAATGTATAACGGAAAGTTTTGCCAAAAGCCAATTTCTGGTCGTCCCAAAGGCCTTCTTCACTTTTGATTGTGAAAAATCTCTTGGGATCGGACTGTTCATTTCTCCAGATAACCGTATCTGTCCTGTTTATATCCAGTGACCTGGGAATTGCATTGTAGTTTTTCAAAAGAATTCTGTATTCCTGCGGAGTATATTCCTCCAATTCCGTTTCATCGGCTTCACTTACATTATCTTCTCCATTCACATCTTCATCTGGCTGGTAATCTTCATCTGACTGATTATCCTCACCATTTACAGGAACCTGCTCACCCTGATCTGTAGCATCCTGTGTTGTACAGCCCAACCCCAGCAGGGATATTACAATTAAAAGTATGATTATTTTTTTCATCCGACCACTCCTCTAATTATTTGTTAAATAATAATTATCTCTACAGTTATCAAACTTTCTGGCAGAAATAAACAGCAGAGATATCTATTTAAATATATATGTCAATTTGTGCCGCGGTCATTTTCATTAATGTATAAAAGGAGAATGCATCAATGTCTGTAAAAAACCCCCTCGGCGAAAAGATAAGCCAGCTCAGACAATCCAGGGAGATGTCACAGGAAGAACTGGCAAAAGCAAGTAACAACGATGTTGAACTGATAGATAAACTGGAAAACGGAGCTCTTGTTCCCTCACTGACACCTCTTTTTAACATTGCAAGAGCCCTGGGCGTCCGACTTGGCACTTTCCTTGATGATGCACCCCAGAACGGCCCGGTACTTGTAAAATCAGGTAAATCAAAACATGTTGTCCGCTTCTCCGGCAAATGTTCCAATTGCAAAGAGAGTTCACTTGAATTCAACTCACTGGCAGCTGACAAACAGGACCGTCATATGGAACCTTTCATAATTGATGTACATCCACAAAAAGGAGAACATCCCCTATCATCCCACGAGGGAGAAGAATTTATTTATGTGCTGGAAGGTGAAATCGAGATTCTCTACGGAAAAGAAACCTACAATCTTGAAGCCGGTGACAGTATCTACTACGATTCCGTAGTTCCCCACGACCTGCATGCGGTTGATGAAGATGCAAGAATAATGGCAGTTGTATACACCCCTTACTAAGGAATTCCTATGTTCACACTAACAGTTGCTCCGCGTTTTGGAGATATTGACGGACTTCGTCATGTAAATAATACCGTAATTCCCGAATGGTTCGAAATGGGGAGAAATCCCATATTCCGGATATTTACTCCCGATCTGGACCTCACTCCGGAAAAATGGCGTCTTATTATGGCTCGCACAGAATTCGATTTCCTGGGAGAGATGTATTTTGACGGGGATGTCGAAATACGCACCTATATTGCCCGCCTGGGTAATTCTTCTTTTACAATCGGGCATGAAGCCTGGCAAAGAGGAGAATTAAAAGCAAAAGGTAAAGCAGTAATTGTACATTATGATTTCATGGAAAAGAAGTCTTTACCAATTCCACCTGAGATACGTACAAAGCTCGAGGAACACCTGATAGAGGAACAGTAAACATAAAGGAGCTGGTACTATTCGTTTTGAAAACGAGACTATAACAGATGTCTTCGAAGAGATGGTAAAAAAATATCCTCAAAAGGATTTTATGGTTTATCCAGACCGGAATCTTCGTTTTAATTACAGTCAATTCAATGAGCGTGTGGATGACCTGGCAAAAGGTTTGCTTGCCCTGGGACTTAAAAAGGGAGATCACATAGGCATATGGGCACGTAATATTCCCGACTGGCTGACTTTCTTTTTTGCCGCTTCCAAGATCGGTGCAGTACTTGTAACTGTAAATACCGCATACCGAAGCCACGAACTTGCGTATGTGGTAAAACAGTCCGATATGAAAGCACTGGCTATAATTGATGGATTCAGGAATGTTGACTATGTTCAAACTGTATATGACATTGTGCCTGAACTCAAAACACAGCAAAGAGGCAATCTTAACAGCAAGGAATTCCCCGAACTGAATCATGTTATCTATATCGGACAGGAAAAACACAGGGGTATGTACAATACCCGTGAATTGCTTCTGCTTGGAAAACATGGTTCTGACGGCGAACTTGCAAAAATAAAGGCATCCACTACCGCTGATGATGTGGCCAACATGCAGTACACATCCGGTACAACCGGTTTCCCAAAAGGGGTAATGCTGACCCACAAAAATATCCTCAACAACGGTTATTACATCGGTGAAAAACAAAAATTCACAGATCAAGATCGCCTGTGCCTGCCTGTGCCCCTATTCCACTGTTTTGGGATTGTCCTCGGGGTACTTGCAGCGCTGAGCCATGGGGCAACGCTGGTGATGCTTGAAACATTTGATCCGCTCCTTGTACTTGCAGCGGTCCAGAAGGAGAAATGTACGGCCCTCTACGGCGTACCTACCATGTTCATTGCAGAACTCAACCATCCAATGTTCGACATGTTTGACCTGTCATCACTGCGTACAGGAATCATGGCTGGTTCACCGTGTCCCATCGAAACCATGAAGAAGGTCATTTCGGATATGCACTGTGATGAGATCACAATTGCTTACGGTCTCACGGAAGCCTCTCCGGTAATGACCCAGACCAGTACCGATGATACCATTGAAAGGAGAGTCAGTACCGTTGGTATAGCAATGCCACAAATAGAAGTTAAGGTCGTTGATCCGGATACAGGAGAAAAACTCGGCCCGGGACAGCAGGGCGAAATCTGCTGCCGTGGATACAATATAATGAAAGGTTACTACAAAATGCCTGAAAAGACAGCCGAAACAATCGATAAAGATGGATGGCTTCACAGCGGTGATCTGGGGACAATGGATGAATATGGATACTACAAGATAACCGGACGTATCAAGGATATGATCATTCGCGGCGGGGAAAATATCTACCCAAGAGAGATAGAAGAATTCCTGTACACCATAGACGGTGTCCGGGATGCACAGGTGATAGGTATCCCGGATGACAAATACGGTGAAATCGTGGGTGCTTTTGTAATGATTCAGGAAGGGTCTGACCTGAGCGAAGAAGACATACGTGATTACAGTATGCAGAAAATTGCAAAATATAAGGTTCCAAAACACGTCTTCATCGTGGATGAATACCCAATGACAGCAAGCGGTAAGATCCAGAAATTCAAGTTGCGCAAGATGGCGACTGAGTTACTGGAAAAGAAGCAGAAAGAAGAGCAAATTTAATTCTCGCTCTTTCTATTTTTACTCATAAAGCGATATATCATAATCCAGCGCCGTTGTTCTTTTAGCACATTCACTGCCATTATGTATCATTTCATCTATACTTCTTTTCAAATTGGCAGGATGCATGGCTCCAACATGTGTTTTTATGAGATTTCCATCGCAGAAGTAGAGAAATGTGGTAGTGCCCCGAATATTATATCTTGTTGCAATACCGGGATTTTCTCTGGGGTTAACCATCACAAAATTAACTGAATCCCCATACTGTTTTGAATACTCTCTGAAATGAGGTTCAATAGCCCTGCAATGAGAGGACATGTGGGCAGGAATGCCATAACAAGGGTCGGTTTTTCTCTCTGTGCAACAATATCCAGCAGTGTACTGTCGGTGGCAGAAGCTATTGATTGATTGATTCATCACTTAATTCTTTTGTATGAACAAAGATAAAGTTTTCTCAAACCTTCAGGCATCATCCCGGGAATTATAATGTTCTCAATTTTCTTTTTCTTTACGGAATTTGTGAAGCGCGATCTCAATGGTAGTACTTAGATCCTTTTCAGTAAAAGGCTTAAGTATATATCCATCCGGATCTGTTTCTTTAGCTTTTTTAAAAGTTACATCATCCGAATGGGCCGTAAGATAGACCACCGGAAGGGAAAATCTATCTCTGATTATTTTGGTTGCTTCGATACCATTCATGTCCCCTTTAAGCCTGATATCCATAAGCACCAAATCCGGGAATGTCCCTTCTACCTTAGTAATAGCATCCCTTCCTGTAGAGGCAACGCCTGAAACAATATAACCCAGATCTTTCAAACGGCGTTTTATTACCATTGCCACTATAGCTTCATCTTCTACAACCAGTATTCGTGATTTATTCAATATCACACCTCTTTTTCCCTAAAAGTAATCCTGAAACAGGTCCTGTAATCTGTAGTATCAAGTTCAATATCCCCATCGATCTGGCTTACAAGATTGGAAACAAGTTGTAAGCCCAGTGAGTCGGTATTTCTGAAGTCGATATCAGCCGGGAAGGCACCTCCCGAATCTTCAACCTTTAGTATGAATTGACCTGCATACTTAAAAAAGTCAATGTTAATAACTCCATTCTCACCCTCAATAAAAGCATGTTGCAAAGCATTTGAAGTCAATTCATTAATGATAATGCCCAGAGGTACGGCAGAATCCATATCCAGATATAGATTCTCGACATTAAGATGAATTTTGATAGTATCCTCGTCAACATTATAGGAATTGATGAGATGTTCAACAAGATCTTCGACATAATCCGATAAATTGAGACTGGTGAGGTTTTCTGAATGATACAGCTTTTCATGGATCAGGGCAATTGAACGTACTCTGTTCTCACTTTGCTTGAAGGCCTCCATAACTTCATCCGATTTAAAATTGAGAGATTCAAGGTAAAGAAGACCGGAAACGACCTGCAAATTATTTTTAATCCTGTGATGGATCTCCTTAATTCGAATCTTTTCCATCTTTTTCAAAGTCTCTTCGGCCTTTTTACGTTCATTGATATCCAGAATAATCCCCTGTAATTTATTTGATGAATTTGCAGAAAAACTACCAATAAAAGTTCTCTCCTCAACCCACTTGACCTCTCCGTCCCTTGTAATTATGCGATATTCATAATTAAATTCCTTATCGCCTCTGTTAACTGCTTCAAGGAGTTTTTGCTCAACATTTTCAAGATCTCCAGGCACTACTATATCCGCATAGGTAATATGACCATTTGTAAACTCATCCTGAGTATAACCAAACTGGGAAATGTTCCTGGATACAAATTCTACCGGCCAATTCTTCTGGGACTTCCACTTGAATACGACTACAGGGCTGCGGTTTACTACAGCTTCCATTTCTGCACGCAACCGGTTTGCGTCCTGCAAGCTATCAAGGACCTCATTGAGTCCTTCCGGAATCTTCTTGAAATCAATGTCTACATCAGTATTTGCCCTGATGTCAAGATCGCCTTTAAGAGCTGAATCCGAAATAGTCCTGAACTCATCCACAATCCCGTTTATCCGATTGGTAAAAGAGGCTGCAATAAGATATGCCATCAGTCCCATAAAAACGATGGAAAATGTATAGATCGTGAACAACATCGACCTTAAGGAAGCTACACCTGCAAATATTTCATCCTTCGGAACAGAAAGAAGAATTGAATAATTGCCCGTGGATATGGGTTCATAAAAGAGTATCACATCTTCCCCATTTGACGGGTCAATGATATCGACATGACCATTTTTGCCCTTTTCAATATCACTGGCAACCTCATGAAAGACGGGATTGTCAAAGTCCCTGAGCGTTTTGGAACTAATCCAATCCTTCCTTGTTGGATGGGAAACAATAATCCCCGTATTACTTACCATAAACAGATAACCGGTCTCAAACGCTTTGACACTACTAACCGTATTGTCTACGTAATCCAGACTTACATCCACCCCGCCTATACCTATGAATTCATCGTTCTCAATTATCGGAGAGACATAACTCACAAGAAATGCACCCTGATAATAATAGGGTTCGGTTAATTCATCCTGTTTTGTCCGTTTGGGCAACTGGTAATAATCTGATGTACTGTAATCAACAAGCGGCTCAACATCTACATCCCCCCCAATCCTGTTCCAGTAGGGAAGAAACCTGCCCGTTTTATCATGAGCGATGGTATTTATGTACCGTTCATCCTCTCCATCAAAAGCATCAGGCTCAAAGCCACTATAAGTTCCTATCAGCTGAGGATTATCCTCAAGTATACAGCGTATTACATCGCTGGCTTCCTCTCTTGTAGAAGAGTCATGAATAACGCCCATTGTGGTGGCTATATCCCTTGCAATGGCCATATTGGACTTCATATCTGCATTGAATTGATTGGCATAACTTTGTGCCATTTTAGAAGACTGGTCATAAGCAAGCTGTTCCTCCTGAAAAGTAACCGTTGATATGACTACTGAAGATGAAATAGACAGGATCAGAAAAACACTTACCACAATATACAGAACAAGTTTAAACCTGAGTGACAGGTCTTTCCATGCCAAATCACTCACTTCCATTTATGATTTCAGCCAGCATCTCAGAGGAAACAGGAACAGAAAGATCACAACAATAAACAAATAGTTGTGTCCCCCATTCAATTGAACCTTCAGTGAAACTTATTATGTCCCTGTGGTCATACATATGTGATTTATTGAAAAAACAGAAGTAAGTAAAATCGTCACCAATAGTTAATGAAGGAATGTAGTCGTTTTCCCGCAAAAGCCTGACATCAACATTTGACCGCTCGATCAATTTTTGCATATCTGAAGGCGATTGTGCCAGTATTCTCTCCATTACTGAACCCGTAAAAACCAATTCCAGATTCTTGCCTTGAGAAGAGAGGGAATTAAAAACTTCAACATGATCAGGATGGAAAAAAGAAATCAGAGATTTAATGTAGTTGGATTTAAGCATATTTGAATGCAACTGCGGCTGCAGATCATACATGTGGTCAAGATCGGGTTCAATGACTTCAACTGCACCCAACTGACCTATATTTTCCAGTAAATGACGGGGAATTACATCCATATCACGTGTTTCCCAGTAATATTCTTTGGAATCAAAAACATCAAGCATACATACAAGGGGTGACAGGTTTTCAACTATTAACCGCCCGGTAGTCGTAAGATCATAGATTCCCTCGTCATCTTTGGAGACAAGACCTTTTTCCCTTAGTTTTTTGATTTGAGGAAGAATGGAGGATGAGGTTACATTAAGGTGGTTTTTTACCTTTTTAATATCAGTGGGACCTTCAAGCAAGAGCAAAAGGAATCTTTCCCTCTTGTCGGAAAGAAATATAGTGTCAATAAGTTCCTCTGGAGCCATTCAATATCCCTCAAATTTCAATCTTTTCACAAAGAGAGCAATAATAGTCGAAAAGCTCCCCTCCCCATTTCAGGGCACTCTCATCAAAACTCATTATATCTTTATGATCATAACGGCCGTTTTTATCAAGAAAACTTATGTAAGTAAAACGATCTGAAGTGTCAAGGCCCGGGGGTCTGCAATTTTCCGGGAAAATATACACATGAATATGTGGAGCCCTTATAAGACGGGCCATTTTAGAATCACAGGACTGTTTCATTCTTTCAAAAACCGGTGGCGTCATGATCAAAGACATGCTCTCTGCATGTTCCATTAATTCACAATAAATATCAGGATATTCCGGTCGGTAAAAGGAGATTATCGATTTTATATTTTTGGACTTGAGCAGGTTTTCAGTGAATTCCCGGGGGATTTCAAATGTATGGTTTAAATCAGGTTCAATCAAAAGGTAATTCCCAAGTTCATACAGTCTGCGAAATAATTTTGGTGGTAGTTCACTTAAGTCATGTGCTTCCAGATAGGTATCATCATTGCTCACCATCTCTATCGTATTCAAAAGAGGAAGCATTTTCTCAACAATTAGTTCTCCGATGGTGGAAAGACAGTATTGTTCATTCTCTTCGACTATAAGGTACTTCTCTTTCAGTTTTTTAATCTGGGGCATCATCCCCCTGGAAGTCACATTCAGAGATGTCTTTATCTGATCGATGTTCCTGGGGCCTTCCATTAAAAGAAGCAAGAGATTCAATCTCTTATCGGAAAGCCAAACTGTATCACTTAGCGAAGAACCCATTATATCAGAATAGCTGTTGGAAGTGGATATTATTAATAGTTTCTGTATAAAAAAGGAAAAACAAGATCGGTATATGACACCGATCTTGATCAATGGTCTTAGAATACCAGACCCAGTTCTTCGAGTTTCTTCTTTGCACCGTCATAGACCTTGACGTATTCTTCAGTCGGTGTCACGGTTGCAACATCATAACATTCCTGGAAAGTCTTGCCTGCAGGTGCATTGGCATAATCGCCTTCATAGCTTGCTACAAGTTTGTCCAGAATCTGGTTGACAGTATTGATATCCATACCAGCGGTTGCACGTGCGACCTCACCCATCATACGGGCTTCCATACCGGTTGTCTTGTCAGTGATGACACCCTTGGCGGCTGCAACACCGGACAGGATCTCACGGCCGGATGCGGTATCTGTAATGGACTGGGCTGCAGCCTCAAGCAGGCACATCTCGGTGCATGGACCGGCACATGGATAGTACTGGTTACCGGACATAAGGTCGGTGAACTCGGAGATGGTGGCACATGTCCAACCTGCGATCATAAGGGTCTCACGAGTGTTGGTGGAACCCCAGCGGATGTGGACAGGACCATCAAGGTGCCAGCTGGCACTGCTCATGACCATGGAGTTGAGGTGAGTTGCGACATCGACAATGGCTGTTTCCTCTACACCGCCGGCGTAACCACCAAAGATGGGCATCTGTTCATCCATGATGATGTCGCTGTTACCCTTGTAGTGGGCAATGACAGCGATTGCGTCAAGATCGATCTTGAGTTCGTTCAGCTGGGAGACTTCGTGGCTGTCGTTGGAGTTCATACCACCGACACAGTCTGCACCGATGTTACCCTGTGCAGACAGGGAAGTCTCAGGGCCCTAAACAGCCATACCTGGACGACCTGCCATGGAAGCGGCGGTCCTGATCTGGCGGGTTTCGGATTTGGATGCAAGAACTTCGTAAGGACTGCCGGGGACAGGAGATTTGCCACGGGCAGAGGTCATTACACCGTTGACGATGGTGTCACATTCTTTCTCAAGAGCGTAACTCATGTGTACGGGCATGAAAACGTCTTCGGAGATTGGGGAACCGGTTGGACCACCCTGCACGATTGGCTTTCTCTTGTCGCCTACTTCACGTTTTCTCATGTAAACGGCGTCACGACCAGTACCAAGCTGGAATTCCCTGTGTGGATTGTTGATTGCATCCCAGATCTCGTCTTCTGTGTATTTGACGATACGATGGGTGTCTGTACACCAGATACCACATTCAAGAAGAAGTTCGAAACCGGCTTTGAACAGCCTTTCCATCTGATCCTTGTCGGTTGGAACGAATTCCTTACCAAAGTCAAGGTTGTATTTCTGCTTCAGTTCCATTGTCTTCATTGGAATGGTCATCAGGTCCCAGTCATCCTGGGTGCATTTCTCACCGGTCTGGGCACGGTCATAAAAATCATAGCAAGTTACGGATTTGGTAAATGTCATAAATTATCCTCCCGGTTTTATTTTTTCATTAATTCAAGAGCAACGTTGGCTGCCTCAGCTGCGTTTTCTGCTGTTGCGTCAGCACCGATTTCCTTAATCCAGGAATCTGTGACCGGAGCGCCACCGAACATTACTTTCACAGAGTCACGCAGACCTTCTTCTTCAAGCAGACGCATGACGTCTTTCTGACCGAGCATGGAAGTGGTCATAAGGGCAGAGCCGGAGAGCATAAGTTTCTCGCCTTTGTGGGCTGCTACTTCTTCAATGACCTTGTCGTTGGGTACGTCAACACCCATGTCGATAACAGTGAAACCGTTTGCACCGAGCATGGTTGCAACAAGCCTGTGACCGATGTCATGGATGTCTCCTTCCTGGACGAACTTGATGCAGGTTCCGACGGATTCTGAGGTCTCATCCTCTGCAAGGATCGGATCAAGAATTTCCATGGCGGCTTTCATTGCCTTGGCAGACATCATGATCTGTGGAAGGTAGACTTCGGCGGCTTCGAATTTGTCACCGATGATCTTCATACCGACAGACAGACCATCATTGATGATCTCAAAAGGAGTAAAACCTGCATCCAAGGCTTCCTGGACGAGGGGGCCAGCACCATTGATGTCCTGGTTGACAATCGCATCTCTGAGTTTATCATACATTTCCTGTTTTCCCATTAAATCACCTTATTTTTCATATTATAGATAACCGGCGCGTCGTTAAAAGAAACTATTTACCGGCTAACAACTACTAAGAATCTGATTATTTATTTTATATAAATGTTTTCATTATTGAACATAACTTTTTATACTTAAAAACGCAATCAAAGGACATGTCAAAAAAAGAAATGTATCCTATTAAAGAAAAGATGAGCATGGAAAGCCTGGAAAAAAGGATAAGATACATTGAATACCTTACAAAAGTTTTGACCAGATTGTACTTCATAAAATATCGATACAAAGGTTTTTCAGTGGAAGAATCTGCAAAAAAAACAGGCGTCACAAAAAGGATTGGCTACATATGGCAGAGAAGATGGAATCGTGATGGATATCCCGGATTATTCCCAAAATATGGGGGTGGCAGACCTTCAAAGCTCAGTGAAGAACAGAAATACGAACTGAAAAATATACTTCGGGAAAAAAAGAAATGGAAAACTTCTGATGTAAAGGCAATTATAAAAGAAAACTTTAATGTGGATTATTCATTAAAACAAGTAAAAGTGATAATTGATTCCTTATCCTGATAGTATACGAAGTTACGTGATATACAGATTAAAATTAATTAAAAACTAAGTGATGGCATTATTATCAAATTCAGAATCCAGAGTTCTTACTAAATGTTAAAGCCAAGCCGTAAAGAACATATCATAAACTACAAACAAAGTTTGGATTAAACCCATTAAAATCCTGTAAATTGTATTATATCTAACAGAGCAGGAAGTAAAGAAGGATAAAGTTTTAAAATATCTTTTCGCCTATTCCAAGGGCATATTCATAAAACCTGGATGAAAACAATGAAAATGGACCCACGCTGTACTTACTGCCTTCTTTCAAGAGTACACTACGAAGCAGAACTTGCAACAGACGACAAAGATAAAATTTACAGGGCGATTACAGAATGCATGGATGTAATGCGGAATACCTACAAGCCGGGTGTTGCTGCAGGAGTGGTATCAACAGCCGTACACAGAAAAGCCTATGAAATAATTGAAAACAACGATCCATATTATAACTTAAAGGAACTTAGCAACAGCACTGCACAAAAAGTATATCCTGCTGCTAAAGACCTTATCTATCAAAATGAACCATCCCTGAAAGAAGCATTCAGAAGAGCGATACTTGCAGCGGTCATAGGAAATTATTTTGATTTTGGTGTCATGGGTTTTGATGTTGGAGAGGATGTTTTTGATGAGACATTCATGAACGTCTTTTACAAAGGACTTGACGTTGACGATACATCCGAAATGTTCAAAATGCTTGATAACGTGGTTTATGTAGCGGACAATTGCGGCGAAATTATTCTTGATACATTTGTTTTTGACCTCATCAAAAAGACAGGAGGAAATATAACACTTGTCGTTCGGGGAGAACCAATATTAACCGATGTAACTATGGCAGACGTCAGGCAGCTCAATCTGGAAGATAAAGTAGACAGGGTTTTGACTACAGGATGTAATGCAATTGGAGTTGCTTTTGATGAGGCACCGCAAGAATTACTGGAAGCCTTTGACAAAGCAAGTCTTATTATCAGCAAAGGTATGGCAAATTACGAAACACTTTCAGAAAGGAAAATGGGCCCCATTGCCTACCTGCTGCAGACAAAATGCGAAAGTGTTGCCCAAGACATGGGTCTTGAGAAGGGTTATTCGGTTGCCAAACTCATGAGGTGAGTTTATATGTGTGAACTAAAAGCAGTTCTGGAAAGTGGAGAAGGAAATAGAGACATTATTATAGAATCGGCTACACGCGTGGTTGTGGAAGGAGACGAAATTGAACTTACAGGCATATTCGGTGAAAAAGAAAATGTGCAGGGTTCGATAAAGGAAATCAATTTCTCAAAGGGAGAACTTATAATACTCGGAAATGATTAAATATCAAAATCGGGGGATAGTAACAAATCCCTTTAACTGCAGATATAGCCGACATTACAGGGAGGTACATAAAATGACAGTCAAAGTTGCAATTAACGGTTACGGAACTATCGGAAAGAGAGTTGCAGACGCTGTAAGCGTCCAGGACGACATGGAAATTATTGGTGTGGCAAAAACCCGCCCTAATTTTGAAGCTTTTATGGCAAAGAAAAAGGGATTTGATGTATTTGCACCTGAAGATAGAATAAGGGGAATGGAAGAGGCAAACCTTGAGGTTGAAGGTTCCATTGACGATATGATTGAAAGAGCAGATGTCGTTGTAGACTGTACCCCCGGTGGAATTGGTGAAAAGAACAAACCAATTTATGAAAAAGCAGGCGTCAAAGCTATCTGGCAGGGTGGGGAAGACCACGAACTTGCAGGTTGTTCATTCAATGCACAAAGCAATTATGAAGAAGCACTCGGAAGGGATTTTGTGCGAGTGGTTTCCTGTAATACGACTGGACTCTGCAGGGTCATCAAACCTCTTGATGACGAGTTTGGAGTGAACAAAGCAAGAGTAACCCTTATGAGAAGGGCTGCGGATCCCGGAGATATCAAGAAAGGACCAATCAATGCTATTGTTCCCAATCCCATAAAGCTACCTTCCCACCATGGCCCGGATGTCAAAACCGTCCTCCCAGGCATCGATATCGCTACTACAGCTGTGAAACTTCCTACAACCCTTATGCACCTGCACACTGTCAACATGGAACTAAATAGCGAATGTACGGCAGAAGAAATAGAAGATTTACTGGCCAAACAATCACGTGTGCGCTTTGTTGGACAGGGTATCACATCCACGGCCGAGGTCATGGAATTGGCTCGTGACATGAACCGCCCAAGATGTGACATGTGGGAAAACTGTGTGTGGAACGAATCCATCACGATATATGAAGGAGAACTCTACTTCTTCCAGGGAATTCACCAGGAATCAGATGTAATTCCCGAAAATGTCGATGCAATAAGGGCTATGATGGAAATTGAAAAGGACGGAACAAAATCCGTAGCAAAAACTAACAAAGCAATGGGTATCTAATACCCATCTTTTTTATGCAATCGATACAAAGTCTTCTTGAAGTTTGCAATCATGCTTCAAAAGAGGCTAACAAGTCCATTAAAGACCTTGTCGGAAAAAGAAAAGCATACAAATTTGTCTATATGGGAGCAGACGGGACCCGTACAAGGCTGATCGATGACAGGGCTGAAAAGGCAATTTTTGAAGTGTTAAAAAGTTATGGCAATTGTCGCATCCTCAGCGAAGAGTATGGGGAATACATTCCTGATAAAAAGCCTGAAATCACTTTTGTAATTGACCCTCTTGACGGCACATATAATGCAGCCCATGGAATCCCGTTTTATTCAACTTCCATTGCTGTTGGCAATGCAGACCTTTCTTCTATCTACTTTGGATATGTCAAAAATCTCTGCACGGGTGATATATACCATGCATATAAGGGAAAAGGCGCATATCTAAATGGAAAACCGATAAATACATCCAACCGAAAACTGTTAAAAAATTTCAGTGTCAGCCTTTATGGTTACCATAATAATGTAGAAGATACCCTGGAGCTTTCCAGAAAAGTAAGAAGGGTTCGAATACTGGGAAGTGTGGCCCTGGAACTGTGCTATGTTGCCTGCGGCAAACTTGATGCTTTTGTAGATATCAGGAATTCACTGAGACTCATTGATGTTGCCGCAGGAAAACTTATCCTTGAGGAAACAAATGGAAAAGTAACCAACGGAAAAGGTACAGAGTTATACCTTCAGGACAGTGTTGTAAACAGGCTTTCCTTGATAGCATCAAACGGACATGCCCACAGGGACATACTTAATTTTGTGGGGAGAAAAGATGAAAGTAAATAAAATCGGTATAATCTCCAAATATGATAGCCCAAAAGCCCTGAAAATGGTTGAGACTATTGTGAAAAGGTTCACTTCACAAATCCAAATTGTGCTGGACGAAGAATCTTTTGATATGCTAAATCTTCCTGAAACAGAACGACTGCCTGTGGAAAAAATGGAAAAAGCAGGTGTCAACCTGATAATTTCAATTGGAGGAGACGGGACAGTTCTGCGCAGCATATCCAGGATGGATGATCCACTGCCACTTATGGGAATTAACATGGGCATGCTGGGTTTCCTTGTAGATGTGATGCCTGATGAGGCAATTCCTACAATCGAGAAAGTACTGGAAGGATTCGAATACACCGAACGTTGTCGTATTGCAGTCAACCTTAACGGAAAAGAATTACCCTGTGCCACCAATGAAGTTGTACTGACCACAGCCAGACCTGCCAAAATACTGACATTTCGGGTGACTGTTGACGAATGTATGATAGAAGAATTCAGATCAGACGGAGTAGTAATCGCAACCCCCACAGGTTCCACAGCCTATGCTATGAGTGCAGGGGGACCTATTCTGGACCCCAGGGTCAATGCTACCCTTATAGTCCCTCTCGCACCCTTCAAACTTTCAGCCCGGCCCTGGGTGGTACCTTCTGACAGACCCATAAAGGTCGAAATAACTATTCCGGAAAAGGAAGCTGCTGTTGTTATTGATGGACAGCATACTTACACAATGAAAAAAGAAGATGCCATTCATCTTACAAAAGCAAAAAATCCTGCTCGTTTTGTAGTGACTGAACGTAGTGGTTTCTATGAAAAAGTACAGTCAAAACTTCGATGATACAAACACATATCTTTAAATATAAAAGTAAAGATAGGACCGGAAAGCGATAACATGGCTCCAAATAAAGAGTATTCCAGAAATGAAATGATGGATTTTATTGATATCGAACCTCTTGACATAGAGATATGTGATGTTACCCTCAGGGACGGCGAACAAACCCCTGGTGTTGCATTTACCAAAGAAGAAAAAATTGACCTGGCAAATGAACTGGATGCAATTGGTGTCGAGGTTATTGAAGCCGGATTCCCTGTCGTTTCTTCTTCTGAAAAAGAAACAGTTAAGGAAATTAGCAATATGGGCCTGAATGCAAAAACGTGTTGCCTGGCCCGATCCATCATAGGGGATGTGGATGTTGCTATTGATTGTGATGTTGATATAGTAAGCATATTTATAGCTCTTTCAGACCTTCACTTAAAACACAAATACCACCGCTCCTGCAGCGATGTACTTAGTTGCTCGATGGAAGCAGTAGAGTATGCAAAAGACCATGGACTCCAAGTAAGGTTTGCCGCAGAGGATGCCACTCGTACACCCATACCCACCCTGCAACACGCATTCCAGGAAGCGGAAAAATACAATGTTGATTATGTGAGCATCGCTGATACCATCGGAATATTAAATCCTTCTACTACCAAATACCTGGTTGAAAAGGTAAAAGAAAAGGTACATACACCCATATGCATTCACTGTCACAATGATATCGGACTTGCCACTGCAAATACTTTAGCAGCAGCCGAAGCAGGGGCAAAGCAACTTCATACCACCGTAAACGGTATCGGAGAAAGAGCGGGAAACGCTCCTCTTGAAGAAATACTTGTAGCCCTTCGTGTCCAGTACGGAATCGAAAACTACGATATCACACATCTTAACGGCCTTGCAAGGAAAGTTGAAGATTATTCCGGCCTGACGACCCCCGTAAATAAAGCTATTGTGGGCAAACATGCCTTCACGCATGAATCCGGGATACACGTGATGGCAATCCTGGAAGAGCCGCGGACTTACGAACTCTTTTCCCCGGAGATGGTTGGCGGGGTCCGAAACCTCATAGTAGGTAAGCATACAGGCTTGAAGGCCTTAAAAGGGATAATTAAGGACATGAGAATTTCCCTTGAACACGAAGAATTATGTGCATTAATGGAAAAAGTAAAGAATTGTACAGAAATCAAACGTGGAATCTCAAGACCACGTCTGGAAGAAATGATCGATGATATTAGGTCCTGTAAAAGAGATGATGAATAATTCAAGACATCTCTTCTTCAGGTATCGAAACCTCTCCTGTATTCAAAATTACAACATAGTCAGAAGAATTTCTAAGGGCAGTTGAAAATCCAGGTTCTACACCAAAGATTATAGTTTCTTTGCCGTGTTCATTTGCTTTATTTAACAAGGGTTTAAAGTCGGCATCCCTTGTCACAAGTGCAAGAGTATCAATATTGGGGTTATGAACAAGATCCATTCCCTCAACAGCAAGCCTTACATCCACATCGCTTGAACAAATAACAGGTTCAAAACCATTGTTTTCCACGGCTTCTACAAGTTTATTAGAAGCATATTGATTCAGGAAAACACGTCCTATCTTGACATTACCGTACTCTTTCAATACATCCCTTATTTCTTCTAAATTTACATCAAATTCCTTTCTCAGGACATTGGGACCATCTACAAGAAGTCCAATACTCCTTCGTCCCACTTCCTTTTTAGTACTCAGGTATTTGACTATGGAACTAAATCCGGTTTTTACATTCTGCATATTGCCTCTTATTGCAGGTATAAACATTATAATAACACATACATGCAACCATAGTATCAGCAACAATCAACCATAATTACAAATAATGACTATAATAACAACTAAGGACCTGCAAACCTTATAATCTTTCAGCAAGCAACCATTCATTTACATTCTTTTTGGAATATGAATCGTCCACAAGTACGAAATAGTTTTTGTACCTCCTTCCTTCTTTCTTTCTCCTGTACCTAATCTCTCCCCTGTATAAGAGAAATTTGTTGAAAATATCCTCAAATTGCATTCTTTCGTCATTTGTCAACTCAATGATAGATTGACCATCACGGTACCAGTTATACACCCTTAAAACAAATACTTCTCTTATTCTTTTTAATCCTTCGGCCTGTTCAAAAGCTTCAAAGTATAAAGTCTTTCTAATTTCAGGTGACCAAGCTGCAATCTTTTTTTCCATATCGATTAACTGTACAGGAATTTCTTCCCCTTCACGGGGCTTGGGATATAGCAAAGAAAGATGCTTGGTGGAGCCCAATATCACCACCGCCTGTAAAAAGAACCCCGGGAAACTTTTAGGTTCTTCTTAAGTCTGCGCCCCACAATGATACCGACAAAAACTCCGCTCAAGTGGGCTGCATGAGCTATCATATCCCCGGAAATATTCACGTACATGAAAAATAAGTCCACAATCACAAAAAGTATTAGGGCAGATTTGATAGTCATCGGGAAGAAAAAAACATACACTGGCAAATTTGGTTCAAGAACTGCAAGAGTTGCAAAAACACCCATTATTGCCCCACTGGCTCCGACCATGGGGTAACTAGTAGAGGTCGTTGCAATGAAACCCAAAGCTGCAACTACCCCGGAAATGAAATACAGGTAGATAAACATTGAATTGCCAATGCGCCTCTCCAGTATCCTGCCAAAGAAATAGAGAACAAGCATGTTGAAGAACAGGTGACCAAGACTTGCATGGAGAAACATATGAGAAATCAAAGTCCAGGGCCGTGATAGGATATTACCCGGTTCAAGCTGGAATAAAGTGTAATAAGGCTGGCCCAGCAGGAGCTCCAGGAAAAAGGAAAATATACATATAATTATTATGGCCATCGAAGGGCTAGCATAAAAGGAGCGTTTAGTCCTGTTAAATGCACTCCCAGCCGCACCCTTTGCAGCATTTTTGGTGGCTTCTTTTAAAAAATCCTTCACAATTTTATCTGAACCGGAAGTACTGCGGTCTCTACTACCACCACTTCCTGCTGCACCTTGTGGAGAGTGGAAACGTGTTCCATCGTCCAATCCTTCACATCCGTGTCTTTCAGGAAGGCGGTGGTCAGAACAGAAGGTTTTGCCACAATAGCGGCAGTTATACATCACAGGCTCTTTCTTACCGCATATCCAGCATTGATTATCCAAAATATCCTCCTACCTAAACACATATGCAAAAGTAAATAAATCTATTTCCATAATCAGAAAGCAGTTTGAATTAACGCCGCAAACAAATAAAAAGATTTGTCTATTATAATCATGATAAATACCAGAAAGACTTATATATTGGATACACAATAGTTATGTCACAGTCGATTAACTGTATAAATTATTACGAAATGATTTATTTGTAACACTCCCTTTTGTCACCATACATTTATGACAATGGGATACCCAGGAGGACATACACAGATGAGTGAACTAAAAACAGGGACTTTCTCTATCAGTGATCTGGAAAATGTCCAGATCAATATCGGCAGCATTGTAGGTGCTATCGAAAAAACCGCCGCTGAAGAAGGAGAAGTCGGACCCACTGTAAAACCCAATATCTCCGGCCTGAGGGATTGGGACTACAAACTTTTTGAAAGATATAATGCAGTCTACACACCAATGTGTGACCAGTGCTGCTACTGTACATTCGGTACCTGTGACCTTACCGGGAACAAGGAAGGTGCATGTGGTATCAATATGGAAGGCCATAACGCCAGGGAGTTCATGCTGCGTGTGATCACAGGAGCATCAGCCCACTCCGGTCATGGAAGACACCTGCTTCATCACCTGATAGACAAATACGGGGCAGATTACCCGCTTAAAGTTGGGCAAACAAATATAATTGCTCCCAATGTCCAGATGGTAACAGGTAAAAAACCTGAAACCCTCGGCGACCTTGAAGACGCCTTGAGTTATGTCGAGGAACAGCTCGTCCAGCTTCTTGCATGTGTCCATATGGGGCAGGAAGGAGAAGCAATCGACTTCGAATCCAAGGCAATGCATGGTGGTATGCTCGATCATGTGGGAATGGAAGTCTCCGATATCGCTCAGGTTTCCTGTCTGGAAATGCCAAAAGCGGATGAAGAATCACCATTGTCCGAAATTGGTATGGGAACCATCGACTCCGAAAAACCTGTCCTGCTTGTAATCGGCCATAACGTTGCCGGAGTAACCGACATTATTGACTATATGGAAGATAATGACCTGACCGAAAATATGGAACTTTGTGGTCTGTGTTGTACCGCCCTGGACATGACAAGATACAGAACCGAAGGAGGAGACGTTCCAAAGGCCAAGGTTGTCGGAACCCTTGCCAAGGAACTCAAGATGATACGCTCCGGTGTTCCTGATGTTATTGTTGTTGATGAGCAGTGTGTACGCGCCGACGTGCTAAGGGAAGCACGGGAACTGATGATGCCTGTCATCACAACCAATGACAAGATTATGTATGGACTGCCTGACAGGTCCGAAGATGATGTTGAAGATATCATAGATGATCTCAAATCCGGCAGGGATGACGGTGCCCTAATCCTTGACTTTGAAAAACTTGGTGAAGTTGCCCCCAGACTTGCACAGGAAATGTCAAAAATACGCAAGGAAAAAGGTGTTGTATCCCTACCTACTGAAGAAGAGTTCAACGAACTTACCTCCAGATGTGTACATTGTCTTGCATGTGAACTCGAATGCCCGACAAACCTGCCAATCAGCGATGCCATGAACGCCGCTGAAGAAGGTGATCTAAGACCTTTCGAAATACTTCATGATAAATGTGTAGCCTGTGGCAGATGTGAACAGGCGTGTCCAAAGGATATACCTGTACTCAATGTAATTGAAAAAGCATCCCAGAGAGTAATCCGCGAAGAAAAGGGCAAGGTTCGCGTAGGACGTGGCCAGATCAGTGACCCCGAAATCCGTGAGGAAGGTGTCAACCTTGTTATGGGTACCACACCAGGCATCATTGCAATGGTCGGATGTTCAAACTATCCAGATGGAACAAAAGACCTGTATAGGATAGCAGACGAGATGCTGCGCCGTAATTACATCGTCCTGATGTCCGGGTGTTCTGCAATGGATCTTGGTATGTACCAGAATGAAGACGGAGAAACACTTTACGAAAAATATCCGGCAAGGTTCCAGAAAGGAAACCTTATCAACGTGGGCTCATGTGTTTCCAACTCCCACATTACAGCTGCTGCCATAAAGGTTGCCGCGATATTTGCACAGCGTAATATCACGGGTAATTATGAAGAAATCGCCGATTATATTCTCAACCGTGTTGGGGCTGTTGGTGTTGCATGGGGTGCATATTCCCAGAAAGCATCTTCAATTGGAACCGGCTGTAACAGGTTGGGAATACCAGTTGTTCTCGGACCACACGGTTCAAAATACCGCAGGGCACTCATAGGCAAACCCTATGAGGAAGATAAATGGAAGGTTCTGGATGCAAGAAACGGGGAAACAATGGATATCCCGGCAGCTCCGGAGTTCTTGCTGACAACCGCAGAAACCATTGAGGAAATGATGCCTATGCTTGCAAAGAACTGTATCCGTCCAAGTGATAACAATATGGGCAGAATGATCAAACTTACGCATTACATCGAACTCAGCGAAAAATACCTCGGAATAATCCCTGATGACTGGTATAAGTTTGTCAGAAGTGAAACCGATCTGCCACTTGCAAGACGTGAAGAATTGCTGAAGAAACTTGAACAAGAGCTGGGATGGGAAATAGACTGGAACAAAAAGAAGATTTTGTCTGGACCCACCAGTAAATTGGATGTTTCGGCCCAACCCACCAACGTGAAAAGATTGTGCAAGGAGGCTTAAAAAATGGCTGATGTTTCAAAAAACCTGAAGGTCTATACAACATATGGGCCTAAAACTGCCAAGGGTACAAAACCCTCAATTGTAGCAAAGATGATCGAAAAAGCTAAAAGGCCTCTCTTTGTTGTTGGTTCTGAGGTTTTGGAAGAAGAACTCCTTGCCCGTGCAAAAGCAATAGCAAAGAAAGGTATACCTGTAGCTGCTACCGGGCATTCCATAAAGGGATTTATCGATGAAGACGGAGTGGATGCAAAATACATCAACATCCATTTCCTCGGTACTTTTCTTTGTGACCCAAAGTGGGCCGGATTGGATGATAACGGATGTTATGATCTGATAATCCTGCTTGGACATAAAAAATATTATATTAATCAGGTCCTTTCAGGGCTGAAGAATTTTTCAGACCTGAAAACAATTAACATAGGAAGACATTATACCCAGAATGCTACCCTGTCTTTTGGTAATATTACACCTGAAGTACATCTGGAAGCACTGGACGAACTTATTGATAACCTTTGAATTTTAAAGAGGGAGGATATTAAGAATGGCTGAAGATTTTCCTTTTGAAATTTCTCCAATGTTTGAAGGAGAAAGAATCAGAAAAAATGATATGTATGTGGAACTTTCAGGTCCCAAATCCATTGGTTTTGAACTTGTAAAGGCAGCTGAGATGGATGACGTGGTAGACGGCAAGTTTAACATGATCGGTCCGGACGTCCAAGATATGGAAGAGGGAGGAAGATACCCCTTTGCCATGATATACAAGATTGCCGGGGAACTCGTGGAAGAAGACCTTGAATCCATTGTGGAAAGAAGGAACCACGATTTCCAGAATTACATACAGGGGCTTATGCACCTGAACCAGCGTTATGATGTGTGGGTTCGTTTAAGCAAAGAGGCTGTGGAAAAAGGGGTCACCTCCTTTGAATCCATTGCACAGGCAATAATGATGCTTTTCAAGAACGAACTCCCTTTCATAGAGAAGGTGGAAGCAACCTATATCACGGACAAGGACGAGATTGAAAAACTCATGGACGAGGCAAAAGCCAAGTACAAGGCCAGGGATGACAGAACACGCAACCTCCATGATGAGGATGTCGATACTTTCTATGGATGTACCCTCTGTCAGTCCTTTGCACCATCCAATGTCTGTGTGATAACCCCGGACAGGATATCTCTATGTGGTGCTATCAACTGGTTTGACGGAAGAGCAGCTGCCAAAGTAGACCCCGAAGGACCACAGTTTGCGATACCAAAAGGTGATGTAATCGATGACGAGTCGGGTGAATATACCGGTGTTAACGAGACTGCAAAATCCCTTTCAAGCGGGGAATATGACCGGATAAAACTACACTCATTCTTTGACTATCCACATACATCCTGTGGATGTTTCGAAGTTGTAGGGTTCTATATACCCGAGGTTGACGGTATCGGATGGGTAGACAGGGACTTCACAGGAGCCGCACCAAACGGACTCCCATTCTCCACAATGGCCGGCCAGACAGGAGGAGGTAAACAGATAAGCGGATTTTTGGGAATTGGTATAAATTATTTCCGTTCTCCCAAGTTCATCCAATCTGACGGCGGATGGGAACGCGTGGTCTGGATGCCCAAACATCTCAAGGACCGTGTAGCTGATGATATCCCGGATGATATAGCAGACAAGATCGCAACTGAAGAGGATGTATCGGATCTGGAAACCCTCAGGAACTTCCTGAAGGAAAAGAAACATCCAATTGTCAATAGATGGGAAAAGGAAGAAGAGGAAGAGGCTGCAGAGGAAGAGGAGACTCCACAACAAACCGCTCCCGCCATGCAGATGCCTGCCTCCATGCCAATGAATATGCCAGCCATGCCAAGTTCTGGAAGTGGCGGTGTAAAGGTTATTCTCAAAAATGCAAAGGTATCTGTTGATAAGATAATCATTAAGAACAACGAGTAATACAGAGGTATCTCTGTGACAAAAATCATTGCGATTACAGGTAAAGGCGGCACCGGGAAGACAGCTATAACGACTCTTCTCATGCGCCAACTGACAAAAAGTGAGAAGGTTATCCTGGCAATCGATGCTGATCCGGATACCAACCTCCCGGAAACCCTGGGATGTGAAGCAGACCGTACCATCGGTGACATCAAGGAATACATGATGAATGAACGGGACAACATGCCACCCGATATCAACAAGGAATCGATATTCGAATCCAAGATATACGAGACACTCAATGAGTTACCTGACTATGACCTGCTGGTTATGGGAAGACCCGAAGGATCAGGTTGTTACTGCTATGTTAACAATCTGCTGCGTGGAATCATGGACCGCCTGACCGAAAACTATGACGTAGTTATCATGGACATGGAAGCAGGTCTTGAACATTTCAGCAGGAAGACCATCAGGAATATCGATGATCTTCTTGTGGTTACCGATGGTTCCCGAAGAGGAATGAGGACTGCCGAAAGAATCAGTGAACTTGTCCATGAGCTGGAAACAGATGTGCGTAATATCCATGTGGTCGCAAACAAAGTCACAGAAGACAATAAAGAACAGATCCAGAAAACTGCGAATGAACTTGGCCTGAAATTAATAGGCCTTGTTCCAACGGATGAAAAGATCGCAGAGAGAGATCTCGCAGGGGAAGCTCTCTATGATCTTCCAGAAGATTCAAAAGCCGTTATCGAAGTTGAAAGAATCGCAGCAAAACTTGGATTGCAATAAATAACCGGATGGTGGAAGTGGAATGTCAGATAAACTCAAACTTTCAGAACTTAACAGTATCTTAAAAGACCTCGATGTGGAATCCCTGGAAGGGGTTACTATCGAAGGTGACATAGAACTTGATATACAGGGAGGTGGGGGAATGAACCCGGCGATGGCTTATGCCCTTGGCCATGAAGCCGCCCAGATCTCCCTTCATGTGGCAAACATCGCCAGAATGCTGGGCTATCCTGTAGACCAGCTCTTTGCACAGTGTCTTGGAACCGGAGGAGAAACTGCGGCATTACAGACAGAACCTACAATAGAGGAACTGTTGCAGGCTAAATTCGATGTTGCCAGAAGTAGCGAATGGAACACACCTATCGGGGAAGTAACCCTTGGTGCAACTTCCGCAGATGGAGGAAGCCGAGACCACACCATAACCCTGGGTGGTGAAAAGGCAATGCCATTCTATTTCGATGCAGAAATGCCCAACCGTAATTATGTCACAATGGATGTTTTTGACATGCCTATCTCAATGGCAAAATCTGTCAAATCCAATTATGAAGACGTTATGGGAGACCCGGCAGAATGGGCAAAAAAGGTTGTCAATGAGTATAATGCAGATATGGTTACAATTCACCTGATTTCTACAGACCCTCTTATCAATGATACTTCCCCAAAGGAGGCTGCAAAGGTAGTAGAGGATGTATTACAGGCAGTTGATGTGCCTATCGTAATCGGTGGTTCAGGAAATCCACAGAAAGATCCTGAAGTACTTGAAAAAGCCGCAGAGGTTGCCCAAGGAGAACGTGCCCTGCTTGCATCCGCAAGTCTTAACCTGGATTATGAAAGAGTGGCAAAGGCGGCAACAGATAACGGTCATGCAGTCCTCTCCTGGACCCAGCTTGAGATCAATGCACAGAAGGAACTCAACCGTAAGCTCATGAAGCAGTGTAATGTCCCACGTGACAGCATTGTGATGGATCCGACAACAGCAGCCCTGGGATACGGTCTTGACTATGCTTACAGTAACATGGAAAGGATTAGATTGTCCGCCCTTATGGGTGACGATGAACTAAACTTCCCGATGTCCTCCGGTACCACCAATGCCTGGGGTGCACGTGAATCCTGGATGAAAGAATCACCCCTTAAGGAAGATTCTGACTGGGGACCCAGAGAATATAGGGGACCCATTTGGGAGATTGTTACTGGACTTTCCCTTGCCCTTGCAGGCAATGACATGTTCATGATGATGCACCCAACATCCGTACAGGTGCTCAAAGAGATTACACAAACTCTCTATGGCAATATTGAAGCAAAGACTCCCGACATCACCAACTGGATCACTGCGGAGGTATAAAATGAAGATTAATAGCCCCCTTGATGCTTACAAATACCTGCCGGGAACAAACTGTGGCAGGTGTGGTGAAGATACATGTATGGCCTTTGCCTCACACCTTATAGACCGTTCCAAAAGTGCCAAAGACTGTCTTCCCATGATCGAGGAAGATAAGTATGCCAAAAAGCTCGAGGAACTGGAAAAACTGCTTGCCCCGGAAATCAGGGAAGTTACCATTGGCACTGGTGAAAAATCAGTCAACATTGGCGGAGATGATGTTCTATTCCGTCATAAATTGACCTTTTTCAACAAGACAGCCTATGCATACGATGTCACCGACACCATGGATGATAAGGAACTTGAGGAAAGGATCAATACCATCCAGACTTTCAAGAAATTCTATGTGGGAGAATTCCTGACCCTTGATATGGTAGCGGTACGTTGTGTATCCGGCAAACCCGAAACTTTTGCTAGCACCGTGAAAAAGGTGATCGGACTCACAGAATTACCACTTATACTCTGTTCTTTTGATCCGGCAGTATTAAAAGCCGCTCTGGAAGTAGCAGCAGACAAAAAGCCACTAATGTATGCGGCCAACCAGGAGAACTGGAAAGAAGTTGCTGGCCTTGCAAAGGAATACGAGGTGCCTGTAACCCTGTTCGCACCGAATGACCTGGACCTGCTCAAGTCAATGGCAAAGACATTTGCAGAAATGGGAATAGAAGACCTTGTACTTGATCCGGGAACATTCCCTACAGGCAAGGAACTGAAGACAACGTTCGAGAATTTCCTGAAGATCAGAAGAGCAGGTATCGATGGAGATGGCGAAATCGCCTATCCGATAATGGCCGTTCCCCTGACTGCATGGATGGCCTACGATGACGATGTCAGTGCATCCTACTGGGAAACCGTGGTAGCCTCCGTACTCACTGTGAAATACGGCGACATAATGATCATGCACAGCATTGAGCCTTATGCACTGCTGCCGGAGATGCACCTGAGAGATACCATTTACACAGATCCAAGAAAACCTGTAACTGTGGATCCGGGTGTATGGGAAGTCGGTTCACCTACTGCCGATTCACCAATTATAGTGACCACCAATTTCGCTCTCACTTACTACACCGTTGAAAGTGATATTTCTTCCAACAAGATAGATTGCTACATCGTGGTGGCAGATACCGAGGGTATAGGCGTAGAGGCTGCTGTTGCCGGTGGACAGCTGACCGCAGACAAGATCAAGAAGACCTTGGAAAATGCCAAGTTTGACCTGAAGGAAAAGACAAACTACAACACCGTCATTCTGCCCGGCCTGTCCGCACGCCTGCAGGGTGATGTCGAGGACAAGGTGGGTTCAAAAGTGCTTATTGGACCTGCAGACTCCGGCAGACTTCCTGGATGGCTGGAGAAAAACTGGCCACCGCAGGATAAATAAATCAACCAGCATCCGCTTAATGCGGATGCACATCTCTTTTTGCACCAAATTTATTAGTGCTGAATATAGATTTAGCATTCATGAAAAGCAAAGTATTTTTTGTCGACCTGAAAGTACGCAGAGATTGTGAAAATACAGTCCAGAAGATCAAAAGGCTTTACGATACGGCAGGTTTTGACAGAATAATCGATGAAGGCGAACTCACCGCCATTAAACTGCATTTCGGGGAAAAGGGGAATGAAGGCTTCATAAATCCGGTAAACGTTAGACAGGTTGTGGATAAGATCCATTCCTGCGGTGCCAGGGCATACCTTACCGACACGAACACCCTCTACTCAGGATCCCGCAGGAATGCAGTGGACCATCTTACAACGGCAATTGAGCACGGTTTTGGCTATGAGGTCACCAGGGCACCATTGATAATAGCAGATGGATTGCTGGGCAACAGTTTCCGGCAGATACCAATCAAAGGGAAACATTTTGATCATGTTAAGATAGCAACCGAACTGCTTGAATGCCAGAGTATGATAGTGATGTCCCATTTCAAGGGCCATGAACTTGCAGGGTTTGGAGGCGCTATCAAAAACCTGGCAATGGGCGGAGGATCTGTGGGAGGCAAAATGGAGCAGCACAAGGGCCTTCATCCGGAAATTGATGCAGAAATTTGTAACGGATGTGCCACCTGTGTGGAAGTATGCCCCTGCGATGCAATGGAGATTAATAATGACAATATATCCACAATAGACGACGACAAGTGTATAGGCTGCGGAGAATGCATGACAGTATGCCCTGTTGAGGCGATCGGGTTTAATTATGAAAATATACCGGATTTCATGGAAATGATGACCGAATATGCCCTTGGTACTGTTGCCAGAAGGCAGAATAAAATAGGCTACATGAACTTCCTTGTCCGTATCACACCGGAATGTGATTGCGTGCCCTGGAGCGATACACCTCTTGTACCGGATATCGGCATCCTGGCCTCCACAGACCCTGTGGCTATCGACCAGGCAAGCCTGGACCTTGTAAACAAACAGCAAGGATTTACTGCATCCAAACTGGAAGAGAATATGGAGCCCGGAGGGGACAAGTTTACAGGTGTCTGGAAGAACAGTATGGGAGATATCCAGTTAAGTCACGGAGAAGAAATCGGGCTTGGAAATCGGGATTATGAACTTATCGAAATCTGAGAAGTAAGGACAAAAAAGAGGAGTTTTTGCAAATTCTTCTGATGATAATACTATTATTCTATGTATATACTATAATGCAGCAAACATCCTTATGAGTGAATAGCAGATTATTGGTGAATACTACAGCTTTCAAAAAATTCACCATTGTTAAAATATCAAAAAAATCGGGACGCATCTGATTGCCCGACAGCTAACGGAAGATGAAAATGAGTTACAAGATTGGAATTATGGGTGCTACCGGTGCGGTAGGCAGAGAAATTATCGAAGTATTGAGTAACAGGGATTTTCCAGTAGAAGAATTGAGACTCTACGCATCACAGAGAAGCGCCGGTAAGGTAATGGAGACTCCCTTCGGAGAAATTACCATCGAAAATGCAGACATGGTAGACTACTCGGAACTTGATATTGCCTTTTTCGCAATAAGCGGCTCGTGGAGCAAGGCAAATGCCAGAAAGGCAACGGATGCAGGATGCTACGTGATCGATAACAGCAGTGCGTACAGGTATGATGATAATGTGCCACTTGTGGTCCCGGAGATCAATGCCCATGCTATCGGGGATTCAAAGCTGATTGCAAATCCCAACTGCACAACCGCAATTGCGGCCATTCCGCTGTATGCCCTCCATAAAGAGTATGGTCTGAAGAAGGTCATCATCAGTACCTACCAGGCAACCAGCGGTGCAGGAGCCGCTGGAATGAATGAATTGATCAATGAGACAAGGAATTATCTGGAGGGCAAGGAGGTCAAAAATGAGGCTTTCGTCCATCCCATTGTTTTCAATACGATCCCTCATATCGACAGTTTCCAGGAGAACGATTACACCCGTGAGGAGATGAAGGTTGTCTGGGAAACCCACAAGATATTCGAAGAGCCGGACATCCCCATCAGCTGTACATGCGTGAGGATCCCGACCCTCAGGGTCCACGGGGAAAGCATTGTTATCGAAACTGAAAAACCAATTTCTCCGGCGTCTGCCAGGAAACTGCTGGCATCAGTTGAAGGTGTTGAATTGAAGGACGACATCGAGAATAACGTGTACCCGATGCCCCTGACAGCCACCCAGAAATGCGATGTGGAGGTCGGCAGGATCAGGCAGAACATCGTGTTCGGTGACCACGGGCTGGAATTCTTCATCTGTGGGGATCAGATCCTCAAGGGTGCCGCCCTGAATGCAGTACAGATCGCAGAAAAACTTGAGTTGAATTGAGTTGAGTTGAATATAAAAATAGAGGGAGATCCTGTGAGTTAAGGATATCCCCATCAGTTCTTTTTTCTGTCTTCAATTCTCCTTCATTAAACAGAAATAAAGGGGAGAAAACACCCCTAAGGTGCTCACAACTTACATCTGTCTTCTCCTGAAACCAATATACATAGCACCTACTGCTGCAAGCACCAGTACGGTTCCAACAATGTCAGCACCCGAGAATGATGAGCCACCGGAATTGTCATTTCGCGGGTTTTCCTTGGTCATCTCATAGCCCTCCACGTAATCACTGCTGGATTCTGCTGACTCGGATGTTGGTTGTTGTGTAGATTCACCGTAACCCCCATCCGAAGTACTGGTGGTCTGGTTTGAGGCTGAACCGGTGGTTGAAGTGTTCACTATCTGTGCACTGCCCACACCACCACTGCTGAAGGAGGTTGAAGAAGTAGACGACTTTTCGGATGATCCGATTGCAGCTTCCAACTGTTCCTTGTATTTGTCCATCGTTTCCTGATCTACAACATCAGCACCTGGGACAGACATTATTCCATCTACATAATCGTCCAGCAAAGGGTTTCCGCAGGTATGATGACAACATGCAGCACCATTTTCAGCAACTGATTCTACATATTCACTAACAAGGGTTTCCTTTACTTCATCGGATGGTTCCCAGTAACCTTTTCTTATGGCTTCAATCATTCTTCCGGAGATCGACTGATAAGCTTCTGCATTATTAGCATCGAACCACTCATTCATATCTTCATTTACATATAACTCATAGGTCTCCTGCCATACACTATCATCCACAAGTTCAGGATTGGAAACTTCCCATCCCCACAGGTTGTCCACAAACTCGGCCATCATGCGTCCTCCGGAATAGCCGGATTCCTGCATGCCATCCATCCATTTAGGATTCCAGTAACGTGAACGCAGGTTTTTCATCAGGTATTCCTGCATACCCGCCATGGTGGCTGCATCCGGATCACGGGTGTCGGAGACGTACATCTCAGGAGTAGTACCCGAAACATACCGTGTTGCAAGATTCAATGCACCGAAGTACTGGAAGAAGTCATCATTGTCCAACGTATCATAAAGATTGGATGAATCCGAGTGGATTGAAGCATCCACATTACGCAGGTTTGATGTGAGCAACTCAGAACTTTTGAAGCCCCAGAGATCGTTTCCGTATACATATCCCATTTTCTCAAGGTATATTTCAGCAATCTCACCTTCATCATTCCAGGAACCGCTTGCGCCAATTGCATTACCAGTTCCGATCTCATAGGTGCCATCCATTACGGCAAAGCATCGCATGTTAGCAAGTTGACGTGCAAGCTCATCTGCTTCCTCCTCAGTCATTTCCTTTGAAAACTGTGCATATAGTTCATCATAGATGGCAGATGTACTCTCATTCACATAGTTTGAATAATTTCCTGCAGGTGCTTCATTTGCCATTGCAACAGCATGGTCAAGCATCTTGATCTTGCCAGGGAAAGCGTCACGCATACCCGCAGTAGCATAGACAATATCAATTCTGGGTCTTCCCGGATAGTCACCATAGGAAGGCTGAAGTTCTTCTTCAGGTATCACTTCAAACTTACTCAGGTCAATTCTGCCGTTGGCGTCCCATCCCGGTTTTATACCAAGTAAGTAGAGGGCTTCTGCTTCCAGGGTGCCATGATCCCTTATGAATTCCACACCAAAACGCGAGAAGGACACTTTACGCGGATATTCACCATGTTTGTCATGATAATCCGTGAGCATCTGTTCTGCAAGGTATTTACCCAATCTCCATGTTGCTTCGGAAGGATATAACTGCGGATCCACTCCATAGAAATTCCTGCCTGTAGGCACTGCAGAAGGATTCATCACCGGATCTGTACCTGGCCCGGGTTCAACATAACCAGCCGAAAGTGCAGACATAACCCTGTCCATCTCAGCTGCCGATCCAATTAGCCTGTCCCTGTAGACAATACCCCTTTCCAGATCACTGGAAACTGAAGCATTTATCGCATTGTATACACGCATCTGGGAATCATTCACACTGGTACCATTAGTTACCACTTCCCAGACCAGTTGATTTACCTTAGTATCATTTGAAGGAATGCCAAGAGGATATTCACTTTCTGGATAGAAGGCTGCACTTACGTTTTCTTCAAACTTGTTACCCATCATGGCCCGAACCATACAGGAAAGTTCATCCTTTTCTGGATCAGTCATGTTGGTAGATGGTACCTCTCCCAAAACATGCATGCCATAAGGGATGTTTTCTCCCTCTACTTCTTCCACATATTCATGGAGTACATTCTTGATGAAATCCCCAAATTCAGTGGTATTATAATTGTAAAGTTCAGTGACATTCAGTCCCAAATCCACACTCAGGTTCAGATCAACTATTTCATCAATTATATCAACCTGATAAGCCTGTTTTGTCTGTTCACTCATTTCCGGTCCATAGTATGCCTGCATGAGCTGGGATAGGTTGGCAATTTCACCATAACTACCGGACCTAACAAGGGTAGGTGTCAGGTGGTCGATGATCAGTGCATTGCCCCTGTATTCCGCTGTAAGGCCTTCCCCGACATTAGCAACTATATATGGGTAAATATTGGGTAAGTCCTGCAACAATATGGGTGCCCATTCTTCAGTCCTGTTGAGACCATATGTCTGCCCTGGCAGCCATTCATGAGTACCGTGTGTTCCGAAATGAATTATGGCATCAGGATTCCACTCTTTGTTAAGCCAGAAGTAAAATCCAATATACTGATGGGGCGGTGGTACAAGTGCACTATGATACAGGGTATCATCATTCTGCATCATTCCACGTGCAGGCTGCGGCATGAGCCAGACATTATCATATTGTACCGCCGGTATAACCAGATATTTGCCGGTCTCATTTTCCCATATCATCAGGGATTTATTCTGTGGTAAATCTTCTTCCCATGGAGCGCCCCATTCTTCTATCACCTGATTCTGAAGATTTTCAGGAACTTCCTGTTCAAACCATTCATGATAGGTTTCCATAGGAATTAACTGCAGTCCCCATTCAGTCCTGTTTTCAACCATCTCATTCATTACTCCGGGTGCCCAGGAACCGGCGTTTATTCCCTGGGATTGTAATTGTTCAAGCAGGACTGAATTATTTTCAGGGATATTAGAAACCGTATAATTATTGGAATCCATTCTTTCAAGCAAAAGTCTCATGCTTGTTATGGTATCAAGGTAACTGGCCCCGATATTATCCTTACCTGAAGGATAATTATAGTAAATCACAGCAACTTTCTTGTCCTTATTTTCCTTAAGTTTTAGATTAGCCCATTTAATGGAACGATTGCTAATCCAGTCAATCTGGGAATCAAGGGGAATATACCGGGTACTCTCACTATCCGGATCATATACAGCATTACCTATCAATATGTATTCGAATATCCCATCCACGTTGGGTGCAATGGTCTTATACACCATCTGGGAATTGGGAATACCCCTGTTGGCATCCGCAGGATCAGGATTTGTGGGAACATCGGCAACTATACCCCGCAGCACTGACACATTAAGGGCTTTAAGTTCCTCAATTCCTTTTTCATTGTCCCAATAATTCAACCTGAAACTTTTTAGAGATATTACAGATTGAACAAGCGGTGTACCGTTCTCATTACAGTAATATTCGGTAATATTATTGAAGGTATCAAAACCAACCAGCACATTGCAATCCTTGTTTTCAATATCCTCTATCAGGGCATTTACAACATCCAGTTGTTCCTTTGTGATATCCGATCTATGGAACCACATTCCTATAGTGGGCTTTTCAGGATCATAACTATGATTGTCTGCAGAAACATTGGAATACCATTGAATATATTCCTCGGTTGTCTCAAAGAAACGTTTCTCTGAACCAGGATGATAGAGACCTACCTCAGGGATAATATCACTTTCACCCGAAATTTGCCACCCCTCGGTCAGGAAATTCATTTTTCCATATTCCTTTGAAGAATAGATCAAAAGGTTTTCAGCATTAATCCTGCCAGAAGAACTTTCACCCATATTAGCATAATACAGAGCAATCGTATCATTTTCCGACCCATTGGATACATAATCAAAAAAGGCAGGGGCGTTTCCTGAGTTTATGTCAAGCAGGGAAGAGCCGTTGTCATGTGCCTTAAGGAAAGTGCTGTTAAATTCACTGTCATAACCTATCATGTCACAGAAGATGACATCCTGTGTGGAAAGAAAAAAAGAATCAGAAGCATTGTGAAGTTCATCACTCATACCACTCCAGTCAGGTTTATAGGAAGGTATATATGTGAAATTTATGAATTCTGCATAGGGATTGGTAAGACTTGCCTGCTCAATGGGTTCATTATGAGTGTAATAGACATAAGTGAAGTTCAGCTGTGGCCACTCATCTGTAATTTCCGGATGATTACCATAGTTCCTTGAGAGGTGAAGCAAGAAGTTCTCAGCGCTCTTCAATCCGTTTCCTGAAGATTCCATATTGTTATAATAGTTACATATAGGATCATTGACAGAACCATTTGAGACATAATCAAAATATGCAGGTGTTAAACTAGATTTTACATCAAGCAAAGATGTACCATTTTTATGTGGTCCGTAAAAAGTATTGTTAAAGTCCTCATCATACATAATCATGTCACAGAATATAACATCCTGAGTAGATAGAAAACCTGAGTCAGAAGCATTGCTAAGTTCATTACTCATTCCGCTATAATCAGATAGATAAGAGGGAATATAAGTAAAGTTTATAAATTCAGCATAAGAGTTGGTTCTGCTTGCTTTGGAAAGTGGGGTGCTCGAAGAATCAGCTATATAAGTAATATTGATCATGGGCCAACTGTCAGTGACCTCAGGATGGTTGCCATAATCCCTTGAAAGATGTATCAACAGGTTTTCAGCACTTTTCCTTCCTGAATATGAGGAACTATCCATATTATTAAAATATGTGCATATTTTATCTTCTGCCCACATTTCTTCTGTCCCATCAGGTTTGTAATCAAAGTAAGAAGGAATACTGGATGACCTAATAGCTAGTAAAGAGGTTCCATTCATGTGAGCTGCATATAATGTATCATTTAAAGGTTCCCAGCTAGGTTCCCACAACATATCACAGAAAATGACATCCTGAGTCAGCAGAAACTCGTTTAAACCGTTGGTTGAAGCATTTTGAATCTCATCGCTTACCTCCCATTCGTCATATGCAGGCACGAAAGTATAATTTATCTGGTCAGAATAAGGATTTTCCAAAGAAGCATTTCTCAAAATCGATTTTTGATCTTCAAGACCTATATATGTGATATTAATCTGTTCATCTGCCGATACCGCCGGCATTGCAACTGCCAGCATAATCAATATGCTTAAAACTAATAGACTCATCTTTGTATGTTGCATATTATCGCCTCGATAGTATGCCACATCCCGGGTCCCTGTTTGGTAGCAGAACCGGGATGTGTACATTTACTTTATTATAATAAATTTAATTTGTTCTTCGATTCATAGCATATTCCATATTTATGAAATAAAGAAAAAAACACCCAAAGGGGTGCTCATCACTTACATCTGTCTCCTTCTGAAACCAATATACATGGCACCTACTGCTGCAAGTACCAGCACGGTTCCCACAATATCAGCACCTGAGAAGGATGAACCACCGGAGTTATCGTTCCTTGGGTTTTCCTTTGTCATTTCATAACCTTCCACGTAATCACTGCTGGATTCTGTGGAATCGGGTGTTGGATCTTGTGCGGATTCACTATACCCACCATCAGAACTGGAAGTTGTCTGATTAGAAGCAGTGCCTGTACTTGAAGTGTTCACTATCTGTGCACTGCCCACACCACCACTGCTGAAGGAGGTTGAAGAAGTAGACGATGATTCAGAAGATGTGGTAGCCTCATCCATTATCTCTCTGTATTTTTGAGCTGTTTCCTCATCAACGACCCCGGGCATTGAGAGATAACCATCAACATAATCCTGCAGAGCCGGATTTCCACAGGTATGATGACAGCAAGTAACATCTCCTGTTTCGGCGATTGATTCCACAAATTCACTAACAAGGGATTTTAATTGTTCATCAGATGCATCCCATCCATTTTTACGGGCTGTTTCCAGCATCCTGGCATTCATAGACTGGTATTCATATGGATTTGTCTCTTTTATCCATTCACGGTTTTCACCTGTGAAATATGCGTCATACACATCATTCCAGACATGATCCGCAATAAGATCGGGATGCAGAGCCTCCCATCCCCAGAGATTCTCAATAAAATTACCCATTTTACCTGCACCCTCAAAGCCATGCTGTTGCATACCTTCAAACCAGGTTGGGTTCAAATATCTTGTTACTATCTCCCTGGAAAGATAGGTGCTTAGAGTCTCTATCTTTTCAGCATCTGGGTTTTGCAGATTCATTACGTATGTTTCCGGTGCCATGCCGGAAGCTTCACTGACCACCAGATTCAAACCGCCGAAATACTGGAAGAAATCGTCCGTGTCCATTGCACCATAGGTGTTAGAACTACGGCTGTGGACAATCGCCCCGACATCTTCCAGATTGTCATTAAATACATCTTTATTGTCGATTGAATCATCCGCTACATCCCACTGGCTGGCAATTTCCTCCATACTTTCTCCCCAGACATACTCACCATAAGCATTGCTCATCCTGTCCATGTAGAGGTCAGCAAGTTCTGTGTTGTTTTCCCAGGTATCACTGGCCGAAACAGCATTGGACATACCCGTTCCGTAAGAACCATCTGCAGGGCCAAATATCCTGAGCAAAGCAATGTTCATTGAGGCAGTTTCGTTCTGCAATGTAGCATTTAAACCATCATAGATATTGTTGGTGTTCTCTCTCACGTAGTTAGTGTTGTCCGCCGAATCATAGGAAATGTATTCAGCTGCAGGTCGCTCTTCATCCTTAGTACCATCATAGCCGTTATCCGGTGCGTTGTAGGCGAGATATACCGCCTTGTCTATCAGTTCCACCTTGTGAGGGAAACTGTCTCTGTAAAGCCCTGATATCTGGACAAGCACATCTATACGTGGACGATCCAATTCAGAAGATGGAATGAGTTCTACATCCTCCACCTTATCACCACTGCCCCATACAGGCCTGACACCCAGAAGATAAAGAATTTCTGCTTCCATCACACCCTCATGACGAGTAGATTCTCCGGCCCATAGAATGAATGCTGCTTTACTGGGATAAGCATCATCTCCGTGTTTTTCTTGATAAGCATCCATCGTTTCATTGGCCATCTTCTTTCCGAGCTCCCAAGACTGTTTTGTCGGAATTAGCTGTTCATCAAAAGCATAGAAATTCCGACCGGAAGGTAAAGCATCAGAACGTTGTATTGGGTCTCCACCCAAATTGGGTTCAACATACTTGCCATCCATAGCCTTGAGTAACTGTTGAAGCTCGTCTTCAGTTAAAGATAATTTATCAGAATATTCGGTTGCTTTGGACAGGTAATTGTCCATTGTATCAGAGTTATTGCCTTCTCCCAAAATCTGCAATTGGGCGTCAGTTGAAGATGTATTCTGATTCAGAACAAGATCCAGAAGTAAAACCGGAGCTTTTTCTGAAGTATTGTATTGTGCAACTTCATCTTTGAAATCCTTACCTAACATGGAACAAACCATTTCACTTAGTTGTTCTCCTTTTGGAGCCTTGCCTAATATATGCAAACCATAAGGCATTGAAGTTGTTCTCAATTCTCTGAGCACATCATCAAGTTCATCCAGAAAATGATCTCGTAAATCTTCATCTTCTGCCTCTGCATATGTCATGTTTATTCGTTCATCAAGATGTAACTCATAAGTCAGATTCACGATTTCTTCAAAACGTGTTTCCTGTGTATCTGGATCCGAGTCAAGTGCATGGTATTGTGAGATTTTTTCATTCAAATCTGTATAGTTACCATAACTCCCAGACATTACAACAGGCGGTATCAGATGGTCTATTACAACTGCACTACCCCTGCGTTTGGCTTGCATACCTTCTCCCATTCCATCCATTACATAAGGATAGACAACCGGGATATCACCGACCATAAGAGCCGGCCATTCTTCGCTGAAAAGACCGAACTCCTTACCCGGCAACCATTCAACCGTGCCATGTCTGCCCATATTAACCATTACATCGGCATCAAAATCATTCTGCAACCAAAGGTAGAAAGCAATGTACTGATGATGGGGCGGAAGATCAGCATCATGATAAAGGGCATCAAGATCATCAAACCATCCACGTGTGGGTTGTGGGGCAAGAATTACATTGTCACTTATCTCTATTTTGGGAATTACCACGAATCGGTCACCTGAATCATCTTCATAGACCATTATTTCACCGGGAGCTTCACCCCATCTATCCGTTACTTCCTTTCTTCGTTCTTCAGGAAGAGTGTCAAACCATTTTCTGTAGGTATGCTCGGGAATTAGTTCCACCTTGTTAGTTTCCACAAGATCTTCCAGTTCGCCGGGTGCCCATGTACCTATATTCGTACCCTGTTTCACGAAAAGGTCTACAAGTTCGGTTTTGTTGGGAATGCTCGAACTTTGTACATCGTAACTTTCGTTTGCCATTGCCCCAAGTAGATTGCCGATACTTGGTACAACTTCCAGATACGAGGCACCAATGTTATTCTTCCCAGCACCATGGTTATAGTAGAGGACTACGACTTTTTTATCAGAATGGTCTTTTGCAGAGAGATTTGTCTGAGCTTCTGCCCGATCAACAAGCCACTCAACCTGAGTATCAACAGGTTCATATATTTTATTACCCTGTGAATCGAATTCTGTTGAGGCAATCATTATCGGATCTATCCAGCCCCAGGTTTCAGGCCTGTATAATCTTATCATATAAGTATTTGGCAATGGTGAGCTTGTCTCTTTCCATTCGGTCAGATTCATGTAACCATTGGTAACCGTATTCATCACCGGTACACCCAGATTTTCTATATCGAAATACTGACTGCGGTAGGTGGACGATAGAATAAGGTCCACTTTGGTTTCAGGAGTATGATTGAAGAAAGGATCCACATAATCACTGCTGGAACCATAACATGCAATGACATTCATATTTCTTGATTCAAGTTCAGCTATGAGAGAATCAAATGGGCCCATACGTTCCGGATAATAGGAGCTGTAAAACGTGAGACCAACGGTTGGTGAATTTTCATCAAAGGCATGCCCATCTTCCCTGTTTCTATACCAGTCAAAATACTCTGTTGAATTTGATGTGAAATTGGATTTCTCCGTCATATTGGGATGATAGATAGCTTTTGGAGAGCCATCCGGCGCTTTTACGTCAAGATCATTCCTATCCACAAATGTTTTGGCAAGATAATAGATCATATTATCAAAATTGGATTCCTCGGTAGCTCCGTATTTCCAATAAGCTTCAAGTATTTCTATAATTTCGTCCCTATCATCCAAGAACTCAGCAGGAATGTTTTCCGTCAGAGCAGCATTATCTGTAATAACAATTGTTCCATTGGATATTGCCGAATCTACCTCATTTTCAATTTTACTGGCACTATCTGTAAACATTTTTGCATAAATTACATCAACATTACTCAAATCGGTTTCATCATCAATTGTAGATGGCAAATGGTATGAAACACTTAAATTAAGAGTTGAATCATTGTTGATCCTGCCTACCAAACTTTCTAACTGAGGTTCGTAACTTGAATAACCCGTTATTATGGAAACATTGACCAGAGGATATGATGAAGATGTAGCGAGACTTTTTAACAAGACTACATTACTGGATTTATTGTATTCATTCCCCATACCAGTACTGTAAGTACGACCTGATATGTTATAACCATCAATATAAGAATTGATCCAATTTTCATCAATCATGGAAGATGATGAAATTTCTAGGGATTGATTGGTAAGGTCGGAACCGTTTACCTCAACATCAATCTTTCCTTTGTACCACTTCCATTCACCCCTGCTTTCAGAATAATTGGCGGCATATAGTTCATATTCACCAAAAGGAATGTCATCAAGGACAAAATTACCATTCTCATCACTGGTAGTGCTTAAAACAAAATTGGATGATTCACGAGTTAGAAGAACTACATTACTGGATTTATTGTATTCATTCCCCATACCAGTACTGTAAGTACGACCTGATATGTTATAACCATCAATATAAGAATTGATCCAATTTTCATCAATCATGGAAGATGATGAAATTTCTAGGGATTGATTGGTAAGGTCGGAACCGTTTACCTCAACATCAATCTTTCCTTTGTACCACTTCCATTCACCCCTGCTTTCAGAATAATTGGCGGCATATAGTTCATATTCACCAAAGGGAATGTCATCAAGGACAAAATTACCATTCTCATCACTGGTAGTGCTTAAAACAAAATTGGATGATTCACGAGTTAGAAGAACTACATTACTGGATTTATTGTATTCATTCCCCATACCAGTACTGTAAGTACGACCTGATATGTTATAACCATCAATATAAGAATTGATCCAATTTTCATCAATCATGGAAGATGATGAAATTTCTAGGGATTGATTGGTAAGGTCGGAACCGTTTACCTCAACATCAATCTTTCCTTTGTACCACTTCCATTCACCCCTGCTTTCAGAATAATTGGCGGCATATAGTTCATATTCACCAAAGGGAATGTCATCAAGGACAAAATTACCATTCTCATCACTGGTAACATTGTTAATTTTCATCATATTTTCAGAAGCCGATACCGCCGGCACTGCCACTGCCAGCATAATCAATACACTTAAAACTAATAAACACACTTTTCCATATCGCATATTATCGCCTCGATAGTATGCCACATCCCGGGTCCCTGTTTGGTAGCAGAACCGGGATGTGTACATTTACTTTATTATTGTCAATTTTACTTGTTTATTTTCATACATTTCTTCTTCTTTGAGTAGAAAATAAAGAAAAAAGAACACCCAAGAAGGTGCTCAGAACTTATATCTGTCTTCTTCTGAAACCAACATACATGGCACCTACTGCTGCAAGTACCAGTACGGTTCCAACAATGTCAGCACCCGAGAAGGATGAACCACCGGATTCCTCATTTCTGGGGTTTTCCTTGGTCATCTCATAACCCTCCACGTAATCGCTGCTGGATTCTGCTGACTCAGATGTTGGTTCCTGCGTAGATTCACCATAGCCCCCATCCGAAGTGGTGGTGGTCTGGTTAGAGGCTGTACCCGTGGTTGAAGCATTCACGATTTGTGCACTGCCGACACCACCGCTGGTGGAGGAAGAAGACTTGGAAGTCTGTGAATTTGCAGGTTGTGTGGCCCCATCCATCAACTTCTTATAAGATTCCTGGTCTTCAGCACTAACACCCGCAACAGACATCATACCTTCAACATATCCATCCAGTGTGGGGTTACCACATGTGTGGTGGCAACAGGTCACACCATTCTCAACAACTGATTCAGTATATTCCTTTACTAAATTGTTGAGAACCTCATCGGATGCTTCCCAGTAACCTTTCCTCTCGGCTTCAATCATCCTTTTAATAGTTGACTGATAGGCATAAGCATTATCACCGGATTTCATAAACTCGTCAACACCAAGATCATATTTGTCTTCCACATAGACATCATAGACCTCATCCCAGTCGGAATTCTTGACCATATCAGGTGTTGTTACATCCAGTCCCCAGATATGCTCAACGGTCTTCATGAATTCCCTGGCGCCTGCATAATCGTACTCCATCATACCGGAGATGAATTTGGGATTGAAAAGCGTTGAACGGATATCCTTCCTGTAGGCCTCTTCATATGTGATTACCTGCGGGTTATCCACATTTTTGAAATCGGCAACATACATCTCGGGAGTATCGCCAGAAAGGGATCTCACAGCAAGCCCGAGTCCTCCAAGATACTGATAGAAATCGTCGTTATCAATGATTCCGTAGAGGTTGGAAGAATCACTGTGCATCGCAACCTTCACATCCTGGAGATTCATCCTGAAGACATCTTCGTAGCTGTCTCCCCATACATCCTGTCCGTAGATATTGGACATACGGGAAATATAGAGATCCGCCAGTTCGTCCTCACTGTCCCAGGTGTCACTTGCGGTCACTGCTCCAGGCAGACCGGTTCCATAGGCTCCAGGTGACTCACTGAAAATTCTGGAGCGGGACAATGCGAGGGCAGTACTTTCATTGTATCCTGCTTCAAGCAATGCCTCTTCCATTTCCAGGGAATTCGCCCTCACATAATTGGTTTCATTGCTTTCATTAAGAGCTGCAACGGTACGCACCGCCTCATCTATCAACTGAAGATGATTCGGGAAAGTATCCCTGTAAAGCCCGGAAGGAGTTACAACTACATCAATTCTTGGATGGTCCATCTCATCCTGTGGAATTACCTCGAACCCAGAAATATGGCCATAGGTTCTGGTCGGTTCAACACCCAGGAGGGAATAGATCTGCGCCTCCATCAAACCCTGATGACGCATTGTCTCAACTGCCCACAGGACGTAGGTTACTTTTTTTGGATATGTATCGTTGTGAGTGGATCTATACTGTTCAAGCATTTGGTTGGCAAGAATGCCACCCAACTCTACAGTTTCTTCATCCGGAACGTCGCGCGGATCAAAACTATAGAAGTTCCTTCCTGTGGGAACTGCATCCGGATTTCTGATAGGATCGTTACCTGGTCCTGCTTCAATGTAGCCTCCATTCAGAGCACGGAGTGTCTGATCAATTTCACGGGTGGTATTCTGTAGAGCCGCGGAATAATTGAGTGCCGTATTCAGGTCTGCAGTGACGTTGGAATCAGTCTTTCCCAAAACATCCTCCTGAGCCTGTGATACATTTGTACCGTTGAGCAAGGTGGCATTCAACAGATCAGTAGCGTGGTAATTGGATGCGTTCTCCCAATCCTCTTCATGCCATTCATCATTAGGATTAGTTTCTTTGATGACATTCACTATGTGGTCGATGAAAGCACTACGTAGCATGGATTTGACCATGAACACAAGTTTGTCATCCTCAGGTGCAACACCGAAAACATGGAGCCCAAGAGGCATAAGGGTCCCCTGCAGTTCATGAAGGTAGTTATGCACGTCATTTGTGACAAAGTTCTCAAATTCCGTGTCATTCATGGAACGCATTTCTTCAGGAGTAACACCAAGGTCGTACTCCATTGAAAGGTTTTCATATTTTTCAATTGTACTGTTGCGATAAAGAGCCATATTCACAGTATCATTAGCAGTTGCTGCCTCTTCATATTCATGTATTTTGTCATGAATCTCGGCAAGTTCCCCATACAGACCTGAATCTGTTATCGGAGGGGTCAGATGGTCTATAATTACCGCATTACCCCGGCGTTTGGCCTGAGTACCCTCTCCAACATTGTCCATAATATAGGGGTATACTACAGGTGTATCAGCTACCATTATGGACGGATAATCATAGCGCCATAACCCCACTTCCTTACCCGGCAACCATTCTTGTGTGCCATGGGTTCCGAAATGGATCATTGCATCTGCATCATAGTCCTGATTGATCCAGAAGTATGTGGCCAGATACTGGTGAGTAGGTGGAAGGTCCTTGTCATGATAGGTCACCGATTCATCCGAGAGGTCTCCTCTGGTGGGCTGGGGTATGAAATTGATATTACCCATCTGGACTGTAGGTATGACAAATTTATTATTATACACCATTATGTCACCCGGAGCTTCACCCCATCTGTCTTCAACGTCATCCCTTACGGATTGTGGAAGGGTGTTGTACCATTCCATATACTCGTCGACAGGCACAAGCGTGACATTACCTGATTCAACGACCTTTTCAAGCTCACCGGGGGCCCAGGAACCTACATTTCTGCTCTCGATGAACAGATCGATGAACTCACTGCCGTTTGGAATACTGCCATTGCCTGTATCATAACCACTGCTATTCATTTCATCAAGCAACACCTCGAAACTGGAAGCTATATCCAGATAACTGGCACCAATGTTGTTCTTACCACCTTCATGATTGTAGTAGATGATGCTGATCTTCTTATCCGAATTATCTTCATTGCCAAGTTCTGCCCAGGAGATGGCACGGTCACTAATCCAATCAACCTGCGAATCCAGAGGTTTGTAGTAATATTGTCCGGTTTCTGAATCCTGTACTCTGCCTGCTACCCATATGTAATCAATCAAACCCTCAAGTTCCGGCATCGTAACCTGGTATGATAGGGATGAAGTGCTCAATCCATGCACACTTGCATTGTATTCATCCGGTGTATGGTAACGGTCGAGTAATCCCTTTATTACAGGAACATTATATTCATTCATGGACTCAATTCCCAGAGCAGGGTCGTTGTATTGGAAATTGAATCCTTTCAGCGATATCATGGAATCCACAAGAACCGTGCCATTATTGACAAAGTATTCAGATGTGTCGTCTGTAATTACCTTATAAGTTGAAAAAATTACATTACAACCCTTGGATTCCAGATTCCTGATTAGCTGGTCTTCCGTATTGAAAGCAAGAGAATTCTTTTCAATATTATAACTGGCTATTATACCAACGGTTGGTGCGGATTCATTGTATCCATGGTATTCATACCATTTAAGATATTCACTACTATTTTCGAACACCTGCGGGAATGCATCTGGATGATAGATACCATGGTCAGGTATAGATGGCTGGAAGGCTTCAGAATATTCAATATAGGCACCTTCAAGAGTGGAACCTACAGAACGTATCCAGTGTTCCATGTTGGAGTAACCATTGTTGTACAAATACTCCTTCATAAAGCTGTAAGGTGGATTTGCCATATCAAAGGTGGCAATGCCATAACCATCATCCATACCAAACATTCCTATCTGGGCACCATTGTCCTTGGCATCCAGCAGCACATCTTTGAATTCCGTAATCTGTGTGCCACCTATCATGTAAAGGATAATGACATCCTGATCGGAAACATCGGTCAGATTTGCAACCGCTTCCGTTCCGTCCATAACCGTGACATTGAAACGATCGTTTATTACAGCCCTCTCCGAAAGGACATTGTTGAGATGGGAGATACTGTTATCGGAGTTAACTATATAAGTCACATTAATTACTGTATGTACTATTTCAGGATCAGAGATGGTCTCACCAGCCCATAGCTCACTGAATTCTTGCCCCATGAGCCTGAGCATGGATTCCATATTGGCATCCCCGCCCTGTATCCAGTACCTTTCGATGTCAGTATATTCATCCGAATACAAGTCGACATTGGGTACGGTTATATTGGATGAAAGGTTGTAACCCATAACCATTGCACCGCCTGCTTTGGCAGATTTTATACTGGAAGTCCATCCGTCTACCACGGATTCATTCTGTGACTCGATGAAAATTACTCCATAGTCGGAGAAATCGAAGTCTGCTGGTGCAGGATTGTCCTTGGTGAAAATGGTTATGTCCAATTCAGAGGAGATGCTGGCATCCAATGTAGCATTGTTCAGGGCAGCCTCATTAAAGTCGGTACCCAGAACAAACAGGTATTTACTGCTGTCTACTTTTGCATTATTAAGAATATTTTCCACCAGTTTGGGAGATTCGGTTGCAAGATAAGTCAGCAGGTTTTCCGCATTCTCAAGACCTTCACCTTCAGTTCCCATATTGCTGTAATAGGTGGCAACAGGGTCACTGGTAGTACCATCGGAATGATAATCGAAGTAGGAGGGGGGAGTATAAGCTCCCATCGGGTCTATACTGTAGATGACAGTACCCTTATCATGCGCTGATTTGAGAGTGGTATTTACTGTGGTGTTATCAGTAAATGCATCATATATGCCCTGACAAACAATAACATCTTGGGTTTCAAGGAAACCACTCTCTGAGGCATTTATCATTTCCTGGCTTATACCTGAATCTGAATAATCGATGAAGGTATACTCAATCAGATCACTGTGATCATTACTCTCACTGGCTGTCTGAAGGGCATCATTTGCACTGTAGGAAATGTAGGTGACCTTTGACTTCATTGTGAGATAGGTCAGCAGGTTTTCCGCATTCTCAAGACCTTCACCTTCAGTTCCCATATTGCTGTAATAGGTGGCAACAGGGTCACTGGTAGTACCATCGGAATGATAATCGAAGTAGGAGGGGGGAGTATAAGCTCCCATCGGGTCTATACTGTAGATGACAGTACCCTTATCATGCGCTGATTTGAGAGTGGTATTTACTGTAGTATTATCAGTAAATGCATCATATATGCCCTGACAAACAATAACATCTTGGGTTTCAAGGAAACCACTCTCTGAGGCATTTATCATTTCCTGGCTTATACCTGAATCTGAATAATCGATGAAGGTATACTCAATCAGATCACTGTGATCATTACTCTCACTGGCTGTCTGAAGGGCATCATTTGCACTGTAGGAAATGTAGGTGACCTTTGACTTCATTGTGAGATAGGTCAGCAGGTTTTCCGCATTCTCAAGACCTTCACCTTCAGTTCCCATATTGCTGTAATAGGTGGCAACAGGGTCACTGGTAGTACCATCGGAATGATAATCGAAGTAGGAGGGGGGAGTATAAGCTCCCATCGGGTCTATACTGTAGATGACAGTACCCTTATCATGCGCTGATTTGAGAGTGGTATTTACTGTAGTATTATCAGTAAATGCATCATATATGCCCTGACAAACAATAACATCCTGAGTTTCAAGGAAACCACTCTCTGAGGCATTTATCATTTCCTGGCTTATACCTGAATCAGAATAATCGATGAAGGTATACTCAATCAGATCACTGTGATCATTGGTCTCACTGGCTGTCTGAAGGGCATCGTTGGGAGTGTAAGAGATATAAGTTACTTTTGTTACTTGTTCTTCTGCCGATACCGCCGGCACTGCCACTGCCAGCATAATCAATACACTTAAAACTAATAAACACACTTTTCCATATCGCATATTATCGCCTCGATAGTATGCAGCACATCCCGGTCCAAAAGCCCGCCAGCCGACGGGTCGGGATGTCACCACAATATTTTCAACTGAAATTTATCCACAATTTCTCCTTACATATAATCAATAAACTTGCTTTTATATGACAAAAAAATAAAACGGGTTATCCTCCCGATTCATTTTTCCCTTCAGGTACATACACAACACGCCCGTCTGCCAGCTGATAGGCCGTACCCAGCGCCTCACCGGAACCCCCGCCGATCTGTTCGGTCATATTGAGCACTTTGATTTCCTGCCCCTCTTTGGTAATGATCTGCATGTCTTCTTGCCCGGGGTTTTTCACAATGGTCACATCATCCGTAGGAGACAGCAGTTCCGGCAACTGGAATGACATCACCAGAGCCACCAGCAGAGCCACGGAGAAGACCATGGCTATGTCGAAAAGGTTGGCCACGCCTGTTAAGGGGTTCTGTTCATCTCCTTCATAAAGCAAACCGCTTCGCCTGTATTTCTTTTGCTTCCTCATTCCTCACCCTCCATACACTCAAGCAGATAATTGATATCAGCCATATCCTGCCAGTACCATCTTTTACGTACCACGGTCAGGACATATCCTACGATACCGGCAAACAGACCGAGTACCGTTGTCGCAAAAGCCACCATAAGATTATGAGCCAGCTGGAGGATGTTGCCTTCTGCAAGTCCTATAAGAGCCGGACCGAGAGGAATAAGGGTACCCATAAGACCAATCATAGGGGCAACCGTGGAAAGGATCTTGGTATACTCGAGGTTCTTGGTCATTCGCACTTCATACTCCTCGGAAAGCCAATCGATAGATGTGGCAGCACTGCTGCCAAGATGGGCAGCAGCATCCCGGGCAAATGACATTACAAGGGAATTTTGCTTCAGTTCACCCAGGTGTGTAGCGGCAAAATCAAAATCCGAGGATTTCACGGAATCCTGCACCCTTTTCCCCACATCCTCAAGCTGGGTGACATTGCGATGCCTCTTGGAATATTCGGAAATGAACTCACCAATCAGAGCCAGAGATGATACAACTGCTAACAAAAGCAGTATAATAACAGGATACAATAGTGACGAAGAAACGGTATACATTATCTGGAATAACGAAGAATCTATTGCCATTTTTTATTATCACTCCTTAAATTAATACTGGGTTTTGATACGATTAAGTGCAAAGCCGGCCGTTATGAGGATTGCAAAGCCGATGAAGGGTATGATGTCAAATTCCGGGCCGCTGAAAGTCGGCAGACCCAGCTGTTTTGCCTGCATGTAGGCAGGGGCAATTACTGCACCCATCAGGTAGAACAGACCCAGAAACGTCATGGCATTTCCAAGGGTTGTAGGGTCTTTTTTGAATCGCCTGAAAACCAGGGAAGAGGAAATGATGGACACGAAAAAGATGACACCTACCCCAAGTCCCAGAAGTGCACTGCTGATCTCAACAGTATTGGAAAGCAGCATGATTGACATGAAAAGGGCAGCAAGGCATACCGGACAGGGAAGGGAGATCACAAGGAAGGTCTTATGGGATACATCCACCCCGCAAGTCCATTTTTTGGATGTGTATATACCCACACCGAGAAGTAAAAGGGCCATCACAACGTGCAGCCCCATTCCAAGCTGGGAAGCAGTCAGCAGGTAGGATATATCGACATAATTAAGAATAACACCTATTATTACTGATAATACAAAATACATCCCTGCAATGCCAAACAACTGCCTGCGATTGATAGTCGAACATCCACATCCCACTCCGGCCTTAACTGCAAATACAGCTATTGCCAGAAGGATCCCTACAACCGTTAAATATACTGCACTCATTGATATACAACCACCATTATCGGGAAGATGAAACTTACTTCATATATTTACTATGTCTTCTGCGGACCAATAATTAATTCACTTGAACTGTTAACAAATCAATCACACTTGCTATATCGAATATATCCATACCATATAAAAGAAAGTTTTAGGATAACATGTGTAACCCATTTGGGTAACATAGATTGATCATTTATGAGAAAAAAGAGACTATCCTGAAAGCAATTAATATAAAAATAAGGTAATAACTGGGTATTAAAACAGAAATCTCAACAATATGTCCAAAAGACTAATATACAACACAACATCAAATGCAGCGGCTAATGAAAGAACTTATATGCCCAAAATGTGGCAGTACTACTCACAATCTTTATGAAAATGTGTGCAAGAACTGTTTTTTCAAACAGTTCAAGCTGGCCGAATTAGACCCGGTCATAAGCACCCAGATCTGTGCCAGATGTGGCTCCAAATTCGAAAGAGGACAGTGGACAGATACAAAACACGATACAAATACAGTACTCGAGAAAGTCGAAAGCGAATTGTTGCTTCATGAAAACGCAGACATAATTGAACTTGGGTTTGAACCTCAAAAACTGACCCCCTACCAGTATATTGTTAATGTTTACATCCAGGCAGAAATCTACGGCATGCCTCTGGAAGAAAAACTCACCACCGAAGTTCGTGTCCAGCGCAGTGTCTGTGATGCATGCAGCAGAATAGCTGCCGGCTACTATGAAGGAATCATCCAGCTTAGGGCAAGTAACAGGAACCCTACGGATGATGAAAAGAAAAAATGTGATCACCTGGTCCGCGAAACCCTTACCCGGATGGAGAAAAAGGGAGACAGACTGGCTTTTATTTCAAACATGTCTTCATCAAAAGAAGGGACAGATTACTATATCGGCTCCTCCGGTGCCTGCAGGCAGATCTGTAAAATTATAACATCCAAACTCGGAGGAGAGCATCAGGAATCCCCCTCCCTGTTCAGCCAGCGGGATGGTAAGGAGCTCTATCGTGTATCCTATGCGGTACGCCTGCCAAAATATGTTCCCGGAGATATCCTCTATTTTAATAATCAGGTATTGCAGATAAAAAATTGTGATAAGAAAGCCAAATGTATAGATCTGCAAACCGGCAAGAAAGTTATCGCATCCATAGAAGATATAGAAAAGGCCGAGTTTCTGGGGGTATACAATGATGCAAAACGGGCTGTACTGGTGGCAATTGAAGATAATTCCATAATGGTACTTGATCCCACAAATTACCAGACAGTGACTCTCAAGAAACCCTTCTTCCTGACTGCCAGCGAGGGAGAGGAAATTCCGGTACTCAAGACCGAATATGGCATGATACCCATCCCTGAAGAGCTTAAAGCATGAAAGACATCCTGGTAATTGGATACAGCAGCAGGAATATTGCATGTTCTGCAAGCAAGGCAGGTTATAATGTATATGCAATAGATGCTTTTTGTGACCGGGATCTGGAATATAATACCTGTAAATGCCATGCTTTGATGGAAGAAGATATCCATGAAGTGGAAAGGGAAGAAATTGTCCGTATAATGGACAATTTCGAAAAGGATTTTGACGGAGTAGTCCTGGGGTCGGGGTTTGAAAAAATTGACAGGGAAATCTTTGACTGCCCCGTCCTGAATAATTCTGTAAGGCAGATGGAAACCGTATCGGATAAGAAACGTTTTGCAGAAGAATTACAAAAAATTGGTATTCCCCATCCTCAAACCCATGCAGCTACGAATCCTCCACAAATAGACACCCCCATGATACTCAAGCCAGCAATTGGAGGCGGTGGGGTCTTCAATAAAATAGTAACCAGTGCAGATGAATTGGAATATCAGATTGACGATATATGCAAAGCCGGAAATTTCAAACCAGAGGAACTTATTCTGCAGGAATTCGTACACGGCACTGGAGCAAGTGTATCCATGACAAGTAATGGAAAACAGGCTACTGCGATAGCGGCTAATGAGCAACTTATAGGAATTCCCTGGCTTACAAACATGCCATTTGCTTATTGTGGAAATATTACTCCAATGCAAACACCCCACGAAAATGAAATGATCGAGATCTGCGTAAAATTATGTAAACACTTTGAACTGAAAGGTTCCAATGGAATGGATTTTATAATTACGGAGAAGGGACCCATGGTACTGGAAATAAACGCCAGGTTCCAGGGTAGTCTGGATAGTGTGGAAATTGCAACAGGAATCAACTTATTCCAGACACATGTGGATGCATTTAAAGGAGTGTTGCCCAAAAAACCGAAATACCAGCGGTGGGGAGGGAGAACTATACTGTATGCATCTCAAAAACCGGTTACTATCAGCAAACAAATATCTGAAGTCTTTGGAAGGGGGCGTTTTGCAGACATCCCGAAATCCGGCTATGAGGCATACCCGGATGACCCGGTTGTTTCAATTCTGGCAGAGGGTAATTCCAGAAACGATGTACTTGGATATATGAAAGAACAGGCGAAAATGCTGCATAAAATACTGTAATTCAATCCCATAATTATAAATAATATGAAAGGGAGAAAACGTAAACTCTACTTATTACTAATTCCTTTCCATGAGGCGATCAATTGATAGATTTAAATGACCCTGTAGTACGAGGATACCTGATACAGCTGCTTGGAGAAGAAGGAATCACAATGATTGAAAACATGCCCGAAGGTGAAGTCACCGACGAGGAAATAGCAGAGGCTACGGGCGTGTTATTGAATATTGTTCGAAGAAACCTATTCATAATGAACGAGAATAAACTCGCTGTATGTCGCCGGGAAAGGGATTCAAGCAGCGGCTGGTTGACATACCTCTGGCAACTTGACATGGATGACATAGACACCCAGCTGACAAAAGAGAAGAAAAAACTCGTTAAGAACCTTCAGGCCCGCCTGGATTTTGAAGAGGATAACGTATTTTATGTCTGCCCGGAAGGTTGCATCCGGATTCTATTCAACAATGCAGCGGACTGCCATTTCCTTTGTCCGGTATGTGGTGAGGACCTGACATTCCAGGAAAATACGGAAATGGTTGATACACTAAAAGAAAGACTTACTGCCTTGCAGGAAAGTTGAGCAATGATCTCTTATATGGATGCAATACAACTACTGAAAAAAGAAGGGTGCTCCGAAAAAGTAATCCAGCACTGCATTGAAGTATCAAGGGCATCCGAAGAGATTGCAGAAAGGCTTCAAAAACGAGGCTATGATGTCGATATCGAACTCGTCAGAATCGGTGGGCTTTTACATGATATCGGAAGAGGTACCACACACGGCATTATGCACGCAGATACCGGTAGCCGGCGTGCAGCTGAATTGGGCCTCGATGAAAAACTAATAGCTATTATAAGAAACCATATTGGTGCAGGTATCCCTGCAGATGAAGCAAAAGAGATGGGGCTTCCACCACAGGATTATATCCCCCTTTCCATGGAAGAAAAAATAGTTGCTCATGCGGATAACCTTGTGAAGGGAACAAAACGCATATCCACAGAGGGGCGTATCAACCGAATGAAGAAAAAAGGTGTCGGTAAAAGGGCCATGGAAAGAGTTCATGACCTTGCCAAAGAACTTGGAATAAGGCAACTTTAAATTTTATGGAATACAGGAAAGCAGTGGCCTTACCTGCACACTCTGTAACACTTTCTCCTGATCATAACCAAATCCATAAGAATAATACCGACCAAGAGGACATCTACCTTTATGACCCGGTCCATGATAATCCGAACCACCTGTTTTTAAAAGACCATATCGATCAGCTATTGAATTCATAATAGACACATTAACCATGCTGCTTTGACCGTAAAATGTTTCAAAGCCATCAATACCCATATCGACCATATCTGAAGCAATTTTCAAAAGGCTATCAACCTGACCATGTTCTCCAAGTGTTCTCAAAAGATGAGCACAGACTGCTTTACCACCTGCTTTTTGTATTATGGAAATAGCATCTTTAACAGGCATCGAAGAAGTACCCACAACACAGGGGGAATCCGAACTTAACCATTCATTATGAAAATCAAACGCTGAAACCTCCCTGTTTGTTACCGCTTTTGCAATATCATGTGTGGTAACAATACCTTTTGAACAGGAAAGGGAAGATACATCGACTTCCCAACCATGCTTTCCCAGAAGAGAGGACATCGTTTTTGCCCTCCCAAGCCTTTCACCCGACATCTTTGCAAGCACAGTTTTTAATTTAGTATCTTTAACATCAATGCCCATACCTAGTATATGAAAATCCATTCCCGCATATCTGGTTGTCAATTCCACTCCCGGAATTAATTCAACACCATATCTTGACTTAGTGTCACCAATAGAAAGAACACCATCCAGCGTATCATGGTCTGTAAGACAGATATATTTCAGTCCCACTTCAGCAGCTTCCTTAACCAGATCCTCAGGTGAAAGTGTACCATCAGAATAGAAAGAGTGTGTATGCATATCAATAATCATATTTTACCCCTTATAGAATCAAATCTTCCCAGAACTCAGATAAACTCATAATCCATATATAATTTGTGGCACATTTAAATATAGAAGACAATTAATATATACTTAATGTTACCTGGCTTTGTAGAAATCCTCATGAGAATACAAATGTAACCACATAGAACACAGTGTTCAAAGAGTGTCTTCGTTTTTTCTGTTTTCTCTGTGTTTTCTACGTGAAGTATAAATTTTCTACAAATTCAAATTTATGGAAAGTCATAAATAGTGTTTAAACCGAAACATACTGCTGCATAAGAGAAATGCAACGAAGGTATTTGATAATGGCAATGTCGAAAAAGGATTTAGACAGAAAAAAAGGTGCAAAGAGAGAAAAACTGGCAAAACTGGAAGAATTAGCATCCAGCGGCGACAAAGATGCCAAAAAGAAACTTGCCAAGGAAAAAAGGAAAGGAAAATAACTTCCTTTCACTTTGTTGATGTAAAATGATTAATTTACAATAGATCCTTCAAAAAGTTTGTCGCCGTGTAAACATTCCCGACCCGGAAGTATATTGCGTTATACGCAGAGCTTCCATAATTTCTTCTTTTGTTGCTCCTTTATTCATTGACCCTATTGCAGGGCCCTGTACCCCATTAATAATATAGACAGGACAAATTCTATTTCAGTAATTATTCAAATGAGGAATTCTACAGAGCCTGTTGATTATACTTTTTTAATATCTTCGACCATCAAATCATAATCATCAAAGCCTTTCTCCACGACTACAACCACACAAACCAGAACACCCAACACAGTAGTTACAAAAATAGCTACCATGATAGTTATCTGGTATTTGATGGCCAATATGGGATTTACACCCCCCAATATCTGACCGGTCATCATACCCGGAAGGAATACTATACCCATAGTTGCCATATTAGCAAGAGTCGGTTTTAGGGAGGATAGAATGCTCCTTTGCATATAGGGAAACAGGGCTTCTTTCCTGGATGCACCAACACAAAGCCTGTACAGGTAACGTTGCTCATTGTTCTTTACATCATGATAAAAATCATTCAATGCAACAATATTTGCACGCAGGGAGTTGCCCATAAGCATGCCTGCAATGGGTATGAAGTAGCGTGCCTCAAAGATATCATCAAGTTTTATGATAAAACCGGTAAAATAAAACAGAACCAGTATGTTTGCAATGGAAAAAAGGATTAGCATTGTGGGAAGAAAAGGGCCCGTCTTGAAATCCGTTCCTTCGAGTATGGTATATGTCGCAAAGAACAGCATTACAAATACCCACAAAACGTTAATAAGTGGATTATTGATATCAAAAACTACGGTAAGTAGAAGACCTATCAGGAATAACTGGAAAGACATCCGGGATACGATAATGATACTTTTCTTTATGATACCCAATTTGAAATAATAACTTACCAGGAAGGGTAGAATGAGCAACAAGGCGCAGAATATGAATCCAGAGATACCGATGTTTTGAATTACGTTCATTTCTGCCATCTACCCACCTCATATGTTTGGAATATCTACAAAACGCAAACCTTCCCTTTCCCACTGGGGATCGTGTGAAATAACAATTACTGTTAATGAAGGATCATTGACAAAATAGTCAACTACCTTTGATTTTAATGAAGAATCGAGAGAAGAAGTGGGTTCATCAAGCAAAAACACATCTCTTTCCAGAAGTAGAGACAGAATGAGTACAATACGCTGTTTTTCCCCTCCGGAGAGGGATTTGAATTCTTTTTTGAGAATGGAAGCATCAAGTTCAAACCATTCAAGCAATCTTTGCATTTTTTCAAAAGACGGAGAAAAGCCAACCGCATTATAGGAAAATATTGTGTCAAAAAACTCTTCTACACTATCTCTTCCAACATCAACATTCTGGGGAACATAGGCTACTTTTGTACGCACAACAGAAACAGAATTACCCGTAACCGGCAAATTCTCAAAATAAACATCCCCGCCAGAAGGGCGCATCAATCCCAGAAGACACATGAAAAGGGTGGATTTACCGGTCCCCGACTTTCCTCTGATTAGAAGTTTTTCACCTTCTTTTATTGTAAGGTTGAAATTCTCCAGAACCTTCTGATGCGAATGAATAATGCTAAGATCCCTGAATTCAATAATGTTTTTATCCATAGACACCAGCAGATTCCAATTCCATATAGTGAAAAGTAGATGAGTAAACACCATATTTATGGTTTATCATACATAAAATATATACTCATAATTGGTATATACATAATCAGATTCAAATCGGTAATTAATCCTGTATGCACTTATTATTGGGTTTATTGAAAAGGATATACAATAAAGACATAACCAATTTTTATCCACCCTGGCATTATAGATGCTTCAAGTTTCATGTTAATGAAGGATTCTTTCAAAATAAAGATTCCCTGCCCGATAGGTAAACTGAAGTGGATAAAAATCTACTCCTGCCTCCTTGGCCTTTTGATATGACCCGTAGAATCCCGGGTCCATTAGCCGGTTGGGGGAGAAATATTTTGCATCAGGCCTGAAAACCAGAAATAAAACCGCTGCATGATCCCCATTCTTCTTTGCCAGTATAAGTTCATCAAGGTGACGTTTACCCCTTGTTGTAGGAGCATCCGGAAAAAGGGCTACTTCATCCCTAATAAATGTACAACCTTTAATCTCCACCCAAATACGTTTATTCCCTTTGAAAACAAGAAAATCCAGTCTGCTGTCACCAAGTTTTTGCTCAGGCAAGATTGAATCCACCTGCCCCAGAGGACTAATATCAGGTTCCGATAATACCCATTCAGCAATCTTGCGATGATATGCAGAATTCACAAGTACCCATTCATTATCCTTTCTTGCAGCAATGAGATCCCACTCTGTTTTGCGACCAGGATTTGTAGCCTTTTTCACCAGTAACCGGTTTCCCCTGTAAAGCAGATATACCAGCCTTCCGGGGTCGTGTACATGAACCGCCACATTTTGCATATCAGGTAACAGAATATCTACAATAGCAACAAATCGATTGGGACGACTGACAAAGACGGCTTCAGCATCCCAACCAATATACATTACTTGTTTTTCTGATTCAGGCATATAAATACCAATAAACCCGGTAGTCCTTAATCAGCCAGCAGTCCACCGAGCACTGCACCAATAATACCAATTATACCGGTATGCAACATAATCAGGAAGAACATGCCTGCACCCAGTCCTGTAACAATTGCCATCAAACCCGGAATATTATGAAAAAGTGAACCCACAAAGCCTGCCAGAATAAAACCGGGAATTACCATCAATATGAACATTAATATGCCTACTAAAAGGCCATCCCATGCAGAGCGCACCTCAGAATAAGCTCCTGCAAAGCCGCCTATAAATGGAGAAAGCATATTTACAAACGGAACTAAATAAAGCACAAATGTAACTATCAAGCCTATTACGGCACCTTTGATCAAACCCATTTTTTGTCTCCATAAATATGAGTCCATATCAACCAGAATTAATTTAAATATTCCTCTACAGAAATCTTGAATCGAGTGGATATGAACCGGAACAAACAATTTCAGGCCAATCTAACACATGCGAGAAACTTGTTCAGGGAAGAAGATGCAGTAATAAGAATAGACGAACTTCCCACAATGATAATCGGGGATTTGCATGGAGATCTTGAAGCCCTGACAATGGTAATTTCAATCAAAGAAAAGTTAGAGCCTGCAAATATAATATTTCTGGGAGATTATGTGGACCGCGGAAGAAATTCGGTAGAAGTCCTTTCAAGATTGTTGGAATTAAAGATTGCCTCACCGAAAAATGTCTTTCTCCTGAGGGGGAACCATGAAACAAAGCAGATGAACGAGAAAAGTGGATTCCTTGATGAGCTGAAAGATAGTGACCTGTTCAATTTCGCTAATATCGTGTTTGAAGAAATGCCCGTGGCAGCTGTAATAAATAAAAAAATATTCTGTGTCCACGGCGGTATTGAGGACATCAGGAAAACAACAGCAATCACAAAACAAAATTCCTTTAATTATCTCTGGAATGACCCCTCAGGGATACAGGGCCTGAACTTCTCCATACGAGGAAGAGACATACGGACCTTTGGCCCCGACATTGTGGAAGGATTTCTGCGCCTTAATGACCTGCAAATGATTATTCGTGCCCATAGTTCACTGGATACAGGATATAGATGGTGGTTTGGAAATAAATTACTTTCAATACATTCCACACTGAATAACCATGGCACGCCTGCAAAGGGTGCTGTATGCCTTATTGAAAAGGATCAACTGGACATATACACATATGGAAAAACTGGTGATGATACAGGGATCATTGACAAAATCAGGCATGATTTTTGATTGAAAAACACCCTGGCATCCGAAAAACCCTGATTATGCTAAATAGACATCCCAAATATGCAAAAAAGGAAATGGAATTATACAAAGTATTCGCCGTTAACATTTAAATAATAGAACAACCTCATTTTATAGAGGGACAGATCAGAAAGTCTGCCCGCCCCCGGCACACCCGGGAGCAAAATATCATACAACCACCTTTGTTGATTCTGGCCGGCACGAAACCGGCCGGATCACAAGCTTTTTTTGAACAAATAATATGTATCATTAATGAATTATATTGCCTGAATGAAAGATTTCAGGCTCCATATTTATCATGCGCGGCAATGTGACCCCAAAAAATGCACAGGCAAAAGACTCAAAAAATTTGATCTTGTCCGATTGCATGAAAAAATACATTCACTCCCGAAGGGATCCATCCTACTGGACCCAATGGCAGAAAAATCTCTTTCACCTGCAGACAGTAAGATTTCAGACATGATTGTCCTTGACTGTTCCTGGAATACCGTGGAAGAAATTTTTCCTAAACTGTTGCGCCGCAAGTTACAGCACCGTGCATTGCCCTATCTGCTAGCTTCAAATCCGGTGAATTTTGGCAAACCTTTTAAATTGAATTCTGCAGAAGCTTTTGCCGCAGCTTTGTATATTCTGGGAAATAAAGATCAGGCAGAAAAAATCCTGTCAAAGTTTCGATGGGGGCATACTTTCCTGGAACTTAACAGAGAACCTCTTGAAGATTACAGTAAAGCAAACAATAGTGAGGACATAATACAAATCCAGAATGAATACATCTGAGGCGGAGACAAAACATGGAGATACAGATTGGAGTTATAGGGACCGGATCCTGCGACAGTGAAATCGACAGCCTTGCAGAAGAGGTTGGAAGAGAGATTGCAAAAAGAGGAGCATGCCTTCTTTGTGGTGGCATGGAAGGTGTTATGGAAGCTGCCTGCAGGGGATGTAAAGAAGAAGGTGGCAAAACGGTTGGAATACTTCCCGGATCATCTGCAAATGAAGCAAATCCTTATGTTGACATCGCCATAGTAACGGACATGGGACACGCAAGAAATGCAATCATTGCATCTTCATGTGATGTGGTTATAGCAGTCGGCGGGGAATATGGTACATTATCAGAAATCGCATTGTCTCTTAAAAACTGCAAACCGGTCATCAGACTTTGTTCAAGGTGGAATATTGAAGGAACAATCCCTGCCCGTTCGGCAAAAGAAGCGGTAGATATGGCCTTTGAACAAATAAATTGAGAATATATGATTAATATTTGTTGAAAGATACATTTATATGTAATGACTCTTTTGACAGAAATATTTATAGATAATAGAAAAAACAACTTATAACCTGATTCTCAATGCACCTGATAATAGCCGAAAAACAAATTGCAGCAAGACGAATTGCATCTATTCTCAGTCCAAAAAAGCCGCAGAAAAAAAGGATTAGCGGTATTGACTCCTATGAATTTGGGAACGATGAAAAAACCATAGTTATCGGGCTTAGTGGACATATCGTCCAGCTCGATTTCCCTCCCGCATATAATAACTGGCAAAAGGTTGAAGCAAAAGAACTCGTAGATGCAGAACTTATTATTACACCTACCCACGCAAAAATAGTGAGCGCCCTGAAAAAACTTGGCAAAAAAGCAACAAAAGTTACCATTGCCACTGACTACGACAGAGAAGGTGAACTTATTGGTGTTGAAGCTCTCAATATCGTAAAAGGAGTAAATGAAAGCATTGAATATGAAAGGGCAGTATACAGTGCAATCACACCTGCAGCTATTAAGGAAGCATTCGAAAACACTACAAAAATCGATTTCAATCTCGCAGATGCAGGACATTCCAGACAGGTGATTGATCTGGTATGGGGAGCCAGTCTCACACGTTTTATTTCCCTGGCATCCAGAAGACTGGGCAAGCAATTCCTATCAGTTGGACGTGTACAGTCGCCAACCCTTGCCCTCATTGTGGACAGAGAAAAAGAGAGAGAAGCCTTTGTACCAACGCCTTACTGGGAAATATATGTGGACCTGTCAAAAAACGGAGAAATTTTCAAGATCAGGCATAAGAATACCCGTTTCTGGGAAAAGGAAGAAGCAAACAGAGTATTTAGACTTATCGGCAATGAAGCGCTGGTATCCTCCCTGGAAACTTCCACTAAAGAAGACAAGCCACCCACACCGTTCAATACAACTGAATTCATAAGGGCTGCCAACTCGATTGGGTTTACCCCGGCCAATGCCATGAGAATAGCAGAATCCCTCTATACCAACGGTTATATTTCATACCCCAGGACCGATAATACTGTTTATCCTTCAACAATTGACCTGAGGGAACAGATAGAAATGTTCTCTAAAGGCCATTTCAGTGAATATGCAAAAAAGCTGTTGGCAAAAAAAGAACTCAAACCCACAAAGGGAAAGAAGGAAACTACAGACCATCCGCCAATCTTCCCTGCATCAGTTGCAAAGAAAGCCCAGCTTAAGGAAGATGAATGGAAACTGTATGAACTTGTAGTCAGGCGTTTCTTTGCCACGTTTGCCGAAAATGCAGAATGGGAAACCATGAAAGTCAGGTTTGATATCAATGAAGAGGAATTCAGGGCAAATGGCTCCCGGCTTGTAAAGCCAGGATGGAGATGGTATTACCCCTACAATGCTCCTGAAGATCGATTGATCCCTGCTCTGGAAGAAGGGGAGATACTTCCTGTTAATGATAAAGAAATACTTGATAAGGAAACAAACCCGCCGGGCAGATATGGTCAGGGAAGACTCATTAAAATGATGGAAGACATGGCTTTGGGAACAAAAGCCACACGTCATGAGATTATAAGCAAACTTTACTCAAGAGCATACGTGCATGGCAATCCTCTCCAGCCGACCCAGACTGCATATGCAGTGGTAGAAGGTCTGGAAAATTATGCTCCCACTATTACCAGACCAGATATGACCAGTAGCCTTGAAGAAGACATGGACCGCATTGCAGAAGGTAATACATCTGAAGAGAATGTACTGCAGCAATCCAGGGACATGCTGACAGATGTCTTTAAGGAACTGGAGGATAACCGTGAGAAAATATCCGAATCCCTCAGGGAAGGCCTGAGGAAAGACAAGATCATAGGCAAATGTCCGGATTGTGGTTGTGACCTGATAGTACGCCGCTCACGCCGGGGTTCAAGATTTATTGGATGCGAAGGATACCCTGACTGCACATTCTCCCTGCCCCTCCCAAAAAGCGGACATATCCTTGTTACCGACAAGACATGTGATAAGCACAGCCTGTACCATATAAAAGTAAAGGGCCAGAAGAAGAGAGCATGGGATCTGGGGTGTCCCTACTGTAATTACCTCGAATGGAAAGAAGAACAAAAGAAAGAAAAAGCTGCAACTCCGCGACCGGAAAAGATCAGTGATATTCCGGGAATCGGAAAAGTTACCGAAGAAAAGCTAAATTCTGCAGGCATTTCAACTGTCGATGAACTTGAAAATTCAGATGCAAACGAAATTTCAAAAACTACAAATATACCTCTGGGTAAAATAATCCGATGGCAGGAAGCAGTTGCATATTAAGGGGGAGAAAACCATGCTTATTGATTTTAAAGGGGGTTGCAGGGAGGTAGGACGATCTGCAATTCTGGTTAATGAAGATATCCTGATAGATTACGGCATCAAACCGGGAGAAAGACCCGACTATCCTGTAGATGGCATATTTCCGAAAAGCATTTTTGTCTCCCACGGCCATCTTGACCATTGCGGAGCGGTTCCCAACCTCATGGACCTGAGTCCCGAGGTGTACATGACACATATGACCTCTAGGTTTACTGAAATCCTGGGCAGGGACACACTCAAAATATCAGAAAGAAGAGGATTACCCGAACCTTATGATGAAGGAGATTTGCAGAAACTTTCCCAGATCACAAGAAGAAAGCACTTTGGAGAAGAGGTCAGGACAAACGACTATCTTGCCAGGATCTATAGTGCAGGGCACATACCGGGTGCATCATCGATATACCTCGAGGATAAAAAAGGGGAAAGCCTGCTTTATACCGGTGATATAAGTACCGATGATTCAAGACTTGTATCAAAAGCTGACACAATGCCTGATGCAGATATATTGATTACAGAAAGTACCTACTTCGGAGAAGACCACCCACCCCGACAGGAAATAGAGAAAGCATTTATTGAGTCTATTTTTGATACAATTGATATCGGGGGTACGGTCATAATCCCTGCTTTTGCCATTGGGCGGACACAGGAAATTATGATGTTACTCCATTCGGAAAAGATACCGTGTTTTGTGGACGGCATGGGAGTGGCAATGACAGATGAGATGTTGAACCATCCGGAATATCTAAAAGATCCAAAAAAACTGGAACAGGCATTTGGTTTTGCTACTATTGTAAAGGGAAACAAGAGAAGTAAAATTCCTCTGGAAGGTTCGGTCATAGTAACAACTGCTGGAATGCTTAATGGCGGTCCTGTACTCTATTATCTGGACAAGAAAGCTGACGACCCGAAAACAAAAGTAATGCTTACAGGATACCAAGTCGAAGGGACAAATGGCAGACTTGCTCTTGACAGTGGTTTTCTTGAAATAAAAGACCGGATACAACATCTCAGGTGCAAACTGGAGCAATACGATTTTTCGGCCCATTGCGGGGATAAAGAGTTAAAAGGACTTGTAAGGGACTTTTGCGACAGGGGAACTGAAACAGTGTACACAATGCATGGGGATGATGCGGAAGGGTTCGCACAATGGATACGGGAGGAGATCGGTGTTGAGGCGTATGCCCCTGCAACCGGTGAAACCCTCATGACCCGGTGAAATCATTCCTTACTGCCCGGAGGTCATCCAGGGTATTAATATTTTGGAGGCAGGCAAGGGATGGATCTATTTTTTCAATTTCCGCTATATCCACTTCAACCATGTCATTCATTTCAAATACGGGTGACAGAATGAAATACCTGTTATCCCGCATCGATTTTTCAATGAGGGGAATCAGCAGGCAAGTCCGGTAAACTGCACAAAGGGGCTCATAACTGCCGTTTTTTCTTTTTATGAGAGCACAATCGTGGCCTTGGGACCTTGAGAAGAGCAATTCAACTATTTTCGGGTCAGGAAAGGGCATATCACAGGCTGTGACAAAAATATATTCATAGGAGGCAGTTTTTAGTCCTGCCAGTATGCCTGCAAGGGGGCCTACACCTTCATACTCGTCAAAAGCTGTCGGTAATTCTCCAGTAAGCCGAGCAAGCAAATTGTACTGGTGCTTATCCCGCAGGGATATTATTATTTCATCTACAAGCGGCTCAAGTGTATTGATTATCCGGCTGATTACAGGCGTCCCTTCAATCTCTATCAGGGCCTTTTCTTTATAACCAAAACGCTTTCCTTTCCCTCCTGCAAGTATCAGGGCCGAACGTGGCATAGTGCCAACAATCCCGGCATTGAATATTACACTTTCGCGCAATATCCGAAACAATTAAAGACCAGTATTATCAATCCATTATGCATGGAACAAAATCCGGAAAAAAAAGAAGTAGCAGAAATGGCCAGGATAGTATTAGCAGCAGCCAGAACTGCTCCAAAGGGCAAGGGAATTGATGATATAGTAACTGCCCTGGCCGATAGGAAAGATATGGAAGATATCGCGACCGAGATGGAAAAGATCGCTGATGAAAAGGGTGATGGATTCCAGTTCCTGAAAAGGGATGCAGCAAATGTCAGACAGGCGGATGCCTTTATAGCTATAGGAGTAAAACATTCCGAGCCACTTAAATTGAACTGTGCTGCCTGCGGCTTTGCAACATGTGCAGATATGAAATCTCAAAAACGGACAGAAGGAGATTATGCGGGTCCTAACTGTGCTTTCAAGAACATAGATCTCGGTATTGCTATTGGATCTGCTGTGGCCAAAGCAAAAGACCTGTGCATAGATAACCGCATTATGTACTCGGCAGGAAGTGCTGCACGTTCCCTGGGATTGATTGAAGCGGATGTCGTTCTGGGCATTCCATTAAGTGTTTCAGGCAAGAACCCTTTCTTTGACAGGAAATGGCCCTGAACATCAGGTTATACCACGACGACGTTCACTGCGATACTCGTCCACAAGGGATTTTAATTTCTCTTCCTCTTTTTCCTTTTTCCAGTGATCAGCTTTGCCAAACCAGTTTTCAATTGCATTTTTCAGAACTTCAGGAGATACAACTGCAAAATCACCCTCTTTTTGTATTTCCAGGTCTTCAAGTACTGGAATACTTTTTTCAAAAAATACCTCTTTTGCCGCATAAGATATTCCTGCAGGCACAATAAGCGCCGTAGGGGAATAATCGGCAAGCAGGCCAGCAGTTGAAGCACTCCCCCCACTGGGGTCTTGGAAATAAACGACATCTCCTTTTTTTAGGCCATATATATCTGCTACATTCAAGATGGCTTCACGACTAAAGGAGGAAATAACCTTCACAGGAATGCCTTCACCCCTGCTTTCCATCTTTTTAATACTTTTAAGACGTTTTACCTGAGCCTTAGAATCATGAAGCCTATTATTCAGACGTTTGATATCCTTTTTAAGGTTTGCAATTTTCTTATTACGGATTGAAATCTCTTTTTCCTTCTGTAGTTTAATGCGTTCAGTTTCACGCATTTGCCGAATTTTTGATTCAAGATTGGAGATTGTACTATCCCTTGACCTGCGTTGGTCAATGAGCTCTTTCACATATTCCTGTAATTCAGCAATCTCCAGGTCCCTGCGTTTGAGCTTTTCTGTCATTTTACGATAGGTTTCATCATCAATCCCGCCAGAAAGGGAGTCAGAGGTTTCTGCTACGCTTTTTTGGGCCTTAGTTGGTTGTTTCTTTTCTTTCAAAGAATTAATGGCCTCTTCTATGGATGAACCTTTGATGACTTCGACTTTTATTTTATCGATATCCATGTAAGGAGGAGACTTGCTTTCAATCTTCAGGAAAAGTTGTCTGTATTTTTTGTAAGCTGATATGGCAGCGGAAAGAGAATCCCTTTCATGGTCATTGGAGTAACCATGAGGTTTTGCCAGTTCAATCTTTTCTTCCGATGGAATGGGCCCACCGGGAGAATAACTGACAGCACTGAAACTGCGTCTTATTTTTTCCACTGCTGCAGGCATCGGGTATACATCAGTCGCCACTATTGCTGGTTTACCGTATTCAGAAATAAGTTTCACCACTTCATCATGGGAAATACCCCGATAGCTGGCACAATGCAGAACATCACCTTCAAGGGAAAGTATGGAGAGACCAACAGTCGTGCCCGGATCAACACCTACGATAGTAGACTTACGTTCCTTGCTTTTCAAAGGTATGTACTGTATCTTATCCCTCACAAGACTCCTGACATTTACCTGCACATCTGAACCGGATGAGGAATGGATAGGTACATCGCACTTGCGTGCATTAACAGTAAATTCACACCTAACATAACCTCCAAAGCCCTTGACTACTTTACTTGTGTAATTGAAGTTGCGCTCCTTTGATGCCTCTTTAAGTATCGACTCTATCTCACGGCTTTTAACTTTCACAGCTCCGTGAACTTTACGCCGGTAACGATTCTGACTCCACCCTCCCCTGCCAAGAGAACGCGCCCTGCTTACCTTTATCTTCGTTTTATCCTCAAAAAGGGATACTTCCACTCCTACTCCCATTTCAGCCAGTCTTGCACAGGCTTCTGCTTCATCACCGGGATCACGGGGATTTATTGAAATATCATACTTATGGGCAAGAAAGGGCAGGGAAACCTGTTTCAATCCACCTGTGACCTGTACGAGTTTCACACCAGAGGGGAGTCTTTCCAGGAAATGAATCAGTTCCTTCTTATCTTTTGCCAGTTCATAGATATTGTCTACAGCTATAATCATGGGATGATCATCTTTTATCATCCTGAAAATTCGATGCATTTTCAGCATCGAATGCCTGTAAACCGAACCGTCTTTAAGGATAGCAACTGCATAACGTGGAACCTGACCGGAACGTGGCGACCCCCGGGCAACGTCTATACCATAAATGGCATTTGATGTCATTATCTATATTTTTGTCTGTATTAATCTTTAATATTGTCGGTACTGGATATTATCTGCTCATATAATGCGTCAACATCCCTTTTTAGGTTATATTTTTTCTTGAAATGAGCAGCTATGTTCGAAATGTCACGCCTGAGGAACTCCTCTGCATGAGGATGAGAGAGGGTTACATACTGAGGCCAATCGATAATCTGCACACCTTCGGGATTGACAAAAACATTGTACGCACTAAGGTCGGCATGAATTACATTATGGCAATAGATTTTTTCGATCTGCTCTATTATCATATCAAAAAATATTTCGGGATCTTGAAGCCTGACCTTGAACAAAAGTTCTCCTTTTGCAGGTTCCATTACTATGGCATGCCTGTTACTGTCTATGGGTTTGGGAATGCTTATATCAGGATACAGACGGGAAATTACTTCGTACTCACGTCCTGCTGCAAGTCGGGCGGCATATATCCAGGAAAAGTGTTCCCTATTAACCAGGTGTCCACGCAACCTTTTAACATCCTTGAAACTGGTGCGCCCTTCCCTGTGGAATTTGACTATCACTGTTTCCGGATCACCGATGGGCAATTCAGGTTCTTTCATACCCTCATGAACAACCGATTCCTTACCCACACCGATTTCATCCCCAAGTGCACAGATACTACCCCGTTTTACCAGTGCATTGATAGCCAGAGCATCATAACCATTGAAATACAGCCTGTAACCTTCATAAGGCTGTGTTGTGGCCACAACAAGCTCTTTTTCGATCAATTCACCTAACAGATAGGCCAGGTTCTGCTGGTCGATACGTGTATATTTCACAAGTTCATCAAAAGGCACCCATTCATGATCTTGCATGCCTACTTCAATACCTGTAAGAATACGAAAGTCCCTGGAGGTTATATCAGGAAATAACCTGAGTACATCGGCAATCATTGTATCACAAAATAAAAAAAAAGATAATTAAGTGTGCCTTTTTCTGGCTTCTTCCACTTCATCTATTATACCAGGGTATTCCCTGAAAACAGAAAGGATATCCAGAGCTGCCACAAGGTCCACAACCCCTAGTGCACCGACAATTTCTCCATCAGGGGTCTTTATTGGAGTTACTGCAACCGCCTTTCCTTTATATACGCCTTCTTTTGGGACTGTGCGAATGGTGGTCTTTTCCTCCAGGACTTTTTCAAGTATAGGACCTGTGTAATCCCAATCTACAACTTCCCCTTTTTCCATTCGGATACCTTTACCATTGACACTGCGAATGGTAGTCGGAATGCCCAGAAGAGAGTGAACCGCAGATGCAATTGGCTCCAGGTCCTCTGCAGTAGAGTCTTTACATATTTTCAAGCATATCATAATTCCACCTTACCTACTAATAGACTTCAAAAAATATAATACTTATCGAAAAACAAAGAAAAACATCTCTTTAGATGCCTTCGATGTACTTAAAGGCAGAATAAGCCGCAATGGCTCCATCCGAAGCTGCGGTGATTACCTGATATAGAGGAGATTGTCTGCAATCCCCGGCGGCAAATATGCCCCTGGCAGATGTTGCCATCGATTCATCAGTGATTATGAACCCCTTATCGTTCTTTTTAACGTTAACAAAATCGGTATTGGGATTTAAGCCTATATAAATAAAAGCACCGTTTACAGGGATTTTCTTTGTCTCTTCAGTAATTACATTATGTATCTGCAGGGATTCAACAACATCTTTTCCTTCTATTGCATCCACAACACTATCCCATACAAATTCAATATTTGGACGGTCAAATGCCCTGTCCTGAAGTATCTGGGATGCTCTCAATTTATCGCGGCGATGAACTACGTACACCTTTGAAGCAATATCGGAAATGAATATAGCATCTGTAACAGCCGATTCCCCGCCACCGATAACTGCTACTTCTTTACCGGAAAAAAATGGACCGTCACAGGTAGCACAATAAGAAATACCCCTGCCCAGAAAATCCTTTTCACCCGGTACATCCAGTTCCCTGGGAGAAGAACCCGTTGCAACAATAAGTGATTTACTTTTCAGTTCTTCCTCGCTGGAAGAAACAATAAAGTCATCACCTTCTTCAGTCACGGATTTGATTTCCATGACCTTAGAGGTGACCCCGGCTTTTTCTGCATGGTCCAGGAATTTTTCCATCAGTTCCATTCCACCAATCGAGGGAAAACCTGTGTAGTTCTCGACCGTTTTTGCAGTACTTATCAGGCCACTCATGCTGTCCTTATCAACAAGCAGAGTATCCAGTCCGTATCTGACTGCATAGATTGCAGCAGTAACTCCTGCAGGTCCCGCACCCAGAATTATTAAATCATACATCAATATCCCGACATCTAAAGATTACTTAATGCTTTCAAGAGCTTCATCCTTTGAAGGTATGCCTATAAAAGCCACCTCTCCATCGATCACAGTCGTTGGCACAGCCATCACAGAATATTCCTGAGCTATCTTTTGCCCCTCTTCAGATTCCACATCGACCTCTTCATATTCAAACTCATGTTCCTCTTTGAGGTCTCTCCATATCTTTTCAGCCTTGGGACAATTGTGACACCAGCTTGCATATAAAAGAATTACTTTTGGCATATAATCCCCCTTAATTTATTCACTAATAAAGGTTGGTTTCAGAATATATCAATTTAATTGAGGAAAATTGAATCTTCAGATATCAAAAAAGAGTTATAACAGCTAATTACTCCAGAATAGCACGGAATTCTATTTCAAAGCAAAAAAGACACTTGCAATGATGGACCGTATGCCCTGACAATAAATTTAAATGCTATGACTCCAATGTACATACAAATACATTAAAGTACATAGGTGTCTAAATGCATCCGAAGATCGAACAAATAGTCCAAAAATCAAAAGAAAGGGCAGACGCACTTTCTGAAAATAAAACACACACTATATGTAATGATAGAAGGGATATTTTCGAATCTATCGGGCTTGCCTGTAAAAAAGGACACATACCCATAATTGCCGAAGTAAAGCCTGCTTCACCAACAGGCAAATTTGCTGATGTAAACCCGGAAATAGCCTCACAAATTGCCTGTGATATGGAAAATGCTGGAGCTGTAGCCTTATCAGTCCTTACGGAACCCTGTTACTTTGAGGGAAGTATAGAAAACCTTGAAAGTGCAAGGAAAAATACTTCCATTCCAGTTTTACGCAAAGATTTTATTGTGGACAAAAGTCAGATGCATGAAGCAAGCAGTGATCTCATATTGTTGATTGCAGGGGTACTGGGCAAAAAGCTACCGGAATTCATAGAAATAGCTCGAAGAAGGAACATAGAGCCTCTGGTAGAGGTACACGATGAAAAAGAGCTTGAATATGTACTTGAATGTGATACAAATCTTATAGGGATAAATAACCGCAGTTTTGAAACCCTTGAAATCGATCTGGAAACCGCTGAAAAGCTCATTCCCCTTGTGAAAGAACATGACCGTAAATACAACCAGAAACACCTGATAATAGGGGAAAGTGGAGTCAAGGGCACAGATGATGCGACAAGGATGATCAGGGCAGGTGCTGACGCGTTGCTTGTTGGGACCTACCTGATGGAAGGCAATCTTAAAGAAAAAATGAAACATCTTATTGAAGCGAATAAGAATCAGGAGATAGTATGAACCATTATTATGGAGACTACGGTGGACAATACGTACCGGAAATATTGATGCCGCCACTTCAAGAACTTGAAGAAGCGTATGAACAATATAAGGCAGATCCGGAGTTTACCTCCCAGCTTAATGACTACCTTGAAAATTATGCAGGAAGAAGTACTCCCCTATATTATGCAAAGAACATGAGTGCCAAATACGGCATAAAAATCTACCTCAAACGGGAAGACCTCGTACATGGAGGAGCACACAAACTCAACAATACCCTGGGACAGGCCCTTCTTGCAAAATTCATGGGCAAAAAAAGGTTAATCGCAGAAACAGGAGCCGGTCAACACGGTACTGCAACTGCCATGGTGGGAGCAAAACTGGGATTTGAAACCATGGTATACATGGGATCAAAAGATGTAAAGAGACAGCTCCCAAATGTCTACCGTATGAAACTGATGGGTACTGAGGTAGTATCAGTTGAAACCGGTTCAAAGACAATGAAAGATGCAATAAATGAAGCATTGAGGGACTGGGTCACAAATGTCGGAGATACACACTACCTCATTGGTTCGGTAGTCGGCCCATATCCATTCCCTAAGATTGTGAGGGATTTCCAGAGCGTTATCGGCAGGGAAGTAAAGGAGCAGGTCATGAAAGTGGAAGGAAGGTACCCGGATTCTATCGTGGCCTGTGCAGGCGGCGGAAGTAATGCAATGGGTATTTTCTACCCTTTCCTGGATGGTGAAGTAAATCTCTTTGCAGTAGAAGCAGGGGGCGAAAAACTCAGGGAAGACGATAAAATCGCCTACCATTCTGCATCCCTGGCAACAGGTGAGGAAGGCATCCTGCATGGAGCCAGAACAAAGGTCCTGCAGAACAGGGACGGACAGATACTGGAATCCACATCCGTAGCAGCTGGTCTGGATTATGCAGGAGTGGGGCCCGAACTAGCCCGACTCGCAGAAACAGGCCGGGTGAAACCCTGTTACATAACTGATATGGAAGCCCTCGAGGCATTCCATGAGCTTAGCCGGCTAGAAGGAATAATCCCTGCACTGGAATCTTCACATGCCATTGCATATGTCACCAAAATGGCAGATAGCGGCATACTGGGTGATACAGTAGTTATCAATCTCTCCGGCAGGGGCGATAAGGATCTCCAGACTATTATGAATATGGAGGAGTGAATATGCGCATCAGTCAAAAATTTGAAGAACTTAAGGACAAAAATGAAAAAGCACTGATTGCCTATGTCTGTGCGGGAGACCCCGATACGGCCACCACACCTTCTATTGTAAATGCCCTTGTTGAAGCCGGCGCGGATATAATAGAGCTGGGGCTGCCTTTCTCCGATCCTGTGGCAGACGGGCCAACCATACAGGCCGCAACCTGTCGTGCCATTGAGGCCGGTATGAACACAGAGCGCTATTTTGAGATGATAAAAGGCCTGGAAGTAAATGTTCCCCTCGTCTGTATGACCTATTACAATCTCATATATCGCCATGGTAGCGAAAATTTCGTAAAGAGGTGTGCAGAAGCAGGAATTTCGGGATTGATAATACCCGATCTGCCATTGCATGAAGCAGATGAACTGATAGAAATCTGTAAAGAGGAGGGAATTGATAATATATTCCTTGTCGCACCAAATACCAGTGATCAAAGACTGGATGCAATTAGCAGCAAAAGTTCGGGTTTTATCTATGTAGTATCCAAACTAGGGGTTACCGGAGAAGGAAAAAACATCTCGTCCAATGTAGCAGGCCTTCTGGATAAAATCAATTCAACCCTACCAAAAGCTGTAGGTTTTGGAATATCAAACAGAAAACATGTAGAAGAAATGGTCGCTGCAGGAGCTGATGCAGTGATCGTGGGTTCTGCCCTTGTAAATATAATAGCCAGCAAAGATGATGTAATTCCCCGGTTAAAAGAAATAACAAAGGACTTAAAAGAAGGATGCAGATAAGCTTTTAACTGAAAATCTGGTCAACAAACCAGCGAGGATCGAATTTTTTAAGGTCCTCGTATTCCTGACCCAATCCGAGGAAAACAATGGGTTTACCTGTTATATATGCAATGGAAATTGCAGCCCCGCCTTTTGAATCGGCATCTGTTTTAGTAAGAATGGAACCGTCAACTGGTACTGCTTCGTTGAACTGTTCAGCCCTTTCGACAGCATCATTGCCTGCAACCGCCTCGTCTACAAAAAGCACAAGATCCGGGGGGCTTACACGGCATATCTTCTGGAGCTGTGCCATCAAATTGACATTGGTATGCATCCTGCCGGCAGTATCAGACAAAACCACATCACTATCATGGGCTTTTGCATACTGTACGGCATCATAAACAACAGCTGCAGGGTCGCCTCCTTCCTGATGTTTAATCAGTTTTACACCGATGCGCTCAGCATGTACCGCGATCTGGTCAATTGCACCTGCACGGAAAGTATCCCCTGCCGCAATTACAACAGACTTATTCATGGCTTTAAGGCGATGAGCAATCTTGGCAATCGAAGTCGTTTTACCTGTTCCGTTAATACCAACAAAAACAATGTTTACAGGTTTCTCAAGACTATCAATGAATTCATCAAAATCGAATACATTAGCAGACATGACATCATGGATCGACTTTTTCAATGCATCTTCTACGATCTTGCCTGTGTTACTACCTATCTTCTTACGGCTGCCTACAAGTTCTTGTTTTACATCAGTAACAATCTTTTCAGAAACCGAAATTGCAATATCACTTTCCAGAAGAGACATCTCCAACTCCCATAGGATATCTTCGACGTCCGCTTCATCAAGAATAAACTCACGTTCAAAAACCAAAGCTTTGGCTTTATGTGCAAACCCTGTTTTGTTTTCACCCTTAGTTCCATTTACTGCCTCTTTTTCCTGAAAACTAATACCTTCTGCAACTTCAGGTTCAGTAGAGGATGATTCTTCCACAGGAGTGGCTTTATCTTCAATTTTGGAACTGAAATTTTGCTTAAATCCTGAAAGTTTGTTTTTAAGCTTATTAAACAAGGTTATGCCCCATAAAAATTATTGCTGTGGATGTTGTTGCTGTTGTTGTTGTTTTGCTATAGACTCAATGGACTGGATGCGCTGATTGATCTGTTCGAGGTTCTGGTTCATCTGTTCCAATACCTTCTGCAAATCTTCTTTGCGCTTATTAAGAGTGACTATGGCTCCATCAACATCCTTTTCGACACTAATCCCGGCACCGACCTCAACAACAACTTTGTTGTCATTGGCTATATTTGCATTTACAAAAGAACCTGCACCTATAGGAACAAGTGTATCGGGATTTTTGGAAAATGATTGGAGATCCTCAAGGGTTGTTATTGCCTTTCCACAGTCCTCAATGGACATCTGCAACATGTTTGTCTGCTGCTGTATGGTCTGGGCTCGTTTCTGGAGGTCCCTGTGCTGAAGGGCCAGGTTCTGGATATTCTGCTGACCTTCTTCTGCCATATAATCATGCCTCTTCAACACTGTCTATCTTAATCAAATAGCGTTTGATACCGTTCTTGCTTCCAAAAAGGGAATAAACTTTCTCAACTGCGTTCTTCTCATTCTGGCTTTCCACATTTTTTGTGAATTTTTCCCAGATATGACCCGCTTTGAATGTGCCTTTTACAACAAAGTCGCTCATAAAATCACCCGCATAATATGCTAAATCAATCAAACATCAATGCATCTTCAATTCTTCCAAGTTCATGACCTGTGGTTTCCGAACCTGCAACATATCCAGAAGAGTTGGCAAGTACACCGGAACCTACTACCTGGGATCCATAATTAACAGTACCTATTTCCACATTAAGTCCAAAAATATCCTCAAGAATGGAAACTTCTTCCTGTTTTATCATTGGATGTACAAGCAATCCGTGATTGGTAGCCACACCCGCCATTCCCACAGTTTTGATACCGGCTATCGTGCCACGTTTGACATCAACTGAAAGAGTCTTTTCGATTATTTCAATCGCTTTGTCAGAGATATCCGGATGGACAAGAGCTGCCGAATCATTGGCAAGCACTATGTTGCCTATTGCCGATAGGTTACCTGGAACCTCTGCTACTGGAAGGTCTATTTTTTTAGGAAGAGGGGCTGAGCCTTTGGGCACAAGGATTCCAGATGAATTCCCTTTTGTAAGGGAACCAACGACTACGCTCCCATTTACAAGAGTGGAAACTACTTCCACATCAAGTATATCTTCCAGCATACCAGATGTCTTATCGTTCGTACCCGGAGGCACGAGGGCAAAATCCTCTGTACAGGTTGCAAATACCCCTATTACGGGATTTTCATATATGTTTAGGGTTCGGATCATAAATTATTTCGAACTTGGAATTATATTGGCATTCAAATTATGCCAATTCTGCCTGAACCTCACCGTCTTCGAACATTGCTGCCCGTACCCGGATTGAGGAAGGTGGTTTCTCTGCTCCACGATTCCAGACCAATTCATTGATACTGCTATCAATTTTGACCTGACCTGGAGACGCTCTCATGTGCCTGACCAGATATTTCTTTACCAGGGTCATCGCACGAGTTGTACGTTTCCATTTAGGGGCCAGTTTTGCATCCCTGAGCGGGATGGTATAAACCTGTTCTTTTACTATATCATCTGCCATTGCCATCACCTCATTTCACTTTAAGGCTGTTCCTTCTCCAGTGCCTTCTCTTGGGATGACTGACAACCTTTCTGTTTGACTTGATAATCGCCCATGTAGGAACCCTCTGGTTCTGTACGTGGGCTTTTGCCAATCTCATTTTCTGTCCTTTCGTGTTATGGCTCACTTGTCTCACCTGATCCACGTTGCTCTCAAATTTACATTTATAAATCAATTAATGATATAAAATTTTAATTGGTAGTCTTCTCCTTAATTTTCCTCAACACTCTCGATTGAACGTGTGCGGGAAATATGGAAAGGACCTTTTCATCATTGTATTCCTGTCGAATCAGATACCTTAATTCGGTTTCATAATCCGCCTTGGAAATTCTGTCACTCAATCCTTCTTCAACTTCAAGATGCTCACAAACCATTAGATCAACCGCAGCACGGCCAAACCCTTGCAGAGGGGATACACAATGCACCCCATACCGATCCTCAATGCTGCGTAGTCTGGACATATCCATCCTGGGCACCCGGTCATCACGTCTTATCCCGTCAACGATCATATCAACACTACCAAATGCCGCTATTTTTTCAAGAGCATGTGAGTGAATGTGATTAATCGCATTTTTTGGGAAATTGTCTTCAACTGCCATCTCAAGGGCTTCATCCAAGACTGAACGCTCAAGTTCTACAACCGAATGATCAAAACCCAATTCATCAGCCACTTTACGTGCAATTTTTCCTACATCAACGAGGGAAAAAGTGCACGTTACAAGTTCAACATCAAAATATGGATCCAGTAAAATGGCGGATAGGGCACTATCCTTCCCGCCACTAAACATAACCCTTGCTTTCATGTCCGATTACAGTCTTGTGATCTTGGGATCATGTTTTTTGGGTTGCATCCGGGTAAGCAGGGCTTTCATTTTCTCATCGTCGATGGTGGATTGCAACCGACCATTCTGAGCTAGTCCCACAATCTGGGATTCGACCTGTTCTGCCAGTTCTTTGCGAGACATTTTCAACCTTGTAAGGCGTTCCCTTGCTTCGGGTGTCGTGACCTGGCGAAGGACAGCATGAATCTTTGCTTCCCTTTCTGCCTGTGCTTGTTCCTGCTGGTATGCAGCCTGTGGATTGTTTTCTTGCTGGGAGGCTTGCTGCCTCTGCATTTCTTCAAGCCTTTTCCTGCGGATTGCTTCGAGATCATCTGCCATGGTATAAAACCCCTTTTAAAGAAGAACTGGCTTTATTAGCCAACCCGGATTACATTACATTTAGTACTTTTGCATCCCGGGAATTTCAGAAACCAGTTCTTTCTTGATTTCATTAGCTGTATTGTCAAGCAAAGACTTTCCTGCTGGAGATGCTACTCTGCCTGCCTTCTGTTTCTTTACGAAACCGGCATCTTCAAGCTGCTGGGCTATTGTACGGGCAACTGCACCGCTACCCTTTGCTTTCTTAGCAGGGGTTACACGCTTTGCTTTCTTTCCTCCGTATATGGAACGAAGCCTCTGTACACCTACCGGGCCGTCAGTATATATCCTTCTGAGGACCGCAGCACAGCGAGTATACCACCAGTCGTCTTCCACTGGAGGAAGTTCTCTGTGTGCACCGGTCTTCACATAGGCTGCCCATTCCGGAGGTTGGATCTTCTCATTTTCTTTAAGTTTCTCTGCTGTCTTTTTGATAATATCATTAGCAGGGACATCATATGCTGTAGTCATTCTATCCTCCTTCAAATAAAGATAGCATCAGGCATAACGTTTACGACTGACATTCACTGTGAAATGCGCCTGTATATGCACTGGAATAAGACTCTTAAATCTATCGGTTCATATATATGGCTTTTGGATCGAAATCGTTGCAAACCTTTATTTCATGAACGTTTGTTCCCTTCCTGGCCCCACAGAGATATATTTGACCGGAATTCCCATCAATTTTTCAAGGCGTTCGACATATACCCGGGCCTTTTGAGGCAGATCCTCATAACCAACCACAGAAGTTAAATCTGCATCCCAGCCTTCCATCTCCTCATAAACAGGTACACATCTTGCAAGTTGCGAAGTATCTTCCGGTGGATAATCAATTACTTTACCATCCAATTCGTAACCCACACATATTTTTACAGGATCAAGACCTGTCAGTACATCCAATTTTGTAAGAGCAGCAGAAGTATAACCATTAAGATAGACTGACTTTTTGGCAAGAGGCATATCAAACCACCCACAACGCCTAGATCTGCCTGTAGTGGTTCCAAATTCATGGCCTACATCATGCAGGTGCTGGCCTGCGTCACCTTCCTGTTCAGTAGGGAGCGGACCTGCTCCCACACGTGTAATATAAGCTTTAACGATGGCAAGTACTTCATTCACACGAGTAGGGCCTACACCAAGATTGGCACATGCTGAACCCGCAATGGTACTTGAAGAAGTTACAAATTTTTGAGTACCATGGATTACATCCAGATGACTACCCTGTGCCCCTTCAGCAAGTACACTTTTGCCTTCATCAAGCGATTTATTGATCTCATAGGAAACATCGGCAATATAAGGAGCGAGTTCCCTGCCCAGGGAAATATACCTGTCCACAAGAGAACTTTCAGTTACAATGGAAGGATCACCACCAATTGCCTTAATTTCCTCTTCCTTCTGGGGAGCAATATCTGAAAGACGTTGCATAAGGCGTTTTTCATCGACCAGGTCGGAAAAATGAACTTCATCCCTTGCAATCTTATCAATATAGGCAAATCCAATACCCCTTTTGGTAGTACCAATCTTTTCCGAACGGGTAGCTTCCCTGAGACCATCGAGTTCTATATGATAAGGCATAATTATGCTTGTCTTGCCATCAATACCCAGTTTTTCAGCAGATACTTTTACCCCAGCCTCTTCAAGCATCCGTATCTCTTCTACCATAATTTCCGGATTCAGGACCGTACCCGGTCCAATGAGCACCCGGCTGTCAAGAAGAAAACCAGAGGGGATTAGATGTAATTTATATATCTCATCCTTTACCTTGACAGTGTGGCCTGCATTATCGCCGCCTTGAAACCTGGCAACAATATTATAGTCACCTGCCATCAGGTCTACTACCTTGCCTTTGCCCTCATCGCCGAATTGGGCACCGGTAATTATCGTGAACATATTTGGCAGGATTGTATTATATCCATAATAATGTTTTGTTCAGAATGCCATGCCATAGAGGCATATAAATGCAGAACAAAAGCAAATCACCACAGTTAAGAAGATTTATAATCAAAAAATTCAATCTAGGTAACACATGTATGTATATATTGCAATTGCAGCATATTTTGTGGTATTATTCCTTACATTAAGGGATATAAGAATATACCGCCGCACTCGCTTCCAATCATACCGAAAAGGAGCTATGAAAGGAATTGCCGCATCCACTATCGTATTGATAGGAGCTCTTATCACACCCCTAAATCCAAATGCAGGGCTTTTGTTAGTGCTTGTTGGCATGTTCCTGAATAAGAAAGGTACAAGGGAAAAAGTATTCAGTGATGCAAATGCGACCGAAAGAATGCTGGGTAAAACCGACCTGCAGCAGTGAACTTATAACACACTACAATATCCAAAAGTTATAAATACCTAAAGCTGGTTCAAAAAAGAAGAATTAACTACTAACTATCCAATTATATGGAGTTATAAATTATGGGAAATATTAGACAAAACAATATTAAGAACATAACCTCACGTCTGCTTACCAACCACGGAAATGTATTCACATCTAATTTCGATGATAACAAGCTTCTTGTTGCGAAATACACCACAATCGAGAGTAAAGTAATAAGAAATCGTGTTGCAGGCTACGTGACAAGAAAGATCAATCACAAGAGACATGAGTGAAACCGGAGCTGGTTTTTTTATGTTTGAAGGAGTTCTACCGGCTCTTATAACCCCTTTCACAAAAGACAATACCATTGACATCAGTGGTCTTAAACAAAATATAAGATACGCTGAAGAGGGAGGTGTCAGTGGAGTTGTAGCTTGTGGAACTACAGGTGAATCCGCCACCCTTTCTACAGTTGAACACAAAAAAGTGATCAATACTGCAGTGGAATGTGCCAATGTGCCGGTGATTGCGGGTACCGGATCAAACAATACAGTTGAAGCCGTAGAACTTACAAAACATGCTGCTGATGCCGGAGCAGGGGGAGCACTTATTATATCCCCATACTACAACAAGCCCAATAATGCAGGACTGATCCGCCACTTCACTGCAGTCGCAGAAGCAGCAGACATTCCCATCATATTATACAATGTACCTTCCAGAACCGGGCAGGACATCCCCCTGGAAGTAATTGTCGAACTTGCCAAGATTGACAACATAGTTGCGATCAAGGAAGCAAGCGGAAGTATCCCCAAAATCTCAGAAATAATTGAAAACACGACGGATGAAGATTTCAGCGTGATTTCTGGAGAGGATGACCTTACATTCCCTGTTGTTGCCCTGGGCGGAGTAGGAGTAATTTCAGTTGTTGCAAATGTAGTTCCAAAGACAGTGTCCGATATGGTAGAAGCTGCTCTTAAAGGCGATATGGCAGCTGCCAGGAAAAAGCATTATGAACTTGCACCCCTCACTCGTGCCCTGTTTACTGAAACCAACCCTATACCTGTCAAACGTGCAATGGAAATGATGGGTATGCCAGCAGGTCCACTGAGAGCACCACTGGCACCTATCTTGCCGGAAAATGAAAGGATACTGGAAGAAGCATTAAAAGGGATCGGGTGTCTCAAATGATACAGGCAGGAGTAATCGGAGCCTCCGGGAAAATGGGTGGCCTGATTATACAGAATATCGTCAGAAGTGAAGGCATTGAGCTGTCCACTGCATTTGACCTGAATAAAATCGGTGAAGATGCAGGAGATGTGGCCGGCACTGGAAAACTCGGTGTTCCAATTACCAGCGTAGAAGACCTTGGAGAAATCCTCAAAGAAAGCAAAACCGACGTCCTAATTGATTTTACCATTGCAGGAGCAACTGCTTCCAATGCACCAATCGTCGCCGCAAGTGGTGTTAATCTTATTATAGGGACTACTGGTTTTAGCGAAGAACAAAAGGAAGCAATAGAAGAGAGTATCCTTAAAAACGGTGTATCAGCCGTTATTGCTCCAAATTATGCGGTTGGCGTCAATGTATTTTTCAAAATTATCGAGGAAGCGGCCAAGTACCTTCCCGATTATGACATAGAGGTAATTGAAGCACACCATAACCGGAAACAGGACGCACCTAGTGGAACTGCAATGAGAGCTGCAGAGGTTATCGGTAAAACCGTTGGACGTGAAGATTACATATTTGGCCGCCAGGGCAACGCACCTCGTAAAAATGAGATTGGCATTCATGCAATACGAGGAGGAGATATTGCCGGTGACCACACCATCCTTTTTGCCGGAGAAGGTGAAAGGATTGAAATTAAACACCAGGCACATTCTCGCGATGCATTCGCCGCAGGTGCTGTAAAAGCCGCAATGTGGTTAAAAGGCAAAAAATCCGGCATTTATTCCATGGAAGATATCCTGGGACTGTAAATTAAAGGAGATGATCTGCAATATTTTCACAGATCACTCTTTCACAATAGCCACAGCGTAATTCGATTTTGCCTTCCCGGGTATCCACATCAAATTTAGATTCAATGGGTTCATTACTGTTGGAAATACAATTTGGATTGATACATTTTACAACACCTTCTACATGAGAAGGTATACCCACCTGATTCTTTTCCTGAACATCATAATCCCGGATTATATTGATAGTCGCACCAGGGGAAATAAGAGATATTTTATCCACCTCACTACTCACAAGTTCACGTCCTTCTATTTTGACCACATCTTTTCTTCCATATGAACCGGGGGCATTAATCAGGATGCTGACAATTCCCCATGAAGTTCCGGTTATGCCCAGAATCTTGAGAACATTGAGAGCCTGACCGGCTGTAATATGATCAATGACTGTGCCTGAACATATGGGTTGTACACGAATTTCTTTTTTTGCCACCTCACTCATTCAAAAACCCCCATTACAAGACAAAGTAAAGCCATCCTTATTGGAACACCATAAAATGATTGGTCGAAGTACGAAGCATGGGGTGTCTCGTCAACTTGAGGTGTGATTTCGTTTGTTCGGGGCAGTGGATGCATAATCCGCAGGTTTTCCTTTGCATTTTTCAATACTTCAGGTGTAATCTGAAGACGATTCGCAACTTTCTGATATTCTGCCGGATCAGGAAAACGTTCTTTCTGAATCCGCGTCATATAAAGTACCTCCACGTCCTGTATGGCATCTTCAATGGAATCAGCCTCTATTACCTTAATATTTTTCTTTTTGAGATCCTCGATAATCTCTGAAGGCATTGAAAGTTCCGGTGGGGATACCAGGGTTATCTCAGCACCATAAAAGGAAAGGGCATAGCAAAGCGAATGTACAGTTCTGCCATATTTGAGATCGCCTGCAAGAGCTATTTTTAAGCCTTCAAGATGGCTTTCGCGCTTGATAGTATAGAGATCGAGAAAAGTCTGTGTCGGATGATGGCCAGCACCATCGCCTGCATTGAGTATAGGCACTGCAGAAAATTCCGAAGCCAGCCGAGCGGCACCTTCCATAGGATGGCGAAGGACAATGGCATTACTGTAACCAGCTACAACCCTTATGGTATCGGCAAGGGTTTCACCCTTTGCAACAGAACTTGCATCGACCGAACCAAGACTAAGCACTTCCCCGCCAAGCCGCATCATGGCAGCCTCAAAAGACATCCTTGTACGGGTACTGGGTTCAAAAAAAAGGACACCAAGCACCTTGCCTTTTAAGAGATCTGAACTTGACTTTGACCTGGCAATTGGTTCCATTTCTTCGGCGACCTCCAGAACATGGTCAATCATATCACGTGTGAATTCTTTCATAGAAATGATATGCATATCCTCAAATGGCATCAAAATGCATCTCCTTGCAGATTAAAACTTTAGAAGTTAGTTTCATAATAATCAACCGCAGGCGTTTTTTATTCCTATGCGAATATTTGCGGATAGCGTATAAACTTATTGCCAATTATCATGTTATTTAACAATTGATTCTTTCCGATGACCTCGTGATATAGTGCTCACGGCAACATCAAAGACTAATCTGGAAAACTTTATAGTGATCCACTTCTATTCTCCAGCCTGGAGAAATCACAACCATAATTCCAAATAAAAATTAACAAGGTGATCCTATTAAAACCATAATCCAGCTTGCTCTTGATATTTTGGAGATCGATAGAGCTGTGCAGATTGCAAAGGAAGCAGTCAAGGGAGGTATCGACTGGATTGAGATCGGAACCCCTCTGATAAAGAGTGAGGGAATGGACGCCATTCGTACTCTAAGGAAAAACTTTCCCGAACACACCATCGTGGCAGATATGAAGATTGCAGATACCGGCAGCCTGGAAGTTGAAATGGCTGCAAAAGCCGGTGCAGATATCGTTATGGTTATGGCAACAGCCGACGACTCAACGATTAAGGATGCACTGCTGGCCGCACAAAAATATGGAGTTCGACTCATGGCAGATCTAATTAGCACCCCAAAACCTGTTCAAAGGGCTGTGGAATTAGACAGGATAGGCGTGGACATCATCAATATTCACATGGGGATAGACCAGCAGATGACCGGAAAAACACCGGTAGATCTTGTTTTTGAAGTTGCCTCCAAAACCAGGGCTGATATTGCTGTAGCAGGTGGACTGGATGAGCAGACTGCAGCCCGTTCTGTAGAAGCAGGTGCTGACATTGTCATTGTGGGTGGTAATATAATTCGTTCTGATAATGTAACGGAAGCCTCCAAAAAAATTCGCCGTAGTGTAGATAATCCACAATTAAAACAGGCAAAAACGCCCGATATGGACGAAGAAATACACAAATTATTCATGGAAACTTCCACACCTAATATTTCAGATGCCATGCATCGACAGGGTGCCATGAAAAACATCAAACCAATGCTAAATGATACCAAAATGGTCGGACCAGCTATAACGGTGCAGACATTTGAAGGGGACTGGGCAAAAACAGTGGAAGCGATAGATGAAGCAAAGGAGGGGGATGTTATTGTGATCTACAACGCAAGTCCACATATAGCACCCTGGGGAGGGCTGGCAACTCTGAGCAGCCTCAACCGGGGAATTGCAGGGATTGTAATCGATGGTGCGGTAAGAGATATAGAGGAGATACGCAAAATAGGGCTTCCGGTATTTGCCACTTCCAATGTACCAAACGCAGGCGATCCTAAGGGTTTTGGGGAAGTTAATGCGCTGATTAACTGTGGCGGGCAAAAGGTCAAACCCGGCGATTACATCATCGGTGATGATAACGGGGTTGTTGTAGTACCTGCAGAAAGAGCATACGAGATTGCAAGGCGAGCAAAGGAAGTCCAAAAAACCGAAGAAAGATTATTTGATGAAATCCGTAGAGGAAGGACGCTTTCCGAAATTATTAAACTCAAAAAATGGGAGAAGCAAAAATGATAGTTATTGCCAAGATACTGCTATGCCTGGGATTTCTGTCCTATGCCTCCTACAGGGATATAAAGGAGCGCAGGGTAGGCAACAGGGTATGGGTAATTATGCTGGCAGTCTTTTCCCCTTTTATAATTTATGAGCTTGCAACTTCATCCAGTCTGGTTACATATCTTATACAAATGGCTATCTCCTTTGGTCTAATTTTTGTTTTTTCCTACGTCCTGTTCTATCTGGGAGCATTCGGTGGTGCAGATGCCAAATTGTTGATGGTGATATCCATTGTCTTTCCTTTCTATCCGGCATTTACTATGGGAGGGACCTATTTCCCCACAGAAGGTGTTCCGATCATGAACTTTTTTACTTTTACAGTATTTGGTAATTCAATACTCCTGACAATAATAGTGCCCCTGGGCCTTTTTATCTATAACCTGAGCCGGCCTGACGTTAAAACCACCCTCAAAAAACCCTATTTTATGTTTATAGGCTACAGGGCACCTATCGGAGGACTTGAAGGCAGGCATGTAAAGCTAATGCAGCAACACGAAAAAGATGAAAATGGCAACGTTCAGACCTATTTCAGGAGAAGTGGAAAAGAAATAGACAGGGAAACCCTTGAAGAACTCAGGGATTATTCAAAGAAGGAAATTATCGACAATAAAGTATGGGTTACCCCGGGTTTGCCTTTTATAGTCCCGATAACCGCCGGCTTTTTAACAGCTGTATTTTACGGCGACCTTATCTTCAAACTCACTTTATACTTCATGGCCTGAAAAACAAACCTTCAACAAAAGCTTTTGATCTCTGACAAAAATGCGTCACCGTATTTTTCCATTTTACATTTCCCGACTCCTGTTATGGTGAGCATCTGGTTTGCAGTTTGGGGTTTGCTGGAGGCCATCTGCTTTAAACTGGTATCCGCAAAGACAATGTAGGGTGGCACATTATCCCTTTTTGCAAATTGCAACCTGAGTCTGCGCAGTTTTTCAAATAACTTCGCATATTCACAATCAACAGGAGATGACTTCGAAGAAGCCTTGCTCTGTCCAGATATTTTTTTTGTCGTATTTGTTGCAGCAGATGATTGAGGTATAATTACGTTAGCACCATCATTGAGAACCGCACGACTTTTCTTATTTAACTTTAAAACCGGATATCTTCCACCCTTCACTTCCAGAAATCCCAGGGAAGAGAGCCGATGGGAAAGGTCTTTCCAGTAATCTTGCGGATTGTGGGAACCATTACCATGACAATGGAGTCGATGATGGCCACTTGACACAATTTTTTTAGCCTTTGACCCTGCAATTACCGATGCAACATGTGTTGCCCCGAATTTCTGGTTCAACTCTTTTATGCACTTAAAAATTATTAATGCATCTTCTGTAACATCCACCTGCTGTGGCGGGTTAAGACAAACGTCACAATAGTCACAATCACTTTCGGCAGATTCTCCGAAGTATTCGAGTAAGATTTTCCTTCTGCAGGTGACTGATTCACAGTAATCCATCATGTGGCGTAACTTGGAAAGGGCAATTTCACGTTCTTTTTTAGAAGACATCTGTTCAATGAAATATTGCTGTTTATACCAGTCCCCTCTTTTGAAAAAGAGGATACAATCACATGGTTGCCCGTCCCTGCCACCCCTTCCGGTTTGCTGATAGTAACTTTCCAGATCCGCAGGCAGGTCATAATGCATGACAAAACGTACATTGGACTTATCGATACCCATACCAAAGGCAACTGTTGCCACTACTACCCTGATAGTACCATCCAGGAACTTTTCCTGGGCACGGTGTCTCAGTTCATCTGACATCCCTGCATGATAGAATGCGGCATTGACTCCTAATTTTTTCAGCCTGCCAGCAAGTCCCTCTACGGATTTTCGTGTCTGGCAGTAGATGATTCCACAGGATTCAGGATGAGAGCGCAGGTATGATGTGATTTGTTGATCTGCATTCTCCCCGGATTTAACCTCATAATAAAGGTTGGACCGATTAAAACTTGCTACATACTTCTCAGACCTGACCATATTGAGTTGTTTTGTTATATCACGGGCAACTGCAGGGGTAGCAGTAGCTGTGAGTGCTATTAAAGGAACATTTGGAAAACCAGAGCGCAAGGCACCTAATTTCCTGTATTCAGGTCTGAAATCATGCCCCCACTGGGATATACAATGTGCTTCATCAACGGCAAAAAGATTTACATTTACTTTTGCAAGCAATTTTAGAGTAGATGGCATGGCCAGTCTTTCGGGGGCCACATAGAGAAGATCGAGTTTCCCTCTTATTAGAGAATCCTTAACGTGGCTCATTTCAGAATTATCAAGTGTACTGTTCATATAGGCAGCGGCAATACCATGTGAAAGCAACCTGTCGACCTGATCTTTCATAAGGGATATCAAGGGGGACACAACAACGGTAACACCCTCCATAAGCAGGGAAGGTAACTGGTAACACAAAGATTTGCCACCCCCGGTTGGCATCAATACAAATACATCCTTTTTATTCAGGACATCCTGGATAATATTTTCCTGCAGGGGTCGAAATGTGTCATAACCGAAATAGTCGTAGAGGGTTTGCCGCATGCTACATAGATTGCGCTGAATGCATATAAAGCTGTAAATAGTGGATTGAAAGTATTATGTGTAAAATTTACCGACCGGAAAACATATCTATATAAATTAAAAATTGCATCGGTACGATTAAGTTATACAAATCCCTAGTAAGCACAAATAATCATAAACCATATGGAGTTTCCTTTCATGGTAAAAACCGAAAAATTCATTCCAAAAGCAATCGAAAAAATAAAAGCCAAAGCGCAGGGCAAGACTATCATCGCCCTTTCGGGAGGTGTTGACAGTTCCGTATGTGCAGTCCTTGCACACCGTGCAATTGGTGATAATCTGATACCGATCTATATAGACACGGGCCTCATGAGAAAAGGTGAAACCGAACGAATAAAGGAAATATTCGGTGACATGAATCTCCAAATCATCGATGCAAAGGATCGTTTCCTTGATAATCTGGTGGGAATCAAGGACCCGGAAGAAAAAAGAAAAGCTGTCGGTGAGACTTTCATTCGTGTCTTTGAAGAAGAAGCAATCTATGTTGAGGCAGAATGTTTGATCCAGGGAACCATATACCCGGATAAGATTGAATCCGATGGTGGTATCAAGTCCCACCACAATGTAGGCGGACTGCCCGAACACATCAAATTTAAACATATCATAGAACCCATTGATGACCTCTACAAGGACGAGGTAAGGGAGGTCGCCCATGCACTCGATCTGCCAGAAGAGATCTGTGAAAGAATGCCTTTCCCGGGCCCGGGCCTTTCAGTAAGGATAATCGGGGAAGTGACAAGAGAAAAGGTCGATGTTGTCAGGGAAGCAAATGCTATCGTGGAAGAAGAACTGCTTGAACAGTTCTGCCCATGGCAGACATTCGCAGCAGTTCTGGGCAAAGGGACCGGCGTAAAAGGCGATCTCAGGGTACACGGCTGGATCGTTGCAGTGCGCGCAGTAGGTTCAAGAGACGGTATGACCGCAGAGGCCATGGAATTACCCTGGGATACGCTCAGAAAAATCAGCTCACGCATAACCGGGGAAATCCCGACAGCAGCAAGAGTTGTCTACGACATAACACCAAAACCACCTGCTACAATCGAGTTCGAATGAATCTTAATGACAGGATACTGGAAATTAGACAGCGGCAACGCATTAAAAAGGCTCCAAATAATGAGCCTGCTGCTGTCTGGACAGGCAGAGATCTTCTTCAAGGAGAAGTAACAGATACCCTTACCCTTATTTTCAAGACCAGTGGATGCTGGTGGGGAATAAAAGGAGGGTGTACCATGTGTGGTTTTGTTTACGACAGGGCCTCCACACCCCCCTCACCCGAAGAACTTGTGCAGCAGTACGAAAAAGCACTTGAACGTTCTTCCGGATTACAGGAATTCATAGTCAAAATATTTACATCAGGCAGTTTTCTGGATGAAAAGGAAATTGATGCAACCGTCCGAAAACAGATACTGAACAAGCTGGAAGCAGACAAAAGAATCAAGAAAGTAATTGTAGAAACCCGGCCTGAATTTGTAACAAAGGATACACTTACTTCCTGCACAGAAGTGCTCAAAAACACAGGTTTCGAAATAGCTATTGGTCTTGAGACAAGCAATGATGTAATACGCAAACGTTCGATAAATAAGGGTTTTACCTATGCGAGTTTTTCCCGTGCGACACATCTTGCTCATAAAAAAGATGTTACTGTTAAGGCATATCTGCTCCTCAAACCACCCTTTTTGTCAGAAACCGATGGACTGGAAGATATTATCGCTACGATAGATGATATTGCCGACCTGACTGACACAGTCTCCATAAACCTGTGCAATGTCCAGAGAGGAACTTTTGTGGAACGCCTTTGGGAAAGAAACCAATACAGACCGCCCTGGCTATGGAGTATTGTCAGGATACTCACCGAATCCAAAAAGAATCACCCCGATCTTGTGATCACATCCGATCCCGTCGGAGCCGGTTCAAAGCGTGGACCTCATAACTGCAGGGAATGCAGCCACATGGTTGCCGATGCGATCAGGGATTATTCCCTTACGCAGGATATTACGATATTGGAAAATCTCAACTGTGATTGCAAGGAAGAATGGGAAACGGTACTGGAACTTGATGGGTTAACCTTTGGCTGCCCCATCAAATCCTGAAAACTTAGAATACCATAGTGCCTATTCCTCCATCTGTAAACAATTCCAGAAGGATGGAATGGGGCACACTTCCATTTATTATATGCACCCTTTCTACACCGTTTTTCACACTTGTGGATGCACTGCGCATTTTGGGGATCATACCGCCACCAATAATTCCCTCATCAATCAGATCCTCAACCTGAGGTGCAAGTACCCGTGAAATCCTTGTAGTAGTGTCTGAAGGATCCCTCATAAGTCCTGCTACATCTGTCATTAGGATGAGTTTCTTGGCCTGCAGTGATTTGGCAATATCTCCGGCAACCGTATCTGCATTGATATTCAGGGCATTGCCCTCATTATCCACAGCAATCGGAGATATCACAGGAATGTAGCCCTGATCTGTCACTATATGGATCAATTCCGGATTGATTATCTCGGTTTCTCCAACCCACCCCAGATCCACACTATGCTCGATATCCTCTATCATAACCCTCTGGGCAGGTTTTTTGCGCGCCATTATCATTTTCCCGTCTTTACCGGAAAGACCCACACCTTTTGCACCGTGCTGGCCAATCAGGGACACAATTTTCGTATTGATACTACCTACAAGGACCATACGGGCAATTTCCACAGTCTCATCATCGGTAATGCGCAAGCCGCCTACAAATTCAGGTTTTTTGCCCATCTGCTCCATTTTTTCAGTGATTTCAGGTCCACCGCCATGTACGATGACCGGATGTATACCCACAAATCTGAGAAGCACAATATCCTCAACAATTGCACTCATTATTTCGGGATCTACCATTGCGTGCCCTCCAACTTTTATCACCATAAAAGAATCATAAAATTCACGAATGTAGGGAAGGGCTTCAATCAATATGTTTTCCTTCTTATAGTGGCCTTCTGACATAAAGGCTACATAGGAAAACAATGCTTTAAACTTTTTGTAAAGAAAAATAGGTAAACAAGGGGATATCCCCTTATATGAGTATAATAAAAAAATAATCAGAAATAATCAGACTTGCTCAAGTTTGATTATGCCTGGTTTTTCTTTTTTAACAAAAGGCTTGTTGATTTTGTCAGGCATCCAGTCTGGTTTGTTCTTGGGAGCATCAACTTCCTGTTTCCATCCATGGAAAATATGGACTTTCTTGGTTCCCCTTTCACGGAGCATGATTTTTTCAGGTTTTTTCTTGGTGCCTTTACCACGGTTTGCAACTTTAAGAGCTGCTTGCCTTGGTTGCTTTCCTGTAAATACCCCATGTTCGTTTCCTTTCTCATCCCTTAATACAAAATTTCTCGGTTCTGACTTAGACATTTTATCACCTTGTCCACCGTTACCGGTTATTGATTAGTTGTAATGTTGTTATATATATAATTAACTTTTAATGTTGCCTTTTGCTAATGATTTAATCCAAAATCGACCAAAAGAGTTAATGCATAGTAATAATCACATACAATAAATTCGCCAACAAAACATTTACATGCGATGAATAAAGTCTCAATTATAGTTTTAAAATACCCCCACCAATTCATTTTACTTTACCCATTTTGAGGTCATTTATATGGAACTCCCAGTATTAGAGCTACCAGATGTTCAGGCAAATAAACCAAAAGTACCGATCAACCTTACCAGAGTCGGGGTAACCGATGTGAAAAAACTGGTAGAGATCAAGAGAAAAGATAAAAGACCAATCGTCCTTATATCTACTTTTGATATTTTTGTTGATCTGCCCTCTGACAGAAAAGGTGCAAACCTTTCACGTAATTTTGAAGCTATAGATGAGGTTCTAGAAAAGGCAGTCAATATGCCCGTCTATGAGATAGAAGAACTTTGCGGCGATGTTGCACAGAACCTTCTCACAAGACATGAATATGCAACTCAGGCAGAAGTGATAATGAAAAGTGAGTATGTGATCAAACGTGAATCACCTGTGAAAAAAATACAATGTCAGGAAGTTGTCGACATATTCGCAGAATCCATCGCAACCCGTGATGAAGAAAACAACATCGAAGTCAAGAAACTTATTGGTTCAGAAGTTGTAGGAATGACCGCATGCCCCTGTGCACAGGAAATTATGCAGGATAAGGCCATGAAAGAACTTACAGAACTTGGAGTGGATGAGAAGACCGTATCCCTTTTCCTCAAAAGAATGCCAATGCCCACCCACAACCAGCGCGGCAGAGGTATCATTTCTATCCAGACAAATTGTGACGTCGAAGTGTCCCTGGAAAAAATAATAAAGATTATCGAAACATCCATGAGTTCAAATGTATTCGAATTACTGAAGCGCCAAGACGAAGCTTTTGTGGTAGAAACCGCTCACAGAAATCCAAAATTCGTGGAAGACTGTGTGAGAACAATGGCAAAGAAAATTGTAGAAACGTTCTCTCACCTACCCGATGATGCTATCGTAACTATTAAACAGATAAATGAAGAAAGCATACACAGGCATAATGCATTTGCAGAAAGGGTTGCGGATTTCAGAGATCTTAAAGATGAGATTGCAAATAGTTAAAGAAGGCAATATAAATGGAACCTATAGAAACATCTGACATCGATGGACATCCTCTTGAAATAGGCATGGTGGTGAGATACCTCAATACCGGAACCCTGGGAGAGATCATCGATATAAAGGAAGATGATGAAGGCACATGGGGCCTGCTGGATACCACAGACCTTTACTACAGGGTCGATACGTTGAAAGTATCAGGTGAAAAGGTAGGAAAAAGGGGAGAAAAAGAATACAGTGCAAGCGATGTCAAGGATTACCTGCTCAGCCAGGACGAGGAAACTTCTTCAGGAAATCTGGAGAATGTATATCAGTCCACCGGTGGAGGCTGATTACAATAAACCTTCTTTCTCAAGCAACGTAAGGGAGCGCATCCATTCACCCCGGGGCTCCCTTGAGGTACCTACCACAAGCCTTTTTTTATGTCCCAGTTCCTCAACCACCCCCCTTGCCTCTATTCGTTCTCCTGCTAATGCCTGACCCGAATAGGTGTGCGTATATGAAAGGATATGATCGATCTCTTCATGATCAATTTTATACAATGCCGGATTATCAAAAGCAAATGTTGCATCTGTAACAGTGGCTTTTATTTGAATATGCTCGGTATCTTCCCCCCTTTCCAGGGGCTGATGTATCTGATCCCAATCTCTTGTGAAAAGGAGATCAAAATAAGTACCATCCACCATTCCACGATTTCCTTTTCTTAATTCATGCAGAAAGAATTCGTCATATGATATTTCAGGAGAGCGTTTTCTGTAAATACGTTGCCACATATTCTCATCGATTGCCTCAATACGGGAGTCCAATGATTTTGCTCTTTTTATGGTATCACGTGCCTTAAACCAGGCAGGCCCGTAAACCACAAAATCAATATCAGACATTTCATTTTGTAAACCAGGAAGGATTGAACCGGTAACTCCCTGTTTGCTCATAGGTATGCCGGCATCAAAAAGAACCTTAACAATTGTTTTGATTCGTTCATCCGAGTCAACTACTTCAGGCAGTCGGTCTATAGGGCTGAGAATTTCTGAAACTCTTTCCTGTGGGATTATATGTACATCCGCTATCCAATCCGGGTGGTGCTTGCGCATGTAATCAAAAGAATCTTCGAAATCGTATTTACTGTACTTGATCCCCTTTGCAAAACGGTTCCCCGCCTCATCCGGAGCATACCTTAGTATTCCCCTTACACCGGCGGGGTGGAAATAATCGACTACCGAAAATAAACAGTCTTCATCCGTGCGTACAAAATCCCTTAATCTGGTCCTGAGCATCCATAGCCTTCCTTTATTAAATGCAAGAGTGCAATCATGATAGATAAATTACAAGTATCTGAGCAAGGCAATTTCATTGCAATCCGGGAATTTGGGACATTTTATGCAACCTACCCATACCTTATGGGGTAGTGAGGATTTTTCAACTTTTGAAAACCCCTGTCTTTCAAAAAATTCCGGCACATAAGTAAGAGTAAATGCTCTTTTCACCCCGATATTTTTGCCTTCTTCTATACTGGCATCCAGTAGCATCGAGCCAATGCCCATTCCAGTGCGTTCGGGTTTAACAGCAAAAGACAAGATCTCTGCCAGATCTTCCCATACAACCTGAAGAGCACAGCAACCAACCACTTCACCATTTTCCTCATAAACATAAAAATTCCTTATGTTTTCATACAGTTCACCCACAGAGCGGGGTAACATAACCTCTTTTTTTGCATAGCTGTTTATGAGGTCTTTCATGGGAGTTACATCCTCAATTACAGCCTTACGAATTAAGCCCGGTAACTGTTTATGAATAATAAATTCCTCCGAAATAATAGCATGGATGATACGAATGAACAAAAAGATAAATAAAAATATCGAGTCAAAATTGTAATGACCCTGTCTGTAAGATGCAAGTGACAGGGATAAAAAATATAAAAATTACAAACAATTTTATAGAATTATAATCACTCTTCAGAATCAATTTCCTTATACATTGAGATACCAGTACTTTTCATGTCACCTTCAAGTAACTCAACATCTTCCATTTCAAGGAATTTAATTGCCACATCTGACAGAGTTTTCCTGTAGGATGAAGGCAATTGCAGAGCTTTTAAGCCCTTACACCTGGTGATAATCTGCATAATATCCGTATTGCTCGGCCTGAAAGAAAGATGTACAACTTCTTCATCTTCTTTAAGCGTTTCAATCTCATATTTGGAATTCAACATCCTTATTCTCATCAACTCACCTCTATGAATTAATCGATATTGCACAAATACATATAGTATTCTTTGTATAACAATATATAATTCGTACTTCATAGTATTTAATTACAATAGAGAATAGAAGAATTTACAAACTCAAGTATAAAAAGAAATACACAATAATTAATTACATAATTATAAAATGGCGGGCGTGAAGGGAGTTGAACCCCTGACTTACAGCTTAGGAGGCTGCCGCCATATCCTGGCTAGGCCACACGCCCGCTTCCGACACATCCTGAATGTAAAAACAATCATTTATACTTATTGGTAAAATCAAATCCCGAAAAATTCTTTCAGTCAAATTTGCTGGTATATGGTTTAATATCAATTACAGGAGTACCATCTATAGCGTCAAGACCTTCCACTTCCAGGGTTAATCCGTCTACCGAAAGCAAGTTTACGGTTGTTATCCCTATACCATTTGGCCGATGTGGACTGCGGGTGGCAAATAGCCCCACCAATTTACCATCGGTTCGACGTTTTTGCTTTAATTTATAGCCATGACTTTTGTCAAAATGAAACAATATCTGGATTTTGTTAAATTCTTTAATCCCTTCCAATGCTTCTGCAAAATCGGGATAGATTTCAATAAAGGAAATTGATGAATACATTTTTTCATCAAATACAGGTTCTTTAAAGGTACTTTTCACATAACCAACAGATTCCGGATAACATGTATTTTTCATGTAGTAATCATACCTATTATTAAATAAAAATATGATGGGAAACACTTATTGTGATTTGCCTACAAAATTTACGGCTGCTTAATCCATCAACAAAAGAGCCTTATTTGGACAATGAGAAACACATTGCCCGCAAGCATTACACTTTTGCATGTCTATTTGAACGCGTCCGGCACTACAGAAAATTGCATTCTCACCACAAATAGATATACATTTTCTACAGCCTTTGCATCCAAATACGGCTACATGTGACCCATAAACCATGAAATGTTGTCTGATTTCATATTAGTTAATCCTGATGGTTTAAGAAAAAGTTATATACTGAAATATTCATGCAAAAGCAATGGCAAATATCCAGCAAGCAGAAGCAGGCTCTTTTTACAGTTATCTTTCAACCGGTTGCAAAATGTGCCGCGAAGGTGCAAAAATGGTATTGTACGTAACCGGTCGTTGCGGTAAGAATTGTTTCTATTGTCCGCTATCAGAAGAGAGAAGAATCGATACCGTATATGCCAATGAAAAAAAAGTTCAATGCGACGATGAAGTAATAGAAGAAAGCATGCGTATGCAGGCCATGGGAGCAGGAATTACTGGTGGTGAACCACTCCTTGAAATAAAAAGGGTCTTGTATTACATCCATCTACTGAAAAGCACTTTCGGAAAAAAATACCATATTCATCTCTATACTGCCTTACCCGTAGATGAAAAAACAATTGATAATCTTGTTGAAGCAGGACTGGATGAGATACGTTTCCACCCCCCTCTGCAGGAATGGGGAAATATTGAAAAAAGTAAATTTAAAACAGCAATCATCAATTGTAAACAATCAGGACTTGAAACCGGAATAGAAGTGCCTGCAATAGAAGGTATTGGAAAGTTTGTTGATTTGTGTAATACCGTTGACTGTTTCATCAATTTCAATGAACTGGAATTTACAGAAACAAATTACGGGCAATTACATCGCAGAGGATACAAATTAAAAGATGATATTTCAAATGCTGTAGCAGGATCACGAGATAGCGCAGTAAAAATCCTAAAAAGTTTTAAAAGGGCCCATTTCTGTTCATCTGCTTACAAAGATGCCATCCAGCTAAGGAAACGTCTTATCAGGATTGCGGAAAATACATCTCGCCCATTTGATGAAATAACCGATGATGGTACGATCATATTTGGAATAATACATACCAAAAATACTGCTAAAATACTTGAGCAATTGCAGGAATTTGAAGTTCCTGAAGAAATGTATGAAATAAAGGAAAATATTATTGAGATCGCATCCTGGATACTTGAAGATATTGCAGATGATATCAGGGATGTCAGTGACAAACTTGAAATTATTGAAAGATATCCTACCTCAGACGGTCTGATTGTAGAAAGCATGCCGGTTTGAAATGCAAAGGTGTCATGAAACTATAAAATAAAACAATATGTTTTTATGTTAAAATGAAGTATAAAAGGCAGTTCAAGTCTTAAAAGAAGGCAGATAGTATCCTGCATCAGAAAATAAAAGGTCTTGCGATTGTTTCTTTTAAGGGATACATATTACAAGTTAGCATAAATATATATGCAAAAATAACATAGTTTAGATAGAGGTGTTCGTGCTGGAAACCATAGAAAACCGGGTAAGATCAAGGCTGATAAAATATCTTGGCCGGGATGACACAGGGATACGCAAAGTGGTCCTTAAATTGTTCCTTGACGGCGGGAAATATACCACCAATGATATCTATAAATTCCTTCACGAAAAGGATTTTGATATAAGTTACAGGGGAGTTTCAGCTATGGTTGGGCTCATGAATACACGCCTGGGAATCCTGAGCATTGATGTAACCGGCGATCACAATATCTATTTATTAAAAAATGATTACAGGGATATCGTGCGTTCAGTACTTGACAATTATTAACATCACCTGTAGCTCTGATAATAATGTGGCGGATATTACCTGAACTGTTGTATAAAGGATATGAGTTTTTTCTGGAAAAAGATATTCGTAATTCTAAATTGCCACAGCATATTGCTATTATAATGGATGGAAACCGCAGATACGCCAAAAAACTTGGTAAATTTACCTCATACGGCCATACCCGGGGAGCCGATATTACTGAAAAAGTCATTGAATGGTCCTATGAAAACGGCATTAAGGAACTAACAATATATGCTTTTTCGACTGAAAATTTCAGCAGGAAAAAAGATGAGAAGAAAAGCATACTAAAACTTATAGGAACCAGACTTGAAGAAATGTGTGTTGATGAAAGGACACATAAAAGACGTCTGAAGGTACGTATAATAGGAGACAGAGACCTTTTACCCGGGGACCTCTTGCAGAGTATTGATAAAGTTGAGATGGCAACAAAGGATTATGACAGTCTAAAACTTAACATTGCAATTGCTTATGGCGGGAGACAGGATATCATACAGGCTATACGTGAAGTTGCCAGAAAGGTCAAAGTCGGGGATATCAAAACGGGCGAAATAACTGAAAAAACCATATCCAGACACCTCTATCCGGAAGAAAATTCACCTGTATCAAATGTTGATCTCATAATCCGCACAGGAGGAAATGAAAGGGTTTCGAATTTCCTTCCCTGGCAGGCATGTGGAAATGAATGTGCAGCCTATTTCTGCGCTCCCTACTGGCCGGATTTCAGGAAAATCGATTTCCTTCGATCCATCCGTACATACCAGCAGAGACAGGAGGAAAGAAGCAGAACACTTTCAAACAGGACACTGCATTTTATCCATGATATAGAGAGAAAACTGGATGTAAGAGATGTTGATTCTCAAACAAAAAAAATACCTGAAAAAAATAGCTAAAATTCATAAAAGGCCGGTATCATCAGAAACCATGACGGGAGGGTAATGAAAACCGGCCAGCCTTTTTATTGTTAATTGTTTCTAAAGTGGTCCAGTTTTTCATAGCGTTTTGTTCTCTCTATAAGTCCTTTGAAGAATTCATCCATACTGATCACCTCAATAAGAAATAAGAATATAAACTATTTTAAGGACCTCCAAGCAAGGTGAAAGTAATATAGAAGATTAAAAAAACCACTCATCAGACAATATTTATTTATTCTTCCGGATAGGTTATGAAAATACCTGGTGTATGGAGTTGAAAATGAAGCCTGTTGACATTTATGGGAATGTATTTTACAATGAGGATTGCATTACAGGAGCTGCAACTCATATACCTGATGAGTCGGTAGATCTGATTATTACCGATCCTCCATATGGGATAAAAGGGGACAAATTACATCAGCATTACAATAGAGATGAAAATTTCGTAGTTGATGGATACGTAGAAATCCCGGAAGCCAAATATGCAGATTTCAGTCTGGCCTGGATAAAAGAAGCAGAAAGAATTCTAAAACCCGGTGGCTCCATATACATTGTTTCCGGATACACAAATCTCTATCATATCCTCCATGCCCTGTACCAGACAAATCTGGAAGAGATCAATCACATAATATGGAAATACAATTTTGGTGTTTATACAAAAACAAAATACGTATCCTCCCATTATCATATTTTATATTACCAAAAGGCCGGCAAAAGTCGCACCTTTAATCTGGAATCAAGATACGGAACCTGTGAAAAAACAGAAGATGGTAGATCTCTGAATTACAGGGACAGGGAAGATGTCTGGATAATTAACAGGGAGTACAAACCCGGCAAGGTTAAAAATAAAAATGAACTGCCCCACAAACTCCTGAAGAAAATTATTCAATACAGTAGTAATGAAGGCGACCTAGTTTGTGACATGTTCCTGGGTGGTTTCTCAACTCCAACTGTTGCAATCGGCCTTAATAGGCGTTGCACCGGTTTTGAAATATCAGAGACGATGTTTAGGGCAAAAACCCGGGAAATTGACCAGAGCAATGTCATTAAACCAGGATTTATGGTCCCGGAATTACGCGAACCTGTCATCAAGAATCTGGAAAACCAGGGAAGACCCTGGACTTCAAAGGAAGAAGATTACCTGCTTACGAGGTACAGGGAATTACGTCAAAGTGGACAAAACAAAAAAGATACCATAGAGATAATTGGAGAGGAATTGGGCAGAGGTAGATGGAGCATCGAGAAAGCAATTAAAAAAATTAGCAAAAAAGATGATAACAGGCAATCATAATCGAACCAATTAACAGGAACTAACCCAGATTACAATTTAATTCCTGTGGTATAATTAATTGTTTTTGATGTGGGAAACACAAACGAAAACACACTATTTTTTAGCAGAAACGAATCCAGATTTGTACCATCTTTAAAAATATCGCTTAGAAAAATGGTCCTGCGAACACCTTTTATTTCGATGAATTTACGCGGGAAGGCAGGGATGTCCCAACCTGTAATATGTTCTATCAGTTCAAACATCGCAAGGATACAGGCTCTTTCATATTCAGTAGATGTCCACTGGCATTGATAACCGGAAAGACCCAGATGATAAGAACTAACCTGTCCCTTTGAGGTATTCAAACCTGTTTTTTTAAGGAGAGGGAACAGCCATTCGGATAATAAATATTCAAACTTATACGTATCAATTAAGTCGAAAGAATCCATAAATGCCTGGGATCTGAAAAAATTCATCACCCATTCATGAACATTCGATCTGAATCTGTGACGCTGTCCATTTACATAAGAGGAATCTGCAAGCCATACAAGGCTTCTGGTCTTTGCATCCATGCCAGACTCAGATTCAAACAACCAGAGAAGAAAGTGGATAGTACTTAAGGGGTATTTCCTCCTGTAACTTTGAAGATAGATCCCCCTTAAAAGGTTCGGATTCAGTGAGCTTAAATGACCTTCAAGGCAGTCCTTACAGCTAGATCCTATTATGTGATGTCCAATGGAGAAAATGCATGGATGATATATATCCAGATCCACAGCAATATATTTTCCTTCAAGCAACTTATTGTGGAAATGCTCCACGGTAGCTGAAAAACTTAATGTTTTATAGTCATAAACACCAACTATGTCCCATCCAAATTTTGTTTTAAGTAAAGAGGCACTCAGAAGAGAATCAAGGTCATTGCCAATAATCATACCCTCAATGTTCTGTGGATTACAGAATGGATAAAAATTTCTAACAATAGTCGAAGGAACATTGCACTCCCTATCCCTCAAAACAGACATTTCAATCTCCTTTTACATCATATAAATCTAAAACTTACGCCCATAAATAAACCAATTTTCGATTATTGAATGTATAAAATGAGATCTAGCATTAATACTTTATTAATTTATTGCCGATTATAGAGGTTTATGCAAAAAAAGATGAAATCAGAGTTAAAAAATACAAACTTCAGCGAGTTCGCAATATTCCATATTTGCACAAAAATCCGGTTTTAAATCCAGACCTAACAGGAAAGTTCCCATAGAGTTGTTCGATCCAATACCCATCCTGAATTTGATATAGGAATCACTTAACCTTGAGGGTAATGCAACCATAGCTTCTGAAACAGAGAGGACATTCTCAACTTCAGGGAAAGGTTTTGCCTGAATTAACATTTCAAGTTCTAAATCCGGTGATTTCAGGCGCTTGAAAATGTCATTATAGAACACTATGTTACCCATCACACAGCAATCCTTGCATTTTTCGAGTCGTGCAAGCTCCAGCGGGTCACTGATATCTTCACCCACAATTTCATCCCCGTATATGAGTTTCAGATTATTTTCTGGCCAGTCGTATTCCTCATTTGTAAGGAAAGAAACAAGAATTTGTGAACCCAGTGTTTTTTTAATACCGGTATTATTTTTAATTCCAAGACTGCCGGAGGAATTCTTTTCATCAGAAGACTCAAGCCCAAAAATATGAGACCTGTCCGCCTGATTGAGTAAAAGAATTTCTTCGATACCTTTTTTTGACCTTAGTGTATTCTCTATTTTACACCAACTATTCTTTATTGAAATGAATTTATCCCCCTTTGAATATGGAGTTTTATTTAATCAACTAAATTTGTAATAACTCAATTCTATTTAACTATTGTGCAAAAAGCAAAACTATCAAATTCACATCAAAAGGCAAAAGAGTGTTTTAATTGACCTGCAGTAAATCTTAAACTTCTTAAAATTAGCAAATATCAAGAGCGTCGATGTAATATCATGAGGTCATAAAAATCAAGAAAGGCAAATAAGCAAATGATTTTTGAACTTTAAAAAGAATTTTGGTGCGAGGGAAGGGATTCGAACCCTCGAACTCCTACGAGACTAGGCCCTCAACCTAGCGCCTTTGGCCTGGCTGGGCAACCCTCGCACGCTGTTGTTTTTCGCCATAAATGGGCTAATACTATATATACGTTACTCATACCAATGTCGACCCATTTACAAATGGAATTTTTGCTTCTGTCATTAGACCCTATAAAAGGATAATAGGAAAGAGTATCTCCTATTACAATTCACCCAGTATATTATCAAGGGTTGAAGCTTTCGTCCTGATTGTATTCACTGCATTTATAATTAACTCTTCTGCACTATACGAACCATCGGATTCAAGAGTGAAAATAAAAGATGTATTATTCTCACTAACCGAGATTGCATCAATATCACAGGCAGCTACACACTGCTTGCAGAGAGAGCAATTCAAGAGTCTATCGTCCACAACTTCTGCAGATTCCTTACCAAGGGTCAGTATATCGCGAGGGCATGCCGAAACACATTTTTCGCAGAGATCACAACCCTCTATCTCGATCACGGGCACATTTTTATAGCCACAGGCAACTCCTGCCTGCCATTTAGCGTGGTCGTGACCATAACCCATTTTTGCAATACCTTCAAGGACAAGTTGTTGTCCGCCTTTAAGCTTAACAACCGCGATATTGGAGTCAGCAGCTTTTATTTTAGGATCTGCGGATACAAGGTCCCCTGAATAAACAGTCTTATCCTCATCCATTGGTGCTTCCACACTTAACGTGAGGGAAACTGTACAGGCCGGACAACCTTCTTCACATGAACACTCTTCATGAGGAGTGAACTCATTGAAAATTGTTACAAGAGGCACCAAAGCCAGCCTCAAAGCTATCTGTTCATCATAAAGGACTGAAGTATTGTTGTAAATATTGACTTCATCGATTGCGAGAGTTGGGACATCAGCAAGCATAGCCCGCCTCAATCCGTTCGCAAAAGCTGCATCCACATCTGACAAAATAAATCTGGCAGATCTATCAGACAGCTCAAGTATATCGATATCCATTTTCGGGAACCTCGTGAAATTACAAACCTGTCATATGTTTTACACTGTAATTAGACGCGTCTGCCGCCTATTGGACGGGTACCGTCATGTGGCACAGGCGTTACATCCTCAATACGTCCAATCCTGATACCTGCACGTGCAAAAGCCCTAATAGCTGCCTGTGCACCTGGACCGGGACTTCTCTGCTTATTACCACCGGGAGCACGGACACGGATGTGTACACCTTCGACACCCTTATCCCTAAGAGTATCAGCAAGCTGGCCGGCCATCTGCATCGCAGTATAAGGAGAACTCTCATCCCTTGCAGCTTTGACTACCATCCCACCGGATGATTTCGCTATTGTTTCAGCACCTGTTATATCGGTAACTGTGATTATAGTATTGTTAAATGAACATTTGATGTGAGCAACAGCCCATATTCCATTTGCCATAATTCAAACCTCCTTCATTCCTCCACAAGGGAAGATGCAATCTGAGCTGGTCTCTCCGGGTGTGACTCGGTTGTCATAGGTGATGTTCCATAGTAATCAATCATCATCTCATCCTGTTTTGATACCAGCATACCAGGAACGGTCAACTTCTTACCATCAATTGCAATATGACCATGGGTAATAAACTGTCTTGCCTGCTTGGGAGTTCTGGCCAAACCAAGTCTGTGGACAAGGGTCTGAAGCCTTCTTTCAAGGATAACTTCTGTATTTAATGCCAGAATATCATCGATTTCGGCATCGCCTTTGATCATGGAATAACGAATCAGTCTTGATAGAATCTGGTCTGCTTCAGTCTTTGCGTGACCGGTAAGTTCTGCTTCTGCAGAATCAGCAAGTAATCTACGGGCATCTGCCCTGTATCGTCTGAGAATACTATCTGCTTTCCAGAGTTCTTTTTTATTCCTGAGGCCGTATTTTTTAATCAGGTCAACCTCATTTGCCATACGGGAAGCTTGCCAGGGATGCTTCGGGGTGTCATAACTTTTTCTTTTCTTTCCGGGATAAACCATATCAAATCACCTTCATCTTGTTTTGCTGACACCTATTGTGGATCCACCGCGTCCTGCGGATTTGGTTCTCTGTCCACGTACCTTCAAACCTCTTTCATGGCGTATACCACGATAGGCACGAATCTTTTTGAGGTCGTTCAAATCTTCCCTTATAGTCAGGTCAATATCCTGTCCAAGAATGTGTTTATTTTCACCTGTCAACAAATCCTTTTGCCTATTAAGCATCCACACAGGAAGGTGGTTTTCAAATGTCTCGATAGCTTCATTAAGCCTGGCAATACCCTCATCAGAAAGATAACCAATGGTTTCTGATGGATCTACTTCTGCACTTTCTGCAATGAGTCTTGCAGTCCTTCTGCCAATCCCCTTGATACCGGTGAGTGCATAAAGGACCTTCTGCTTACCCTGCAAGTCAGTGTTCATTATACGTACAAGATGTCTTATTTCTTCGTCTGCCATTATAAACCTCCTTAAGGACACATTCTTGCGTCCCGTAGCCCTGGAACTAAGGTCCAGCACTGCCCTTTTACAGGCTGTGTAAAAACCTATGATACAGACTTACTCGGCCCACTATGACTTTCTCTTATATAATGTTAATGTCTGAAATAATATCAGGATAAAGACCAGGCCGATTAGACATTATTTATGCCAATACCTTCCACATAAAAATAAGTTGTGATAAAAACCGACATAGACACCAAAAACATAGGAACTTACCGACGAAAACCGAAAAATGCTTGATGAAAATGTTGCCTGCATTATACATAAAGGAATGTTCCGGCGCCAGGAACTCGTACAATTGATTAATGATCTCAAGAATGCAGAAAATTAATTTGCCAGATTTGCAGAATTCAGGATGAACTGAAAACTCCAGGATATCTGTAGGATTGGCATTATAATCGGTAATACCAAATAGGACATACCAGATACCATAATACGGTGATCGATATGGATAATAAAAAGAAAATACTAATGGTAATCGCCCAGGAAAATTTCCGTGACGAAGAATTCCTTCAACCCAGAGAGATCTTTGAAAATGCAGGATTTGATATAACCGTTGCAACAAACCAAAAGAAAGTTGCCAGAGGGATGCTTGGAGGTAAAGTTAAACCTGACACAACAATTTCCTCTGAAAAGGCAAATAGCTATGATGCCATCGTTATTTCAGGAGGCGGAGGTGCAAAACAATACCTCTGGGATAACAAAGAACTTCACGGAATTGTCCAGGATGCCTACAATCAGGACAAATTGATTGCTGCTATCTGTATATCACCGGTAGTTCTGGCAAAAGCAGGGATACTGAAGGGTAAAAAGAGTACCGTATTCAACGATCCCGAAAGTGTAAAACAGATCAAAAAGGGAGGAGCGGAATATCAGGACAAAGATGTTATCATAGATGGCAATATAATTACTGCCAGAGACCCAAAAGTTGCTAGCTCATTCGGCAAAAGTGTCCTGGAATTCCTGAAAAAATAATCTACCTTCTTTTTTTTTGATTATTAAAAAATAGAGAAACGCTGAGGGGGAGATTCGAACTCCCGGGGCGCAGAGCACCACCGGTTTTCAAGACCGGCGCCGTGGGCCGCTTGGCTACCTCAGCATAATGAAAAACAATCACAAGCATCTGGTGAACAGCGCTTATGATATAAAAAATTGGCGAAGATTACTCCTCACCTGATTCATTATCTTCGCTTTCTGATTCTGTCTCTTCTGCAGGTGCAGGGGATTCTACCGGATAGGTTTCTACAAATTTGACTTTTTCCATTCCGATGTTTTCGATAATTTCAGAAGCAATCCTGTTCTTTGACATAAGCCAGCGCTGATTGAAGCTCAGTGCAACAGGAATATTGATAATGGCGGTTTTATCCTCAACCTCAACTTCTATTTCAGGCACTCCTGTGTAAAGGGAAAGCAGACCATTGATTTTGTCAATGTCTCCTTCGAGTTTCTCATCGATGGTGTATTCATAGGTTACTTCCTTGCCTGCAAGAGGATGATTGAAGTCAACGCGTGCACGTCTTCCGATGACCTTGGTGACCACACCACGTTTTCCTTCAATTTCTACACCCATTCCAGGAGTTGCTTTACGGTCCTCGAACTTATTCAGGGAAATGGTCTCAACCTGCTTGGGGTCATGTTCCCCAAATCCTTTCTCAGGAGGAATGACAAGTTCTCCCTTGTATCCAACATCCTTGCCAACAAAATCCTCGTCAAGTCCTTTTATGGTATGACCGGCACCTACAACTACCACATCACCGCCATAAACTCCACGTGGATTAAATATCTGGTTTTCCTTGGCCAGTTCCTCATCGGTAGTGTCAAAAATCAGACCGCCTTCGAATTTACCAGTATATGATACTTTTATGAAATCTCCATTCTCGATTGCCAATATAATCAACTCTGAATTTAACTTTTAATATGATATGTTAAAGGTCTGTCCCGTATAGCATTCTGCCTTTATATAACTTTTTGGAAACTAGACGACAGGATAATCGGGAAACCGATCATATGAATCATTTTATGCACGAATAGTGCAACAAAACATACTATATATATTTTACTCATAATGATGGCAAAAAGGACATACATTGAAAATAAAAATAATAAAAATATTATAATATCTATGGACTTAATTTCTATACATTATTAAAAATATTACATATCGTCCCAAGCATATATAAGTTTATATATGTTTAAAAATTAGCACTCAATTACAATATAATTTTGCTAATTGAGGATGGAGAAGGGATGAATATTAATGGTTACAGAAAAGCCCATACCGGGAAGCAGCAATTTAAAGTACCTTAAACCCAGGGAAAAGTACAAAGACACTAATATTTCCACAGTTGCAACAAGTTTCGAAGAAATAATCGATAAAAGCCCCATGATTGTATTTTTTTGGGACGGGGACCAGCGTACCGAGACAAATTATGTATCTGAGAGAGTAACTGTTTTTGGATACAGCCCTGAAGATTTCCTGGATGGGAGAATGACATATAAAGAATTAATTCATCCCGAAGATCGCAGCTTTGTCCAGAATGAGTTTGAGAGGTTCCGGAATAATTCTTCAAACCAATTTACCTGTGAATATCGTATAGTAGATTCTTCAGGCAGTATAAAATGGATTTCAGAGATTACATTCCCCTGCAGATGTGATGATAATCTGGAATACCATGGGATTTTGCTTGATGTAACAGACCGTAAAATATCCGAGCGGGCCATTCTGGAAAAGGAACGTGATATATCCATCCTCTATTCAGCATCTGCTCTTGCATCAGAATCTCTTGATGTGGATGATCTCCTTGATGAAATGCTAATGGAAATGGGAGATCTTCTTGATATTACTGCTGGCGGGGTATACATAATAAATCCTGAAGAAAAAGAGGCAGTATTGCGTGCCTATATAGGCCCCGCTGGAGAATATCCTGAAAGCATTCACTATTGTGCAATAGAAAACATGTTTGATAATTCTGCAGGTCCTGCATCAGGTCCCTTTGTTGCAGAAGATACTTTCCACTACCAGGGACAAATGCAGCGTAAGAAGTATCTTTTATTCCGCCTCTATTCCAGGGAAAAAGTAATGGGTTTTATCCAGCTTTCTATTCCTCTAAATCATGAGGTCAGCGAAAAAAGCCTGCAAGTATTGGAGCATGTAGGCAAACACATAGGGATTGCAATTGAAAATGCCCAGCTTTTTGAGATGACACAGCGAGCCTATGAAGACCTTAAACATCTGGATAAACTAAAGAGTGAATTCCTCGCCAATCTGACCCATGAGCTGAAAACACCCCTGATATCTATAAAAGGATTCAGTGATCTGCTCGATAAGGGACGACTGGGGGAATTAAACGAAGACCAGAAAAAAGCAAATCTGGCAGTTGTCCGTAATGCAGACCGTCTCAAAAGGCTAATTGACTCCCTGCTTTACATGAGTATGGAAAAAGAGGGCAAATACCAGTATCAATTCGAAGAGCTTGATGTTGGCGAAATCATAACAGATGCCATGGATAAAATGAAAGTCCACACAGAAGGAAAAGATGTCGATATAGGCATTGATATTCAAAATAAATCCTACCTTACCTGTGGTGACAGGGACAGGCTAACAAACGTATTCCTGAATATACTGGACAATGCATCAAAATTCACAAAGGGTTCCGGTAGAATAAAAATTACCCTGAAAGAGGAAGAAGAATACATACGTATAAAGATAAAAGATAACGGTATAGGCATACCAAAAGAAAAAATTCCGCGTATTTTTGACATGTTTTACCAAATCGATGGCTCCACAACTCGCATCTACAATGGTGTTGGCATGGGACTCTACATATGCAAAAAGGTAATTGATATACATAATGGAAGTATATGGGCAAGGAGTATGGAAGGATTGGGTACCACAGTTCATGTGAAGTTACCCAAAATCTGAACTTGTATTTTATTCAGAGTATTTTTTTACATATACCCAGAAAACACTACCCTTGCCTCCAGGGTTATCTTCCACCCCAACACTTCCACCATGCAACTCGACAATTCTTTTTACAATTGCAAGGCCAAGACCTGTTCCCTTTATGCTTCCTTTTTGTGCCCTGCTAAACCTGTTGAATATGTAAGGTTTGTCATCATCAGCAATCCCAAACCCCTTATCCTTAATCATTACTTTAAATGAATCGTCCTTTTCCTGTACACCTACATGAATTGAACTTTCCGGCGGGCTATATTTGATTGCATTTGAAAGCAGATTGATAAAAACCTCCTTGATTACAGGATTTGCCTGTACGGGATATGGTTGTTGCAGATCGTATGTTATACCCATATTTTCATTTTCAGCCAGAGGAGTCATCTCTGAAATGCAGGAAGTTAGAACTCTACCAAGATCCATCTTTTGCAGTTCAAGGGTTTCAGTGGATTCAAGTTTGGACAGGTAAGCTGTGTTTTCGATCATATCGATCAATCGTTCTGTGTTATCCCTGATTCTTGATAGGAAATGAATCTTTTTTTCTTCCTTTTCATTCTTAATGAGTATGTCTGTGAAACCTTTTACGATATTTGCAGGATTTAAAAGATCATGGCGCATTATATCGGTAAAAAGATCCTTCATTTCATTGGATTTCTCCAATTGGCCTGCATAATCCTTAAGGGCGATTTCAGCCTGTTTTCTTCGTGTAATGTCCTGTGCAGTAAAGATTACCTTTTTGGGAGAATCTTTCAAGCCCAGTGGCTGGGAATTGAACTGTATGCAGATGTGCTTTTTATTGCACAACCAGTGCAATTCTGTGGAAAATTGTTTTTCAAGAATACTTACCCCTAAATCTTTATCAATATAATTCGAAGATCCTTCAGTAAATATGGAAAAGAGAGACTTACCAACGATTTTTTCTCTCGGAATACCAGTAAGTTCGGTCATACCCTTATTGAGATCGATCAATTCCAGATCTTTATTAAGCACACCGATACCTATAGGAGCATTGTCATAGAGGGCAGATACCCAGGAATTGGCAGTTTGGAGTTCGGAGGTACGTTGGTCCACAAGTTCCTCCAGATTTTTGCGATAACTTTCCAGTTCCAGTTCGTATTTTTTACGTTCGGTAATATCTCTGACTATGCTGAGCATGATATTATTTTCTTTATCAAGCATAGAAGAACTGATCTCAACATCAATGATTGAATTATTCATATGTTTCATTTTCGATTCAAAACGTGTGGAGCCTTCATTAAATGTGCTCTGGACTGCCGATTTTAACTGTGCTACATATCTAGATTCCTGAGGATAAAGATCAGCAATTTTCATCGATAACATATCAGAATGGGAACAGCCAATTATTTTGCAGGCACTTCTATTAGCATCTATTATAGCACCCTCAGAAGAGTGGATAAAGATAGCATCGTTTGACCTGTCAAAAAGAGAACGGTAAAGATGCATTGTATTATCAAGCATCATATAGGTTTTACCACGTTCCTTTGCATTGAATATGGAATCAAACAATATCCTGAGGAGATCATCACTATAAGGTGGCCAATGTTTGTTTTTTGTGGCCGAAACTACACCGATAAATCCTACTAACTGATTTTCGACATGTACAGGCATAATCTGAGCCGATTCAAAATCCAATGTTGTCAGGAGGCCTTTCAGATATTTTTCAGAATCTGGAATGTCCCCTATAGAATTTACGGAATATATCTCATTTTTCTGGAATTTCTCAATTAGAGTCGGGAATTGGGCAGTTGACAGTGAATTTAATTTATCCATTGCCAATTCACATCTTTCTTTTACATGTGATGCAGAAGTATAATGTGTCAGATGCATGTTACTTCCGCTATGGTTTAGTTCATATATGAAAATTGAATCTGCATCAAGAATTCCCATAATCTTTTCCAGAATTGGTTCAATGAGCAGATCAATATCTTCAAAAAAAGGATCGACGAACTGATTACATGCCCTTGCAAGAAAACGAAACGCTTCGGACTGTTCCTGAGAATGGAGTTCCGCCTCTTTTCTCCGGTTTATTTCACGGACTATACCATTAATTCCCATAAAATTTCCCATTTCATCATATATTGGATCAATATGATTCTGGAACCAATGTAGTTCTTGATTGTCATTCTGAATACGTATCTGTGCTTTAAGAGGCAAGTGATCCACTGATGTGATATTATTGAATATATTCAACCATTCCTCCATATCATCCGCATAGATATAATCTGTGAACGGCCTGAAAATCATTTGATCCGGATGCAAACCGTATTCCTGAACCTTGGGTGAAATATAGACAATATTTCCTTCGCTGTTGAGGGAATATGGAATTTCATTCGTACTGCCCAGAAGGAAATCATAATCATACCGGGCTCGTTTCAATTCGATTTCTTTATCAATAAATATAGATAAAATCTTTGCAATGAAATCAAGTTTTTGTTTTTCATCAGAATTGAAAGGTGAGTAATTATTTTTCAATGAAAGGTTATTATAAAATAACTCAATACATAACTCATGGCCTTCCTCTTCATTTTTGGATATACTTGAAGAGGATATTTGATGTTTACCCTGCTTAAAATCAGGAGACATATAAGAATAAGGACCAAGAATTATTCTTGCAGATGCCTTCTCCGGATACCGAAGAATTTGAGGAAGTACTTTTGTAAGTTCTTCCATTTTTTGGTCAAATGATATATCCTTTGCCAGGATTTCATAGAACATATTGTCAAATAATGAATTGTGTACGCCAGTACCCATTAACACCATACCAACTCCCATTTGCCATATATTTCACCAAATATAATAACTCTTTGATTCACAAAAACAAAAAAGACTTACATCCAATAACCAGAAGTAATATATAGATACTCTAATATTACCAATTGATATTGACTGAGGTAGATTTCATGGTAGAAAAATCCATAGAGGAGATTAACAGGAAAATAAATGAGGGTAATGTAAATGTTGTGACAGCTGAGGAAATGGTAGGTATAGTAGGAGAGGTGGGTGCAAAAGAGGCTGCTAAGGAAGTTGACGTAGTTACCACTGGTACATTTGGAGCAATGTGTTCCTCTGGCGTGTGGCTCAATTTCGGACATCCCGAACCACCAATGAAAATGAACAAGGTTTTTTTAAATGGCGTGGAAGCCTACTCGGGCGTAGCTGCAGTAGATGCCTTTATCGGAGCAGGACAACTATCCGAAACTGAAGGTTTTGATTATGGTGGGGCCCATGTAATTGAGGATCTGATACGCGGTAAATCCATTGATCTTCATGCCACATCTTATGGCACCGATTGTTATCCCAGAAAAACGCTTGACACTACACTTAACATATATGACCTGAACCAGGCAATTATGATCAACCCCCGTAACGGGTATCAGAAGTACAATGTTGCTACTAACGGGATTAACAGAACAATTTACACATATATGGGATCGTTACTTCCCAATTATGGAAACGTCACCTATTCAGGTGCCGGAGTGCTTTCACCATTATCCAATGATCCTGATTACCAGACAATAGGAGTTGGCACGCCAATATTCCTTGGTGGGACAAAGGGACATATAATTGGAGAAGGAACACAGCACAGCCCTGAAACTAATTTTGGTACATTGATGCTTAGAGGTGACCTGAAAGATATGAGTGCCGATTATATTCGTGCGGCGAATTTCCACGAATACGGCACTTCCCTTTACGTTGGAATGGGCGTACCTATCCCTATACTGAATGAACAACTTGCACAATCAACGGCAGTTACAGATAAAGATGTGGTGACAAACGTACTGGATTACGGAGTTCCAAGTAGGGACAGACCTGTTATCAGAAAGGTCAATTATGAAGAACTACGCTCCGGTAGTATCGAAATAAACGGCAAAGATACACCCACCTCCTCTATGTCAAGTTTCAAAAAATCACGTGAGATTGCAGAGGAACTAAAAAAGTGGGTCTCAGCCGGAGAATTTTTTGTAAACAGCCCATCGCAGAGACTTCCTGCAAAAGCCACATGTAAACCGATGAGACAAACAACAAGGAACCCACTTGTACAGGATATTATGGCCAGGGATGTAGTAATCATTGATGAAAACGCAACCTTCCATGAAGCAGCTAAAATGATTATGGAAAATACTTTTAGCCATTTGCCTGTTGTTTCAGATGATGGAAAACTGGCAGGTATCGTGACTGCATGGGATATATCCAAAGCTGTTGCTGAAACGGGATGTAATTATGTGAAAGATATCATGACAAAAAGGGTTCTCACCTCCAATGCCACTGACCCCATAGATATTGCAGCACGCAATCTTGACATGAAGGAAGTATCAGCAATGCCTGTAATCGATAATGACAGATATGTAATCGGTATAATCACGAGTAATGATATCAGCAAACTGTTTGCAAGGAGGCGTTGAGGATGATGATAAAAATCAACATTTCGTCCAATGTCATCGGAGAGCCCATACTTGCAGAATCAATAATTGAAACCAGAACCGCCCTGAACATCTCCCAGGCACATTTTGATTCCACCTACGGAGAGATAATTGCCGAGGTTGAAACTGATGATTTCAAGGCTATAAGGCAAGCACTGGAATCAAAGGGTGCTAAAGTAACAGTGCTAGACCATCCGATCGTCAGGGATGAGGAAGATTGTGTAGAATGTGGAGCCTGCATATCGGTTTGTCCTTCACATGTGTTTTCCTTTGATGATGAATGGGGTATTGCCCAGGACATTGAAAAATGTATACAATGTGGCACCTGTATCAAAATGTGCCCCCATCGTGCCCTGAGTCTTGAGAAATAATTATCTTGCAAAGCATGAAAGAATATTACCGCCTCAAGGAAACGATAGTGAGCATCCATGCAAATGATGCCAGTCATGTAAAAGCAGCCAAAAAAGCTATTGTATTCCACAGATCATTGCTTGAAAATTATATTCGAAGGGACCCCTATTTCCAGATTACACTTGAACCCCATTCATGCTACGAAGATGCTCCCGAAGTAGTCAGAAGAATGATCGATGCTTCAAATACAATGGATCTTGGTCCTATGAGTGCTGTGGCCGGAACTATTGCATCACTTGCTGTTGAAGCAATGGTAGAAGCAGGGGCAAGTTTTGCAATGGTTGACAATGGTGGAGACATAGCCTATATAACAGACCGACAGATTGTGGTGGGCATATATGCAGGAGAATCCGCCGCAAAGGATGTTGGTTTTGTGCTTGAACCGGTTGACAGTGTGGCCGGCATATGTACTTCATCGGGTACTGTTGGTCCATCGATCAGTTTTGGAATGGCAGATGCTGCAGTTGTTTTTTCCGAAAATGTATCCCTTGCTGACTCTGCTGCAACCGCTCTTTCAAATGCAACCGATACAGGCAAGAAGGCAGTGGAAAAAGCATTTAAAGTTTTAGACGGGATAAAGGGTATAGATGGTGCCCTTGTTGTTCAGGGTAAATATATTGGCATGCGGGGAAATATACCCGACCTTAGAAGAGCCAGTGTAGATTTCGATTGTATCACAAAAGGGTGATATAAATAGATACCCTTATATACAACTATTTATAAATAATAAATCAGACGAACGTAAGAATTCAGTCAGATCAAAAGTGGATGCTTGGCCACTGAAAATCGGACTTGATTCAAGCAAATGTCGAACGCCTGAGGGCTACCATAAATGAAAGATGCAGTTCAGGTTTCCAAACAACAATTGGTCCTGATCGATCCATATGTAGCTTCGGCAGGACTCCCATCCGTAATTGAAATCTACGGGTGGCCATGAGAGAATTAATCGGAGATGGAGGTAAAAGGTTCTTCGCATACCGGGGATTCTGGATACCCTGTCATTACTTAGAAGGCCGTAACATCGCGAATCATCAGAGGGGATGAATGTGCAATCAATAGTGCAAGATGCATTGAAACTATCAGAGCAGGAAAGAGAGTATCGCCAGAATTTTGAAGATGAAGAAGATTTTGAATTCGGACTTCCCAGGATAACCATCGTTGGTTGTGGGGGTGCCGGAAACAACACCATTAACCGTCTGTATAATATCGGTATAGAAGGTGCCGAAACTATTGCAATAAATACGGACAAACAACATCTTGATCATATCCGTGCTGACAAGAAGATCCTTGTGGGTAAAACCTTAACTCGTGGGCTTGGTGCAGGTGGCTTCCCGGAAGTCGGTGCCAAAGCAGCAGACCTTGCCCGCGGAACCCTTGAAGAGGTATTTAAGGAAAGTGACCTTGTTTTTGTAACTGCAGGTATGGGGGGAGGTACCGGTACCGGTGTAGCCCCTGTTGTGGCTGACATAGCAAAAGAACAGGGAGCAATTGTAGTAGGTATGGTTTCCAGTCCTTTCAGGGTAGAAAGGGCCCGTGCTGTGAAAGCTGAAGAGGGAATCGAGGATTTCCGTCGTGCAGCAGATACGGTTATTGTACTTGACAACAACAGGCTTCTCAACTATGTACCAAACCTTCCTATAGAGCAGGCTTTTTCAGTAATGGATCAGCTAATAGCTGAAACCGTAAAGGGTATCACTGAAACGATTACACAGCCATCTCTTATCAATCTGGACTACGCAGACATCCGTGCCATTATGGGATGTGGTGGCGTGGCTGTAATGCTTGTCGGGGAAAGTAAGAATCAGGACAAGAGTGAAGATGTAGTCCGGGCAGCTTTGAATCACCCACTTCTCGATGTCGATTATCGTGGTGCCACAGGTAGTCTTGTACACATTACCGGAGGACCGGATCTAAGCCTCAAGGAAGCTGAAGAAGTTGCAGCATCCCTCACATATGAATTATCCTCAAATGCAAATGTAATCTGGGGAGCCAGAATTCGCGATGACTATGAAGGAAAGATTCGTGTAATGGCCATCATGACCGGAGTGCAGTCAGCACAGGTACTCGGACCTCAATATCAGGCCGATATTGTAGAAAAGAATACCGAATCACGTTATACCAAAGTTCCAAACGGGGGCCGTCAGGTAGTTGAACCTATGAATCGCTCTTCTGATAATGGCGGTTCTATCATAGACATAATTAACTAAATCTGTAAAGATGCCTGAAAGGCATCTTTCACAGATACTTATTTTTAATATCCAACCGATTCTTCTCCCATGAAAATTCTTGTAGCTACAGGTCACCTGGCGGAAAATACAGTCCGTAATGCAGTTGGTTCTGATACAGGTGTACTGATTGTTGATACTGACGTAGCTGCTTTCATTACTCCACATAGGTTAATTCATTCCTATGAAGACCATAATTTCAAACCAGGACAATTTGATATGGTTCTTGTTCCCGGACTTGTCCCGGGCGATTTCACAGAAGTGGCAAACAAAATTGGCTGTCCTGTCTATTTAGGTCCAAAACACGCCTATGATCTGGGTTATGCAATACGGTTTGCAGAAGATGTGCAATTTTCAAATAAAGTCCCTGCATGTGAATTACTTAAAGATATACGTCAACAGGAAGCGTACGAGAAACTGAATCAGATGGAAAAGAGTGCTTTTGCTCCTTTAATACTCAATGATAAGAAAATTGGGGGCAATTCTCAAATGAAGGTCATGGGCGAAATCGTTGATGCGGGAAATATGGATTGTAACCATCTTCAGAGTAAAGTGGCAGAATTCACCCGTAAAGGGGTTGATATAATAGATCTGGGCATGGCCATAGATACACCCGCTGAAAACGTCCATGAAGCCATTCTCAATGCAAGAAAAGTGACCGTACTACCACTAAGTGTGGATACACTGGACCCTGCCCATATTCGTAGTGCAATTGAAGCCGGTATTGATATGGTCCTCAGTCTCAATGATACAAATATTGATGAGCTGGGAGAAGAGATCGCTGCAAAGGGTTGTGCTGTTGTGATTATCCCTGACAGTGGCAACAAATATGATACATTGATGCAGAATATCGAACGAGCAAAGGAGTTGGGAATTGAAAATATAATTGCAGATCCTGTACTTGATCCAATTGGTCATGGATTTACATCTTCTGTAGAAAGGTATAGAAGATTCCGTGATGCTTACCCTGATATACCTCTATTCTTTGGAGCCGGTAATGTTACTGAACTTATGGATGCTGATTCTATAGGTATAAATGCAACCCTGTGCGGAATAGCACATGAGGTCGGCGCAGCCATTCTTTTCACACCCGAATACAGTGATAAGACCCAGGGTTCCATTACCGAACTTAAAACCGCCTCTTCGATGATGAAACTGGCAGAGGAAAGGCACAGTTCCCCAAAAGACCTGGGAATTGACATGTTCATAATCAAGGAAAAACGAAAGCGACCGGACATCGATATGCCCGATGACGCAACCAATGCAAAAAGAAGCGCCAACTGGCAACTTGATCCAGCCGGAGCATTCCATATAGGAATTACTCACAGAAATGGTGGAAAAGGGTACATAGTCGCAGAACATTCACAGGAAACTATCATCGGTAAAAATGCTGCAGAAATCCTGGACATGATAATAAACAAAGGACTTGTCACAAGTTTTGAACATGCCGGTTATCTTGGAAGGGAACTGGAAAAAGCTGAAATTGCGATTGAATTTGACAGGAGTTATGTACAGGATGATGATTTTTAACAGGTGATCTCATGAAACTCGATGCAAAAGATAAAAAGGAAATTGCTGACATATTGGCCGGGAAATACTTTTCGCAGAATGAATGGAAGTGGGTGAACCTTGCAAAGGATATGCCCAAAATCCAGAAAGCCTATGAGGAGATTCAGGAACAATATGATTCTTACCCCTACATGAGTAAGGATTGGTATGTAGAAAATTCTTCTACGAAAAGCCTGCACATGTGCAGTCGCTGGGATGAGCTCAGGGACATGGTTGATTTTTTGAATGCTTATGCAGAACAATTTGATTTTTTGGTTGGAGCAAACCGCAAGATGCTGTGCATAAGTTCTACTGAGGAATTAAGCGACAGGCAAAAAACAGCTATCTCCGAAGCCAGAAAACTCAGGTATACTGTTTTTGTATTCACTGCAAGAGTTCCCGATGATATGGAATTCGAGCTATCCCAGATTGGTGGCGGCATGTGATTGATGAAATAGGTTTATAAGCAATACCAAAGTAGCAATTGTTCCATGCATCCTGATGAATTATATGATGTAGTAGTTGTCGGAGCCGGCCCGGCAGGCAGCACAGCTGCAATGTATGCCGCACAGGGAGGTGCATCCGTTTTACTTGTGGACAGGAAAAAAGACATCGGTGTACCCCTCCAATGCGGAGGGTTCATGCCCCATGCCGATACCCTGCAGGAACTTGTCCCCGATGCACACCTTCCTCATACATTGCTTGATTATCCGAAAAGTTGTGTACATGCTACCAGCAATTACCAGCGTTTTATCGCACCCGACGGCTACTCAAAGGGCTTTGAAGTAGAGGCTGATTCACTTGACAGGAGAAGGTTTGACAGACACCTGGCATCCCGCGCAGCTGAGGAAGGTGCCGAATTTATGGTTGGGACCAATGTAACAGATGTTAGTGGAAATACAATTAAAGTGGATGGGGTCTTTGGCCCATCGACAATCATGGGCAAAGTCCTGATAGGTGCGGACGGTCCAAATTCTATTGTTGCAAAAGCCCATGGTATGACAAGGGAACATGATCCTATGGGCATAGGAACGGCTTTTGAATATGAACTTGCAAACACCAAAGCGGACAGGGATGCCGTAGAGATGTATTTCGGGAAGGACTATGTGCCCGGTGGCTATGCCTGGATAATTTCACAGGGTGGAAATACAGCAAATATCGGCGTGGGAATCCGGGAAGTCCTTTTTGAAAAGAATATGTGTGCCCGCGATTATCTGGAAAATTTCATGTACAAGCACCCCATTGCCGCTGATAAATTGCAGGATGCAAGGATACTTTCCGTGGTTTCCGGAGTAGTACCGGTAGGGGGAGCTCCGGAAAAAACGGTCTCAAACAATGTAATGCTTGCCGGCGATGCTGCAGGTCAGTTGATCGCTACCAATGGGGGCGGAATCCCCACGGCGATGATTGGGGGAAAACTGGCAGGAGAAACCGCTGTAGAATATCTGGCAGGTAAATGTGAGCTATCCGTTTATGAAAGGATATGGAGAGAACAAATGGGACTGGAGATAAAAACTGCTGTTTATATACGGAAAATGATGGACAATCTGATGCGATCCGACAGATTGATGTCAAAGGCCATACGAACGATCTCACCACAACACATGAAAGCAATCCAGTGTGGCAAGCTTCCTGAACCTGTGAAGAAAACACTCACAAAGCTGAATTTCGGATTGGGTTAAGCATGGATATTTTTGTGTATGGCACTCTTAAAAATGGATTCTCCAATCATCATATAATCAAGGATTCTGTATTTATTGGAAAAGGTACTACTGCTGATCAATATTGCATGTTCGATCTGGGTAGTTTTCCAGCTGTTGTGGACGCTGATAATTGTTGCAATATTACTGGAGAAGTGTATTGTATTGACGGAGATATATTGAATAGCCTTGATATACTTGAAGGCAAGTTCTTTACAAGAAAAAAAGTAAAACTGGAAAGCAACAGAGAAGTCTGGATGTATTTTCTTGATTCTTCTGCATGTAATACTTCTAAATTTCCCCTAATTCACGATGGAGTTTGGAATGAATGAAAACTGATAAACCCTCAATATGTTATGAGGCCCATGGTAACCTGTACCTGAACATAACCAATCAATGCAGTGCAGACTGTTATTTTTGTATCCGCAATCAGGGAGAAGGATTGTATGGATATAATCTGTGGCTTAAAAAAGACCCTTCCGAAAATGAGATAATCACCGAACTGGAAAAGTATGATCTGAAAAAATATAAAGAGATAGTTTTCACAGGATTCGGAGAACCAACAGCCCGTTTTGATGTATTGCTTGCTGTCACACGCTGGTTAAAGGAAAGAGGAGCATATGTTAGACTGGATACCAATGGACACGGCCAACTTATAAATCCTGATATCAATGTGGTTGATTTGCTTGTGGATGCCGGGTTGGATGCAGTATCAGTCAGCCTCAATGCAGAATCCGCAGACGTTTATGACAGGATTTGCAAGCCATTCTACCAGAACGCTTATAGTGCCATGCTTGAATTTGCGGAAGAATCAAAGCAAGCAGGCCTTCATGTACGTTTCAGTGTGGTAGATGTTCCTGAAATTGATACTGAGAAATGCAGCCAGATCGCCAGGGACATGGGTGTGGATTTGCGCATAAGGGGCTAACAATTACATATTTTCAGATGTATTTTAACAAGGGATCTCTTTTAGCAGAATGAATGCGCTTCCTCAAAATAGAATTTAAGGCCTGCAAATCTCCTTTTTTAGCACTTATCGGGGCTACCCTGTCGATCCACTGCCTCCAGGGAGGAAAGAGACCCAATCTTTCAATAATATCATCAAGGACCCTGTCCTGATCCTTATCCTTTATTTTATCCATTTTATTTACGACTATCAGGGGTTCAAGATCCATTTCCGTGAAAAAATCGAATATTTCTATATCAATAGGAAGTTCCCCCCTTTGATCCCAGCGGTCCACAACTTCAACAAAGGAACCTGCATCAACTACTATGGCAGCGATGTTAATCCGCTGCTTCCCCTCTTCTATATAACGTACGATCTTATCCTTCACGATATCCTGTTTGCGCTCTTTTACACCATTCATAAATCCAAAGCCAGGAAGATCGGTCATTACTAATTCCCCTTTCTTCACATGAGTGGGTTTCAGGGTGACACCAGGTCTTTTGCCAACCTTCACTTTACTTCCGGAAAGGGCTTTTACAATAGAGGATTTACCTACATTGGAGCGACCGGCAAATACAATTTCAAAATCATTGTTTTTGGGAACTGCAGTATTATTCATAAATCCTCCTTCTCTGTTTCAGCCACCGTCACTCTCCGGTCAAATTCCTGAAGGAATGCATCAAGTTTTTCTTCTGGAATACGGGCCCCAGCAGCCACTGGATGCCCGCCACCACTACCTCCGTATTGGGGTGCAATATCTCGCAAAAGGAGGTTGATATCCACACTGCTGTTACGGGAGCGCAAACTCAGGTCATAAGAAGCTTTATTTTTCCTGTGTTCGGCTGCAATCCCTATTCCTTTTCTTCCATAAGAGGCTGCATAAATTGCGGATTTGGATAGGTAGCCCTCGGGATCGAGCACATAAGCTACCGAATGAAGGGGATGGACCAATTCCTTTACACGTATTCTCAAATCTTCCTCAATTCTTGACGCTTTCTTTGCATAGGGAATGAGATTGGGTATTTCAGAAGGAATCAGGTCATTGGAAAGGGGGTTAATGATTTCTCTTTTGAAATCATAGTTCCTGCCAACATATTGCAATGCCTGGATCAATGTTCCTGCCTGGAAATAGAGACTCCTTTTGTCCCAATCCCTTGTCCATTTCTTAATTGCAGGAGTATTATCCCTGTAATCACCTATTGCACCATACACCGCAATCCTGCGGATATCCCTTTCCAGAAGAGATTTGAAAGCCTTGTATGTAAGTTCTGCGGCACATGTGTTCAGGTCATGGTAAAACCACGGTTCATCCCAGCACATCCTAGGAAGAGGATGGTGATCAATGTAGGTGACATTTGCACGACTGGCAATATCATTGATTTTATTGTAGAGATTTACGCATGAGCGTTCATCCACGGCTATATCGCAGATAATGATATTATCATAATCTTCAGCCATATCGAGCCTATTATACAGACTCACCGGACTGGTAAAATAGATCCTAGCATCAGGATATGCACTTTTGGCAATGGCTCCCGAACATACCCCATCCGAATCACCATGTGTGAATATAATTGTATCAGTTTTTTCCATGTCTATTCATATCAATATCACTAAAATTATTAAAAATTGAGGGAATCATATATGATTTCCATTGTTACATTCACAAAATCTTTTACTGACCTCACCGAACCAAAGAGAGAGGTGTTATTTGCTCCATCAGAGGATTCGTTTTCCGTTTTAACCGATGTATTCATTTCAACAGGCTCTTTTGGGTTTTCTTTTTCGTCAGCTTCATTAAAGGCGGCAAGGGGATGAGAATATTTCCCGATGATACAGATCCACTGTAACCGGAAGAGTCTGAAAGTGATGCGAAACTTGAGGGAGTATCAGGTTTTCTTTTTTCTCAACCGTCAAAGAACTATCTATAGTAAATGACTGATTCGGGTATAGGACAAAATAATGTGAGGTTGGACTTCATATTATTCCTTTAATTACCGCTTTATTCCAAATACATATATTCCTGCCAATACGAAAATTGCCATCAATGCACCGAATCCAGGTTGGACTTTGTTGTTTTCATTATTTTCACCTGAACCGGAGCCGCCATTTGATTCGTCATCACTGAATATATTATTATCCTCCTCATCACCGGATGTTTGTGAATCTGCCTTGTTTGACGTATCATTTGCTGTATCCCGAGTTGAAGTGTCGGTGACATTAAATTGCAGGGTATTGGAGACCCTTTCTCCTTTGTAATTTTCCATATCAATAAAAGACGCTTTTACAGCAGGTACTGTGAAATTACCATCATTTTCTGCACGAACAATATAATTGTAACTTTTTGATTCACCTTTTGGAATAACCTGATCCAGACTGGTTTCTCCACTCACGAAGGTAACATCTTCAGGTATTTCAGATACGGCATTCACACTGGCATCCCTGTTACCTTTGTTGCTCACTTTTACAGAAATCTTTACTTCATCTGATGGCCGAACTGTTAGACTATCCGTGCTCTGCGTAACTGATATTACCGGGCCGTTTATTTCAATTTCTGGTTCGTTCGATTCATACTCATATGTTTTCCCGTTAGGTGCTTTGAAAGAAGCAATTGTAGCAGGTGCTTTGAATTCTCCTGACTTTGTAGGTTTCAGTGAATATTCAAAAAGCTTAATTGTTTCTCCGGCTTCAAGAGAAATTTCTTTTTTTAGATTAAGATCATCAAGTAATTCCATATGATCGAATAACTCATCCACTACTACAATGTCACTCACATCGTAAATTCCATTATTGCGTATTGAAACTGAAACACGGGCTGTTTTATCCATATATATTTTTTCAGGCATGGATTTGGTTATCATTAACTCAACCTTAGGAGCGATTGTTACAGTCTCAATCTCCTCACTTTCATGCATGTCGCCGTTGATATCATATCCATCTACTGTAGAAACAATGTCTAAATCCGTTTCCTCCCACAGATGAGGAACCTTTAGAGTTAATTTGTATTCCTCTGTAGTCTCATCGGCCTCAAGCGAAGATATGGTTTCTGTAAGATCGCCGCCAACAACATCCATTCCTGCCGGATCAACATTAAGCTGAATATCCTCAGCTTTGGCTGAACCACCATTTTTGATTTTCAATGTGACTTCCATTTCGGTTTCAGAAGTTATACGTGGGTCATATTCATCCCGACCTGTTTCGATACTAATGTCAAACTCAGGTTCGCCCCTTTGATCTACCTGAATTTTAGCGATGGGATCTTCCATGTTTCCAGTCCACTCATCAATATTGACCTCAACTTGTTTTACATGGACCCGGATGTCTTTTCCTTCTTCAGTATCCCTGTATTCAAGATTATCGCCAACAAGCAATGCTCCATGTTTCACGGTTTGGCCATTTTTCGATATGCTGATATAGACATGTTCATCCTTTTGGAAATCCTCGGCAGTAATAGTATAACCATTATCCTCCACAGAATCTCCCCAATGAAGGGTTGCGGAATCGATACTTGTGTCCCACTCGACATCATCAAGTGTGTAAGCAGATGCTGTGGCGGCCATAGCACATATTAACAGGAGGGATAAGAAAAGTCTTGAATACATGGATATACCTCTTTATTGGCGGGAATGTATATAAGACAGATTATATTTACTTTGCGTATTGATTTAATGTACCACTAGTCATATAGTTATCCCAATTATGTGGGAAAAAAGGTTTATAAGCATGCAACATCCTCTCTAAATGAGACTTTTATATGAGTCAGATTACTCATGAGGTTTATTATGAAAGATATGAAAATTCTATTCCTGTTAATTCTGGCATTATTTTTGGGGATTGGTCCCCTTGTAGGAATTTACACGGATTACCTATGGTTTGACATGATAGGATATACATCCGTATTTACAACTATTTTACAATGGAAATTACTTGCAATAATTCCCGGTTTTATAATTGCATTCTTATTCCTTTATATAAATGCGAAATTTGCAGGAGACTCGATTGATAAGATCCTTGCAGAGAAGAATATTACATCAGAAAAAGTGGATTCCCAGATAATTCTGGTAGCAATTGCGGCCGTATCATTTATCTTTGGTCTCATATTCAGTGGTAACTGGAAAACTATACTACTTTATTTTAATAGTACATCATTTGGATTAGAAGATCCCATTCTTATGAATGACATTGGTTTTTACGTATTCCAGCTACCTTTCCTTCATATGATAAGAGGTGTATTCCTCGGCCTGACAATCCTTTCTCTGATACTTGTACTGGCTCTTTATTTTTACAGGCTTGAGCCCTTATTCAGCTCCGATAGAGTTGAAATAGAAGATTCTGAAGAACCTTATTTTTTGAATCAGTCAATTGATTTAAAAGATATTATGGATAAATTGCCTACTAAAGTTCTTGTACACCTTTCTGCAATACTTGCATTTCTATTTGCATTAATTGCTTTTGGATTTTTCCTTGAAAGGTATGAAATATTATTCTCCCAGCAGGGAGTTGTCGCAGGCGCCGGGTATACCGATGTCAATGTTAGTTTGCCGATTTTCACCATCTTGACTGTATTGTCAGTACTGACTTCAATTGCTTTACTGGCCAATGTAAAGTTGAAAAATATAAAAATACCTGTTGTAGCTGTAGCCCTTATAGCACTCTTTATAGTGGCCAGTTCTTTTGTACCCGGAGTTTATCAGCAATTCAAGGTAGAACCTACTGAAATCCAGCTTGAAGAGCCCTACCTGAAATACAATATCGATTATACTAGAGCTGCGTACGGACTTTCTGACGTTGAAGAACGGCCGTTCGAAGCAAATATGAATTTGACTTCATCAGAGCTGGAAGACAATTCAGAAGTAATTGATAACATAAGGATATGGGACCGGCGGGCCCTGGAGCAGACCTACAAACAGCTTCAGCAGATCCGAACCTATTATACTTTTAATGATGTTGATACAGACCGCTATCATACTGAAGACGGATACAAGCAGTATATGGTATCTGCCAGGGAAATGGATACCTTTCAAATGGCTCCAGAATCCAAAACATGGGTCAATGAAAAATTGGTATATACTCATGGTTATGGAATGGTAATGAATCCTGTCAGTACAAAGACCGAAGATGGTAGACCTGAATTTGTCTTACAGGATATTCCACCAAAGGGAGAATTTGAAGTTGATAATCCACGGATGTATTATGGGGAAATCAACAGGAATTACAAAATTGTGAATACTGGAAGGGATGAATTTGATTATCCAATGCAGGGGCAGAATGCATTTACACAATATGAAGGTGAAAGTGGAATACTACTGGATTCATTTATAAAACAGCTGATATTCGCATTTACCTTTAGTGATCCGAATTTTATCCTGAGCCAGTATATCGATGATGAATCCCGGCTGATGTATCGCCAACAGATCGTTGAAAGGACACAAGAAATAGCACCGTTCCTTGAATATGACAATGACCCGTATCCGGTAATCCACGAAGGACAGATCTACTGGATAATAGATGCTTACACTACGGCTAACAAGTATCCTTATTCTGAAACCTATTATGGAGTTCAGTTTAACGGTATCAATTACATCAGTAATTCAGTTAAAGTTGTTGTAGATGCCTATGATGGAACGGTTGATTTCTATATGATAGAGGATGAACCGGTTGTGAATACCTACTCAAAGATTTTCCCGGATTTGTTTAAGTCATTTGATGAAATGCCAGAAGGCCTGCAAGAACATATTCGCTATCCCAAGAATTTGTTTAGGGTCCAGATGGACTTATATGAAAATTACCACATGGAATCTGCAGAGGAATTCTACAATAAAGAGGATGCCTGGGAAATACCCAGGGAAGTTTACAGGGGAAACAGCATTGAAATGGAACCCTATTACATGATCACCAAATTACCCGATAATGGTGGATTGGAATATGTGTTGCTGCAACCATTTACACCCCGTGGCAGGGAGAACATGATTGCCTGGATTGCAGCCAGATGTGATAAGCCAAACTATGGACAACTCAAGCATTACGAATTGCCAAAGGGAGAACTTGTCTATGGACCTACACAAATAGAGTCCAGAATCGATCAGGACCCTGATATTTCTCAGCAACTGACCCTCTGGGGTCAAAGCGGTTCCAATGTGATCAGAGGAAACCTGCTTGTAGTTCCAATCGGTAACTCGATATTGTATGTGGAACCCCTGTTCATCAGTGCCGAACAATCTGAAATTCCGGAGCTCAGAAGAGTTATTGCTTCTTCTGGACAAAGGGTTGTCATGGGAGAGGACCTGAAAGAATCCCTCCAAATGCTGGTTGAAGGCCGTGTTGACAGGGAAGAAGGAACCTACCAGCCAGAAATAACCCAAACCTCCCAGGAGCTTGCACAACAGGCATTGGACCATTACAATCAAGCTCAGGAATATCTGAAAGAAGGCAATTGGACTGGTTACGGGGAAGAAATAGATCAGATGGAAGATGTGCTAAACCAGCTTTATGATCTAAACCAGCTTTCCCAGAGTCTGGATGAAGACAATTCCACCGCAGCAGAATAAAAGGAGGGACATCTTATTTCCAGATAGATTATGCAGCCTATAACAAGGCTGCTTAGCTTTTTTTTAAGTATGTGAGGTTGATGCACATCGATAATTATATATAATTTTCATCGCTATGTTCTTTAGGCATCCGGAAGCTTATAAGCATCTCACTGGCCTTCTTTATTAGAGGTTTTTATATGGAAACTATGGATGAGATCCTAGAAAAGATAAAAGTGGAAAATCCAGAACTATTTTCACAGGTTGAAAAGGTCGTTCCATTCCACGGTTTTTTGAGCAGTGGTGCTTTAATAGGGATCCACATGCTAAATATTGCAAAAAGAATACTTGATGTGAAGGAAGGGGAAAGGATATACACCCTAAGTGAAACGTATAATTGTATACCGGACCCTTTTCAGATACTAGAAGGTTCCACTACAGGCAATAAACGTTTGAGGGTTCACGATACAGGTAAAATGGCTGTGACTGTGAACAAACAAGCTCCATCGGGAATTGCTTCTATTAAGGGAGTAAGGATATATCTCGACCCGGAGAAGACTAAAAATTACCCTAAATTACATGCCTGGTATATGAACACAAAGAAACTTCGCCACGAAGAAGTTGTTCCTGTGCTTCTTGAAGCCGGTGAGAATGTCTATTCCTACGAAATGGTGGATATAGATGTACCGGTAAAAAAGAAAAAGACAATAAAATTATGCCAGAAATGTAATGAAAGTTTTATTCAAAGAAACAATGAAGTTCTTTGTGATGCATGTAACGATAGCCAAACGGAGACTACAATATGAATGAAACAGTGATATCGACAAAGGACAACAAACAGGTGGTATACATTCCTGAGAAGTGTATCGGCTGTGGAACTTGTGTCATGGTGTGTCCAAAAGAGACACTGGTCATCGGTTCAGTCGGACCGGTTGCCAGAGGACTCATCGACAAAGAGTTCCTGGAGATCAGACCGAATACATGTATAACATGTGGAATGTGTTCCAAAGTTTGTCCTACAGGCGCTCTTGAAATGAGAGAAGACGGAAAGCCAGTAGAGGAAAAAACCTACCTAATAAATGCTATAAAACCAACCACTGTCAATGATGATTGTGTACACTGCGGACTTTGCGAACAGGTATGTCCACAGGGTTGCATTGAAGTGGACCAGTGGCTCTCCAACGATAATGCAGCAAAAGTTGATGGTCAAACAACAATCGACCAGGAATGCTGTGTACACTGCGGATGGTGTGAATCAGTTTGTCCGGTTGATGCCATCGAAGTAGAGAAACCATTTGAAGGAACCTGGTTCAGGGATGAGGATGTCTGTCAGGCATGCCGCACCTGTGTTGATGTATGCCCCTGCAATGCATTATTCAATCCAGATTGGGAAGCCGGGGAACGTGTTGACAAAGTAGCCCAGAGGCCTGATGCATGTATCTATTGTGGAGCATGTGCAGTTTCCTGTCCTGTACAGGCAATTGATGTCAGGAAAACTGCAATTGCAGCTGAAATGGAAAAGAAGAAAGTATTCGAGAAAAAACTCCTCGACAAACCTTCCGTCAAGCCAACACTCACTTCCAAACTTGTCACCGATGAATATGACTGTCTTGGCTGCGGAAACTGTGTAATTGTCTGTCCTGTAAACGCTTATGCAAACAAGGAACTTGCTGCAGGGCACCTCAATAACATGGATGAAAAAGCATTGCTGGAAGTCGAGAACGGAGCAGTTAATGTAGTTGATCAGGACGTTTGTGGCTCCTGTGGCGCATGTGCCATGATCTGCCCGACAAACGCTATATGGCTGGAGAAAAGAGAGGTGGAATAATATGGCAGCTACTATTGCAATAAAAAATGGACATGTTTTTGATCCCCTCAATGAGATAAATGGGGATATCATGGACATCTATATCAAGGACGGAAAAGTCGTCCCTGAATTATCTGATGCGGAAATGAAAAACGCAAAGGTCGTTGATGCCACTGGTAAAACTGTAATGCCAGGTGGTGTGGATTCACACACCCATATTGCGGGTGCCAAAGTAAACTCCGGTCGTCTGATGCGGCCAGAGGACAGTTACAAGTGGAATCGTCCAAAGACCTCAATAACCCATGGCGGTACCGGGGAAACAGTACCTTCAGTATATCTTGAAGGGTATGAGTATGCCCAGATGGGATATACCACAGCTTTTGAAGCTGCGGTCCCGCCTCTGGAAGCACGTCACACCCATGAAGAGATGCATTCCATCCCAATGCTTGACATGGGAGGATACCTTGTTCTTGGTAACAACTGGTTCATGATGCGCTATCTCAAGGAAGGTGACATTAACAAAGCTGCTGCTTATGTAGCCTGGATGATGAGGACACACAAGACCTATGGTATAAAATGTGTCAACCCTGCCGGTGTGGAGAACTGGGGATGGGGTAAAAATGTAGAATCCCTGGATGAGACCAACATCCACTTTGAAATTACACCCAGGGAAATTATCGAAGGACTTACCGAAGTCAATGAAATGCTCGGCCTTCCTATGCCAGTACACCTGCACGCCAACAACCTGGGTCACCCGGGATGTTATGAAACTACAAAAGAATCCCTTACCATTCCAGCAAAAGTCAAACCCAATCAGGATATGGGAGTCGAATGGGCGGAAACCAAGATCGATCCTACAAAGGATAAATCCATCTACCTGACTCACTTGCAATTCAATGCCTTTGGCGGAACATCCTGGAGAGACTTTGAATCAGGTGTAAAGGATATTACAGATTATGTTAACAGTCAGGACCATGTGGTAATTGACAGTGGTAGCGTACCTTTCGGGGAAGCCACATGTATGACCGGTGACGGTCCGTCTATCCATGACATTGCAGTCCTTACAGGCAGTAAATGGTCCAACTGTGATGTAGAGCTTGAATGTGGTTCCGGTGTATGTCCGTTCACATATCTCAAGAGCAATCCTGTACACAGTGTCCAGTGGGCAATGGGACTTGAATCCCTGCTTCTGATCGATGATCCATGGAAGACCATCATGACAACCGATAATCCAAACGGTGGACCATTCACCAAATATCCGAATGTCATGACCTGGTTGATGTCAGAGGCTTACAGGAATGAAACGTTCAGCGAAGTCCACAAATGGGCAAATGACAGAAGTACACTCGGCGGTGTCAGCCGTGAACTGTCTCTCTATGACATTGCAACCATTACCCGTGCCACTCCTGCAAAGACCAATGGAATGGCACACAGGAAAGGAAGTCTTGCTGTTGGGGCAGATGGTGATGTAACCATTTATGATATCGATCCAACCAGATTGGACGTTACAGCCAACTACAATGATCTGCTCACCAAATTCAGGTATGCAGATTATACCATCAAGGGCGGGGAAATCGCGGCCCATAACGGCGAGATAATGTCGATTCCTGAAAGAAGGACCTACTACAGTGACATAAAGGTCGATGCAAACGAGGAAAAGAAGATGCTTGAGGACGTGAAGGATTGGTTCAGGTACTACACCCTTGGTTTCGAGAACTATCCAACACCTGAGAAATACCTCGTCAACCCAACCCCCATCAATGTAAACATGGAGAAGTGATGTCATGACAGAGGTAGTACTTACACCAAACACTGAAATTGATATTAAGATCGAAGCCGATGTAATCAAACCAGACGAGTTTGCAGGCAAGAGCAAAGAAGAAATTGAGCAGTTGATAGTCTGGCAGGGTCCGGACCAGTTGCCCTTGAAGAATTTCTTTGATGTGGAAGGTCAGGGCGGAAGTTCTGCTGAAGAAACTTCCATTCTGATAAAAGGCGATGTGTCCCGTGTGAAAATGATCGGTGCTGAAATGACCGCCGGCAAAATCACTATTCAGGGAACCACCGGCATGAAAGTCGCAGCTGAGATGAAAGGCGGCGAAATTGTCGTGGAAGGAGATGCAGATTCATGGGCAGGAACCGAAATGAAAGGTGGTTTGCTCCATATTAAGGGCAACACAGTCGATCATCTGGGATGTGCCTACCGCGGCAGCTGGAAAGGAATGAGCGGCGGACGTATCGTTGTTGACGGAAATGTCCAGAGCCAGGTGGGAGGAGGCATTACAGGTGGTGAAATCATCATAAACGGTAATGCTGAAAACTTCTGCGGTATACGCCAGTCCGGTGGCCTCATTGTCATCAAAGGAAATGCTATACGTGCAATTGGTGCCGAAATGAGCGGCGGGACAATTGTGGTCGAAGGCCATATTGCCAATTTCACTCCCGGTATGCAGTATGAAGATGAGCAATATGATCTCTGTTTTGAGGATATCGAATGTGGTGGAGCATTTAAAAAATTCACAGGTGACTTTGCCATATCCAAAAAACCAAAAGGGGTCCTGTATGCTGGCAAGGAAGCAAACCTGGAGCTCTGAGGTGATATCATGAAAGCATTACTAAATACCGGAAGTACAATTTATGAAGGACAATTTGCCAAGGGTGGCGAAAAATATTCCGAAGGTTACATGAAGGAATGTGCCCTGTGCTGGATTTCTCCTTTGGACTTTGAGGAACTTGGATGTCCGGAAAAGGTGAAGGTAACCAGCATGGATGGCAAACATACAGTAGCTGTATACACAAGATGCACTGACAGAGTTATGTGTGGCAATGTATTCATGCCCCGTGCCATCTGGTCCAACGTGGTAATTGACCCGCACACCTTCTCCACAGGATCACCTCTTTACAAAGGCAGTCCTGTTGATATAGAACCCACTGACGAGGAGGTTCTCACAGCTGAGGATATTGTATTGAAAGTATATGCAGGAGGTAAGTGAAATGTTCAAGAACATATTCTGTCCCGTCTGTGGTGCTTCTTGTGATGATGTGCAGGTGGAACTGAAAGATAACAGCATCACTGTCAAGAACGCATGTAAGATGGGGAATGCAAAGTTCCAGGAGATCGTGAGTGATCACCGTATAAGGAAACCCATGATCAAAAAGGATGGGAAATTCGTGGAAGTTAGCTGGGAGGAAGCCCTGACAAAGGCCGCAGAAATCCTCGCTGCTTCAAAGAAACCCATGCTCTTTATGGGAAGTGAAACCTCCTGTGAGGCCCAGGAAGTAGGTCTGCATATAGGCGAATATCTTGGTGGAACAGTAGACTCCAATGCAACAATATGCCACGGGCCGACGGTTATGGGTATCCAGGAAGCAGGATGTGCTGCTGCCACAGCAGGTACCAAAAAGAACCGCAGTGACGTGAACATCTACTGGGGTACCAACCCGCTGGAATCCATGCCCAGGCATATGTCCAAATACGGTATTTTCCCCAGAGGATACTGGACCAAGAGGGGACGTTTCGACAGGAAAGTTATTACTGTGGATCCAAGAAGGACACCGACAGCCGATGCTTCAGACCTTCATGTCCAGCTCAATCCCAACAGTGATTATGAACTGTTCAATGCTCTTTTGACAATCCTTAACGGTAAAGAGCCTCACCACTCCGTTGAAAAGGTCACCGGTGTGCCTATATCCGTTATGGAAGAAATGGTGGACATGATCCTCGATGCCAACTTTGCCAGTTTCTCTGTTGGTCTGGGTGTCAGTTCATCATACGGAAAACACCGCAACATCGAAATGGCACTTAACGTCATAAAAGAGTTGAACAACAACCACGGTACTAAAGCCAGTATCGGTGCACTTCGTGGTCACTGCAATGTTGCAGGATTTAACATGGTTGCATCCTATCTCTACGGTTATCCGTTTGCCCTTGATTTTACACGGGGCTATCCCAGGTACAACCCTGGTGAAACAAGCTGTGTGGATATTCTCAGGGAAAAGGATACTGATGCAGCAATGGTTGTAGGTGCCGATCTTATAGCACATACTCCGGCAGACTGTGCATCCTACCTTACAGAAATTCCAATGGTATGCATAGACATTGCTCCAGGCCCAACACCAACCGCAGCTGACGTAATACTGCCCGGCGTAATTGATGCCATGGAATGTGACGGTACATTCTACAGACTGGACAATGTGTCCGTTTACTTCAAGCCCTTCACATCCTCTCCCTTTGACTTCACAGAAAGCAATGAGGACACCCTCAAGCAGCTCTTTGCGAAGGTAAAGGAAATGAAGAGCTAAGTATGAATGAAAAAGATTGGCACTTCGATAATAAACCGGATACTGAGATTACGTGGAAAGAGGAGGAGCGGGATGATACCGCTCCTTACATTCCCATAAAATGTATCGAAGTAAAAGGCGAAGCTTCCCCTGAAGAAATCTATGTGGATGTTGTGATTGAGGAAAATTATGAAGTTTTCCTGAATGGCAACTTCATATCCTCTTTTTTGGCAAGTCCCAGGGAACTCAAGGAAATGGCCGCTGGCCATCTCATATGTGAAGGGCACATTGAAAATATTGACCAGATTATTTCAATTGATGTTCACGAAAAAAAATTATTATGTAAAACAAAATCACCATCAGAGGATAAAGATGTTATCATCTCTTCCTATTTATGTGACTGTGCACTATGGAAGATGCATCAGCTTACAAAAAACAAAGCCATCCCGAACCCGAATATGAGGGTCAGAAAAAAAATCCTGTTCGATCTAATAGACTACATTTTTGAAGAGGGCAAAATATGGAGGCGTACCGGTGGTGCCCATTCGACTGTAATCGCAACCTCGCAAGGAGAAATACTCACATTTTGTGAGGATGTTAGCCGGGCATCAGCAGTTGATAAAGCAATCGGTAAAGCTGCACTGGATGGTGTGAAACTTAATAATTGTATTATGGCGACTTCAGGACGGTTGTCTGTTACAATGGTAGGAAAAGGCGTCAATGCCAGAATTCCCCTTATGGTGAGTAAAGCCGCACCAATGGATCAGGGAATCAGGCTTGCAAGGCAAAATAATATGACACTCGTGGGATTTGCACGCAGGCCCAATCTTTACATCTATTCCAACCCTGAGCGCTTAATCTGATATTTACTGAACAAAGGATATTTTTGTGCCACAGTTTCTGTGAAGGTGTTTTGTCCCGCCAGCCTGACTAACTACTCTTAGCATTGTTGGTGCATCATCAATTTTTGTACCCATTACAGCAGTAAATCCCTCTTCAAAGAAAGGTTCCGGGTACAGGGGCGTAGTAGGTCCAAGCAGTATCGTGTTAGATGCCTGACTCACTGATTCCAGCAGAGGGTCAAGGGAGTTGTTCAAAAGAGTGGTACCTGTGATTATAGCAACATCGGATGATGCTATCGTTTCTTTTAGTTCTTCCTCAGGTACAATAGTTATCCTTTCATCTTTTATTGGCCTTTTTTCCGCCACATAAAGGGTTGAGGCTTTTTTTAATATAGCGGGAATCATAGGGGCAAAATGACCTACCATTGCTACCCTGTCATTATTTTTTATAATATCCAAGACACTGGTATCTGATGATTCGTAGGAAGAAATCTCTTCCCCGGTCTTTTTAATGAAAGCATTGAGTGCACTGGCCGCAACTGTACGTTTTAGGGAATTGGATGATTTACCCATCTCCAGAACCTGTGGCAGAGGGTTATTATGCATTGTACCTGCGGATGAAAGGGTTTCACAGTGGGCTGATTGAGGAATCTGGGTTGCAGCAACACCCCCGTGGGTACCAATTCTGGCACCACTGTAAACCACTCCCAGAGTAATTTCATCCACAATATTTCCAGGGAAAGTATCAGCATATTCTTTACCCAGCCTGTCAATCAATCTGATTAGTAGATCACTCATTGGACCACCTCAAGTTCTTTCAATTCTGGTAGTCAGATCAAGAGGTTGGGCATAATAAGGTGCAGTGGAGACAATTATATCCACATAAGGGGCATATTGTGGAATTTCATCCGATTTTATGCCACCCACAGCAATCTCAAGACCAGGATTTATTTTTTTAAGTTTGATAACAATCGTGGCCATCTCTTCGGGGGAATAATGGTCAAGCAACAGGACATCTGCAATTCCAGCATATTTGAGCGCTTCGTCATTATCACGTGGTTCTATTTCTATCTTTTTAACTGCCCTGAGAGTCTCAAAAGAATCCGCTACATCCAGATGGTTCTGGGTCACAAGAATGGAATCACTCAAAGAATTGCGGTGGTGTGTTCCTCCTGCTACCTTTACTGCCTTTAATTCATATTTTCTGAATCCGGGATGGGTTTTGCGACTTGTTGCAATCATTATATCGGGATTTTCTTTTCTTGCAGCCTCTACGAAATTATGGGTCCGTGCTGCAATCGCACATACTATTGAAAGGAAAGTCTGGGAGATACGCCAGAGTTTGAACAACGTTCTTAAGTCTCCTTGTGCGGAGAATATTACAGCTCCTCCTTCGAAATATTCACCGTTCTCAACCCTGTAGGTCACATCCAGTCCTTTATTCCTGTAAAATTGTTCCAGATCATCGGCACATGCACCAATTCCCTCATCCCGCGACAGGATATTCAGGGTACCTTCACCATTTATCTGAAGCAGTTCTGTGGTTTCATCTCCGTAAGGACAGTCTTCCAGCAAGTAATGTTCAAAATTCTCTATCATACTAAACCAACCTTTAATTTACACCAGTATTTCAAGTCCTAAGTGTATAAAAAAATTCCTGGAAAAAACCAATTTGCCAGTTGCATAGAATAACACTTTCCGAATAGACTTAAAGGATTGGAGACTACCGATAAATGCTGCATGCAACGATTTTTGAGAGAGGTAACATCTATTCGGCCAGTGTTTTTCCGACGAGACAATCGGCTATTTCCTATGCGTTATGTACATGCATACATATCAATAAAAAGCTATCGATCTAAAACCCGACAGTTTGATATTGTGATAAATTAATTTCAGGAATATGAATCTTTCAGAAATTGTAAGAAAATTGGAAATAATTGCACCTCCCGAACTTGCAGAAGAATTTGATCAAGGCAGGATAGGACTGACACTTGATCTGAAAAATGAAGTTAATCAGATAGCTGTGGCCCTGGACCCTACCGAGTACACACTCAACCGGGCAGCAGATATAGGGGCAGATCTGCTCATTACACACCATACCTTATTATTCCATTCAATTAATTCAATCTCCTGCAAGCTGGCCACAAAACTGAAGATTGCGCTGGATAACAATATTTCTCTCTATGCAATGCATACCAACTATGACCGCGCAGAAGGAGGAGTGAATGATATCCTTGCTGAAAAGCTGGGTCTTAAAAATGTTGAGAAACTGGACATGGGATGCATAGGAGAAATGGTTCCTGTCTCAAGGGATGTTTTCATCAACCACGTCTGCAAGTCCCTGAATACCCATGTACAGTATGTCGGTGAAAAAAAAATGATTTCCAAAGTTATGGTTTTCGGTGGAAGTGGCTTTAAAGGACCTTTCCTTGATATTGCTAATTCTATGGGGGTAGATGCCTATGTGTCCTCTGAACTTAAACATGATATAATCCACAATTTTACGGATATGCTTCTGGTGGATGCCACCCATTATGCCACCGAAAATCCTGCAATGCAAGCCCTTGCAACCCGTCTGGAAAATGATCTGGGTGTCGACACCGAATTTATTGACCACAATCCCCTGATACGCACTTGCTGAGGTGGGAATATAGATTCAGACGAAATATCGGATGATGAACTGGAAAAAATGCTTGCAGAATCATCCAGAAAAAGGGATCGCAAACACAGGGGATTTGGTGGATACGAGCGCAATAAGATATACAGAGGTGCAGAGGTCAAAGATGAAAAGGAAGACTGAATCAGGGATTTTCGATTACCTTTTTCCCGCGATCCATTGGTACAACATGAAGTTGTGCATCCTTAAATTCACTCTCAAGGGGCTCATCTTCTGCGATCCTGTCCAGAGTAACGGCTACAGCAGCCACTTCAGAATGAGGCTGGTTACCTACCGCAACATTCCAGTCAGCCAGTTCATACACCTCAAAAGGGACTTTTTCCGCACCGACAACGATCATGAGTTTCTCGCATTCCCGTATGGATGGTACGGCATCTGGCAGATTGATACCATACATTGAAAGGTGGCAAACCTTTCCACCTTCTGATTTCCATTTTTTAATCTCGGTCTTCCATTTTACATCATTGCGGATATAAAATTCTCCTCCCCAGCGTTGGCACAGCTGGGTTACACTCCGGGTAATAGAGGGATCGTTACTTGCAAGGAGTATCCCTTCAGCACCGAAAGCCCTTGCTGTAAGGGCCACATGGGTTGTGATACGTTTATCTCTTTCCGGCCTGTGTCCCAGACGCAATATTACAATTCTTTTCATGGGCAAAAATAGGAAAAAGGGTATTAAAGCGTAATGGCCGCTTTACACTTCCTTAAATGACTGTACTCTTTCAAGTAGCATACCTTCAACCACTATAGGAGAATCTCTCTGGGCATTCTGCAGAGCTGTTTCCAGTTTATTTTTCTTTTCTGCATGAATGATAAGAACCGGTTCGCCTTTTTGACCGGTTCGCCCTGTTTCTTATGAATCAGCACACCGGCTCCCTTATCATTGGGTGCACCGGCAAGCCGTGCAATCTGTACCACTCTCTTATTTTTGAATTCAAGTACATATCCATTTGCAGGTGCGGTTATCTCAGCTGTATGTTCACCGACAGTAATGTCCTTATAACTAACACTGGGGTCACCGCCCTGTACTTCTATGATTTCCCGGAATTTGGCAAGAGCTTTGCCATTTTTAAGGGTTTCCATGGCAAGTTCATTGCCCTGACCACGGGCAGCCACCCCACCCATCTCAAGCAACATACCCGCAAGGACCATACTTTTCTCGATAAGGCTGTTTGGTCCTTCTCCGGTTTCAAGTACCTTAAGAGCCTCACGTACTTCAAGTGCGGGTCCAACAGTCCGACCAACCGGGGAAGCACCGTAGGTAAGGGCACAGTCAACATTCATGCCGAGTCGCTCACCCAGATTGATAAGATCACGAGCAAGTTTTCTACCTTGCTGCACGTTTGCGATTTTGGTGCCGGGGCCGGTGGGTATGTCAATAACCACATTATCAGCACCAACTGCTCCTTTTTTGGCCATAATGGATGCCAGCAGCTGGCAATGCGGATCAATTGACAACGGATATTCAACCTTGATAAGTTTGTCATCCGCAGGGGCAATATTGGTGGCGCCACCCCAGACCAGAACACCTCCAACCTTTTCGGTCATCTCTTTTACTTCTGTGGCAGAGAATTCCACTGGTGCCAGAACTTCCATAAGATCGGACGTGCCTCCTGCACCTGTAATTGCACGGGAACTTGTTTTTGGAATCAGTAGCCCGTTAGCTGCTACAATTGGTACTACCAGGAGGGAAATTTTGTTTCCGGGCACTCCTCCGATAGAATGCTTATCCATGATAGGACCCTTCGCAAATTCAAGTTTTTCTCCTGTATCTATCATCGCCCGGGTCAGCCATTCAGTTTCATCATCTGTCATATCATTGATATATGTGGATGTCAGGAAAGCGGCTAATTCGATTTCACTCAGGTTCTCTTCGACAATGTCCTTCACAAGGCCGTGTATTTCTTCCTGAGCGAGTCTTTCCCCATCCATATTCTTACGTATGATCCTTGCTGATTTGGGCCTCTCTGCGGGTTCAATCTCGACGATCTCGGTCCATTCCCTCTGTAATTTCTCTTTTATCTCATGGTACAGACCGATCATTCCCGGAGAAATCATATCCTCGGTAAAATCAACAATCGCAGTAACTGTAACATGTCCTGTAACCCGCACCCTGTCACCTTCATAGACACCAAGTTCCTTTGCATCTATGGAATTCAGAATAACTTTGTATTTTCCGACTTTGACATCGATTGGCTGGACCTTAAGTTCCATTTTTACACCTTATATGAGTTTTACACTATAACATCGGATAAACTTATTTAAGTTTTCGAGAAACCCGTTATTTCTATCAATCGATTTATTTCTATCAGGGCCTGGAGATCTCATTCAGGTTCTCTTTTGCATTTTTCCTGATATTGCTGAATAGATCATTGCCTTTTATATCAATTCCTACTATCAGGGGGCCGAATTCATCCATTTCCAGCTCCCATACCGCCTCTGGCATACCCAGGTCAAGCCAGTGGACAGCATGCACATTTTTTATGGAAGCTGCCGCCAGGGCTGCGCAGCCGCCCGTATAGGCAAGATAGACGCATTTACCCCTGAAAGAATCGGCAATGTTGTCCATCCCTCCTTTGCCTATCAGTATCCTGACATTGTGTAGTTCAAGGAATTTTGGGGTCATTGCAGACATACGTGCACTTGTGGTAGGACCTGCAGCGACAACTTCCCATTGTCCCGAATCATCTTTTTTCATGAGTGGCCCGCAGTGGTAGATTGCACCTCCTTCCAGAGAAAACGGCATCTCTTTGAGTGGAGTCTCAAGAATACGCTTGTGGGCTTCGTCCCTGGCTGTCAGGACTTTACCGGATAGATATACTATATCCCCTGTACGAAGGGTTTCTATATCTTCTGTTTTGAGCGGAGTCTTCAGATGATATTCCACTGTCCGTCACCTCCGATAACGGCTGTTGCATGCCTGTTGGCCCAGCACTGGATATTGATTGCAACAGGGAGGGATGCAGTATGGCAATAGGCCTTATTGATGTGTACGGCCAGGGCTGTTGTGTCCCCTCCGGTACCCATGGGGCCCACACCTAAACGGTTGACCTTTTCCAGCATGTTTAGTTCCTGCTGGTCCATATTATCAACCCTTCCCAACAGGGCGGTCTTGGCGAGCAGGGCGGCCTTGTCGAAGGAACCACCGAGACCTATTCCCAGGATGATAGGAGGACAGGGTTTACCGCCGGCATTCATGACAGTTTCCAGAACAAGTTGGTCAATGGAGTCTACTTCGGAAGGATTAAGCATTTTCAGTATGCTCATGTTTTCCGACCCGGCGCCTTTTGGGACTGCGGTGATCCTTATTTTATCGGAATCATTAAAAGAATACTTTATGTCAGGCAATCCATTCCCGGTATTGTCCCCGCTGTTTTCACGTGTCAGGGGATGAACGACATTGGGGCGTAGGGGTACTTCCACTGTGGCCTTTCTGACCCCCTCAATAAGAGCTTGTTCAATGTCTGGAAGTAGAGATATTTTGCGGCCTATTTCCACGAAAAGAATGATAATTCCGGTATCCTGGCATATGGGCACAGAATGCCTGTGAGCAATCCCTATGTTTTTCAGTATTGCCTTTAAATGGGATTGTGCGACTTCACTGCTTTCCTCCTGTTCGGCTTTTTCAAGAGAGGCAACTACATCTTCCGTCAGGACAGTTTCGGCTTTTTGTATGGCCGATACTGTTGCCTGCACAATGTCTTCATGTTTTATTCCTGATTCCAAGCAAGATCACCTGCACTATAAAAATATAAGATGAATATACATCTTATATTTTTAAATCAACTATCACATTCCTTCTTCAAACTGGAATTTGTGCCTGTTCATTTTCATTATCTTTACAAGTGATAACATTACAGGTACTTCGACCAGCACACCTACTACAGTTGCCAGTGTTGCTCCTGAAGTTGCACCAAAGAGTATTAATGTAGTGGCTACTGCCAGTTCAAAGAAGTTACTTGGTGCAATGAATGTAGAAGGTGCAGCTTCATAGAAGGGGATTTTCAGCTTTTTTGCACCATAATAGCTGATTGCAAATATAAAATATGTTTGTACTATGATAGGTATAGCAATCAAGACAATATGGAAAGGATATTTGATTATCATTTCACCCTGAAGAGTAAAAATCAAAATCAAAGTTACAAGAAGTCCCGCGGGTGTAATCCATTCTATTTTATTGATTAGATTATTCTCAAACCAGCTTAGGCCTTTGCTTTTAATGACATAATGTCTGGTTAACATTGCAAGGACAAGAGGAAGTGCTACATAGAATAATACAGAATAGAATATGGTCAGTACAGGTATTGGGAAGTCAGTGGTCTGGCCAACAAGAAACGCTCCTAAGGGAGCAAACAATATCAATATAATCAAGTCATTTACAGAAACCTGAACAAGGGCGTAATTGATATTACCGTTTGCTAAATATGTCCATACCAGTACCATTGCGGTACAGGGTGCAAGTCCCAGTATAATCAAGCCCGCAATATATTCTGCTTGCAGATTGAGTGGTATAAGACCAGAGAAAAATATACTGATAAATATCCAGGCAATTATGGTCATTGTAAATGGTTTGATTGCCCAGTTTACAAAAACTGTCAAATAGAGAGGTTTTTTATTTTCTTTTACTTTCAGTATTTCCTCAAAACTGATTTTTAACATGATAGGGTACATCATGACCAGCAGGACGATTGCAATTGGAATAGATACATTTGCAATTTCATATTGACCGATTGTATCTGCAAATTTGGGGAACAGGTAACCAACTGCAGTACCCAGTATAATACAGATGGCTACCCATATGGACAAATACTTGCTGAAAAAATCAAGTTCTCTTTCTTCTTCCATTGTTTTCACCTGTTGTCTGCAGGAATAAGCAGTATCGGTTTAGCAGTGCTCCTGAGAAGGTTTTCGGCAGTACTTCCCAGAAGGATGTCCTTAAATGATTCGACCCCATGGGTTGTTATCATTATCAAAGTAATATCCATTTCTTCTGCAATTTCATCCAATATTTTTGCAGGTTTGCCTTCCTTAACAACGTAATTGACTATCAAATTTTTCTTCAAATCATTACCAATCTCATAGAGCTTCTCAAGACTTTCCCTTTTCTTATTTTCAAGTTGAGTCTTATTTTTTGCATTTTCAATTATATGTACAAGGACAACTTCTTGAATGATATCCTTCATTTGTCGGAGCATATCAAGTGTCTTATTTGAGTTATCCGAGAAATCTAACGGAACCATTACTTTTGAAAACTTTGCAGAGCATGTCTTGGCATATAGCTCTTCTTCACCCTTTTCGAGTTTATTGTATTTCTCAATAAGCAGAATCTTATCGGACCTTCGGGAAATATAGTTTGTAGTCCTGCCTGTAAGCCTTCCTTTTATGATTCCCGATGTGGTTGCACCTATAACAATACAATCTACGTTTTCTTCATCTGCAACTTTGATAATCGTTTTATTGACATCGCCTTCAGCAACATGTGTGATTGTCTCGATCCCCATTTCTTCCAGTAGTTGCTTGTATTCGGCAATTTTTCCCTCTGCATTTTCCTTGAACATAGGGGCAAGTCCCTGGGATTTAAAGATGTCCACAACATGCAACAATATGGCTTTCTTCAATCCTGCGTTTTTCAATTCTGCAATACAGGAGAGCAGTTTCTCGCTCTCGATCGTAAAATCCGTGGGTATAAGTATAGTTTGAATCATGTTTTCCCCAAATATTATCTGCTTAATAAATAATTTTAATATGATTCCAGATAACTGTGCTTAAAATAATCATTTATTTGAAGTCGATACTGACATTTCCTGATTTTTTTGCTAAAGACTCAGATAAAATCCCCATTTCCATCCTACACACATGCAATATTCCACAGGGCACAAGACAATTGGATGAACATTTCAATTCCTGTGCTTTTGAAATGACATAATTGTCCTTAATGTCAAGTGTCCGATCAATGGGTACTTCCATATGTGACATCTTTTTTATTTTATCGCAATCCGTTTCGATGTCAATAATTATGTTTTTGCCTTCTTTTTTTCCAAAAACATTATGTTCAAATCCACATATACTTGAATTGATATGCACTTCACTCATCCTGTATCTCCCTTGCGTGACAAACAACATTTCGAAAATTGCTAATTAAATGGTTGTTGTTTCTTGTATATAAGTGTTTCAACGATTTTTGAAATGCCAATTTATAAATAGGATTTTTACGTATATCTAAAGTGTTTCGTACAATCCATCAAGCAAATTTTTGTTTAAAATTCGTTGAGGGGAAAAAGACCCTGAATGTTTGTTGGATTGACCAATTCACTGTAGTTAAAGTGGCTAGATAAATATCAAAATCATGGAGAATGTATTATGACAGAAGAACTGAAAATGGCAGAAGGGCCAACGTGTGCATGTGAAGCGGCGATTATTGGATTGTATGCATGTTCCGGTGGATCCAATGTAGGACAGATGGCAAACAGGGCAGCTGTTGAACTTACCAAACAGGGAAGAGGTAAGATTATGTGCACCGTCGGAATTGGAGGCAATGTTTCTGGTATCATAAAAAGTGCCGAAGGTACAGATGAGATTATTGCTATTGATGGATGCCCCCTTCTTTGTGCAAGGAAGTCTCTGGAGCGTGCAGGGTTCACAGTAGGTAAGAACATAGTTATAACCGAACTCGGTATGAAAAAAGGAGGAAGTTTGGATCTGGAAGAAAATGATGTCAAAGAGATGATGACTAAAGTGGAAGCTGCACTGAGCAATTGAAACCTAAATAACCATAGAGGTGAATCTCATGGCTACAAACAAATCAACTGATCCTAACAACTGGCCCATGGAAGAGGGCGATTATGTCATAGGAGACCCGGATTCTCCGGTTGCAGTTGTGACACTCACTTCTGACTATAGGAATATGGATTGCATCCATGACCCTTGTGAAGATGGAACACCGCAAGCAGAGGGGGTATTCACCCCTGGCTATAAAAAGCCCTGCTTGCAGAATTATGCAATATGTGGTACATGTTTTACTGAGAATTTTGGGATTCAAAAAGTAATTGCCAATATACTTTCTAATCCAAAAATAAACTGTCTGATTGTCTGCGGCAAGGAAAGCAAGCACTTTGCAGGCCAGTCTATCATAGCGCTTGTGGAAAATGGGGTTTCAACTATGGCCGATTATAAAAAGATAATCGGTTCAAAGGGTGTTATTCCTTATCTGGATGAGATCCCCATGACCGCAATTAATCACTTCTTAAAGGAAATTGAAGTTATAGATCTTATAGACACCACAGACCCGGAAACTATTCAGAAGGTAATTGATTCCTGCAAACTTAAGGAAAGAAGTGAGGCCAAAAAATATCCAATACCACAAATCGACGAAAATAGCTGGAGGAAGTATGAAAATATGATTCAGAAAAACGTCATGTCTAAAATTAAGAAATAAACGAAAATTGCAGGGATTATACCTGGCAAACAGGTAAATGAAGAGAAATAGAAGGTAAATTTTACAGTAAATTTGAAAGTTCGGGAATAATCTAAAGTCCTCATACAGGTGTTCAGATTTACCGGTTTGACCAAATATTTATAGATATTCCATTAAGGTCTGCAAATGCTCCAGATTAATGGCATATTTTTGTTCAAATAAAGGCCTACATTTATCCAGTGTTGTTTCATTACCTGTCAATCGAATCGCAAAAGAATAGCAGCTTTGCTCACCACAAATACGACAATTCGTTCCTGGAAGATATTTATAGACTTCATTGTGATCTACTTGAATTTTTTCTCCAAAGGTAGATTTTATTCCCGTTTCAATGGCATCGTTAATGTCTTTTTTCAAGTCTTCAAGTATTTTTTTAGCTTCTTCAATACTCGATACCATTGTCATAGTTACATTTCCTGTGGAATATACAGTTATAATCTGGTTTTTCTTTTGAATAATCAATACACCAAGTTTTTCTGAATATCGGGCTCTTGGAAAAAGTGGCTCCAGTAACTCTAGTGCTCCCTCAAGTGGGGGTTTAAGTCGTGCAATTATTCGATATTTGCTTTTATCGGCTATGCAGGGGAGAAATTGCCTGACCTCCACAATATCTATGGGTTTACTTTTCGAAAGATCTTTCCTGGGACCAGTTGAAGTGTGTGTTTTTGACTCCAAAAAATGATTTCCAAAATCAGTCAGTTCAAACAATTTATCTTTTGCATCTACCAATCCTGCCTGCTGCAGGAGCTGCAAATGATAATCCAGCATCGCTGGACCTGTGATTTTTTGAATCTCTTCTTTGGATTTGCTGCCATCTTTCAGCAAACTCATTATTTTTCTTCTGGTAGCGTTTGACATGGCATTGCTCACCAGTTTCATCTCATCAGGGGATCCGGGCATAGTTATCATCTAAATATTTATGTGATCATCATAGGGAAAGTTATGAAATTGGTAATTTATGGATGCCAATGTTTCGATAAGATTGAATTTTTTTATGTTATCATTCATTCCGGGGATTCAAATATCCACATTAATTGGAACTGATTTGGTTTTTTCATTTGAGTTGGGTACTTTACTTCCACCGATATATTCGCAAATGCATATATATGAATGTTGTGATTTAACAGGCCTTATTCGAAAATCAGTGTATTTTTTGCTCTATAGAAATCCTCATTTGGATAATTATTGAAATTAAGCCTAAATACCACAAACAGTATAATAAGTCATATTAGATGGGATATTATTTTTTGTCAATTCTATAAATGAATATGCTCCTAAAACACTCATCGGCACAGCATCTAATATGAACAATCGAAAAGGTTTCCATTTAATTTGTCTGAACCTAAAAAAACTCTTGGTAGATTCCCCATCAACTGTATAATTGTCAGAACCAGGAATGCCATCGTTGTTCATATTGTCTTTGTCAATAGCGCAATAATAGCAATGTTCCGCCAAATCCTGCCACACATGGTATTGCAGCGGCGGCAAAGTAACCAACGAATGGTACTAAAAGAACAACCGGCCAAGCAATAAAATAACATCTTTCATCAATTGAATAGATGGCCATTTTATCGATCTTCCATTAAGACTCTGTACTACTTTATTAGCCAGATACTTTCTCAGTGGCCCTATCCATAACCCATTCGATGATAATTCCCATGAGACCAACGAATATAATTGTCAGTATCAATCTTGCCACCATGAATTCCAGTCCAAGGAATTGCAGCTCCACAAGTTCCTGGGGCATCTTGATGCATGCCCACGCTGAGAGAAAAACGACAATATTTGATATTCGGGCACCTTTGCTAAGCATTGCGGAAGCCATGGGAAAGGCGACGTAGAGGGGACCAGTCGGGAGGGAACCAAAAAACAGGGCTGTAAAGAAACCCCGCATTCCGGAACTGTGTCCAAGATGCTTGACCACCGCTTTGTCGGAAACGAAGACTGAGAACAGCCCCATGATCACCATCACAGCCGGCAATATGAGCATCATCTCGAGCAAGTAACTGGCAAAAACCGCGGTAACAGGGTCTCGTTTTTCGGGGTATGCAGAAAGTAAGGCAAATGTCAGCACCAATAAGGCCAGCAGAGATATCACATCAAGAGGAATTCTTATTTTTTGCTTTTTATTTTCCTGTTTCACAGTATAACCCCCATGATCAAAGCTATCATTATGGCAATGCAAAAACTGATCCCGTTCCTTAAAAGCGCCATCTTTCTGCCCATTTCCCTTATTTCAAGAGGTAGTGTGACCATGCCTACCATGGTGAGTGTTGTGATGAATACAGCGGCAACGGTCACAGTGGCTCCTGCATCAAGCAGTGATGCTGTTAAGGGAAAGGATATCAGGGCAGGAATGTGCAGGAAGGAACCTATGACTGCTACTATCAGGACACCATTGATACCGGACTGCTCGCCTATGAGCATTGATATCCGTGCAGGAGGTATGAATCCAAGCAACAATCCTATGAATACTATTATAGCAAGGATTGTCGGCATTATATGTATGAATGAGTTAGCGGCTTTGATGAGTGCCTCCTTTGTCCTCTCTCTGTCATGATGGTATGCATAGATCAGGCATATGAGTGCGAAAGCATTGATGAATAAGGAGGTATCGATCATTAGATCACATTTTTGATATCTGTATGCCAAGTATCGTCGCACCTTCTTCACTTTTCATAGAAAGGGTCGCAGGTCCTGTAACAAGGCACTTGCCTTCGCAAAGGTAATTTCTGACACCATCTACGGACACTTCTGCACTGCCCGCAACCACATAAAAAACAACATTTGATGCCATCCTACATGGCAGGATCTCATCTCGGGGAGAGAGTCCGATCCTTCTTATCTTAAATTCATCTGCCTGGTATAGCAGGTTCGATTTTGTTCCCTCTGCAGGCTGCATTCCTTTCATTTCATCTATTACATCAAATATCTTCACGGTTATCTCCTCTGAATTCCTGTTCATAGAATAAGAGAATCTTTTCCATCATCCTTTTCCGTTCCATGAGCATCTCAAGCCACTCCTTGAGATGTTTCCTTCCATCCCTGGTAACCTTATACATGCGCTTGTCAGGCCCTGTATCGCTTCTTTCCCAGAAGGATTCCAGCAGTCCCTCTTTTTCCATCCTGCGCAGGGTTGTATACATGGTACCTGATTTGATGATGTGCCTGCCTTCACTTAATTCCTCTATGGCTTTTACTATACCATAGCCATGAAGTGGCTCCTGGCATACTACCCGAAGGATAAGGAACTGGATCCATCTTCTTTCAGGATAATTGAGTTTGTTTTTGCAGTTGTGTCCGCCAGTTTCACACATGCTTTTACTATATAACAATGTTATCTATATATCGTTTATGGTGCTAAACTCTGCATTCCATAACCTTTCCTGTATTGACCAACTGTTGGATGGCAAAACTACAATGGAAGTGCTTGGTCATCTCTTTGAAGAGGAGAATGCACAGATAAACTGCTGCAATTGAAGAAAGGATCATGCTTGCTGTTTTTCCGGTGAGAAAACACCTGATAGTTTTGACTTTAAATTCCAGCCACATACCAACAGGAAAATGATGGAAGACCTGACAACTCTGAGATTTGATCACATATTTTTACGGCGTTAACAGTATATATTATGCCGATGACATATAATATAAGGTTAATTTATAATTGGCAAAATAAGGGAAAATGGTGAATGAAGCCAGATTGACTTATGCCTGAAAAGAAGAGGGGGGTAAAGAAATTGAAAGTGAACAAAATTGGAATATTAGTATTATTAATCGTAATTGCTATAATAGCTATAGCGGGTTGTGTCTCGGAAGAGCCAGAAACTGCTGATTCAAATGTTGAAACAGTTCAGGGGAAGATTGTGGATGTTAAAATGAATCCTGTGCCGGGTGCCCTCGTACAGGTGGAGGGACAAAATGTCGCCAATACCACGGCATCTGATGGGTCCTTCAAACTTACCAACGTCGAGGCCGGCTCAGTATATCTTTATGTAACTGCACCATCTGAGAAGTATCTGGACGGTGAAACTCTTGAGTCAATCCCTGTAGATTCGGGATCGACGGTTTCTGATGTCACAATCACTCTTACGGGCAGGCCGAGCAACAATTCTACCCATGTTGGCATGGAGACATGCCAGATGTGCCATGGCAGGGTATGGTCCGACATGTTCGAAACTTTTGATGGCACAGGGGATGCAGCGGCACATTCACGTTTTGTGGTTCAGGGCACCGACCAGATGATCTATCCCGACATGTGGCCCGAACCCGGTGACAAAGTGCTGCCCCGGGATCCCAATGGCGACCTTTTGATGGTGCAGGATCCGCAGGATGGTGAGGGCCTGGTGAACGTGGTTCTTTGCACACGTGATATTGAAGGAGAGCGGGAGTATCTGTTCAAATTCTATCCGGAAAGCGATACGAAGTTGACCGAGGATGATCTCGACTGCTCGGGGGCTGACGGGGACATATTCGCATGGAAGGATGAACAGGACAACGGAACTTACGACCCAGAGGAGAATCCCATTTTCATCCCTGTGGCAGCCACCATCGGCGGCCAGGGGAACTGGGGCGAGGGTTGGCTGGATCCCAATCATGAACAACCCGACCGTTATCCCAACTTCGGCGAAGGCAAACAACGTTACATGTGCCGGATGCAGGATGTGCCCTGGGTTCGCCAGTGGGCAAAAGATAACAACGTGACCAACTGGCTTGAGGAGGACTACACAGACTACATATCCTATATGCCCGTGTACCTCATGCAGGACGGTACCCCTGCAGATAGCGATGCTCTGGCCCCCAACGATGTAGCTGCACCCAAGTTCTGGCAGAAGAGCCCCAACCACTGGGCCTATCCTGCAAACACCATGTCACGCAACTGTGCCGGATGTCATGCCACAGGCGCAAAGATCGAGAAACAAGATTTCGACGATGCCCACGAACCGGGTGATACTAAACAGGTTGTCACGAACTTCGAGTTCAAAGACCTCGACATCACATGTGAGACATGCCACGGCCCCGGCTCCGAACATGCGGAAAGCGGAGATAAAAACAAAATTATCTCACCACAGTATCTGACGGCCAAGGCGGGCAATGAGCTGTGTGGCCAGTGCCACGGATCCCATGCGGGCAAGAGTGCTACCCCCGAAGGCATTCACAAATACCCATATAACGGCAGCTATGAAAATTCATTAGGTAATGGTTTCTTCGTGCCCGGCGTAAACGACATCGAAGACTTCTATTACAATTATGATCAACCCACTTCAGGTCTGCAGGATTATTCCGGCACCTGGACAGAGGGTACTTTCCACAGCTGGCCCGATCAGGCACATGCCCGTGCACACTCCCAGATGCTTTCTGAGATGCGCCGCTCGGTTCACTACGACAACCCGTACGAAAAGCTTACCTGCTTTACCTGCCACGACGCTCACACCTTGGGTGCTCCAGACCTTGAGGTGGACGGGGTCAAGTTCGAGGAAGCCGCTTACAACGACAACACACTGTGTCTGACCTGCCATGCAAGCCACGGGCCATTTGAGGAGATTGCAAAAGAAGACGTAATCAACATGTCCAGGGACGATGGGTTCCTGGCCCGTAACACTGTGGCTAGTGCGGTCTCCAGTCACATGGAAGAGAAGGCGAGTATGGGTGTTGCCCCCTATACCCCGACCAATGAGACTTCGCCGGCTGGCAGATGTACTTCATGCCACATGGCAAAGATCAGCAAACTTCAGGACGTGAATGATGACGCCCAGTGGCATCTGGCTCTTGATGCGGACGGTAAAAGTGCCGTAGCTGAGGGGAACGTGGGATCCCATGTGTTCGATGTGGTGTGGCCAGGCCAGAGCTCTGCACTGGTGCCGTTTGCCACACAGGATGCGGATGTAATGCCCAACTCGTGCGGTAACTGCCACGAATCTGCCCGTTTCAGCGGCGACGACGATTGATACAACAAAATACCATATTAGTGAGGTATATCCGGGAAATACCTCACTACCCTACTTTTTTGAATTTATTTTTTGAGTAACTAAAAAATGTAATCGTTTATCGGGCAGACAAGTCCGGAGTTCTTTTCTAATTTCTGCTCAGCTAATTGAGGAGCCTGTCTTTAGAGTTTGGATTTAAAGGTCACTCATTTTACAAATATTTGCACAGATGAAATCCCCATCACTACTCATCTTGATAAGATTTAGAATCAAAAACCTCTATGGCAATCGGATCGATACCATAAGACTGATTGCAGCAGGCTGGACCTTATGATGTAATTGAAATGAGGATTTGACTGCAGCATGAATATGGTAATTTTTCAAACAATTCTATTTGATATCACTTTCCGCATCCGTTCTGATCACACAAAAAGTATTAATACATGCATACATATATTCGAATATACGCATGTATCCAATTGAATTAGCAAATCCAAAAATAACAGGCAAATGGGAAGACTTCTTTAAAGTCCTCTCTGATGAGACCCGCTTGAGAATCCTCATGCTTTTGAATCAAAGAGAACTTTGCGTGTGCGAGATATGCCAGATACTGGACCTGCCCCAGCCCAAAGTCTCCCGTCATCTTGCAAAAATGAGAGATCTTGATATTGTAAGAGGCAAGAAGGAAGACCAATGGGTTTTTTACTATCTGAACATCGCAGATCCACTGTTCAAGGGGATCATCCAGCAGATGGCTGAAAATAGCCAACATCATCCTCTTGTTTGCAAAGATATGGAGCAGCTTGCTGAAAAAGAGAGTTCAGGAACAATGTGTGCACGAATTAAAGATAAAATAGGAGAGAATTCCTAATGGCAAATTTTGCAAAAGAACTTAAAGATATATTGAATCTTCAAAGAGCGCCGGTGGGAGTCAAATTCCTGAAAGCTGGAGAAGAGGTGGATTTTACAGGTACCTATGATGCCGCAACAAAATCCAGATATTGCCAGGCCCTTATGAGGGCCGGACAGGAGGAAAAAGTGTTGATAACTGCTGAAAACATATCCTGTCCTGCCTCTGCGGCTGGCTTTGGCCTGAAACCCCTGCCTGAAATGCTCTCTTCCGGAAAGATGCTGTTCAATATGGGTTTGTTCGATAGCCCTGATGCTGGCAGAAACGCCATGGAAGGAATGACCAGGCTTGAGCAAGGGAAATATGCAGCAGTTCTGCTAAGTCCTCTTGAGAACATCGAAGTAGAACCGGATATTGTTGTGATCGAAGCCTTGCCGGAACAGCTGATGTGGCTATCACTTGCATCCATATATGAAACTGGAAACCGATTGGAGTTCAATACAGCCGTATTTGAGGCAACATGTGTGGATTCTACCGTGATCCCCTTTGTGACAGGAAAACTAAATTCGAGTTTAGGTTGCTATGGATGCAGAGAAGCTACAGATGCACTCGATGAAGAAAATCTCATAGGCATACCCTACAAAGAGATGGAAAGAATCATCCCGAACCTTCAAAAACTTGCTGCGAAACCTATGAAAAAGGCAAGATCAAAAGAAGCATTGAAGTCGTTCAGCGGATGTGGATCTGACAGTGAATAATACTACTATAGAAGGAGGAATTGTATGAACGACCAACAGAACCCAATGGATTAGATGCCGATGATGTCAGGTGGAAAAATGCATGGCCACTATGGAAAGAAACAATGAGTAAATCCATTAAAAGGACGCAAACCTCAGTCTTTGGTTCTTGACTCTTATCAATGCCTGTTCGATATGAATCACTTCAATCTCCACTCCACTTCTTTTTGTTATCAGTGTACCCTCTGATTATCTGCAACAGTCGCATCCACCTTTTAGAGAGAGCAAGTTGCCTTTATTATATTCTTCAGACCAGCAATCTTCACAGATTTTTATAACTCCTAATTTCACATGATTTACCTTCAGAAGAGAGTTTTCTTCCTTTGAACATATTGCACATTTAAATCCCATTTTTAGACCTTCTGCTAATTGTTGTGAATTTGGTATCTCTAGCATATATCTAATTGTTTTCGGACAAAGTGATAATCCCAAAAACTTAAATATGCATAAATGCACATATGTACAAATGATGCTTCATGAAAAAGCTAAATTCTTCAAAGCATTGGGAGACCAAACGCGTCTTGCAATAATAGGATGCTTGCTAAAGCATGATCATTGTGCATGTGATTTTGCAACAATTACAGGCAAGGATCAAACCACTGTATCCCGGCATCTCAAGATACTTTGTGAAGCGGGCATACTGAAGTATGAAAAAGATGGCAGATATGTAATTTACAGCATAATGGATGATAATATGAAAGACAAACTTGAAAATTGCGGAATTGAAAAATTAGATTCATGCTGTTCTGATAATGCAGCAGATGCAGACGCTAAGAAAAACGTTGTAAAGGAAAAATACGGAAAAATTGCATTGGATGTTGTACAGGGGTGTGGATGTTGCGGAGATCTCACAAAGGAAGAGGTATCAACATCCATTGGCTACTCATTTGAAGATACACAATCATTCTCTGCAGCAAATCTGGGACTTGGATGTGGAAATCCAACGGCAATCGGTGAGATAAAAGAAGGCGATGTCGTTCTTGATCTTGGTTCAGGAGGAGGATTTGATAGTTTTATCGCTGCAAGGAAAGTGGGTAAAACCGGTAAAGTCATTGGCGTGGATATGACAGAAGATATGGTTGCAAAAGCAAGGAAGAATGCTGAGAAGTATGAATTGGATAATGTCGAATTCAGGCAGGGAGATATCGAATCTTTACCTGTTGAAGCGGATTCTGTTGATGTCATAATAAGCAACTGTGTAATCAATCTTGCACCTGACAAATCCAGGGTATTCAGGGAAGCATACCGTGTTCTCAAAAATGATGGGAGGATGTATGTTTCAGATATGGTTCTTCTGAATGACTTAACCCCCGAGCAAAGGAATGATGAAGATCTTATATGTGCCTGTATAGGGGGTGCATTGCTGAAAGATGATTATCTGGGGACTATAAAAGATGCCGGATTCACTGTCCAGATAATAGATGAAGACAAAGATATTAGTGAAAATCAGTACTCAGGGTATCCGGTTATGAGCCTCAAACTAAAGGCTTTTAAAGCAGAAGTCGGTAGAGCTTGATTGTGATATCCTGTATGTAATTTGTTTTAAAATGGAATGCCTCAATTGAGTATACTCTTCTGGCATTGCATTTTGGGGCAAATATTACTTCATTTATAGTTTCATTGAAAAAGATGCAATGGATAAACAGGATTTTATCAGAACTGAGAACTATGGTTTAAGGTTTAAACCAACAGGATAAAAGGTATTAACATTTGATTTTTACATCATGTTAAACAGAGTATTGCTATACAGAGGCAAGAACTTCTCATGGTTTTATATCTTGTTGTTGAAACTAAGAGAACTGGCATTCTATATTACTGGCAGGATGTGGTCAAATCATATTTCAAATGGCATATGATACGTTGATAATATTCGATGAAGAGATGATTGTGCCTCCTCTTATCTAAATATGATATTGCAAAAACATAAATATACAGCAGACAAACTGAATACAAGAAAGATTATGCAAACGGGGGGGTTATTGTGGAACAAAATGAATATATGAATACCAGAATTCCAATGATGGGCGAATTTGCTCCTTCTTTCAGGGCCCGTACCACACATGGGGAAGTGAATTTTCCAAAAGATTATGAAGGTAAATGGGTAATTTTTTTCAGCCACCCTGCAGATTTTACGCCTGTATGTACCACTGAATTTATTATGTTTGCAAAGATGGAGGCAGAATTGAGGCAGCTAAATACCGAACTTCTTGGTCTGTCAGTTGACAGTGTACAATCACACATTTCCTGGTTACGCTCTATAAAGGAAAAGGTGGAATTCAATGATATCTCGGGCATAGATGTGGAATTTCCTATAGTAGAAGACCAGGGGTTGTCAATAGTAAAAAAATATGGGATGCTCCAGCCTTCTGAGAACAAAAGGTATATGAGATATATTCAGGACATTCGGGCGAACAATGCAACTGATGAAAACGAAATCATAAATACCCAACCGGTTAGGGGAATATTCATAATCGACCCGGAGTCACGCATCCGCTATATGGCCTTTTATCCAATTTCCAATGGCAGAAACCTTGATGAAATAAAACGTAGCCTTCAGGCAATCCAGAAAACAGATTCGGAAAAAGTAGATACTCCTGTTAACTGGAATCCCGGCGATGACGTCATAGTACCTACTCCTCTTTCCTATGAAGATGCAAAGAAGCGCATGGAAGATAAGGAATTGAATTGTTCCGATTGGTACATTTGCCTTCAGAATGATAAAACCTGATTTTTGAGCAGTATTATCACGTTCTAATAGTGCGGGATCATAGGTAAGTCGATTTTATAGGATGCTTTCTAAAGTGGTTGCACAATTTTATTTAACTGATAAACCAAAGTTATTTGAACGATTCAAAAGTGTGAATAAAAGTAGTGAATAGGATTAGTACTTACAGTTGTTTAAATGCCCATTTATCTGAATGACTGAAATATTGTCATCGAAAATTGTCCTGAAGGGCAAGAGAGTGTTTTCTGGGCAAGTGTGGAAATCACAATAAGGTAGTCCCTAGATTCCATCACCGATAATTGTGGAAAATGAAAGCTTGGTATTGCAGAGCAAAAAATTAAATCATCTACTTTATAATGTTTTCAGGTACTCAATCAAATCATCCAGATCTTCATCCGTCATTCTCCATCTTGGCATAGTTGAGTCAAGTGGTTGTCCTTCAGGGTCTATGCCCTCTCTTATGACTATCTTGATTGTCTCATCTGTGTATGGTATATGTCCTACATGCTCTTCAGATGTCAAACTATCGTAGGTAATATCGGCTGGTACCACGTATCCCATCATTATGGGGGCTCCTCCTTTTCCATCCACTCCATGGCAGTTAACACAGCTGCTACCATGTACATAGACCCAGCGAGGACCAGCGGTCATACTTAATCTGTAGCCTGAATCGTTAAAGCCGGTATAATAAATCATTTCCCCATTTGACTCAAAGTCTGTTACTTGATACTGACCAGACATATAATCTCCCTGATATGTATCCATGGGATATTGGCCTGAACCTACAGGTGCATATCTGGCATTTGATTCTAAATAAACCAAATAGCCAATACCAACGGTTCCTACTATAACAAGCAATGCAGCAACCAGAAGAAAAGAAGTTTTCATGTTGTGTCCCTTCTTTCAAATAATGTCTTTTTTGATCTCCTCAAATTCCTCTTTAGTAATTTCTCCTTTAGCATATCTGATTTTAGCAACTTCAAGGGCGGAAGCTTCTTCTTTTGCTTCTTCACGATTTTTGTTCTGATCAGTGAACCATTTTATAACTATAATCGTGCCTACAATTATAAATATCCAGAATAAAAGTCCAAGTAGCATATGGCCGTAGCCAAAACCATAGTAACCCATATATCCATCCATTGTACCACTCCCTAAAACTATAATCATCAGTCACTTTAAGTTAATGCTAATGATTATGTTGATTTTGATACTGCATATAGGTTTTGGGTGTTGTAAAGGACTTGTTAATATGTTATATTAAATATTACAAGTCTATAGTTTCAAGTTGAAATCATTTAAGTGAACTAAATTTTAAATATTACTATAAGTTCATTCAGAACAAAATAGTATTATTCGAATTTATCTTTGATATCTAGGAAGGAAAGCACACCCATAATCAAATTTGCTACCACTGCAAGGAAATGATAGATATTTTTGAATGAGTTTAAAACAAAACCTTTTCAAGTACATTGATTGGACAAATTAACAAAGGTGTATCGAAAGGATGAAAAGATTTCTTTCCTCAAAAGATTTTTATAATCATGTTTCTACGTGTACTACTATTATTTGACTCATTGAAAGTTGGTTTAATTCTTAATATATATCTCGTCCATATTAAAAAGACGTGGAAAATATAAAAAAACTATTGAGGATGTTAAGGATAAGCTGGATGATATCTGATGATCTAACCTTAATTCTACAACTTAAAGCTGACTACCGCATCTGATTTATCTGAGCCAGTATTATCTTAGTCTTTTATTCCCACAGATTAGTAAACAAATCCTCCATACATTTTTCTCAGTGAAGATTTTTGGAAATACCTTTCAACAGATTTCCACAAATGCCTATGCTGAAGTTCTTCCCTGACACCAAAAGGCTTAGTAACTACTATCAACAAGGGTGCAAGATGTCTCATGTAATCATCCGGCATTTTGAAATCAAGAATTGCAATTCTACCACTTTGCTCAGAGATTCGCTGCAATTCCTTATCACCTTGTCATAGTCTGGAGATAGTGTCAATGCAAATGTTGAGAAGACTGCACCAACACCTTTTGGGATATTGTATTGAGAAACATCACAATGAACTAACTCAACATTTTCCCAGTTATTTTTCTTGACCCACTTCTCTGCCTTTTCGAGCATTTTATCAGTAATGTCCACTCCTATTATCTTGCCCTCTTTTCCAATCTTTTGTTGCAGCAATGGAAAATTGAGACCTGTGCCACAGCCCAATTCTACGACTGTATCACCTTTCTTGATATCAAGGGAGTCAATTGTGAGAACTCTATAATGATGTAATCTAAAACCAATCAAATAATACAGGCAAGCGCTAATATCATAATTCTTTGCTCTTTTCCTGTATAGGTCTGCAACCTCTTTTGGACTTAAAACTGGCAAATTATCCCCATCGGCATTGATATACTTTATATTGCTTTAATTGGAATTCAAAAACAGATTTACACGTCAAATTACTCTTTTCTAAATATATAACCTATGAACAGCATCGTAGCTGCAATAATCACTCCGAGTCCAGGCGTTTCTTCAGGAGGTGGTGAAACAGGTGTTTCCTCCTTCACGTTATGGTCCACTACAAAAGGTGTTGTTTGAGCGGCCCATTCTTTATCTTTGTCTATATGGCAAGAAATGCAAGAATACTCCAGTGTGATGTATGGATTTGCATACTCATTTCCATCTTCTACATCAACATAAATAAACCTGGCATTCACACTTGTATTGATCCTAAAGAGGTGTGAACTTATATCTGCTTTATAGGGGGATGTATTGACCGCAGATTTGACGTTCTTTGGCATGTGGCAGTCCACACACTCCACTCCTGCACTTCCCATAATCGACTCTTCGTATATTTGTGCAGCTGTTGGATGGCAGTCCCCACAATGGGTGATAATCCCAAATTCATCTATCTGATTAGTAGCACCCTCATGAACAGGCTTGTGCGGGTCATGACAAACAACACAGTTTAGATCTGACATGTTTCCCGATGCCAGCAATTCCTGGTATTGTTCATTGTGTCTGACGAATCCATCACTTGCAGGAATCTTGTTATCTTCAGCTCCACGTCTGTGACATTGACCACAGAACGAAGCATTTTCATTTACAGTAATTGCAACACCTCTAATCCCCTTTTCTGCTACATGCTCACTACCAGCTCCATGGCACGCTTCACATTGAATTCCACTGAATTCCCATGAACCATTTATTCCAGGAAGGTTTTCCATTCTTTCATCATAGGATGCTCCGGTGGTATGACAATTCTGACAATCATATTCCAGAACCTCTCCTGCATGATAATCCACCCATTCTTCAGTCTCAATGTTATATTGGTTCGAACCATTGATTTCTAGATTATCTCCGGTTTTTGTTATGATGTATCCGTGGTTGCTGATGTATCTGGATTTCCACCCCCATCCACCGATAACATAGAGTACATCATCTTTTTCATAGCCTTCAGGCATTGGTAGGTCAGACCTAATTTCAAGAGCTTCATCCGGTGTCATGAGAATGTTTTTGTGACCTGATAAGTTCCAATATTCATAAATTTCTGAATGGCAGATCTCGCACTCGTCTGCTCCAATATATGTGGCACCTTCTACAGGCATAACTACTGGTTTTTTTTGGTCGCCTATTACATAGGTTTCTGCTGTTACTGATACGGAAAGAATAATGATGACCATAAATGTTGTCAGAATCACTGTTAATAATCTGTACTTATTAACTTTCATTTAATTTCCCACTCACATTTTGTTTCTGAGTTTCTCTTTGTCCTTATCTTTGGAACTTCAATTCAGAGAGCTTTCAATTGGGATAAATGAGATGATGAATTATAATTCCAATCAACAATACTAGACAAGCAAATATGTAAATTACACCATAAATTTTTCTTTTTCTCGGATCATTTACAGTTCTTTGATACATTTTCATGACTGAATTCCAATGCAGATATATGTGAACTAAAATTAAACCAAACAATACCAAACCCAAATAGAGATGGATGTCTCCAAATAAATGCATTTTAAGTAGTAGAGAAAGCCCGATTCCAACTAATAACATGAGATCTAAGAACATCAAAGTCTCGATCAGAAAATTAAATGTTAGCTTTTTCATAGATTCTTCCCACGGACTTGAAAATTCTTTTATCTTAAATTTAAAATGGCTGTAATGAATTTATGCTCATACTATAGGGTAATTTTATTTATTTGCCTAGAACTTCTGGATTTACAATGTTCTGAGGTTCACCTTCCACAAATTTCTCCACATTTTCTATACAGATATATGTACACTCCTCAAGTGATTCTTCTGAAAGGAATGCTATATGGGGTGTGAGGACAACATTATCCAGTTCCATAAGAGCACTATCTTCTGGAAGTGGTTCGTTTTCAAAAACATCAAGTCCTGACCCTCTGATTTTTCTTTCTTGAAGCGTTTTTATCAATGCAGCCTCATCGACTACTTTTCCCCTTGATGTATTTATAAGGATTGAAGATGATTTCATTTTTGCAAGTTCTGCCTCTCCAATCATTTTTTCTGTATCAGGCGTGAGTGGGACATGTAAGGTAACAATATCAGATTCTGAAAGTAAGGTATCAAGGTCCACTAATTTGACTCCTAATCTCAGTTCTTTTTGTGGATTAGGATGAGCAGTTGTGGAAATTACATTCATATTAAACCCATGGGCAATCTGTATCACCCTTATACCTATGTTTCCGGTCCCGATTACTCCGATCGTCTTACCCATTAACTGGTTGCCTACATAATCGCGCCAATCGAACATTCCTTTGCGTATTTTACTATCAGCTATATGCACTCTTCTGAACAAATTAAGAGCAAAAGCAAAAACCATCTCTGCCACCGAATCGAAGGCGTAGCCAGACACATTTGATACTATCACTTTATTTTCAGTTGCTGAATCAAGATCTATGTGGTCATATCCAGTCTGCCAGACGGAAATCATCTTGAGATTTTTGGCATGAAGAAAAGCTTCATTTGAAAATCCATACCTTCCAATCAGGATGATGTCTGCATCTTTTATCCTTTCAATAAATTCATCCAATGAAGAAGGCATTGTATCGAAAATACGTAACTGACCAATTACCTCCAGTTTTTTTCGATATTCTTCAGGAAGGTATATTGGGTCAGCAACGACAATTTTCATTATTTTCCTCCTGAATAAAATTCAATATATTTTTCTGGATCTTCATCGAATTTTTTTTGCATGAAAGGGAACAAAAGTGGTATTTTTCTCCTTTATATTCACTCTTGAACTTTGCAGCCATTTCATCAATTTCCATTTTGCATACAGGATCTATAACTGCCATCAATCTCGGGTCTATAATTCCCATGATATCACCACTTCCCTTTTTAAATATGCACATTGTATTGCTATTAAACTTTTGCTTCTGAAGATATGTTCTCAAAAAATGATTATAAACATTGATTTTTTAGAATACTCAATTTGGTCAACAAATCCGCTCCTGTGCCAATCTATTATTACTCATCTATATTGGGTCTTGACCCTATGAACCATTTTACACCAATAAAGATGAGTACTATAAGGATCAGGGATATGGCAACTAAAAACATATCTGTGGATGCTTTTGTCACCAGAAGAGCACCAAGGACAACTGCATCAAGAATGATTGCTGTGGCCACAATATATGGGTTTACATTAATTTCTTCACGCATATGGCGCAGAAGTCCCCAATGTATGATAATGTCCATTAATAGATAAAAGATAGCACCAAGAGAGGCTATCCTGCTTAGATCAAAAAATATCGTCAACAATATGGCGACAACAACTGTGTATACAAGAGTGTGATTTTGGATATTTCCTGGCATACCAAAGTGTCTGTGTGGTATTATCTTCATGTCCGTTAACATTGCAAGCATACGGGAGACCGCAAAAATGCTTGCAATTATACCGGAAAGGGTTGCAATGATCGCTAATGCGACTGTGAACCATAATCCATAATTACCAAAAAAGGGCTTTGCTGCCTCTGCCAGTGCAAAATCCCTTGCCTCGATAATCTCAGGCAGGGTAAGACTTCCTACAACTGCAAATGATACTAAAAGATAAACAATAGCACAGATCGTTATAGAAATGATTATTGCTCTGCTCACATTGCGATGAGGGTCCACGATCTCTGAGCCGCTGTTGGTAATAGTTGTAAAACCCTTGTATGCAAGCACTGACAATGCTATGGCTGCGAGATAGCCACCTGTGGCATTATCAATTGTACCTGTGGATGCACTTGTAAAAGAAAAATCAGCAACCCATAGTCCAACGATCCCAAATATGGAGATCGCAGCTATTTTGATCAAAGCCATAAAAAATGAAAATTTTTCTATTACCACGTTACCAGATATATTGATTGCAAAAGCGAATATGAGTAATCCTACACCTAAGATCGGTACAAGAAAGCTTCCCTGGTTGATATCGAATAATTGCAGTGTATATGTTCCAAAAGTTCGGGCAACAAGACTTTCATTAATCACCATTGAAAAAGCCATTAGCAACGCGCTAAATCCGGTAATTACTCCTTTTCCATATGCCTTTTCCAGATACATGGCAATTCCTCCTGCGGAAGGGTAGGCATTGGAAAATTTTATGTAAGAATATGCGCTGAAAGCCGTCACAATTGCGCCTATAAAAAATATAAGGGGAAATAATGTTCCAGCCAACTCTGCTATTTGTCCCAGCAATGCGAATATACCCGCACCGATCATTACTCCGGTGCCTAAAGATACAGCACCAGTAAGTGTCAAACTTTCTGGTTTATATCGATTCATTTTTGTATCTCACAGAAATCCAAATTGATTATTGTTTTTCCATCTATAAATGAAAAGGTTTTAATCAATCTTTAATGTTTTCGCATTAAGAGAAAATACCGCTGTGCTTAAACTCATAAGAATTGCTTCAGAAGCGGGGTGTAGTAATATTCCATACCTTCAAATAAGATACCTTCTACCAAAGGAATTGTAAAAGTATTATAACTAGTTGCCTAAAGAATTTTCTAATACATTTCCAAAGATGATTTTTTTTCTTTTTATATCTTACATCAATAAGGTCTAATGCTTTTAATTTTCATTTAATAAAACAGTATTATCCTTTTAATTATATCTTTGATACATCAAATTTCAGTCAAAGGAGAAATTGATGCAGATACCCATGTTGATGTTTATTAATAAAATTCTTATAGTTTTATATAATTAGTTATAATAGACCTTAAACATATATTCCATTAATAATTTCAGGGGTTGCATTTTTCTACCCTACCTATAACCCGATTGGTTGGTGCGGGGTTATAGGTAGGATAGAAAAATACAACCCTATGAAATTATTAATATTTATAGTTATTACTTAGAAATTATTATAAACATTATATGTAACACATATATTTTATATTCAGGTATAAATCTTGAATATCTTTTTAACTTAAACCTTTTTATACTTACTTTCTATTCATTAATAGGAAATTATTTAGTGAATAATAAAAATAGAATCATTACGATTGAAATTATTGTAAGTATATTATTTTGTCTTATTTATTTTATTTAATATTAGTAATTCTGCTAGGGGATTTGTATACAAAAGTAATAGAAATGGGGTATGAGCCTAAATAAAGGTATTTTATTGGAGTATTTAACAAAAAACAAGTAGAGTTGATATATATGTTTACTGAAACGAATCAAAGCATCAATTGGGATAATGAACAAGTTGTCTTTTTCTTTGGGGCTGGTGCGTCCAAACCTGAGGGAGGCATACTTACTACACAATTATTGGAAGAATCATTTAAATCGTCCAGCAATGACGAGAAAGTGAGTATGGTTAAAAAATATCTAAAAGATATCTACCATTATGAATGGAATAATCCAAATATTCCTACTTTTGAAGAAATTCTTGGACCAATTGACATTGCATTACAGAAGCAGGAAAATATATCATCTGAGTGGGATATAAAAAAACTTAGTTGTCTCCGAGATAATTTGATTTATTGTATATGTGATATACTAAACAAGAAGTTGAAATTTCCAAAAGGAATACACAGAGATTTTGTAAATAATTTGTTATCTATACAATCTGATATGTGGAAAAAATGTAGCTTTGTAAGTCTGAACTATGACATTTTACTAGACAATGCATTGATGAAATATAGCAACAGAACCCCTTTTAATATTGATATTGAATATGGAATAAGATTTCGAAATGTAACATATAGAGAAGGTGAAATGCAAGATAATAACAATCGGCATATTCCAAGTAAAAAAACCGTTCCTTTATTGAAATTACATGGAAGTCTGAATTGGATATATTGTCCAACATGTAATTCAATAAAATTAACACCTAGAAAAAAGGGTGTCATGAACATATATACTAAATCTGAACCTTGCGACTCTGATTTTTGTAAAGAAACTTCAATGCAAAGACCAATAGTTGTACCACCTACTTTTACAAAATCGTATGAAAATCCTTTTCTAGTATCCATTTGGTTTCAAGCTGAAAACGTACTTCAAAAAGCTACACGAGTATATTTTATTGGATATTCGATGCCTGAATCTGATATACATATTCAATACCTATTGAAGAAATCCTTGTTTAGGCAAGACGGAAATTCTCCAAGAATTATAATTATCAATCCAGAGACTAAAAACGGAGATCTCCATAATAGATATAGAAGACTATTCGGTGAAGTGGAATATTATCCAATAGGGTTTGAACATTTTGCACATAACTTAACTAATTATTTATAAAGGTGAGATGCATGGTTCAAGATGAGGACTCAGGGAGAGCCGGTAATAATTTTGGTCATCTTATGGCCAAATATGCAGCAAAAAACTTTGGTGTGAAATTACTCGATAACGGAAATAATAGCAATGAAACTATACTTGATGGCCAAAAAGTTGTCATAAAGAGTGCCCATAAAAGTAATAATAGGATAGGTATCCCACATAATGTCTTAGACAGAGTTGACAATGTGATTGCGATACTTGAGGACAAAACAAGCCCGGTTAATGGTATTCACAAATATTCAATTTATAAAATTGATTCCAAATGGTTTAAATCAGAAATGAAACCGGATTATAAAAGAGATAATGTAGGACATCTTGGAGGTGGGAAAATTAGAAAATATGGCCCGAAAATTGGTGTTTTGTCTTGTGATTTTTGAATCGGTTGTGATGGATAATTTTCCCGATTAGTGGAATAAAGTAAATTAATGTTAATAATAAAGATTGAACAAATTTATAGTTTTTACCTTTAACAGCTATCAAATATTTTGGAATATAAAAGAACTTCAAATTAATATTCGATTCATATAGTAAAATTTAAGTGTTGTCGAGTCACATCTGAAACTATGTCAAAAGATAAATACAGTATTATCAGAAAAAAAGTAACCGATATATCAATTGTAAAATATCCCATTATTTCATTCTTATTTTGTATAATATTAATTACTGTTCCAGCTGTTGCATTTGCAGGTGGAGATGGTTCTGCTGAGAATCCATATCAAATATCGAATGTAAATGAGCTTCAAAATATACAGAATGACTTGGGTGCAAATTATGTATTGATTAATAATATTGATGCATCTGCAACATCTGAGTGGAATGATGGTGCAGGTTTTGAACCAATCGGTGATTATGATTACAGATTTACCGGTTTTCTTGATGGTAATAATTACACAATATCAAATCTATATATCAATAATTCTTCTTCAGAATATGTAGGTTTATTCGGTTTTACCCGCAAAAATGATGGCTTACTGATAGTTGATCTAAGGCTTGAGAACATCAATGTAAGTGGATTCACATATGTAGGAGGAGTTGTTGGTAGGCATTTCCAGGGTGAAGTTAACAATATCTATGTTACAGGAAATATGAATGGTGACTCAAATGTGGGCACCTTAATCGGTTATAATAGTGGTAATGTTACTAATACCAATTCAAATGGAAACGTGACCAGCAACGGCGACTATGCAGGTGGTTTAATCGGCAGAAATGAAGGTAATGTTTCTGATAGCTATGCTACAGGGAATATAACAAGCAACGGAAAGCATACTGGAGGCTTAGTTGGTGGCAATAGTGGCAGTATTACTAATAGTCATGTTGCAGGACACGTAATTGGTGACTCAAATGTAGGAATCTTAGTCGGTTATAATAATGGATATGATGGTAACTACGTAACAATCACAAATAGCTATGCTACAGGAAATGTGATTGGTAATTCAAACGTGGGTAGTTTAGTTGGTTATAATTATGGTCATAATAGTGGTAATTTGATTATTACAAACAGCTATGCTACAGGAAATGTAACAAGTTATGGCGACCGTGCAGGTGGTTTAGTTGGTTATAATCACGGTTATTATGGTGGTCATTTGACAATCACAAACAGCTATGCTACAGGAAATGTAACAAGTTATGGCGACCGTGCAGGTGGTTTAGTTGGTTATAATCACGGTTATTATGATGGTTACGTGACAATCACTAACAGTTATGCTAAAGGAAACGTAACAACCAACGGAAATTATGGTGGTGGTTTAGTTGGTTATAATTATAATTATGATAGTATTTCTCATGATAGCTACGTAAAAATCAAAAACAGTTATGCAACCGGAAATGTTAATGGCCACTGGTATATGGGTGGTTTAGTTGGTTATAATGATGCTGGTGGTGTTACTAATTGTTATGCTATTGGAAATATAAACGGCAATGATTATTTGGGTGGTCTTGTTGCTGAAAATAGTGGTGATGTTTCTGATAGTTACTACAACAAAGAAACATCAGGACAAAGTGATACAGGAAAAGGTATACCAAAAACTACTATCGAAATGAAAGAGCAATCAACATACACAAATTGGGATTTTGATAATGCATGGTTTATTCACGGATCCATAAATGATGGGTACCCTCAATTGCATAATTTCATATCTGTATATCCTCCGGTTTCTGACTTTACATCCAATGTTACTTCAGGGGTTGTTCCGCCACTGTCTGTGAAATTTACAGATTTGTCATCAAAAGAACCCACACAATGGCTTTGGGATTTTGGTGACGGCAATACTTCAACAGACCAAAATCCAACACATACGTACACAAATTACGGAAACTATAATGTCAGTCTTACTGCAATTAACGATGTAGCTGATGATACTGAAACAAAAATTGACTATATTACTATCGATGAGAACATTATATGCATGGCTAAATCAATCGGTTTTAATGATTCAAGTGCAGTAGAAGACAGTACTTTAACTATTCCATTAGAACTTCTCAATGTTTCAAATGGTCCAATCCAGACCATTAAATGTGATATACAATATAATGAATCAATTCTATCTCTTGAATCTATAGACTCAGGTAATCTCACATCAGGATGGACAGTATCTAAAGGTATCAATGAACATTCAATCACTCTGACTACTTCTGATAGTGAACTTACTATCCAAAACGAATCATCTGGACAGATCTGTAATATAACATTTTCCGTAGTTGGAAAGTCTGGTGAAAGTACTGAGCTAATTCCATGGAATGTTGATTTAGCAAATACTGCAAATTTACATGGTTATGCTTCTTCCAAAACTGGCATTTTTACAATAGAAGCCCCAGGAAGATTGTCTGGTAATGTTAGCTACAACTTTAATGGCACAAATATTGAAAATGCTGATGTATCTCTTATGCAATCTGGAAATCTGATTGCTAAAAACACTACTAACACTTCAGGATATTATATATTTACAAATATTGAGCCTGGGGCATATAATATCATATTCGACAAGCCAGGTTTCTACTCTGAAGAAATATCTGTACAAATATCCGCCGGTTCCGATATCTATAGAGATTCCAATATGATAATTACTGGTGATCTTGATGGAAATGGTATTTCTGCAGATGCAGTAGACGTTAACATGATGATGCAGGCTAGTGTAGGAAACTTAGCATCAGATCGTTATTTTGATCTTGATAAGAATGAAGAATTTGCAGATGCAGTAGACGTTAATATGATGATACAAGCCAGTGTCGGAGATATAGTATTGGAGTGAAACTCAAGAATCTAAATAATTCTTATAAATACAGGAGAATATATGACTCTAAAAAAAGTGAAAGTCTTGTTTGGGATTCTATCTATACTTATAATCACTTTACTATTGCCGATAGGAGCCAATTCAACTGAAAGTCTTGTTATGGCGGATTTAATCGGATTAAAGGAAGATTATGAAGCAAATGAGAACGATACACTATCAATTCCAATCATTATTCAAAATGTTTCCAATGGTCCAATCCAGACCATTAAATGTGATATACAATACAATGAATCAGTTTTGTTCCTTGAATCTGTAGAAGTCGGTGACCTCACAAACGGATGGACTATTCTTACAGGGGATAATGTTCATTCTATAACTTTGACTACACCGGATAGTAGCATTTCCATAAGAAACGGATCTTCAGGAAATATATTTAATTTACACTTTAATGTGACTGGAAATGCAGGTGATACTACTGCAATTTATCCAGAAGACATTGATATGGCAAATACTGCAAATTTGCATGGAAGTGTACTATCTACAAACAAAACCGTTGATATCAATAACAAAAAAACTACTGTTCCTTCAGAAGATGATTCTTCAGGGAATGGTGGAAGTGGTGGAGGAGGTGGTGGAGCCACAGGTGAAGAGTTTGAAAATATCGCCTCCAAGCATGCACAGGTAAGTAAGGTGGCTGCAGGTGAAGATGTAAGATATGAGTTCAGTGAAGATGATATTGATTTAATGACCATCCAGTTTACAAGCCTTTCCAATGAAGGTCAAACCAAAACATCAGTTGAAGTCCTCAAGGATACATCAGCGTTGGTGGATTCTTCTGCACCAGGAAAAGTCTATCAGAACCTGAATATCTGGGTTGGCAATGTCGCCTTTGATGAAGATGATATGGAGGATCCTGTAGTTGGATTCAGGGTAAGTAAAGAATGGATTTCTGATAATGATGTAGAACCATCTTCAATTGTCCTTTGCCGATATAATGATGGTGAATGGACCCAGCTTCCTACTGAAGTTATAGGTGAAGATAAGGATTATTTCACATATGAATCAGAAACCCCCGGATTTTCACCCTTTGCTATAACTGCAATCTCACAAAAAGAGGAATCTTCTGCAAATGCCACCTCGGGATTGAATGAATCATTAGAAGAAATAATGAAGGAAAAAACTGATAATAAGACAGAGTCTAAATCAAATGAGACCCCTGGATTTGGTGTTTTGTTAACATGTGGGGTACTGACGATAATAGCTCTATTGACAAGAAAGAAGAATTAAGGAGAGAGATTCTTCATATTTTTTGACTTTTTGTTGATCGAATCACTATGATTAGGAACCTGTGAGTATGATAAGTGCCTCATCTATATAATCAACTGCTGTTGCAATATTATTGAATAGGTATTTGATAGTATGTCATGTTTGTCAATAAACCAAATGATAATTAATAAATAAACTGTAAGGAGATAATAAATGAAGTAAGGTATAACTTATTTCATTTTAGACTGTTATTACGTTACCTAATGGCAGAAACTCTCTGTTTCCATTCTTCCAATCTCTCCCTAACATGAGCATTCAAAGTAAACGGTTTCCCAGATTTAGCATTCTGTTTCATGTAGTGCAAAGTACCCTTAGAAAAACCCATTTTCTTCCACTCAACATAAGAAATATCAAGAATCAACTGTCTGATTTCCATATTGTCCTGTCTTTCAATTTCATAGGCAGGAGACATGAAATCAACCATTTTGCGTTTGCCAACAAGGTATTGAGCCAGTTCTCTTGTCTTCAGGAGCAATATAGCACTCCATGTATGTTGTTTATTCCTGTATTTGGCACGTTTATTCAGCCATTGATTAACTTCCTCAGTAACCTTCCTGGCCCCTGTAGGCTTAAGCCTTAGCGCATAAGTTTCTGTCCGGATGAAATCCTGTTTATCCATTGCTCCTTTCTCAACCAGTGAGAATACGGCCAGATCAACAATAAACCTGAATGGTTCCTGCAAATCATAAGCAAGACTGTTTTTGCTCGAATTCATTTCATGCAAAAACCCAACATGTGGATCTAAGCCAACTGAGTTTATGGCCCTCAGACATTCAGCCTCAAGCAGAGCATATCCATAGTTGAGCATCACGTTGACCTTATCCCCTGCAGCAATCGGTCTTCTGTATTGGTCCAATCTGGCACAGAAATCATACTCTGCTGGTATGGCTTTTGCAAATTCATTCCAGTATTTCCAGGCAACTCCACCCTCAACTCCCATAAGACCCCTTATCGTCCCTGTTTTGTTTAGTTTTTCAACATCATCAGAGAAATCAAACTCAATATCAGGATAGCGTTGTTTCAAAAAATCAAGCACTACAATTGATTTATCAAACTTGGCCTCAATGAATTTTTTGGCAAGTTTTACTCTGGTTTGCTCATCTTCAAAAGCATGATACTGAGCAAACTTGGTCTTGACATTGGTACTTTCAGGAGGAAGCATGGTGGTCAACAATTTTCCATCCCAGTTGAGTATTGATATCTGGACATTATGCTTAATCAACCATCGGATTGCTTCAAGTGTAAGATTGCCACTTTTACCATACACAACAATATTGTCAATATCCATCCTTTTTGGAGAAAATACATATTCCTGAGGTTCTTCTGTGGTTGAGAATCTACCCTCTTTAATGTGTAGTTTAGCCCCACTTATCCGCATATCAATGCCATGACCATTGAGAAGTAGCAGTTTCATTTAGTGTACTCCATCATTAATTGTCGATTCTGTACCTGATTTCCTTTATGATTTTTGCAGATTTTGGATTATTGTATTCATTTCGGATTTTTCTTTCTAGTTTATAGAGCTAATCTGTATTCTCTTCTATCAATATATTTTGACATGAATGCATATAATCGTCTTTTACATTTGACAAATCATCTAGGTTTTCGGCATCCCACTAAAGCTGATCTATTACCACACTTTCTTTATAATTTCCTAGGAGATGAAGAATATTTCTTCTTAAAGATTCACTTTTATATTTCTGATGATAATCTTCTAATAATCTTTTCAACCATTCAACTAGTCTAGTTTCTCTATCGGGTTCAATTCCATCTGCTAAAATACAATTAGAAACTATATTTACCAAAACACCTATCGAATTCTTATCCAATTCTTCAGTTTTATTCGATTCGTCAGTGAACGCATCTATTATCGCTTTTAATTCAACCTTATTTATGTTGTATTTGGATTTATACAAAGAAAGTTCACTAATAGCATCCTTTCTATCCTGAGAATCATTCGATTTTAAGAGTGAAGTAACTTCCTCAATATGCTTTTTTAAAACCGTGGTTTTTTTGAGTAAAAAATATGAAGCATTTTCAGCTGTTTCGTCTATACCGTATTTCTTGAAGTCTTCAAGCCCCTTGCCTTTTGAAATTTTTTTAGATTCTTTCAATGTAACTAGTGCTCTTTCAATCTTAGACTTACTGTAACCTTTAGCCTTGAAATGGTTTATCAATCGTGATCTTCTAAAGTACTCTTCCTTTGAGAGAAGATCGATTATTTCTGCTTCAATGTTTGCTTTCTTTTTAGTAGAGTTTGCTTTTTGGTTTAGAGTATTTTGCTTCATTTTCTGCATTAAATGTTAGAATACATCCTCTGATAAACCTAACGGTGCATAGTGGTTATTGGTGATTTTATTTGTAGAAAATACAGATGTCGAATAAATTTGGCTGCTCTCAGGCAGAAGTCCTCAGAACAGCCTTAATCAAACTAAAGGAGCGATAAGTACGCGGTTTTCCAGAAATACGAGAGTTATGAAGACTGGCTTGGTGCTGCAAAACCTCGCAAGTCCGAATATGCGAAAGGGATCATGTGGCTACACGAGAAGTTCCCTGAATTAACATTGAAGGAATTGCGTGAGCTAAATGTGCAGGATTATAGCGTGGCTGAGACGCCCTGGAATGACCTGGAATCACAGGACAAGCGTGATCGTATCCTGGCCTTTCAGGTACTCAGAGCTATGCGCCAGGGAGAATCATTGACCTCGACAGCCAAAGAGCTGGGCATCAGTAAACAACTTCCTGAAATGCATCTGGGGGAGGCGCTCTTCAAGGAAAACAAAAGATGGAGAGTTGCACCCACTGATTCCATTGAAGCAAAAATGACAGTTTACGAGAAGGACAGAGGCATTGCCACGATAGTCACTGCGAGTTCAGAAGACCGGTCTATGATTGGGAAATATTTTGCTGCGGTACAGAAAGCTCTGAAATCCGGAGATCCTTCCGGTCTTGCACCGTTCGAGGATTTCACCATCATTGATGCTTCGGGTAATTCTCACAGACTGGAAACGGATCTCGAAACGCTATATGAACTCGAGTTTTCTATTGAAGAGCCTGAATTTTTTGAGATATATGCAAAATAAACAAATTCTCAGGGGAAAATCATGGATAAAGAAACATATGAACGAATAACTAAGAAGATGGCGCGTGACGGGAATTTTTCTCTTTGCTGCTATGGCTGTGGAGAAGATGATCCGGCGGTAATCAAGACTTTTGAGTGGCATCATTTGGATGGCAGAGCAAACTCGGACTATATAATACCACTTTGCCATAACTGTCATGCCAAAATTACTGCCGAGCAGAATAAAATCAAACCCAAAGACAGGTCCAGTAAGGCAACATTGCTAAAAAGAAAAGGCATGCAACTAATTTCACAGGGGTCTTTCTTAAAAGTGATGGGTGGAAAACAGGTAGATCTTGGTCATTGGTTAATTGAATACGATACACTGCATGGAGGAGGAAATGACTAAAGTCGCATTGAGAGGGTTTACCTGGAAGTCAAATGAGTCTTCCAAAACCTTTCCTTATAGACTAGGACCTCCTTTGATACATTCCCGAGTACTTGTTTTTGATACTGAAACGACTATCGATCAGTACCAGAACCTGAAGATAGGGTATTTCCGGATATACCAGCGTGGATGTATTCAGCATGATGGTCTATTTTACAACCCTGCAATGCTTTCTGAAAGGGAATGTAAGCAAGTTTAGGAGTACGTATCGAAGCACTCCATTGAAGTATATAGTCTCAAGGAATTCGTGGATAAAGTCTTCTACAGAGAAATATATGTGCTCAAGACACTCTGTGTCGGATTCAATCTGGGGTTTGACCTGAGCAGGTTGGCAACCTATTCAGGAAATTCCAGGAATCAGAACAATGGTGGATTCACACTTACATTATCAAAGAAACGTGACGACCCCACAATTATAGTGCGCAGGCTTAATGATTCCAATAATTTTAAGTTGGGTAGTACAAAAAATAATCAGGGGAAGGAACGTTTTGATGGACATTTTTTAGATGTACAGTGTTTGGGACAGGTACTCCTCGAATCAAAACATTTGTCTCTGGCGAGGGCTGGAGAGATGCTCAATACAGAGGTACGGAAAAAAGAAGGTATAGAGCATGGGACTGTTACCCAGGACTACATTGATTATCTGATCACCGATGTACGTGTCACCTATCAGGTGTATGAGAAATTAATGAAAGAATTGAGGGAGTACCAGATTACCATTCCCCCCACCCGGATCTATAGTGCAGCATCAATTGGTAAACATGCTCTGCAACAGTTAGGAATTGAGCCATTCAGGAAACATAAATCCAATTTCCCGGCCGAGATCATAGGCAATATAATGACCTCATATTTTGGTGGCAGGTGTGAATGCAAGATCAGGAAAACACCAACCAAGGTTACAGTCCTCGATTTTACAAGTATGTACCCAACTGTGACCATGGAGATGGGTTTGTGGGATTTCATAATAGCCGACCGTCTTGAGCATGAAGATGTAACTGAAGAAATTAAAACACTATTCGGGAAACTGAGTCTGACTTACCTGCAAAACACGGATAACTGGAAGGATTTTGTGGTCATGGTAAAGATTCGGCCTGAGGAAGACGTGTTACCAGTCAGGATGAATTATAAAGGAGATTACGGGATTTTCAATGTGGGTATCAACCATCTATCGATTGAGTCCGGGATGTGGTTTGCCCTGCCTGATGTGATCAGTTCATATCTACTGACCGGCAAAATACCTGAGATTATTCAGGCAGTGCGGTTCATTCCAAAAGGTACGCAGGATGAATTGAGGAAATCAAAGATACTTGGTATGACTATCGATCCTGCAAAAGATAACCTAGTACAATTACTGGTTGAAGAGAGGCAGAAAATAAAGGTAGAGTTAGCAGGAAGTGAGATGGATGATCCTGACTATATCCGTCTGAAAAGCAGGGCACAGGCCATCAAGATCCTTGTGAATTCATTGAGTTATGGGATATTCATTGAATTAAACCCGGAGGAATGGAATAGTTATTTTAGGGTCTACGGTCTTGACAATTTCAGTACCGAGAAAAACAGGTATGAGAAACCGGGCAAGTATTTCCATCCTTTACTTGGGTCCATGATTACAGCAGGGTCCAGACTTTTCCTGGCAATGGCCGAAACCAAACTCAAAGAACTTGGTGGTACACACGCCTATATGGATACGGATTCTATCTTTGTTCCGCCTGAATATGCTCAGGAGATTATAGACTATTTCCAGCCATTGAATCCTTATGCTCTGGATATTCCATTATTGAAACCTGAAAAAGAGGATATGTGGTTCTATGGGATTTCTTCCAAGAGATATGCCCTCTACAATTATGACAATGGAAATATCAAGTTCATGGAGGGTGAAAGGTCCTACAAATTGCACGGTCTCGGGCATCTGAGTAATCCATTCCCGAATTCGGTTGTGGATTGGCACAGCGAGATCTGGCTGGATATCCTCAAGTTGCATTACAACCAGATTTCAGTGGAGGATATTGAAGCTAAATACGGAAACCTGTATGCTATCTCCAAACTAACGGTGAGTACTTCGAATATACTGAAGCGTTTCAAAAATCTTAATGAGGAGAAACCGTGGGAAAAACAGATCAAACCATTCAATTTTTTCACTGTTGGATTCCACATGCAGCAGGATAAAGGCAAACCTGTTAAACCATTATCTCCGTTCTCAATGGATTCACAGAAGGTAGTTCATGAACCCTTCATAGATTATGAAACCGGCGAGGAAAAGCAGGGGTTGGAGTATTTCAAGCCACTGAGCAAAATCATTCTGCAGTACATCGAGCATCCGGAAAGTAAACTGGATGGTAATGAGGGGGTTCTGGAAAGGAAACACGTTCATTCAGACGGAGTTTTATGTATCGGTAAGGAAGCGAACAATATCGTTGATCAGCCATTGAACGTGGAACCAGCACAGATATTTCTTGAAACGGCTGCTGTAGAGGAGGAAATTTTATCGATTCCTCAGACACAGGCTGAAAGCTGTGGAGTGGATCGAGGGAATTTCAAACGCATAAAGGATCGAATAAAGAAGGGGAAACTGAACCTGAATACGCCTGCAGTAAAACGACTCCTGGCCAGACGTGTTCTACGTTAACTGGAAGGTGGGAATATGTGGAATGTAACCAATAAGATTACAAATCCATATTATTCGATAATATTCTCTAAATTCCAGAAATATTCCTTTAATATTCCCGGAAATTCCCATACATTCCTACTTAATTCTATAATATTCTGAGATATACTTAGCAAATAAACAAAAAATAAGAGAGGTTGTACTATGGAACAATTCAAAAACTTGGTTTGTTCAACTTGTAAACATCAATTCAAATCGAATATTCAGACGAAAAAACCCAGGTGTTCTGCCTGTGGCTCGTATAGTGTTGTTGAAATGGATGGTGACATTCCTGCAATTGACATTTTAGAGGAGTTGAAGAATGATATTATAACGGAAATGGAAGAGATTAATGACAGTATTGGAGAGGAATTACTATCAAGTCTATCAGAGAATCTTGATCAGTTGAAGGAAGCCATCATTAAGGATGGGCATCGCACAAGTGATACTGACAGGAAGGTACAAAATTACGAAATCGAAAATATTGTCAAGCAGGTTTATGGTGAACTTGTAGCTGAGATTAAGGGTTTGCATGATGAATCTGTGAAAAGGTCAGACATGAAACTTGATTCAATTACAAACAGGATAAGTGAACTTGAAGAGAAGAATGCTCTGCTGATTGCCAAGCAGGAAGAGGTTGTTGACGAAGTATCACGGAAACTGGATACATTGAATAGTAATATTGAGAAGATTGTAAGGGATGGGGGATTTACGCAATGAAGTACTGAATGGTAAATACAACATGTGTGTACAAACTAAGATAACATTTGGTAAAAACAGATATGATGCAAAGATTCAAAGACATCATAACTGTTTTTTTTTGTTCCATTTAGACCTCGAAAATATTCATCTGGCTATCTGGTTTAGCAAAAGTATTGAAATTTGTATATTGAGCATCATTTGAAAAAGAGCCGTCTTTGGACAAAGCAAGTTCTATTCTTTAAATAAGTGTCTGCTGGAGTAAGGTTTTGTTATCAAGCCAGCAGGTTTTAATTTGTAAGCTCGTCTGAAAGTCTCTTTATCTGAAATACCTGTAATGAAAATAATAGGAATTGAACTATTTTGCTTTATTCAAATGAGTTCGCAGGATAGTGGGATTTAGATGGTACCCGTCCTTGTTACTACCACACGTATGATGCGGACGGCGCACCGATGCTCGCAGGCTCAAATCCTTTCTAGGCTTGAGATTTTCAAATCCAATACTCATTTTTGAGTACGCTCAAGTAATACTCATACTGTTGTCGAAATACTTTCCAGGAATGGGTTGAGTGGGAGAAAATCGGGCATGTATTAAAAATTTTGATTATCTTTTTTATCGTAGTTAGCTAGATAGAAATCAATAGTCTGTTTGTTAGCCGTGTACAACTTATCATTTTCATTTTTTATTTTTATCAATCTAGATATTATAGATTCTAGTTCCACGAAATCATTCAGATTTTGGTAATTTAATTTTTTAATTCTTTTGGATGTGTAATCTCCAAACGTATAACTCATTGATTCAGTAATAAATTTGCTTAAGAACAAAACTAACTTTCCGTCATCCGCTAAGATATCATCAATAAATTGTTCCCATCTTTTCTCTTTGTCCCAGTCACGCCACCTATAAATTATATAGATAAATTCGTCAGAATCCAACAATTTATTTTTGCAACCAATAATTTTTTCCAAACACAGTTTCTGCAATTCCTCAACTTTGTCAGGCGCAATAAAGGTGTCTTTTGGGTCATCATCCCTATCTTCGTTAGGAGTTTGGAGTGATACTTCTTGAACGGGTCCATACAGCCCTTTAGACAGTGGAATAGTATTTTTTAGAATTTTATAAATTTCCATAGATTCTCCATTGCGTTCGAATATCTGATGGAGGATTCTCATCATGTCCATATCAGCTCCATAATCAAACATGCCAGCCTTTTCTTTTGGTAAGTCATCAGAGATGTTGAATAGTGCTAGAACAATATTTTGAACTTTCTCTTGTGGAATGTACTTTTCCTCAGATGTATAATCCTGCATTTTTTGTAATACTTTTCGTATTTTATTTTTCTCTATATATTCTCGAAGAATTGATTCAAATGCTTCAACTGAATTTGTTTTGGTCAAAATGTTTTCCATTTCATATTGGCTTATTTCTTCCTCGCCTCCACCAGGAATTAGTGAAAAATAGCTATCAAAATTAGATGTAGCACACACTCTAAGGTCTCTACTCCAAGAGGCTTGAAAATCAGAACTATGATTTGTATTAATCTGTGGGAATAATGTTTTTACAAGTTGTATAGTATGTTCTCTCACATCTTTTGCTAAATCATAGTCCTGATTTTCGATTTTAGCAATCCTATCATTTATGTTAGAAGAGTTAAACATATCTGTTGAAGTGAAAAGAGAGTTTTGACTTTTCATGAAGTTATAAAAATCAGGATCAAATACTCTTATAGCTTCTATTGCAGTGAAATCTATGGGATTTACTTCCATTATTTCATCATTGTACATTTGTGATATGTTAAATTTTAAACTACTCATAAACCTTTTAACATCTCTTATATTTTTAAAATAATATTTAAATCCAGAGTTGTAAACATTGGCCCAATATGAATCACCTTGATTATAGAATCTCTGTGCAGATTCAGGTAATGAACCAAGTACTTGATTTAATTCTTCAAAGAAATACTTTGAAGTAGTATTAGGCTTTGCAAAAGGAATATCGAAATCAACCTGTACTATTTTGTTTAAGTAGTCTTTACCCGATACTCCTGCTTGCACCTCTAAATTTTTTTCAATAATTTTTCGATCAAATGCTAAAAGATAAATAATATTTGGAAAATCTGCATTAATTCGAATTAATCTAAATATTTGCTTTATTTCAGATTGATTTAATCGATCAATATCATCAATTACAATAATTAATTTTTTTTGTCTTTTTAGCAACTCGTTTTTGATTTCCGTTTTTACTTCTAATATTGACTTTTTATTATATGCATTTTTTTTATTTAAAATATCAGCTAATTTTGCTAAATAATTTTTAAATATTCCAGCAACTACAAGTACAGCACTTAAACCAAGTACTGAATATTTCACATACATATCAGCAATATTAATCCAACCAGTTATTTCATTTGTAGAAATACCTACTAAACTTATACCTATTATTAGACTAAAAGCATATCCCGAAACTGTTTTTTCATCTGGTACCAGACTAAGCAAACTTGAATAATACGTGAGTTTCTCAGCAATCTTTTTGTCATTGCTTTCCCCTCTTATTTTAATTTCTTTTGCAACTTCATTGAAAAAATGCTCACTCAAGTTCTTTTGCTCTGAAAAATTCCAAGGATTAAATTCAATTACAGTAGGTATATCCTTTAAATTTTTATTCTTAATGTGCCTTAAAGCAAGTTTAATTGCAGAGGACTTACCAGACCCCCATTCTCCATGGACCGCAACAATAAGACTTTCTTTTTCCTTCCAACTTAAAAGAGATTCAGCTAAATGTTGTGAAAATCCTTTTCGGTTCAAAAAGTCCTCTTTTTCTGTTTCTATTGGTTTGTCAGGAATAAACATGGGTCCGACTCTCACTATTATATCGGAAAATCACATTTCAAATATATTCTACAATACGCATGTTTATCTTTTATATTAAACGTATGCATTTTTATGTTTCTTTAGAAACCCTTTAATTTAGTAATGAAGGAAAAAAAACGATAATAATAAAGATTCTAAATCAAATGAAACGTCTGGATTTGGATCTTTGTTAACATCTGAGGTACTGATGATAGCAACTCTATTAACAAGAAGGAATGAATGAGAAGATGAATCCTTCATTATTTGGTTTTTTGAAACATTTAAAAAAACACCAAGTTCCAACATTGTAAGTTGCCCATGCATTGGTATTAATTGGTGGACAAAATCAGATGTATTCGGTTACATCCAAAGTTCGATGCCCCTACATCAAATTCTTTCTTTGTTATCGTGATGATGGGATTTCCAATTGTACTTGTTTTGAGAAGAGAAAGGGATTAATTGAAGAAGTGAGATATCTCTTCCATTTTCAATTTTTTTATACATTGTAATTTGTTCATTCATTTAATTATGATTAGAAAAAAATTGATACTTGCTTTATAAAAAATACTTAATAATTTTTTATCTAAGGTTGCATTTTTCAATTCTACCTATAACCCGATTGGTTGGTGCGAGAGGGGGGATTCGAACCCACGAACTCCTACGAGAATGGATCTTGAGTCCATCGCCGTTGGCCGCTTGGCTACTCTCGCACATTTTTTATTGCAGATTCTGTTTGGGTACTGCAACCAGAATATGCAACATCTAAATAACACGATTTTTTATAAATCTATCGCAGGAAAAACATAATTGGGACAGCACTGACAACTATACTGGCCATTTTCTCATTTTTTTATTGCAAGCAGGAACACCTCAATACATCATACAAAACCTATTTTTGTAATCAGTTCCAAGTTCCATATACAGAGGTTATTTCATGAGATATCCAATATATCTTTTCCTTATCATTCTAGTGTTTTCATCAGGATGCATTTCCAACACACCGCAGGAAACAGAAGGTAGCGGTGTGCAGGATAATGAGACAGAGACACTGGAATATGACGGTGTTGAACTTACACCGATTGAAGAGCAGCGCAACAATGGTATCAAGGGAACCCAGTATATTGATAGAGAGACCTACACACTCAAAATCAGCGGGATGGTAAATGAAACTACACTTATAAGTTATGAACAGCTCACCTCCTCCCGGGCCGTTTCCAGGGTAATACCGCTTGATTGTGTAGAAGGATGGCGCTTTACAGCACTGTGGACAGGTGTACCGGTGGATATCCTTCTGGAAGAAGCCGGAGTCAGAAAAGGGGCTAACACGGTTATTTTCTATTCAAAGGACGGTTATTCTACATCCCTTCCGCTGGATTACCTGATTGATAACAATATTATTGTTGCCTACAAACTTAATAACGTCACCCTCCCCCAAGAAAGGGGCTTCCCCCTGCAACTTGTAGCAGAGGGAAAATATGGTTACAAATGGGCTAAATGGATCACCGCGATAGAGGTGACAGACGATGAGAATTATGAAGGATTCTGGGAAAGGCGTGGCTACAATAATAATGCAGATGTAGATGGTCCAAGGTTTCAATAAATACAAATGAATTTCAGAAATATAGAAGAAGGCAGAGATATTGTAGAACAGGTGCAAACCATACAATTCGGGACTTTTTTGTTTCTAAGCCCAGATACCTCCGCCTTAATCTGCCAGAAGTTATAATCAATCCTCTGTTGTGCTTATACTTCTACAATATAATATACAGAGTATATAGAATATATATATCCCAGAACTACAGGTCAGAACCAATTGTACCTGATATATACTGATACTGCCGGATAATTATGCAATTTTCGTGAAATAAACTTTTTAAATATAAACTCTGTCTACTATTAGCAATGGGAAACAATGAGACTAACGATGAGCAAATTTGTGGCTCTATTGATAAAAACAAAGAAATCGTGCTGAAAGTCGCCAGAGAAGGATGGAGTCCTGTTATGGTGGATAAACATTGCACTGAAGATTATCTGATGCATTATGGCGGAGAAATACTGGACCGGGAAAATCTCAAGGAATTCATGGGTGCCATACACCATGCCCTTCCAGACCTTCATTTTGAAATAGAAGACATGATCGCCGAAGAGGATAAAGTTGTTACACGCTGGAAAGCAGAAGGCACCCATAAAAGAACATTTCAGGGTGTGTTTCCTACAAACCGCAAAATTAGTTTTACTGGCATAACCATAAGCAGGGTAAAAGGTGAAAAGATTGCCGAGGACTGGGAAGAGGTAGACCAGCTCAATTTCACCCAGCAATTTGGCGTCTATCCCGACGATATATAATTTATTCTATAGCAGGCAACACTATCCCCTGCCCAGTTGATTTTAATATAAAAAGATATTAATTCAACCATCTAATCATCACTGGCATCAATCCTTCGGAGAATTCAATTGGTAACCACTAACATCATATTGGCGATATTTTTAGTATATTGGGCCGCAGTAGCCTATCTTAACAAAAAGGGAGTACTGGAAAAGTACAATATATCGGCATACGGCCCCATACTCATGATCAGAACTGTCAGGGGGCTGGCTCTTCTGGACAAACTTGCAAAACCCCGCCGTTACTGGAGAGTATTTGCAAATACCGGCATTGTGCTGATGTTCATAGGCATGTTTGCCATGCTTTTTATTGTCATTCTTTCAGATATCGCGCTTATTGCTTCCCTTACAGAGAATGCAATGCCTCAACCCGGGAAATTCAATGAGGCCCGCAATGTATTCCTGATTCCCGGTGTCAACGAATTTATCCCCCTTACATGGGGTATCATTGCCCTGATAGTAACACTGGTAGTTCATGAATTTGCCCATGCCATTCTTGCCAGGGTAGAAGATATCAGGGTAAAATCCATGGGAATACTTGTTGCCCTGGTGCCCATAGGAGGATTTGCTGAACCCGATGAGGAACAACTTTTCGGGGAAGGGAAAGACGAATTTGGAAGTCCTGTAATAAATGAGAAAAAAGCCACCAGAAACCAGCGTGCACGCATCCTGGCCGCTGGAGTGATGTCCAATTTTGCAGTGGCCCTGATTGCTTTTGTTCTCTTTTTCGGACCTGTATTGGGAGCTGTAGCTCCTATGAGCGACACAATGGTCGTGGATGTTAAAGAAGACTCTGTAGCTGACATGGCAGGTATTGAAAAGGGAATGGTAATTACCGGCATCGATGATCAGGAAATACGTTATGCCAGTGACGTTGTAGCCTATTTGAACAAAACAGAAATCGGATCTACGGTCACCCTGAAAGCAGCCAAAGACCGAAAGGTAAGAGAGTATGAACTGAAAGTAACCGACAAGCAGGATACCGGAGATTTTGGAATATATATCAATGATATTGTAGATGGTTCACCTGCAGAAAGAAGTAACCTTGAAAAAGGGATGTTTTTACTATCCATCAATAATGTTACTACCCAAACCCCTAAAGAATTTGTCAATTTCATGAATACCACAACTGCCGGCCAGGAAGTGGAAATAGAGGTTAAGACAACTGAGGGGGAAAATAAAATATACACTTTGACACTGGGGCAACATCCTGATGGCACTTCCGAAAAAGGGTTTTTGGGAGTTTATTATGGCACAGATGGAGTAAAAAATATACCGGTAGGACTTTCGATCGGCGAGTACCCCGCCCATGAATATCTGGATATGCTCAAAGGCCTGCCTTCCATGCTCACAGGCGTAGCTGGCTGGGTAATTATGTTAGGTCTGCCCATAATCGGATTTGCAGGAGAAGGATTCCCCGGGTTTAGTGGCACCCTTGCCCAGTTCTATGAACCCGTTGGGTGGGGTGAACCTCTCGGTGTAGGAGTTTTCTGGATTGCCAACAGCCTTCTTTGGATTGGATGGCTGAACTTCTATGTAGGCTTATTCAACTGCCTCCCTGCTGTACCGCTGGATGGAGGACATGTATTCAGGGATTACCTCCAGTCATTCCTCAAAAGGTTTACAGGAGATGAAATCAAGTCAACCACCCTTGCAGGAACCATAGCAGGCACATTTACGATATTTATCATATTGTCCTTTGTCCTGATGATATTCGGACCCTACATAGTACATGGTTTCTAAACACAGGATGGATGAAAATGAAATTACCGGCCATGTGGAGACGATCACTGTACCATTACATGGGCATTTCCCTGGGAGTGGTGATCATCGATACGATCGTCTTCCTTCTGCTGGTAAATTATGAAGGACAAACGCAATATTATAATCCTGTTGATGCTATATATTGGGTAATCTCAACTGCCACTACTGTAGGTTACGGAGACATTGTATTAACAAGTCCAATCGGCAAAATTTTTGCCATCTTCGTACAATTAAGTGGTGTAATCATGGTATTTGGTATTTTGATTACTTTTGTCATCACACCGTGGTTTGAAAGATCCCTGAACATGCCCCTCCCTGCAAAAGCCCCGGAATCTATCACTTCCCATATCATAATATGTGGTTATAATAAATTGATGCAAACTCTTATAGAAGAACTGCAGGAACAAAATGTAAGTTTTGTAATAATTGAGGAAGATGAAGAAGTGGTTCGCAGGCTTCTCGATCAAAATCTTTCCTGCATATATGGCAGGGCTACAGAAGATAAAACCCTGGAAAATGCCAGAATAAAAAATGCCCGTTTTTTAATAGCCAACCGCTCGGACGAAGAAAACGCCAGTATTGTACTTACTGCTTCAAACCTTGCAGATACTTATATAATATCAGTTGCAGAGGATTCTGCCAATATCAAGTATCTCAAATATGCAGGTGCAAAAAGAGTCGTCTCCCCAAAACTTGTACTCGGACGATTCCTTGGGAAAAAAGGATTGGACCCCTATGTCAGAGGGCTTGGCGGAGCGACTGCATTTCTGGGAGATAATAATATTGTAGAATTACCAGTCTATCCTGCAAGTTCCCTTATTGGCAAATCATTAAAAGAAAATGATATTCATACAAAGACGGGCGCTAACATAATCGGCTTAAGATAAGAAGGCAAATTACTCCTTAAAGTTGAGGACAGGGAAATAATCAAGGAAAATACAGTGCTGCTTGCAACCGGCACCATGGAACAGTTAAGTGATTTGAAAGATCTCACAAAATAAGAGGATTGGAATGCAACGGGGCCATATAGTAGTTCTTGGATATGGGGATGTAGGTAAAAGGGTTGCAGAAATACTTGATGAGACCAAAATCCCCTTTGTAATTGTAGATTCGAAGGAAGAACTTTTTTTCAAAAAGGATTTTGAATATATTATAGGAAACGGTACAGATGAAGAAATCCTGAAGAGTGCAGGCATAGAGGATGCCTCCACAATTATAATTTGTTTAAATGATGATACTGATGTAATTTTTGCAACTCTGGTGAGCAGAGGCCTAAACCCCGATTCAACTATATTTGCAAGGGCAAATTCGGTAGAATCCATTGATAAAATATACAAGGCGGGAGGCGATTATGTAGCGTCTCTGTCCATTGTTGCCGGGCAGATGCTGGCAAAAATAACCTCTTTATGTTACTATTCAGAAGAATACTGCCCGATAGACGAGATCATGTTGTATGAAGGGATCGAGATCGAACGGTATGTTGTGGATAAAAGGATGGAAGGCAGAACAGTGGGCAGTCTTGGTCTGTATGAAACTACAGGCTGTCGTATTATTGGTTACATGAAAAATGAACAGGTACACATCGACGAACTGGATGACATCGTACTTGAAAGGAACGATGTCATATCGGTTGTAGGGACACGGGAAAATATTGCCCGCTTCAAAGCAAAATACAAAGATGTAAAGGATAAATGAGAAATGTTTACGGACCCTCTTCTCCTTGCATTAATTATTCTGTTCCTTTCCTCTGTTTTTGCATATCTGGGAATCGGGGGAGCGGTGATCTACGTGCCTCTTTTTTACTGGATAGGGATCGACCTGCGAATAGCTATTCCGCTTTCCCTTTTGCTCAATGTGGTTACTACCGGTTCATCCTCATTTATATACCTGAGAAAGAAAACAATTGACTTCCATGCTGCAATCCCCTTTCTGGTATTCTCGGTTATCGGGGCACCCATCGGGAAATACATAGGGACACAGATCTCAGAAAATGCAATTATTTCAATTTTCAGTTTTGTCATAGTCCTTGTAGGTTTGATTATGATGGCCCCCGGTTCAAGAAATGCGATCCTGCCCAAACCTGCAGATAAAAAACGTTTGCTCATGGGATTGCTGGTCGGTCTTGGAGCGGGGGTATGTGCCGGTTTACTGGGTATCGGGGGAGGTTCTTTTGTAGTTCCCCTTCTGCTGGCCTTCGGATACGGAGTCCGGGAGGCCGCTGCAACATCTTCGCTGATTGTTCTCGTCTCTTCGGCTTCCGGTCTGGTGGCTCATCTCAACAACATATCCCTTACAGACAGCACAGTAATTTCACTTGGATTAGCTGCCTTCATTGGAAGCCAGCTGGGATCCCATATCATGTATACACCTAGGGGCAACCTTGAAGCATTCTCCAGAAAATATTTCAAAAATATTTTTGGACTTTTTCTTATTGTGGTTGCGCTTCTCTTACAATATCGAGTCCATTTTTAAATGTCGCTTATAGAAAAGTTTAATAAACGTTATCACTATGATAAGGCTGCTTCCTGCGGGCCCGTGGGGTAGCCAGGATATCCTGATGGGCTTCGATGTAACCTGGAAAGGTGCGAAGATACCCATTGACTCGTGTTCGAATCACGGCGGGCCCGTTCTGTTTTAAATGGTAGTTGAATACCAGTTACTTATTCATCCAGATTTATTTCAAAACCTACAACCGGTTGTCCAAGCCCGAAATTGAGTATGACTTGCGGATGAATTTCTCCCATCACACCCACCTTTGTGCCATTTACCAGAATATCTGCTTTTCGGCCTTCGATAAATGCCGGATCTTCTGATGGACTAACTGAATAAGGAATATTTCGCTCCAGCATCATAGAATCAACGATTTCCCTTATTTCCTCGAAATTTGCCAGTGCATGAATAGACGTAGCTGCCAGATGCAGCTTATTTGCACAATTTACGATAGCCTCACCTACCTCAAATATGCGCTGAGGCAGTTCATGATGCTGGTTCAGGGAAAGAATTTCCAGCTGGTTGGGCAGAAGGGTCGTGCGTATCATTGTCTGATCTTCACTGATGGGATGCATAACAGGCGTCACATCTTCTGTATGTGGCCTTCTCATATTATCAAAATGCACTTTCTCACTGGTAAGAGTGAATGGCATCACTTCAGAATATCCCAATCCAACCATAATCTCCCTGATATTATCCTGTATCAGGGAAAGGGGATGTGCCTCACCGGTTGTTGAAGTGGACGGGAATATTGCCTCAATATTGTCAAAGCCTACTGAAATTGCAATGTCTTCAATTATATCATAATTATGCAGGATATCTGCCCTGTAGGGAGGAATTTCTATCTCCACTACATTTGTGCCTGCAGGTGATGCCGCATAACGCATTCTTCTCAAATGGCTTGCTACTTCATCTGATGTGAAGTCCATACCAATAAGGGATTTTACTTCATCCATTGAAATAATGCGTTTTTCCGGTGAAAGATCAGGAGTGAATTTTGATTCCCCGTCGGGATAATTGATCTTAACAGATTCAATCCTGCCTCCACGATCAGCAAGTGCAGCCACAACAATGTTAAGGGCTGTATAGACTTCCGCACTCAGACCTGTTACATCTATGAAAAGGTCGGTGGTATTTTTGTCCACCATCGTTAGTGTTCCGTTTATAATAGGTGGGAAGGAAAGCACCTGATCCTTAGCATCAAGTATAAGGGGATATTTTGAATAGCCTTCAAGAAGAGGGGCAAAACGTGTGCCCTTTGGATGTCTTTCAAGAATATCTGCCAGGCTCATGGGTTCGGTGAAATCGAGGGGAACAAATTCCACTGATGGGTCCGCACCGATATACCTGAAAGGTGGTTTGATCCTCGAAAGGTCATGAACCCCTATTGATACTTTCTTACGATCCCTACCCAACCCCCAGTGCAGGGATTCCTGCAGGTCCATCAGAGCTTTTATTGAGGATTCGGTGAATTTGACTCCGCGGACAATCGCACAAGCAAGCACAGGACGGATATTCTTTATATCATCGTCTAGAGATATTTCAACATCTGAATGTTTAATATCATATTTTACGGGACCTGTTTCAATATCCATAAATCCCCGCATTGCTCTGGAAACACCTTCGACACTATATAGGTCGGGACGATCAGGGAAGAATTCGATATCAATGGATTTCTCTTCAAGACGTTCGATATCTGCTCCGATCATGGGAACCCTGTCTATTATGCTATCCCTGTCAGTACCTGTAAGTTTCTCAAGGTCTTCATAATCCAGTGTTATAATGGGCATGGGGATCTTCCGTAAAGTTGGTCTGTATGCTTGGAAAGTAATGGGCATCTAAGATTTAATGTTTTTCATGGATTTGGCAGAGAAGGAATTATCCATAACTATAATAATGATAATAATATTATTAGTGGTATATATCTACACTGCGTTCAGGCCCATAATACCCACAAATAACAATTAATTTCCGGTGACAAAATGAGTGATGAAGATTCCGTAAAAAAGGGTATGGATAATTCAACCAAGGAAGATTATTCAAAGAACAATAAAAATTCATCCACTGGAAAGCAAGAAGAATCGGGATTAATAGAACCAAAACTTTTCAAACCCGGATCATTCCATAAAAAAGAAAATTTCCCTCAAAAGGGTACCCTATTTGTTGAAGAAAAGAAGGATGAAATTATTTTCACACCTCTCAAAGGTGAAAAAATCATACATAGAGAAAATTCATCTGCAAACAAAAATAATGAAGAGCAAAGAATAATATCAAGTGAAGAATCAGATGTTTCCGATTCTAAAGAGGATTTACCAAATATATTCACTCCACCTCCAGAAAATGAAACTACTGACAAAAATATTGGCAATATACAGGAAAAAACAACTGAAGCCATTGACACAGAAGACCTGAATGAAAACGATATGGCAAAGGCATCCTCATCTCAAGTTCCTGTTGCCACCGATGACACGGAAAATTTACTGGCGGATGAACTGGAAGAGGAAGATAAAGAACCAGACGAAAAGACTGATTCGCAAACTAAAATAAAAACAAGTTTCAAAAATATTAATTTTGTCCAGAAAATACGTAATCTCCTTGAAAGAGAAATAGAACCAATTGAACAGTATGATCCTGCTATCCATGGCCCAATTACATATTTTGAAGGAATAGCAAATTATGAAGAAATTGAGAGATATTGGCTTGATGAGCCGTT